>CANQYW010000015.1 GCA_947628185.1 uncultured Oscillospiraceae bacterium
ACCTGATGTTCTCCACGCAGATGGGGTCGACCGCCTCGTCCCAATAATTTCCCGGCACCGGCAGGGCGGTGAACATGGAGACGCACATGAGGAGCGCCCTAAAGAGTCTTTTCACATTCCCACACCCCCTTATGAACTGTCACGAGCCCCGCCGTGACCTCCAGCACCACGTCGCAGGCGGCGGCCAGGGCCCTAGCCGCACGGCCCAGGGCCGCACGGTAGTTCTCCGTGTAACTATCGTAATGGGCGGCGTCGGAGAAGATGTAGTCCGAGACGAAGACCGCGTTTCCGGCCCGCCGGGCCACCTCCAAAAGTCCCTCGATGCACCGCTCCATTCCCTCCGGGTCCGGGTCCCGGCCCTGGGGGTACATCTCATTCATCATGAGCGCGGTGACGCTCTCAATGAGGTATGTGGCGCCGGGGGAACCCAGCTCCAAACACCGCTCCACGTCCCGGCCCAGCTCCAATGTGATAAATCCGAGGCCCGCCCTCGCGGCCACGTGCCGCGCCACCCGGGCCCGGTCCTCGCCGTCACAGGGGATCATCGTGGCCACGTAGTACCGCTCTCCCCCGGCGGAGAGCCGCAGCGCGGCCTCCTCCGCCCGGGCGGACTTGCCGCTCTTGCTGCCGCCGGTCACAAATACGTTCAACTTCCGCTCTCCATTCTCCGTATGGGGTCGAGGTACTCGTCGTCAATGCCCGCCTCCTGAAAGGTGGCCATATCCCGCATGACGGCGCAGGCCGCCTCCAACATCATCATAGCTATCGGGCACCCGCTGCCCTCCCCCAGGCGCATACCCAGGTCAAAGAGGGGTCGGAGTCCCAGCTCCGCCATCGCCGCGCCGTACCCCGGCTCCGGGGAGGCGTGGGAGGGCACAAGGTACCCCGCCGCCAGGGGACAGAGCCGCACGGCGCAGAGCGCCGCCGCGGCGGAGATGAGCCCGTCCACAACCGCCGGCACCCGCAGGGCCGCCGCCCCCAAGAACGCCCCCGTCATGGCGCAGATGTCAAACCCGCCCACTTTTGAGAGGACATCGAGGACGTCCCCGGGGTCGGGACTATTGACCCGCAGCGCCGTCTCCACCGCCCGGACCTTCCGGCGGTACCCCTCGTCCGTGAGCCCGCCGCCCCGGCCCGTGAGGGTGGCCGGGTCCCGGCCCGTGAGGGCCGCCAGCACGGCTGCGGAGGTGGTGGTGTTCCCAATGCCCATCTCCCCCACGCCGAGGACCTCCGCGCCGTCCCTCACGGCCATCCGGGCCGTCTCCGCGCCGGTGAGGATAGCCGCGAGGGCGCTCCCCCGGTCCATGGCGGGGCCCCGGGTGATGTTCCCCGTCCCCGGGGCTATCTTCCTATCTATTATGTCCCCGCAGTCGAGCTCCGCATTGACCCCCACGTCGCAGACGTACATCCTCACGCCGAACTTCCGGGCCAGCGCCGAGGCGCCGGTCCTGCCCCGGGTGAGGTTCACCGCCTGGGCGGCGGTGACGGACTGGGGTGCGGAGGCGACGCCCTCCTCCACAACGCCGTTGTCGGCGCAGAAGACGAGTAGCGCCTTGCCGCCCACGGAATTTATGACGCGCCCCGTCATGCCGGCGAGCTGGATCGCCAGCTCCTCCAACCGCCCCAGGCTCCCGGGGGGTTTCGCCAGCGCCGCCTCACGTCTCCGGGCCGCCTCCATGGCACCCTCGTTAAGGGGCCCTATGCTATCAATAAGCGCCCTTAGGGACGCCTCGTCACTCATCATTCTTTGTCTCCGCCCCCTCCCTGCGGGCGCGCCGGGCACGCCGCCGCGCCCGGCGGCGTTTCTCCCTGTTGCGCTCCAGCCTGTCGCCGCCCCGGGGCTCCTTCAGCCCCGCGGTCTCCAGCGCCCGGGGCCAGGGGCCAAGACGCGCCTTTATGGACACCACCTCCTGCTCCTCAAAGTCCGAGCGCTGGGGCAGTCTATCTATGCCGCGGGCGAGGAGTTCCCGCCGCTTGTCGTTGAGCATTTTTAGGCAGTCCTCCCGGTCAAAGTTCCCGGCCATCGTCCCCTCCCCCGTCGCGGCGCGTATATTTGCGGGGTACCCCGCCTCCGCCGCGTCCATGTGGTGATTTTACCATAGCGCGGTAAAATTTTCAACGCTCCCGGATTTTGGCGGGGCCATTTTCTTTGATGGAAAAATACATCAAAATAGGAGAGAGCCACCGCCACGGTAACTCTCTCCTATCAAACTGTAGGCAAGCCATAACTAAGGCTTATCTCTAAACTTCCTGTAGCTCTCGTATTTTCCGGCGTACCTGGCGGCGGTGGCGGGGCGGGGCACGAAGGCCCCAGCCGTGAACACCATCCCCTCCGCCGCGGCCTCGGCGTCACTGTAGACGCCGGCGGCGGAGGCCCCCAGTATCGCCGCCCCCAGGGAGGAGGACTCGGGGTTCGCCATACGCTCCACCCGGCAGCCGAAGACGTCCGCCCGCAGTTGGAGCCACTTGTCCGCCCGGGAGAGGCCTCCCCCCACCCGGAGGACGGATATCCCGCCGCCGGTGAGCCGCTGGAAGGCGTCAAATATCCCCCGCACCTCGAAGGTTATCCCCTCCACCACCGCGGCGAAGAGGTCCCGGCGCGTCGTGGAGATATCAAGGCCGGAGACCCGGCCGTGGGAGTCGATGAAGTCCGGGCAGAGGAGGAGCCGGCCGGAGCCTGAGAACTCCGCCGAGGCCCACAGCGCGTCGTAACTTGCGGGGGAGGTGTCCCCCGCCACCTCCCGCATGAACCACTCAAGGGTGGAACCGGCGGTGTCAAAGGAGGCGGAACAGGTGGAGGTGTCCTCCAGGGGGCCCGAGGCGCCGTAGGCCCCGGCACCGGGGTCCTCCGCCAGAGGGTTTAGATACCCCCGGCGCAGAAAGCCCAGGTGGTCGTATGTGCCGGTTATGTCCGCCAGCACGTCCTCCCGCCCGCCGAAGGCCCCGACGCCCAGTATGCCGCACTCGCAGTCGTGTGCGCCGATCATGACCGGCACCTCGTCTGGGAGGGGGACCGCGCCGTAATTTCTTATGGTCCCCGCCGCGTACCCCGAGCTCTCCACCCGGGGGAGGCGGGAGAGGTCCAGCCCCGCCGCCCCCGCGAGCTCCGGGGACCAGCGGCGGGACCTATTGTCGAATAGGCAGAATCTGGCCGCCATTGTGGCGTCGCATACCGGTTCCAGCCCGAGGCGGTGGAGGACGAACTGCTGGACGCTCCAGAACTTCGCCGCGCCCTTGAACACCCCCGGCATGTGACGCTTGAGCCATAATAACTTCGATGAGGCGGAACTTGAGTTGCAGGGCTCCCCGGTGAGCTCCGCGTGCCTGGGGCCGAGGGCGGCGGCTATCTCCGCGGCCTCGGCGACGCCCCGGGCGTCAAAGCAGAGGAGGAGGTTCGTCATGGGCTCCCCGGCCCCGTCCACCGCCATAACGCTGTCCCCGAACCAGGAGAAACTCAGCGCCCGCAGGCGGACATTCCCGGGCAGCCCCTCGACCGTCCGGGCCACGCACTCCTGGGAGGCGCGCCAGACATCCTGGGGCCGGAGCTCCGCCATGCCCTCCGCCGGGTGGAGGAGGGGGTACTTCTTGGAGAAACCCAGCACGCTCTCCCCGCCCCGGCAGTTTATCACGCTCACATGCACGCCGGAGGTCCCGAAGTCCACCACCAGCACCCCGTCCACCGGGGGATCAGTTGACAACATGCTCCCATTCCCCGGTGGAGAGGTACTTCCGGAGGGTCCTCTCCATGACGGCGAAGGTCATCCTGAACTCCTCGGAGGAGACGCCCGCCATGTGGGGCGTCAGGGTGACGTTATCAAGCGCAAGGTAGGGGGAGTCCTGTGGCAGGGGCTCTTGGGTGAAGACGTCTATGGCCGCGCCGCCGATGCGCCTCTCCCGGAGGGCGGCGATGAGCGCCTCCTCATCCACGAGGCCCGCCCGGGCCGTATTTATGAAGTATGCCGTGGGTTTCATAATTGCGATGTGCTCGGCGCGGATCATGCGGCGGGTCTTCTCCGTGAGGCGGTAGTGGACGGAGATTATGTCCGACCACTTGCAAAG
This sequence comes from uncultured Oscillospiraceae bacterium, assembly GCA_947628185.1. Taxonomy (GTDB): domain Bacteria; phylum Bacillota; class Clostridia; order Oscillospirales; family Oscillospiraceae; genus RUG626. Next base: position 4,060 of record CANQYW010000015.1, read on the forward strand.
TTCCTCCAGCGTCACGGGGGTGTAGCCCTCGGCCCTGATGGCCTCGGGTCTCGCGTACTCATCGAAGACGAGTATCTTGGCGCCCATGGTGGAGAGGACCTTCGCCACCCGGCTGCCCACGGCCCCGAGGCCGATGAGGCCCACGGTGCTGCCCTCGATGTTGTATGAGTAGTCCTTATTCGTGTAGTAGTTGACCCAGTTGCCCCGCATGATGTCCGCGTGGCTGCGGGCGATGTTGCGTATCTCCGCTATGATGAGGCCCACCGTGTACTCTGAGACGCACACCGCAAGCCTCCCGGGGGTGTTTATGACCTTCACCCCGCGTTTTGCGGCGTGGGTCGCGTCAATATTCTCGGTGCCGCTGCGGAGGATGCAGGCGGCGCTCAGGTGCTCGGCGTTGTCCACCGAGGCGGAGGATATGGCGCTAAAGTAGCTTATCACCACGTCGGCGTCCTTTATCTCCCGGAGGATGTCCTCGTTTTGGGGGACGCTGTCCGGGCCCTCGGTCTCAAATTGCAGCTGGTACTTCACCAGCTCGTCGTAGCTAAAGTCCGGGTGGTCCTCAACTATCTTGAGCTCCGCGCCGTAGTCCTCCACAAAGCGGAACATCTCCGCCTGCTCCACGCTCATGAGGGAGTCCCTAACCAGGAGTATCTTCTTCTTTTCCATATAAGTCCGCTCTTTTCTTTGTATTTTTACTCACTCGCCGATGGATCCCATGTATCTCTCCACCGCCAGAAGGTTCTCCCTGAAGGAGCCGCCGGGCACGAAACTGCCTGTAAAGAAGGCGCTGCCGATGGTGTAGCCCCAGGCGCCTTTCTTCTGCATGAGGGATATGCGCTCATAGCTATTGATGCTCCCGGCCACGAGGGTGGGGAGGTCCACCTCGGCAAAATACCTGTCCATGAGCTCGGTGGTGTCGCCCTCGAACCTGTAGAGTAATAGGTCGGTGCCGTCGATCCCCAGCTCCCGGAACTTCTTGGCGTCGCCGATGACATCATCTGGGGTCTTCCCGAGGATGGAGGGACTTGCCCAGACCTTGCCGCAGAAGGGGAAGAATTTTAGGCCCGTGCCGCGGATCTTCTCAAGCACCGAGGGGTAGTAGACGGTCCCTAAGAGGTAGTCAACACCGCAGTCAATGGCGGTCTGGGCAGCCTCCAGACACTCCTCCTCGCTATATGTGACGACCTCCATGTAGGCCGTCTTCCCGGCGGCGTGGATGTCCCGCGCCAGCTCTATGAGCGTCTCCTTGGGGACGCCCACGTTCTTGAATCCCCAGTCCTGGGTACGGGTGTCCCGGCACTGGGCGAAGACCTCCCGGGCGTTGGGGACTGTTTTGTCATTTTGGGTCAGCATTACTACAAGCCTCATATGTCTATCTCCTTAACTGAATTTTTTAAATACCGGCCTCAGGGCGGCGAAGACCGCCTTGTACTTCTCTATAAGCTGGTCGTAGGCGGCGCGGTTTTTGGGGTCGGGCTCAAAGCGCCGCTCGGGTCTCGCGAACCGCTCCGCGGTCTCCGGCACGGAGTCCCAGAGTCCCGCGCCCACACCTGCGAGGATCGCGGCGCCGAGGCACGCGGCGTCGTCGGTGTTCGTCATCGTCACCACCGGCACGCCGGTGGCGTCGGCCTTTATCTGGCACCAGAGGGGGCTCTTGGCGCCGCCGGAGAGGGAGCGTATCTCCCGCACCTCCACGCCCATGGCCCGGACGGCCTCCGTCATGCGCAGGAGCACCATGGCCACACCCTCCATGAAACCGCGGACTATGTGGCCCTTCGTGTGCTTGAGGGCGAGGCCGTAAATGAGCGCCGAGGCGCTCTGCTCGGAGTCCGGGGGGCCGGAGCTCTGGAAGTGGGGCAGGACCAGAAGTCCCTCGGACCCCGCCGGCACCTGGGTGGCCTCGCCGTTCATGATGTCATAGGTGCTCATGCCGGCCCTCGCGGCCACGTCCGCCTCCTGGGTGCAGAGGGTGTCCCGCAGCCACTTGTAGGCGATGCCCCCGCTGCTAAAGGCGTGTATCATGTACATGCCGGGTATGGCGGTGTAGAAACAGGGCATCTGGCGGTTGGGGTCGAAGGCCGGGCGGGGCGTCATGGCGCAGACGGCCAGCGCCGCGCCGGTGCTCTCGGAGAAGACGCCCTCACGGACGTTCCCCACGCCTATGGCCCCGCAGGACTGGTCGAGCCCGCCCATGACGAGCTGGAGGCTGGGGTCGAGGCCCAGCTCCTCCGCCACCGCCGGCAATATGGTCCCCAGGGGCGTGCCGGACTCCACGATCTCCGGGAGCTGATCCCGCCGGAGTCCCAGCTCCTCCACCATCTCCGGCCAGTAGGTCTTCGTGGTGATGTTCCAGAGGATGGTGGAGCACCAGAGGGAGCCCTCGCCATAGTAGCCGCCCATGAGGCGCATGAAGAACCAGTCCTCTAAGAGGAGGTACTTTGCGGCCCTATCGTAGACCTCCGGCTCGTGGTCCCGTATCCACTTTATCTTCGCCGCCGGCCACAGGGCGGTCATCTCCACCTGGCCGGTCACCTTATGTATGGTCTCGTTTGTAAAACGGGCCGCCAGGGCGTCGGACTCCGCCTGGGCCCTGTTGTCCATCCAGACTATGGCGTTGCGGAGGGGCCTGTCCTCCCCGTCAAGGACGAGGAGCGTCTCCCCCTGGGCCGAGACGCTCAGCGCCAGGATGTCCCGGGGGGCGACGCCGGACCTCTCCAGCACCTCCCGGGTGCCAGCCTTAAAGCAGTTCCAGTAGACCTCCGGGTCCTGCTCCACCACCGTCTCGGTGGGTGTTATGAGCCTGTGCTCCTGGGTGGACACCGCCGCGGCGGCGCCGTTCTCGTCAAAGAGCGCCACCTTGATGGCGGTGGTGCCCAGATCGACTCCAAGTAGGTACCTCATCTCCACCTCACAGCTCACTGGGGGCCAGGGAGAAACTGACTACCGCCATCCCCTCGCCTATGTTCGTGAGCTCGTGGGGCACGCCCTCGGGCATGAGTATGGCGTCCCCCTCGGAGAGCTCGTAGCAGCGGTTGTCATTTGGTGTGCGGAGGATGACGTTCCCCTTCACCACGAAGAAGACCTCGTTGCCGTTGGGGTGCCCGTTGTCCACGGCCCCGGTGTCGCCGGGGTGGAGCGTGCATGTGCCGAAGGTGATCTTCTCCGTCTGGAAGTACATCCTGTCAAGCTCGGGGCCCTCGAAAAAGGCCCGGGCGTCCTTGGGGGTAACTACCTTGATTTCCATATTTTGCTCCTTTCCGCTTATCTTGCGTCCTTCCTGAGCTTTGCGGAGGCCACGAGGCACAGCGCCACCAGCAGCAGCGCGCCCTGTACCACCTCTTTCGCCCAGGCGGGTGTGTTGCAGAGGGTCATGCCGTTCAGGATTATCGTGTATAAGAGCGCGCCAACCAGCGTGCCGGGGACGTTATAGACGCCGCTCTTTAAAAAGAGCGCACCGAACATGAGGACAGTCAGCGCCTGGGTGAATATGGCGTCGCCCATGGTGGCGAGGCACCCGTTGAGCATCGAGCCCTGGACTATGCCGGCTATGCCGCATATGACGGAGCAGAGCACGAAGGCGATGGTCTTCTGGAGTTTCGCGCTTATGCCGAGGTAGTTGCAGGCCTTTGAGTTCACGCCCACGGCGTAGATGTACTTGCCCCACTTGGTCCGCTCGGTGAATAGGAGCATCACCACCGAGACCGCCACCAGCACTATCACCGGCATTGGTATTACGCCGAAGAGATACCCCTGTCCCACGAAGGTGAAGGCCTTCGGCCACTGGGGCAGGGCGTATATCCCGCCGCCGTTTGTGAGGTACTTCAGCACGCCCTTCACGAGGAACGAGACGCCGAGGGTCGAGACGAAGGCGGGTATCCCCACAACGATGTGGAAGAAGGAGTTCATAAGGCCGATGCCCACCATTATGAGGAGCGTCAGCACGATGGCGAGAGCGTAACTGTTGCACCAGTCGGTCCTCAAAAGAAGGGCCATGGAGCAGGCGCCTGTCGCCACCTCAATGCCGGCGCCGAAGTCCAGCTCGCCGGAGGCGTAGATGCAGGTTATGCCCATGCCGGCTATGCCGGTGACGCACGCGGAGCTCAGGATATTGAGGAGGTTCCTCCCCTTGAAGAAGGCCGGCTCCAGTGTGCCGAAGAACACCGCCACGAGGATGGTGAAAAAGCCTATCCCGTACTTGCCCAAAAACTCGATGGTGCTGTCTTTTTTGCTCAATCTATTACCTTCCATTCGTATCTCCTTCCTTCCCGGTCAAACATCAAAGGACATGCCCCGCAGTCCTTCCTTGCGGAAGACTGCCACGATACCAACGGCCACCAGGAGGATCGCGCCCTCCACCATGTCCTTGACGTAGAACATGCCGCCGGCGCTGAGGACGCCGTTCGTTATCATCACCATGAAGACGGACGCCAGGAACGACCCTAAGACGTTGTAGACGCCCAGCTTATAGAACGTGGCCCCCAGGAACACCGCGCAGAGCGCCGGGGTGAATAGGTCCTCATAGATGGTGTTCGTCACGACGCCGGCGTTGGCCGTCGTGAGTATGCCCGCCACGGCGGCAAAAGTGGCCGAGAGGGCGTAGGCTATGTACTTAATTTTCTTAACGTTTATGCCCATCTGGGTGCAGGCCGTGGTGTTGGCCCCCACGGAGTAGAGGTACCGGCCGTACTTCGTGCGCTCGGTCAGGATGAAGGCTATGACTATCATGACGATGCACACTATAAACGGCATGGGCACCACGCCGAAGAGCCGCCCCTGGCCCAGGAAGTAGTAACTGCGCTCCCAGTTGCGGGACATATATACGTGGTTGTCTGTGAGGAATTTGTTGACGCCCACCAGTATCATCTGCACCGAGAGGGTGCCTATGAGGGCGGGGATCTTGAATCTTATGACTATGAACCCGCAGAAGAGGCCGATCCCCGCCACGATCAGGAGCGTCGCCACGAAGGAGACGGCGTAGTTGTGGAAGAGCCCCGACATGTCCGCCAGCCGCCCTATGATCCCCGCGGCCACCATCGCCTGGGCGCCCATGGCGAAGTTGATGTCGCCCGTCAGCTGCACGAACATGCCGGCCATGGAGAGTATGGCGTAGATACTCGCGGTCCTCAGTATGTTCATCACGTTCGTCACATTGAGGTACGCCGGCTGGAGGATGGAGAAGAGGATCGCCGTTGCCACCACCGCTATGAGCAGGAAGTAGTTGAGAATGCTGGTGCGCCTCTTCGACTCAGCCCTCTTTGATAAATCAAGCGTTTTCATGTTTGCCCCCTCTTCTTAGTGCCGCAGTCAGGATGTCGGCCTTGTCAAATTTGCTTCTCTCCACGACCTTCACCACGTCGCCCTCCGAGAACACCACTATCCTGTTGCAGAGAGATATGAGCTCGTCAAGCTCCGAGGATATGAACATGATGCCGGCGGTGTTGTCCTCCACTATCTTCAGCATCTTCTTGTAGACCTCGTACTTGGCGCCGATGTCCATGCCGTTGGTGGGCTCGTCCAGGATGAGGAGTTTCATGTCCTCGATCTCGATGGAACGGCCGATGATGATCTTCTGCTTGTTGCCGCCGCTCAGGTCGTTCATGGGCTGTTCGCGGTTGCGGTACTTCACGTCGTTATCGGATAGCACCTCGTCCGCCAACTTGTTCATCTCCCGGCGGCTCACGAACCCCAGCTTGTTGGAGAGGCGTTTCTCATAGAAGAGTATGCCGATGTTCTCCGCCAGGGAGTAGGTCTTGAACATGCCGTTGTTTCTTATTTCCGGCGTGAGGATGACGCCCTTATGTATCATCTCCAGCGTGGAGCTGGAGCGCTCCACCTTCTGCCCGTCCAGGATGAACTCCCGGTGGGCCGCGGGCCGGAGGCCGCAGAGCATCTCGGCGCACTCGGTCCTGCCGGAACCCACAAGGCCGTAGAACCCCACGATCTCGCCCTTGCGGACGTCAAATCTTATGTCGTGGACCTTGCCGTCGTACTCGCAGCTCTCCACCTCGATGACCTTGGGGAGGGATGCGTAGTCCTTCTCGGGGACGACGACGGGCTTTATCTTGTCGCTGCGGAGCATGGCTATTACGCACCGCTCCTTCGTCAGGTTCTTCACCTCGTCCACCAGCACGCAGGCGCCGTCCGTGAAGACCGCTATCCTGTCGGAGATCTGGAAGACCTCGTCTATCTTGTGGGAGATGAAGAGGATGGAGACGTTCAGATTCTTCGATATCCCCTGCACGAAGTCCAAAAACGGCCCTATCTCGCTCTCCCCCAGGGACGCGGTGGGCTCGTCAAGTATGAGTATCCGGGGATTTGAAACGAGCGCGCGCATGATCTCGATGAGCTGTTTCTCACCGGCGCCCAGGCTGTCGATGGGCACATCCAGGGGGACGTCTATCCCCAGGTCCTCCTGTATCTTCTTGGCGCGGGCCCGCATTGCTTTCTCATTCAGAAAAATACCGGAGGTGGACTCCGTCCCGAGGCAGATGTTCTGCGCGCCGGTGAGGCCGTTCACCAGGTTGCGCTCCTGGTAGACCATGCCTATCCCCAGTTTCATGGAGTCCTGGGGGTTCTTGATGGCCGCGCGCTTGCCGTCTATGAATATCTCCCCCTCGTCCGGGTGGTAGACTCCCGTCAGCATCTTGCAAAACGTGCTCTTGCCGGCGCCGTTCTCACCGATGATCGAGATTATCTCCCCCTCCCGGAGGTCCAGGTCGATAGAATTGTTTGCCACGACTCCGGAGAATCGCTTTGTCAGGTGCTTAACTTCAAGTACCGAGCTTTTTTCCATAATAATGAATCACTCCACTCTACCATACCTTATACTTCTCAGAGGAAACGGGCCGGTGCCCGCCTCCTCTGAGAACATATGAGCTCTATTCGATGAAGGGGCCGGGCTCAGCCGCCGATGGATACATCGCCGGAGTTGCCCTCTGCCACCATGTAGATGCCGGGGCCGTCGGTCCAGTTGAACCAGGCGTCGGGGTCGTCGGGGTCCATGCCGTAGTAGTCAAAGACCGCGTGGATGGGCTGGCCGATCTCGGGGACGTTGGCGGCGGTGGTGACGAAACCCTCGAAGAAGAGGGTGTCGCCGGCCTTGGCTATGGAGCAGCCCTCGTCGCCGGGGTTGAGGCCCTTGACCTGGATCTGGTCGATTATCTCAAATACGTTGTGGGTGAACTGCTCAAAGGGCTGGGAATAGGTGTATTTGAGGGGGGTGTTGTTGCGGATGTACATCCAGGCGGTGTTGCCGCCGTCGATACCGGCCACCACGGTCTTCTCGCCGTGGGGGTCGCCGGCCTGGATGACGGCCTCAGCGGCGCCGGCGCCCATGAGGTCCCAGGAGGTGTAGATGAGGTTCATCTCGGAGCCGTACTGGGACATCCAGGTTTTGGCGAACTCGTAGGAGGCCTGGATATCGGGGTAGGTGACGGACTTTATGTCCTCCTGAGCCAGGAGCTTGACGTTGGGATACACGCCGTCAGCGAAGGACATGACGGGGTAGGTCCGCTCGATGTGGACCTGAGAGTTATTGTCATGGATGACGCCCATGTTTATGTCCCAACCCAGATCCGGGCCGATCTGATAGAAGAGCTGCATGGAGGCCACGCCGTTGGGCATGGTGCAGTTGCTTATGACGCCGTCTATGACCTGGTTGTCGTTGCAGTAGACGCCTATTCCCTTGTTGCGGGCCTCAGCCACGATATCAGCGTAGGACTCCATATAGCTGCAGTTCTCGAAGATTATGGCGTCCACGTCCTGATTCATGAGGTTGAGGAAGGTGTCGCGGACCTGGGGGTCGCCCTCGCAGGTGCCGTCAACAAGCGTCCAGCCCCTGTGCTCGCACTCGATCTGGGACTGCCAGAGGGAGCGGTAGAGGGAGTCGGCCTTGATGTCCATGACTATGATGCCCACCGTGAGCTTGCCGTCCTCCTTGACGCGGGGCCTGGTGAACTCGTCAAAGGCGGTGTAGGTGCCGGGGGTGCTGGGGGTATTCGTGTCGCCGGGGTTCGTGTCATCGGGGGTGTTGCCGCTGGGGTTATTATCGCTGGGGGTGTTGTTGTCGCTGGGGTTATTGTCGCTGCTGGGGTTGTTGTTGCCGGGGTTTGAGTCGCTGGGGTTTGAGTCCGTGTCCCCGCTGCATCCTACGGCCACGCCGAGGAGCATCGCCAGGGTCAGCAAGAGAGCCAGTGCTTTTTTCATCTTTTTACCTCCTAAAAATTTTGTTCCATTTATTTTTTGGCACACGGCCTGGAAACTATGACTACTTCTCTCCACCGCCTCCTCTCACGTCCGATCGATGAGGGTCCTCATATAAGCCACCGCCTCCGGGAGCTCCACGGCGGGATCCCCCATCACGGTACACTCAAACGACATATACCCGTCAAAATCTATCTCCTTCAGCGCCCGGACTATCCCGGGCCAATCTAAGTACCCACGGCCCGGCAGCCGCCTATTAGTGTCCCCGATATGTACGTGCCGCACGTACCCGGCGCAGTTTCTTATGACCGACGCCAGGTCCTCCTCGTCGAGACTCATGTGGAAGAGGTCGCACAGGAGCCCCGTGTTGGGGCGGCCCGCCCGCTTTATGAACTCCAGCGCGTGGCTCTGGAGATTGACATAATTTGCCTCGTACCGGTTCACCGCCTCCACCAATACCGTCACGCCCTTGGGGGCGGCGTAATCGGCGATCTCCCCCAAGACGCCCGTGAACTCCGCCTGCTTGTTCTCCGGCGGCATGGGGTAGGAGTTATTGTTGTAGGAGGGCATGTCCCGCCGGTGGGAGCACTCGTACTCTATCTCCGTCAGCGCGCCTGCCTCACCGCAGATGTCCACCGCCCTCTTCACCATGGCGATGTTCTTCGCCTTCTTCTCCGGGTCGTCGCTCACCAGGTTCCCGAAACACTCATCTATGAATGCGAACTCGCAGGGCTCTATCCCGGCGGACCTCACCGCTTTGAGCTCCTCCGCAAACCCCGGCCCGCACTCCTCGAGGGTCCTGTAGACGGTGACGCCCTCAAACCCCCACTTCCTCAGAAGTTCTGCCTTCTCGGGGAGCGTCCCCTCCCCCAGGAGGGAATCCACACACGCAAGTCTTATCCTGCCCACTGAAAAACCTCCCAATAAAACCAACCGGTGTCAGTTTGTTTTTGTTGGGTTTATTATATTCTATTGCGTTTGCTATGTCAATACCAAGTTTATTTTTTGTTTTGATTTGTTTTTATGTTGACAATACTTGTGTTTTGGACTATAATCCAGATATCCCAACATATCAGGAAAGGAGAATGTATATGGCAAATTATTCAAGAGCCGCTGTGCAGACGGATGTCAGAAAGCTGGAGCTCATGGACCTGCCGATACCCGAGGTCCGGGACGACGGCATGCTCATCCGGGTAGAGGCCGTGAGCATATGCGGCTCGGACGTACACTACTTCAGGAACAAGCCCATATTCCCGGCGGTGCTTGGTCATGAGGTGTGCGGCACCATTGTGGAGATGGGCAAGGACGCCCGGAGGACGATACACGCCTTTTACGGCCCCTTGAGCGTAGGGGACAGGGTGTGCGTGTACCCCGGCGTGACCTGCGGCAAGTGCATGGACTGCCTCACCTACGGCGACGGGGTCTACACCATGTGCCGGGACACCTTCGCCTACGGCGATTTCTTCCAGTACCAGGGCGAGGGAGAGCCCCCGTTCACGAACCGCGTAAATGAGTGGCCGTACGTCACCGGCGGTTTTGCGGAATACATGTACATATACCCCAACACCTACGTCTGGAAGGTGCCGGACACCATGCCCAGCCGCATAGCCTCGCTCATCGACCCCCTGGCCTGCGCCCTCCGGGCGGTGGAGCTGGCCCAGCGGGCCCCCGGCGTTTTGGAGGACTCCATGAATGTGAACTCCACGGCGCTCATAATGGGCGACGGGGCGATAGGTCTCTTCGCGGCATTTTACGCGAGGCTCCTCGGCGTGCGGCAGGTCCTCATGATCGGCGCCAGCGAGTATAAGCTGGGGGTAGCGCGGGACTTCTCCGGCGTTGACGCGGGCATAAACACCCTCGCCTCCACCTACGAGGAGCGCCGGGAGTTCGTCCTCTCCCGCACCGGCGGGCGCGGCGCGGACACCGTAATAAACTGCGTGGGCAACGCCAAGGCCTTCCGGGAGGGCGCTGATCACATGAAACGCATGGGCACCATGGTGGACATCGGCAACGCCATAAACCCCGCCCCGGTGGAGTTTGACGTCCAGCGCGACCTCACCTTCAAGCACGGCACCTACATGGGCATGATGGCCACCACCCCCGCCACCTTCAATAAGTCCTTCACGCTCCTCCTCCAGGACGAGAAATTCCACTTCGATAAGATATTCACCGGCCAGTTCACGCTGGATACCCTCCAGGGCGCCCTGGAGAACGCGACGAGTCCGGAGTATATCAAAGGATTTATCCAGTTTTAAGTAGATTTCGCACTTTTTGCTTTACAATCAAATCTAATTAATCTATATTTATAAAGGACGGGTTTAGTATGAACACAAAGACACTCAAAGAGCTCCTCAGGGAGGCAGACGAGGGCGGTTACGCCATCAACGCCTTCAACTTCACTGACGTCTGGGACATGCTCTCCATAGTCGAGGCGGCGGAGGAGGAGAAGGCCCCCGTGATCCTCATGGCCCACCCGGAGAACTTCTCTCAGGAGTCCCTGGGCATGTGCGGCGCGATGGCGCTGCAGGCGGCCCGGGAGGCCAGCGTGCCGGTTATACTCCATCTGGACCACTCCAACTCCATCGACGTCTGCAAGGCGGCGGTGGACTACGGGTTCCCCTCCGTGATGATTGACGCCTCCTCCCAGCCCCTGGCTGAGAACATCCGCCGCGTCAAGGCCGTGGTGGACTACGCCCACTCCGCCGGAGTGCACGTGGAGGCCGAGATGGGCCGCATAAAGGGCGGCGGCATCGAGGGCGGCTATTACGGCAACGACTTCTTAGCGCAGGTCAGCGACTGCGTGGCGCTGGTGGAGGAGACGGGCGTTGACTGCCTGGCCGTCGGCATCGGCACCGCCCACGGTTTCTACACCGAGAAGCCCGAGCTCAACTTCAAGCGCCTGGAGGAGATAAATAACGCGGTCTCCGTGCCCCTGGTGCTCCACGGCGGCACAGGCGTCCCCCGGGAGGACGTCCAGAAGGGCATAAAGCTGGGCCTCAACAAGATAAACGTCGGCACCTGCATCGCCGCTACATACATGAACAGCATGAGGGACGAGCTCGTTAAGTTCGGCGACAACGCTTTCACCATCGACATAGTCGGCCCCGTCAAGGAGCGCATCAAGGCCGTAGTAAAAGAATGGATAGGGGTGTGCATGAGCGCCGGAAAGGCCTGAGCCCCCCTTCCCTTCTAATATAAATATTAGGTAAGGAATTAGGAGGCACCATGACTAACAAGGAAGTTAGGCTGTCCGCGCAGGAGCGCCAGATGCAGATCTCGCGCATCCTCATGTCAAGGGACAGGATCCTGGTCAATGAGATCGCGGAGATGTTCTCCGTGACCATGGAGACGGCCAGGAAGGATCTTTTCGCTTTGGAGAAAAACGGCGTTGTAAAACGATTCCACGGGGGCGCGGTAAAACAGAATAATTACCTGCCCGGCGCGTTCGTCATAAACGAACGAATGGAGCAGAACACCTTGAATAAGCGGAAGGTCGCGGCGAAAGCCTCCTCCCTCATAGCCGATGGCGCCACCATACTCATCGACTCAGGAAGTACCACGTATTTCCTCAGTGAGGCCATCACCTCTAAGCGCAACATGCTGGTGATAACGAATTCCCTCTCCATCGTGACGCTCATGGCCAATAACTCCATCCGCACCATGATGATCGGGGGCGAGGTCTTCAAGTCCGACATGTCAGCCGTGGGCCTCTGGCCGGAGCTGTGCCTTGCCAATATCAATGCCGACATCGCCATCATCGGGGCCACGGGGCTCAACAGCCCCTCCGGCCCCAGTGTGGAGAACTTTTTGGAGTCGAACGTCAAGAACATGATGATCCAGCACTCCAAGTACTGCTATGTGGTGGCGGACAGCAGCAAGTGCCTGACCTCGTCCCTGGTGCAGTTCGCCAACTGGGAGGACATTGACGGCCTCATTGTGGATTCCGGCGTTCCTGAGTCATTCATTGAAAAAATCGGAAACAGCACGAGGATAATCATTGCTGATTAAGGAGCGTTTATGAAAAAACTGACCATTGGCGTCGCCGTGGCGGCCAACGCGGCGGAGCTGGGCGGGGACCGGGCCCAGGAGCTCTCCGCTGCCCTCTGCGAGTCACTTCGGCGCAACGGCTTGGACTACATACCGGCGGAGAGGGTCATCTGGAACTCCGCCGACGCCCTCTCCGTGACACGGAGATTCAACGCCGCCGGCGTGGACCTGGTGGCGCTCATCCACGCCTCCTGGCTCATGGACAACATCCAGTACCTTGTCTACAACTCCAGCGCCTGCCCCGTTGTGCTCTTGAGCGTGCCCTACATTGAGACCTTCTCCATGGCCTCGGTACAGCATTTCGCCGCCACCCTCCGCCGCAGCGGCAAGTTCTGCAGGACCATCTCCGCGCCACTGGAGAGCGACGAGGCCGCCCTTGCCCTCAAGGACGCGGCTCTCGGCGCCGCCGCCGCCAAAGCCGTCAGAAATGCCGTGGTGGGCTCCATCGGCCCCCGGCAGACCTGGCGCACCGCCGGCGCCCAGGACATGACCTACGATGAGTGGGACCTCACGAATAAGTTTGGCGCTCTCGTTGTTCACATCGAGAACAGCGAGTGGCGGGAGACCATAGCGGCCCAGAGCGACGAGGCCGCGGCCCGCGTGCTGGCGGAGCTCAAGGCGGACGGCCGTCTGAAGTTGGAGCTCTCCGACGAGCACCTCATTCTGAGCTGCAAGTCGTACCTCGCGATAAAAGCCCTCAGGGACAAGTACGGCCTCACCTGCGCCGCCGCCCAGTGCTACCCGGAGTTCGGGGGCATGTCGAATCTTGCGGCCTGCCTTTTAGCGGACGAGGGGTTCGTGCTGGACACCGAGGGCGACATCTCCCACGCGCTCATGATGACCGCCCTCAACACCATGGACGGCAAGGCCTCCGCTCTCTGTGAGTGCGGCACCGTTGACGACGCGAACGGCGTGCTCTACCTCTCCCACGAGGGCAGTACCGCCCTCTCAAAGCTCCCCGCCGGCGGCACGGCATATATCCAGGAGTGCGGCGAGGGAGTCATGATAGGTTTCCTCCTCCGGGGCGACTCGGAGCTCACGGTCCTCGACTTCTCCGGCCAGGCCGGGCGGTATAGGTCCGTGGTGACAAGGGCGTCCCTCGCCCAGTGCCCGGACAGCGCGCTCGTTGACAACCTCTACAGGTTCACCGCCGCCCTCCGGCCCCGGTGCCTCCCCTCCGAACTCTACAGCCGGCTCATCGCCGCCGGCAGCGACCACCACTTCATTCTGAAGTCCGGCGACCTCACGGGGGCCATATCCGCCATGAACGACCTTCTGGGCGTGGAGACCATCGCCCTCTGACCCAATAAAGCAAAAAATGCCTGGGAAACCCGAAATCAGGGTCCATCCCAGGCATTTTTGCGCATAAAAAGGCCCCGGGGGGCTTTGATGTCCTCCGGGGCCTGGGTGCTTTCGGTTTTGTGAGCTTACTTGAGCTCGACCTTTCCGCCGACTTCCTCGAGCTTCTTCTTGAGTTCCTCGGCCTCATCCTTGGAGACGGCCTCCTTGATGGTCTTGGGGGCGCCCTCGACAGTCGCCTTCGCCTCGGCGAGGCCCTGGTTCGTGATCTCGCGGACGGCCTTGATGACCTTTATCTTGGTGGCGGCGTCGAAACCGGTGAGGACGACGTCAAACTCGGTCTTCTCCTCAACGGGGGCGGCAGCGGCGGCGCCGGCGGCCGGGGCGGCCATGGCGGCGGCGGAGACGCCGAACTCCTCCTCAAGGGCGTGTACGAGCTCGGAGAGCTCGAGAACGGAGAGAGCCTTGACCTCTTCGATCAGGGCGTTGATCTTTTCACTGGCCATTATAATATCCTCCTATTAAGTAATTTTTTGGGTAGTGAAAGTTCTGTGAGTCCGGTGACTCACTCCGCGGGAGCGGCCTCGGGCTCCTCTGCGGGGGCGCCGTTCTTCTCGGCGATGGCCTTCAGAACGCAGGCGAGGCTCGAGATGGGCGCCAGCATGGTGCCGAGCACCTGGGCGCGCAGTATGGGCAGGGGCGGGATCTTCGCCAGGGCCTTGATCTCATCGACGGATATTACCTTCCCGTCCATGAAACCGCCCTTGATCTCGAAACAGTCAGTCAGCTTGTCCGCGAACTCCGCGACGACTCTGGCGGGGGCCAGGGCGTCCTCATGGGAGATTGCCAGGGACGTGGTGCCGTGGAGCAGCGGGTCCAGCTCGCTGTAGCCGGCGTCGTCAATGGCAAAGCGCACAAGGGTGTTCTTCACGACGGAGTAGTCCACCTTCTCCTCGCGCATCTTGCGGCGGAGCTCGGTGTCGTCCGCCACGGTGATACCGGAGTAGTCCACCAGGACGCCTGCGGCGGCTCCCTTGAGTTTCTCCTTGAGCTGGGCGACGACCGCCTGTTTCTCGCTCAGGACCTTTGCATTGGGCATGTAGTTTTTCACCTCCGTGGATTTGATGGCGTCCATAGAAAATGCCCCGGCGCGCAAGGCGACAGGGCATGATAGAGCAAATTTACTTGCTGCCCTCGGCAGGATTTACGGCGCGAGCCACCTGCTGTCTTTGGAACGCCTAAGTATAATAACAGGGTTTTTATCCAAAGTCAAGGGCAATTTGAATATTTTATATATATTTTTTCTCAGTTGAGGAAGTCCTTCAGCTTTTTGGAGCGGCTGGGGTGGCGCAGTTTCCGCAGCGCCTTTGCCTCTATCTGGCGGATGCGCTCACGGGTGACGTTGAACTCCCGGCCCACCTCCTCCAGGGTGCGGGTGCGGCCGTCGATTATCCCGAACCGGAGCTCCAGGACCTTCTTCTCCCGGGGGGTCAGCGTCTCCAGCACCTCCATGAGCTGTTCCTTGAGGAGCGTGAAGGAGGCGGCCTCCGCCGGCTCTGAGGCGTCCTCATCGGGGATGAAGTCCCCCAAGTGGCTGTCCTCCTCCTCGCCGATGGGCGTCTCCAGGGAGACGGGTTCCTGGGCGATCTTCAGTATCTCCCGGACCCGGTCCACGGGCATATCCATCTCCTCGGCTATCTCCTCCGGCGAGGGGTCGTGGCCCAGCTCCTGCAAAAGCTGCCTTGAGACCCGGATGACCTTATTTATGGTCTCCACCATGTGCACCGGTATGCGGATGGTCCTGGCCTGGTCGGCTATGGCCCTCGTTATGGCCTGACGTATCCACCAGGTGGCGTAGGTGGAGAACTTGTAGCCCTTCTGGTAGTTAAATTTCTCCACCGCCTTTATTAGTCCCAGGTTGCCCTCCTGGATGAGGTCAAGGAAGAGCATGCCCCGGCCAACGTAGCGTTTCGCGATGGAGACAACGAGCCTCAAGTTCGCCTCCGCCATGCGTTTCTTGGCCTCCGGGTCGCCGTCCGCCATGCGCTTGGCGAGCTCCACCTCCTCCTCCGGGGTGAGGAGGTTCACCTTGCCTATCTCCTTGAGGTACATCCTGACGGGGTCGTCTATGGCGTAGCTGTCCGCCATGGCGTCGGCGTTCTCCAGCTCCTCCTTGGTTATCTCATCGATGCCCTCAAGCTCCTCCAGAGGCGCGTCCACGTCCTCCAGCATCTCCAGCGCCTCTTCGTCCACGGTGTCCACGCCCAGGGCGTCTAGGCGCTCGTAGAACCTGTCGATCTGCTCCTGGTCTATGCCCAGGGTGTCCACCACGTGCAGTTCCTTCGTCGTCAGAGACCCCCTCTTCTGCCCCTCGGCGATAAGCGCCTCCAGGCGCTCCTGGGGTGAGAGGCCGCCCTTCTTCGCCTCGTCGTTGTGCTTTGTGCCCTTGCCCGTCTTCTTATTACCTTCCATGTCACCCACCAAGCCCTTTCTTTTGCTTTAGTTTGTCCCTGACGGCCAGGAGGTCCCGGTTCTCGCCGGTCTTCAGGCCCTCGGTCTTGATTCTGTCTATGTAATCGGCTATCGCCCCGGCGGCGTTGCCGAGGGACACCGGTTTTTGGAGTATCGCGGAGAGCCGCGCCGCCTCCTCCGCCCCGAGGGTGGAGAGTATCACCCCGGGACTCATGTCCTCATGGCGGCTGAACCGGGAGCGCAGCTCCCTGAAAATTTCGCCGAGATACTTTGAGGAGAAGTCCTCCGGCGATAGGTCCTCCGTATCCCGAAGGAGCGAGGGGTCCGCCATAATGTACCCTATAAGTCCCTCCTCCGCCGCGGCGGAGGCCACGTTATCGTACCTGAGCGACCTGTCGCGGGGCTGGAAGGCCGCCTCCGGCCTCATGGCCTCCCGCTCGGTCCTGCGCCTCTCGCCGCTGGCGCGGCGCCGCGCCGCCCTTCGCACCTCGCTCTGGACGGCCTCCGGCGAGACGCCGATGAGCTCCGCCACCTTCCTGGAGTATATCTCCCGCTCCACCGCCCCGGGGAGGGAGGCTAATAGGTCCGTCACCTCGCCCAGGAACCCCAGGCGGCCGTCGTCCGTCTCCAAGTCATAGCGGGCACGCACGGCGTCTATGCGGTAGTCCACCTGGTTCTCGCTGCGCTCCAAAAGGAGCTCAAATGCCTCCGGGCCCTTTGTCTTTATGAACTCATCCGGGTCCTTGGCGTCCGGTATCTTCAGCACCCGGACCTTGAGCCCCGCCGGCTCCAAGAGACCAATGGCCCGCTGGGCGGCCTTGACGCCGGCGGCGTCCGAGTCGTAGGCTATCACCACGTCCTTCGTGTAGCGGCTCATGAGCCGCGCCTGCTCGGCGGTGAGGGAGGTGCCCAGGGACGCCACGGCGCAGTCAAAGCCCGCCTGGTGGAGCATCACCACGTCCACGTTCCCCTCCGCGAGGATGAGCATACCGCGTTTCGTGCGCTTTGCTATGTTGAGGGCGAAGAGGTTCCGGCTCTTTGTGAACACAGGGGTGTCCGGTGTGTTGAGGTACTTGGGCTCCCCCTCCCCCAGTATCCTGCCTGAAAAGCCTATGACGCTCCCCCGCACGTCTATGACCGGGAAGACGAGGCGGTTCCTGAATACATCATATATACCGCCGTTCCGCCCCTTTTTCGCAAGTCCCGCCTCAAGGAGCTCGCTCTCGGTGAATCCCTCCGCACACATGGCGTCCGAGAGGGCCGTCCACTCGTCCGGGGCGGCGCCTATACCGAAGGCCTTGACGGTCTTTGGCGTGAGGCGGCGGCTGTTTATATACTCCACTGCCGCCGCCCCCCGGGGCGTGGAGAGGACTGAGTAGAAGTATCTCGCGGCGCGGCGGTTTAGCTCTAAGAGCCGGGCGCGCCTTGAGCGCTCCTCCGGGCTCTTCTCGTCCTCCGGGACCTCAAGTCCCGCGCGGCGGGCCAGGAACGCCACCGCGTCCCGGTAGGGGAGGTTCTCTATCTCCATTATAAAGCCTATCACTCCCCCGCCCTTGCCGCAGCCGAAACAGTGGTATATCTGTTTGTCCGGCGAGACGGAGAAGGAGGGGGTCTTCTCGCTGTGGAACGGGCAGAGGCCGAACATATTGCTGCCGCTGCGTTTCGTCAGCTGCACGTAGTCCGAGACCACCTCCACTATATCCGAGCGGGCCACCAGCTCCTCGATGAAACTCTTGGGTATTGCCAACGGCGGGACCTCCTTCCAGGGCGAAACGCCCTCACTTCACCGTCCAGGCCATGGGGACAAAGATGCTGTTGTGTATCTCTATGGCGTAGGGGTCCGTCATGCCGGAGATGTAGTCCGCCACCGCCCGGCGCACGCCCTCCCGCTCGGCTATTGCCAGGTACTCACCCGACATTTTAGACGGATTTTTAACGAAATAATCAAAAATCCCGCTCAAAAGTCCCGAAACCTTCCGTTCCTCCCCCTTGACCACGGGATTATTGTACACCCGCTCGTAGAGGAAGTCGCAAAATACGTCCACGGCCCGCCCCACGGGGGAGCTCATGTGTATGACGCCCGAGGACGTCCCGCAGGCTATGATATCCTCAACTATCGTATTTATTCTGGCGCTGTAGCGGGTGCCCAGGATGCTCGTGACCTCCCGGGGCAGCTCCTCCTCCCGCAGAGTGCCGGAGCGGATGGCGTCGTCCACGTCGTGGTTTATGTATGCCGCCTTGTCGGAGACCCGCACCACCTGTCCCTCCAGCGTGGCGGCCAGGGGGTCGCAGGTGTGGCGGAGGATGCCGTCCCGGACCTCGTTCGTGAGGTTGAGGCCCCGGCCCTCCTTCTCTATGATGTCCACCACCCGCAGGCTCTGCTCGTAGTGGCGGAAACCGCCCTCATCGGAGAGGAGCTCGTTGAGTGCCCGCTCGCCGGCGTGGCCGAAGGGCGTATGGCCCAGGTCGTGCCCCAGTCCCACCGCCTCGGTGAGATCCTCGTTTAGGTTGAGGGCCCGGGAGATGGTCCGGGCTATCCGCGTCACTTCCAATGTGTGGGTGAGGCGGGTGCGGTAGTGGTCCCCCTCCGGCTCCAAGAAGACCTGGGTCTTCTGCTTTAGCCGGCGGAATGCCTTTGAGTGGGTTATCCTGTCAATGTCCCGCTGGAAACATGTACGCACCACGTCCTGGGGCTCCGGCTCCGGCCGCCCGGTGCTCTGCTCCGCCCGGACGCCCTCCGGCGCTATGAAGGAACGCTCCAGCACCTCCCGTTTTTCTCTTATGTTCGGCACGTAAACCACCTCTATATATTTATACTGCGCGAATGTTGAAAATCCTTTAAATTTTTTATTTTTTTGTGTGAAACCGGTGACCGCCTGGTCGATATGTGGTAGAATATCCAGGTGGAGCCCGGGATATGCGGTCTCTACTGAAAAAACGATTTATCTTTGAACTTTAGAGAGGAAAACGACTTGGAGAACAACGGACTTGAGCGGGCCTGCCTCGTGGGCCTGGCGGCTGACACCATGGAGGAGCGGGAGCGCTCCTCGGACCTGACCCTCGATGAGCTGGCGGCGCTCTTGGAGACCGCCGGCGGCCAGTGCTGCGGGAAGGTCCTACAGATAAAGCGCAGCCCGGACCCCAGGAGCTTTATTGGCCAGGGGAAGGTCCGGGAACTAAGGGAGCTCATTGAGGCACAGGCGTGCACTCTGGCGGTCTTTGATAACGAGCTCTCCCCCTCACAGCTCCGGGCGCTGGAGGAGGATCTGGGCGTGCACGTCATAGATAGGTCCCAGCTAATCCTCGATATATTCGCCCAGCGTGCCCGCACCCGGGAGGGCCGGCTCCAGGTGGAGCTCGCGCAGTATAAATATCTCCTGCCCCGGCTCACGGGCATGTGGACGCACCTCGTGCGGCAGACGGCCTCCGGCGGCAAGAGCCCCATCGGCACCCGTGGCCCCGGCGAGACGCAGCTGGAGACGGACCGCCGCCACATCCGCCGCAGGATACAAAAACTCGAGGAGGAGTTGGAGAGCGTCCGCCGCGTCCGGGGCACCCAGAGGCACATGCGGGAGAAGAACGGCGTGCCGGTCATAGCCCTCGTGGGGTACACGAACGCCGGGAAGTCCACGCTCCTAAACCGCCTCACGGACGCGGGCATTGCGGCCCAGGACAGACTCTTTGACACCCTTGACACCACCACCAGGAAACTCACCATCTCCCCGGGGACGGATGTGCTCATCTCCGACACCGTGGGATTCATTAGAAAGCTCCCCCACCACTTGGTGGAGTCCTTCAAGGCCACGCTGGAGGAGCTGGCCTTTGCGGACGTGCTGCTGCACGTCATCGACTCCTCCTCCCCGGAGCGGGAGGCCCAGGCGGAGGTTGTAAACTCCCTCATCTCGGAGCTGGGGGCCTCCGCCACGCCCACGCTGGAGGTCTACAATAAATGCGACCTCTGCGCCTCCCCCTGGGACATCCCCCGGGGCGAGAACGTGGTGGCCATATCAGCAAAGACAGGCGAGGGCACATCGGAGCTCCTGGAGCGGATAGGCGGTATCCTATCCCGGGGGAAGAAACGGGTGACGCTCTCCATCCCCTACGCCTCCGCCTCCCTCGTGGACACCCTCCACCGGGAGGCCCAGGTCCACGCCGTGGAGTACGGCGAGGAGCAGATTCTGGCGGACGTCACCGTCTCCCCGGAGCTCTGGGGCGCGGTGCGGGGATTTGTGAGGCGGTGAGTCATGGAGGGATATCTCATCCCCGCGGGGTACGGGGAGATAGAGTACATTGAAAAGCGCTCCCGGTTCATTGGCCGCGTCTGGTACACGCCCACTGAGGCGGAGGCGCTGGAGCACATTCGGGAGATGCGGGAGAAACACTGGGACGCCAGCCACAACGTCTACGCCTACTCCATCCATGGGACCGGCGCCACCCGCTACTCCGACGACGGCGAGCCCTCCGGCACCTCCGGGATGCCGGTCTTGGGGGTATTCAAGGCCCGGGAGACGCAGGACTTCTGCTGCGTCGTCACCCGGTACTTCGGCGGCATACTTCTGGGGGCTGGGGGACTCGTGAGGGCCTACTCAAAGGCGGCGTCCATGGCGCTGGAGGCGGCGGGCCTTGCGAGGATGCGGGAGCTCGCGGAGGTCACGGTGGTGTGCGCCTACAACCACTTCGAGCGGGTGCGGGCGGAGCTCTGGCGGTCCGGCGGGGAGCTGGAGGGGGCGGAGTACGGGGCGGACGTGGAGCTCCGGGTGCTCATCCCCCCGGAGGACCTGCCGGGATTTGAGGCGCGGGTCACGGAGCTCACCTCCGGCGCGTCCCTCTTTGAGATAACAGGCCGGGTGGAAAAACCAGTGGGAATAAAAAATTCATAAAATTACGCTTGAAATGGCCGGTGCTATATTGTATCCTTGTTCAATAATCATCACATGAGGTATTTATATGGAAGAGAGAGTGTATGTTCCCTGGGAACTGATGGCGTCCTTCATCCGCGACGCCTTTATGGCCTACGGCGCGCCACGGGAGGACGCGGAGATCTGCGCGGACGTCATATTGGAGAGCGACAGGCGCGGCATAGCGAGCCACGGCTGCAACAGGCTCAAGCCCATATACCTTGATAGGTTCGAGAACGGCACACTCCTGCCCAAAACGGAGCTCACGGTCCTCAAGGAGACGAAGACCACCCTGGTCCTCGACGCCCACGACGGCCTCGGCATGGTGGCCAGCTACCGCGCCATGGAGCGGGCCATAGAGAAGGCCAAGGCCTGCGGCATGGGGGGCGCCGCAGTGAAGAACTCCACCCACTACGGCATAGCCGGTTACTGGGCCTCCATGGCGGCCCGGGAGGGGCTAATCGCCATATGCGGCACCAACGCCCGTCCCGCCGTGGCCCCCACGGGGGGAGTCGAGAATATGCTGGGCACCAACGCCCTCACCATAGCCCTCCCCACGGACGAGGACTTCCCCTTCGTCCTCGACTGCGCCACATCCACTGTCCAGCGGGGCAACATAGAGGTCTGGGCCCGGGAGGGCAAGCCCACGCCGGAGGGGGCCGTAATAGGGCACGACGGCAAGTACCTCACGGACAGCGCCCAAATCCTAAGGGACCTCCTGGCCGGGAAGGCGGCCCTCACCACCTTCGCCGGGTACAAGGGGTACGGGTACTCCATGGTGGTGGAGATTCTCTCCTCTGCCCTTGTGGGCGGGCCCTTCATGCGGATGCTCTCCGGCATTGATGAGGACGGCGGCTCCAAGCCCTACCACCTGGGCCACTTCTTCTTCGTAATAGACCCGGAGGCCTTTTTGGGGGCGGAGACCTTCAAAAAGACGGCCGGGGAGATCTGCCGCCAGCTCCGGGCCTCCCAGCGGGCGCCGGGGGTGGACAGGATATACACCGCCGGGGAGAAGGAGTATATCGCCTGGCAGGAGCGCCGGAGTACCGGCGTCCCGGTGGAGCCCTCAGTGCAGCGGGAGCTCCTTGAGGTGCGGGACAAACTGCGCCTTGACTACGTATTTCCTTTTGAGAAGTGATTTAGATGAAAAGAGCAAGAATATTGGCCCTCGTCTCCCTCCTGTGTCTCCTCCTCATCCTCCCGGCCTGCTCGGAGGAGGCCGGGACACCGCCCCCCGCTGAGACCAACTACACGGCGGAGAACATAGCCGCGGCTGTCATAATGAGTCAGGAGCACATGCCGCCCCTCGTGGCGGTGGAGGAGGACGAGGAGTTCGAGTACTATAAGAGCCTCTACCTCGGCGATCTATCCTCGGAGGCAGAGGGGGGCGTCATATGTTTCCCCTTCGGTCCCGAGGCCAGCGAGGTGACGGTCTTCCTCATGTCCTCCCCCGAGGCGGCGGAGAGTGCGGCGGAGCCCCTGCGCCAATATACCGTCACCCGCGCCGGGGCCTTCCAGGGCTACGCGCCACAGGAGGCGGAGCTCGCCGGTGAGGGCGTCGTCCTCACCCGTGGGGCCTTCGCGGCGGTCGTCATATGCGAGGACACCGAGGCCGCCGAGGCCGCCTTTGACGCCTGTTTCGGCGACGACGCGCCGGAGCCCCCGGAGCTCGCGCCCCTGCTGGCGGTGGACGGCTCCTGGCTCATAGACGACCCCGGTGGAGACGATACTGACGATCCCGGCGGGGACAACACTGACGAACCCGACGATCCCGAGGGTCCTGACGTTCCCGAGGGCCCCGAGGGCCCCGGCGGGGACGACCCAGATCCGGCGGTGGACGTCTACGACCACGACGCGGTCCTCGCCGCCTTCGAGACCGGCGACTCCTCCGGCCTCTCCCCGAAGAATCTCGCCATATTGGAGGCCTGCCGCACGGCCATTGACTCCGTTATCGCGGAGGGCATGACGGACTACGAGAAGGAGCTGGCCATACATAACTACATGATAAACGCCGCCGATTACGACGAGGCGGAGCTCTCCCACGCGGCGGCGGGGCTCATCCCCGACCCCGACAACGACAACCCCTACGGTTTCCTGCTCCACGGCAAGGGCATCTGCCTGGGGTACACCAACACCTTCCAGCTATTTATGGATATGCTGGGCGTGGAGTGCCTGACGGTCCACGGTTTCGCCTACGACTGGACGGAGGACCACGCCTGGAACATGGTGTGTCTGGACGGCGAGTGGTACTGCGTGGACGTCACCTGGGACGACCCCGTCTCGAACCTCGATTCCAACGACGAGAGGATGTTTTACTACACGCGCAAGTACTTCAACGTCACAAGTGAGTTCATGCGGGACTGGGACCACCAGTGGCTGGAGGAGGTGCCGGAGGCCACGGCCACCAAGTACTCCTGGGACTCCATGAACTGACCGTTCGGATAAAGCAAAATGCCAAAAAATGCGCCCTGCCGTCAAAAATACGGCAGAGCGCATTTAATTTTCCCCAGCAGAAGTTTATAATTTAAAAAGTACCAGAATTACCCCGTAGATTATGCTCGTGGCTATGCCGAAGACTATCACCGGCCCCGCTATGACGAACATCTTAGCCGCCGTGCCGGTTATATAGCCCTCGCTCTTGAACTCCAGCGCCGGGGAGACGACGGAGTTTGAAAATCCGGTTATCGGGACGAGTGTCCCTGCGCCGGCGAACTTCGCGATCTTGTCATAGACCCCAACGCCCGTCAGCAGCGCCCCCAGGAACACGAGTATTATGCTGGTGGCGGTGGCGGCGTCCTCCTTGGGGAGGCCCCAGGCCGCGAGGCCGTCCGTTATCCCCTGGCCGGCGCAGCAGATGAGCCCGCCCACGGCGAAGGCCTTGAGCATATTGGGGAGGAGCTTTGAGTTGGGCGTCTTCCGCTTTACGTACTCGCCGTACTCTTTATTTGTCATCTTCATGGCAGTATCCTCGCTTTCATTTCATCACAAGATATGATTTGCCCGCAGGGGGAGATTATTCTTTAATATGCGCCACCCGCACTTGTAAATTTTTATGAATTAATATAAAATATCACCATATACGAGTAAAGGCGGCATCATATGTACAGGCTCTATATAGTTGAGGACGACCCCGGCATAACCGGGGCGATAGCGCGGATAGCCGGCGCCTGGGACCTGGAGGCCCAGTGCGCCGAGGACTTCCGGGACATAATAGGGGAGTTCGTCCGGTTCCAGCCCCACATCGTGCTCATGGACATCACCCTCCCGTTTTTTGACGGCTACCACTGGTGCTCCGAGATAAGGCGCGTCTCCAACGTGCCCATCATCTTCATCTCCTCCGCTGACACCAGCATGAACATCGTCATGGCCATGAACATGGGCGCGGACGACTTCATATCGACACCCTTTGACTCCCAGGTCCTGATGGCGAAGATCCAGGCACTGCTGCGAAGGGCCTACGACTTCGCGGGTACGTCCTCGCTCCTTGAGCACCGGGGGGCGATCTTGAATACCTCCGACGCCACCCTCACCTACATGGGGGAGCCCGTGGCCCTCACGAAAAACGAGTTTAAGATCTTGAGCTGTCTCCTTGAAAATAAGGGGCGGGTGGTGAGCCGGGAGCGGCTCATGGAGCGGCTCTGGCGCACTGAAAGTTTCATTGACGACAACACCCTCACCGTGAACGTGAACCGCCTGAGGCGAAAACTTGACGCCGCGGGGCTATACGGGTTCATCGGCACGCGGCCCGGCCTTGGGTACATTGTGGAGTGAATATGAGATTTTTTTGGAGCTATCTCGTCTCGCGCCGGCGTCTCCTGGGGGTGCTGGCCGGGGTGCTAATAATATTTATCGCAAGTTTCGCCCTCTATCGACTGCCCCTGGGGGCGGTCATGTACCCGGCGCTCATCTCCTTTGCCGTCGTCGCGGCGGCGGGGGCGCTGGACTTTATCGCCGTGAGGCGGCGTCACCTGGAGCTCCGGCGTCTCGCCTCCCTCCCCGCCTCCCTCCTGGAGGTCCTGCCGGCGCCGTCGGGGCCGGTGGAGGCGGACTACCAGGAGATCCTCCGGGCGCTCCGGGAGGAGTACACGGGGCTGGAGCTAACATACAGCGGCAAGATGCGGGACATGACGGAGTATTACGCCCTCTGGGCACACCAGATAAAGACGCCCATCACCTCCATGGGTCTCGCCCTTGAGAGCGAGGACTCCCCCCTCGCCCGGAGACTCACCTCGGATCTCCGGGACATACAGCGGTACGTCGACATGGTGATGGCCTTCCTGCGGGTGGACTCGGAGAGCAGCGACTTTGTCTTCCGGGAGCACCCCATCGACGCCATAGTCCGGGAGTCCGTGGCGGGGTTCGCCTCCCAGTTCATCTCAAAGCGGATACGCCTTGACTATGAGACAATCCCGGGGACGGTGGTAACGGACGAGAAGTGGCTCTCCTTCGTCTTAGGGCAGCTCCTCTCCAACGCCCTCAAGTACACAAAATCCGGGGCCGTCAGCATCTACATGGAGGAGCCAAAGGCGCTCTGCATCTCTGACACAGGCATCGGCATCGCCCCGGAGGACCTGCCCAGGGTCTTCGAGCGGGGTTACACCGGCTGCAACGGCCGGGCGGACAAGCGGGCCAGCGGCATCGGCCTCTACCTCTGCCGCCGCGTCTGCGAGAAACTGGGCGTGGGGATATCCATAGAGTCGGAGCTGGGCGCGGGGACGACGGTGAAACTCGACCTCCGGCAGTACGAGCTCCGCCGGGAGTGACAAAAATGTAAGAGTGACCGGGGGAAATGTAAGCCGCCTCTATGGCGGGACATTTCCCCCATCTGCTATTATGTTGCCATCCCGAAAATGGAGGTAAACATGAGTATACTTGAAGTTTCAAATCTCAGAAAGGTCTACAGCAGCCGTTTCGGCACAAGCACCGTAGCGGCGCTGAAGAACGTCAATTTCACCGTGGAGGCCGGGGAGTACGTGGCCATAATGGGCGAGTCCGGCTCCGGCAAGACGACGCTCCTCAATATCTTAGCGGCCCTCGACAAGCCCACCGGCGGTGTGGTCCGGCTCGACGGCCTGGAGCTCACGAAGATACATGAGTCCGCCGCCGCGTCCTTCCGGCGGGACAACCTGGGGTTCGTCTTCCAGGAGTTCAACCTCTTGGACACCTTCACCATCCAGGACAACATCTTCCTGCCTCTCGTGCTCTCGGGCGTGGCCCACCGGGATATGGAGGCGAGGCTCGCGCCGGTGGCCAGGGACCTGGGGATAATGGAGCTCCTTAAAAAGTACCCCTACGAGGTCTCCGGCGGACAGAAACAGCGGGCGGCGGTGGCCCGGGCCCTCATAACGAACCCGAAGATCATCCTGGCGGACGAGCCCACCGGGGCGCTGGACTCCAAGTCCACTGACGAGCTCCTGCGGCTCTTCGCCAAGGTGAACTCCACCGGCCAGACCATCCTCATGGTCACCCACTCCGTGAAGGCCGCCAGCTCCGCCGGGCGCGTGCTCTTCATTAAGGACGGCGAGGTCTTCCACCAGATCTACCGGGGCCGGGACAGCGACAGCCAGCTCTACCAGAAGATCTCCGACACGCTGACACTCCTTGCGACGGGCGGTGACGGCGTATGAAACTCGGATTCTACCCGCGCCTGGCCTCTGACGGCATAAGGAAGAATAGGCGCATGTACCTCCCCTACCTCATGACCACCACCGCCATGGTGGCCATGCACTACATCATAGGGTACTTGACTGTGGGCGGCGCGCTGGAGAACGTCCCCGGGACGGCGTTCATCACGAGCCTCCTCTACACCGGCGGCTGGGTGGTGGCGGTCTTCTCCGTAATATTCCTATTCTACACGAACTCCTTCCTCATCCGCCGGAGAAAGCGGGAGTTCGGGCTCTACAACATCTTGGGCATGGGAAAGTGGAACATCGGGAGGATACTCCTGTGGGAGTCCCTCATCACCGCCCTCATCTCCCTCACGGCGGGTCTCCTAATTGGGGCGCTCCTCTCCAAGGCGGCGGAGCTCATGCTAATAAACCTCATCAACGGGGAGGTAAATTACGTCCTCCGGGTCTCACCCGCCGCAGCTGTGGTGACGATCTCGGTCTACTCCGGCATATTCCTGCTGCTACTTCTAAATTCTCTCTGGCAGATACGCTCCTCCACCGCCATCTCCCTTTTAAGAAGCGAGAATTACGGCGAGAGACCGCCCCGGGCGAACTGGCTCGTGGGAGTGCTGGGGGTGCTCATCCTGGGCGCCGCCTACTACATCGCCGTCACCATCCGGGACCCGTTGACGGCCGTCGGAGCCTTCTTCATCGCGGTGGTGATGGTGATAGTTGGCACCTACATGGTGATGATCTCCGGCTCCGTCCTGTTCTGCCGGATCCTGCAGCGGAACAAGCGCTATTACTACAACCCCCGGCACTTCGTCTCCGTCTCCTCCATGGTCTACCGCATGAAACGCAACGGCGCGGGGCTCGCCTCCATATGTATCCTCTCCACCATGGTGCTGGTGATGATATCCTCCACCACCAGCCTGTATTTCGGCCAGAGGAGCGCCCTCCGGGAGCGCTACCCCAGGGAGCTGAACTTGCAGTTCTACATGAAGGACGCCTCGTATCTGTCGGACGAGAACGTCTCCTCCCTCCTCTGGGAGGTGGAGGCCGTGAACACCGCCCAGGGCATAACAGCCCAGAACGTATACGGCTACAGGGCGGCCTCGGTGTCGGGGCTCCTGGAGGACGGCGAGGTGGAGCTCGACTCCAGCGCCCTCAGCGGTTTCAATCTCAGCACCTTCTCAAGCGTCTACAGATTTATATTCATGCCCATTGAGGACTTCAACGGGGTCGCCGGCACGGACTACACCGTGGGACCCGGAGAGGCGGTGGCCTGCGTCTTCCGCTCGGAGATAGATTGCGACACCATAAGTTTCACCGATGATGTCTCCTACAGGATAGTCGCGAAACCGGACACCTTCATCCCCAATCCAGGCTCCTCCATGGAGATGATCCCCACCATCATACTGGCCGTCAGCGACCTTGACTCCCTGGGAGAGCTCAGAGACATGCGCGACTACAACGGTTTCCCCATCCTCCAGTACACCTGGAACTACAACTACGACACCGGCGCGGACGCCGAGGCCCAGACCCGGCTCTATGACGCCCTCCGGGACAAGTTCACCTCCAACCCCACGCTCAGTGAGTTCTTCGGTTTCACAGGCCGCTCCATAGAGTGCCGCGAGGTGGAGAGCCAGGACTTCCTCTCCCTCTACGGCGGCCTCTTCTACGTGGGGATCGTGCTCAGCATAGTATTCAGCTGCGCGGCGGTGCTCATCATCTACTATAAGCAGATATCCGAGGGCTACGAGGATGAATCCAGGTTCGAGATAATGAAGAAGGTGGGCATGACCGACCGGGAGATCCGCCGGAGCATTAACTCCCAGCTCCTGACAGTCTTCTACCTACCCCTCATCTTCGCCGCGATGCACCTCATCTTCGCCTTCCCCTTGATAAAAAAGCTCCTCTCCCTCCTGCAGATGATAAATAACCTCCAGCTCTTCGCCATAACGACGGGCCTGAGCCTCGGGATCTTCGCGCTCCTCTACATGCTGGTCTACAGGGCCACGTCAAACGCCTACTACAGGATAGTCCGTGGAGCGAGATGACGTCAAAAATGCCCCGTGCGGATCTTTTTTTGATCCGCACGGGGCCTGCTCGTCTCAATTTATGAAGATCCGCCCTATTTTATCTTCGCCGCGAAGACCAATGCGCCGCCGCACTTGCCGGCGGCTATGCCATCCTCTCCCCGGTAGAGCTCTATCTCGTCCCCGAGCCTCGTCTCCCGGGCGAAGTTTATGGTGAATTCCCCGGCGGTCTCAAGGCCCAGCACGTCCATGGCCATGTCCGCGTAGCGGCAGTTATTTGTGTGCTGATTGCCGTCCAGGTCCTCCGCCGTCACGATGTGTTTTTTCACGAAACTGAGCTCCTTCGGCCGCACCCGCTCTATGCCCTCGGGTATCGCCAGGCGCTGGGTGTACTCCCCCTTGAACCTCAGTTCCGTCTGCTCCACCCGGCGGGTGGTGAAATTGAGCACGCACCACTCGCTGGTGGCGAGGACCAGCTCATTTCCATCGGAGTCCAGGATGTAGAAGTCCCTATTAAAAATACGGCTGGTGGTCTGGCGGGGGTATGTGACGAGACGGCAGTCCTCCCCGGGCCTGGGCTCCCGGAGGAGCCGCACCTTTATCTTCATCACCACCCAGATGTAGTTCTGGGAGAGCAGCGCCTCGAAACCCAGGCCCTCCCGCTCCGCGTGGTTCCCGGCGGCGTCCTGGAACGCCCGCAGGAGAGTGCTCATCTTGACGCGCCCCTCCGCCGTGAAGTCCCCGGGGCCTAAGTCCAGGGGCATCTCATACTTAATTAGCATCCGCGTTCACTTCCTTGCGATTAGATATTGCCCATTATATACTCACCGGGTCTTTTTCGCAAGCCCGTCTTGTTTTTCACGGCGGCCCGTTGTATAATTTAGGCAGAAATTTTTTAGGAGGGACGCGAAGTGACGTCGATCCTCATTGATGGCCCCTGCGATGTCAGCAACGTGGCGGACTGCAAGATCACGTGCCGCGTCTGCGGTCTCTGTCCTGAGACCGGGGAGGTGGAGTCCATACGTATCAGGTTCCTCCGCAACACCCGGCGTCTGGCGGACGCGCCCTATTTCTACCCCGCGTCCTACTCCTGCCCCCGCGCCGACGCCCAGGGCTGTGCGTCCCGGGGCGAGGGCGGCGGGAATTGCCCGGTATTTTTGGGCTCCGTCAGCACTTTTGACATCTCCCAGTGGGTATCGGGAAGGTAGGTGGACGCATATGTCAATGGACGAGGTACTGTACCACACCGTGGGTTTCTGCCCGGAGACCGGGGAGCTCAACTCCATCCGTGTGACTCTCCGCCGCACCGTGATCTTGAGGCGCGGCACGCCGAGATACTACCCCACGGGCTACACCTGCCCCCTGGCGGAGAACTGCGGCTGCCCCCACTTCAACTCCGAGACCGACGGCTGTCCCGTGTACACGGCCCTGGCGGAGAAACTGCGCTGACACGCGCCCCGAAGGAGACAGGATATGAGGATCATCGAGGTATCCGACCTTAACGCCCCGGAGCTGGCGCCCTACGCCCGCCTCACCGAGGCGCAGCTCAGAAATAGGAAGTCCCCGGAGGAGGGCATCTTCATAGCGGAGAGCCCGAAGGTCATAAAAGTCGCCCTGGAGGCGGGTCTCACGCCCGTCTCCATGCTCATGGAGCGCCGCCACATCGAGGGCGACGCCGCCGGCGTCCTGGCCCTTGGCGGAAACATCCCGGTCTACACAGGTCCCAGGGAACTTCTCTCGTCCCTCACGGGCTACACGTTGACGAGAGGGGTCCTCTGCGCCATGCTCCGCCCCGCGCCGCCGGACATCAGGGAGCTCTGCCGTGGCGCCCGGCGTCTCGCGGTGCTGGAGGGCGTGGTGGACGCCACAAATATAGGTGCCATCTTCCGCTCCGCCGCGGCGCTGGGGATAGACGGTGCCCTCCTCACCGAGACCTGCTGCGACCCCTTGAACCGCCGGGCCGTGCGGGTCAGCATGGGGACCGTCTTCAAGATCCCCTGGTGCTATATATCCCCCTGGCCGGAGCCGGGATTGGGGGAGCTCCGGGCGCTGGGTTTCCGCACTGCCGCTATGGCCCTCTCCGGGGATTCCGTCAGTGTGGACGACCCCAGGCTCAAAGCGGAGCCGAAACTTGCCATAGTCCTGGGGGCGGAGGGCGACGGCCTCTCCCGGGAGACCATCGCCCGGTGCGACTACACGGTGAAGATCCCCATGTCCCGGGGAGTGGACTCATTGAACGTAGCCGCCGCCAGCGCCCTGGCATTCTGGGAACTGCGCATTGGGGCCGTTAAAGGATGACAGACGCAAAGCAAGAGGGACATGGTACGCAGATAGGCGGTCATGTCCCTCTTTTCAGTCAAGCAAGCAGGATGTCAGCGAAGTATTTTTTTGAAAGAAGATAGTTCCCCGCGATAACGGAAACTGTGTCCGTTTGGATTTTCTCCCACTATCTGCATCCCCAGTTTCTGGGCAATCCGTTGGGAATTGGAATTATGCTTGTTGATATACGCCTCTGCATACTCTATGTTTTTCGGGATGATGTTGCTGACGTATTTCAAAAAGTGATAAAACAGGAGTGTCCGCTGATACTCTGGTACAATTTCGACTTCTTCGAGCAGCACAATGTTTTTGTTGATACTATACTGAAAATACCCTGCTAAAGTTTCGCCAACATACATCAGAAGGATTTTCATCTCTTTGATTTGCTCCGACATCATATAGGACAGCCAAATTTTCATGTCTTCCTCGTAGCTGTCGCCCGTCGGCGCTATTTTATCCATATTCGTGGATAGGATATGAAACATTTGCGGCAAAATAACTTCTGATTTCATCGGGTCAAAATCACAAAATGAAACTTTAGCCATAGGCACCTCCACAAATTCCATTCAAAAAGTATCGATTTTCGGCTAATTTGGCAAACATATTTTATCAAATTCCTCCCAAAGTTGCAACCACTTTTACCAAAAAAGACCCCGGGCGAGTCGAAACTCTCCCGAGGTCTTTGCATCACGTTTACAAGGCCATAATTTAATGTTTTTTCTGGCGGCATGTGCACCGAAAAAAGCACAAATCCTTACATAGCCTATATTCATTTCTCGTGTGCCTCCCTCTTAACGTATCTGATTTCTATGTCGTACCCCATAGCCTCAACGAGCCTCACGAACATCCCGTTTACAATGTCCCCTGAGTTTAAGAGCCTATTGGCGTACTGAGGACTTGTCCCGGCTTTAACAGCCATTTCGGCCTGCGTCATGTCCTCGTCAATGAGTAGCTTGCGAATGTCTTTCTTAACGTCGCTTTTCAGCATCATCATCACCTCCTTGTTTGCACTTGTTTGCACTATATCACAATCAGTTTAAGTTGTCAACCTTATTGTGCTATAATTTTGACTTTTTTGTTTTAGCGGCGATTTTGAGGACTGACTTTTCCCAGAAAAAACCGCCACCCCGGAGGGTGGCGGTCGCATGTCATATGATTCTTTGTTAACATGGTGTCTCGGGTCGAGCCGTAGGACTACAAACTGTCCGTTCTCTATTGTCCCATGTATGTGGAACACTTGCGTTATGCCGTAGTGTGTGACCTGATTCCCATTAAACGTATCGTTTGGGTCGGACTCCCGCTCGTAACGCTGCTTCACTTGCTGAGACGTGAGCTGGGAGACGATGTCTAAGAACTTTTGAAGGTCCCTTATCTGAGCCGTGTTCAAATCATTAAAGGTATATCCGTTCTGGAGCTTATACTTGAAACACAGCGTAAAGGGTAGAGATAGGTGACTTGTTAGCTTAGTCGCCTTTTGCAAGGCACCCTTCGTTAGTTTCCCCATTAGGCATCTCCACCTGAATAGATGCTACGGTAATATTCCGCCATGTCCTCGGGAGAAATCCTGCGCCCGCCGCGCACGTTCCCCCCTGTCGGGAAAAGCCGACAGGGCTTTTTCGACAGTCAGCTTAGAGGGCTGCTTTGGCGACTGAGCAGAGCTCCGTGAAGGCCGCGGGGTTGTGGATGGCGGTCTCGGAGAGCATCTTGCGGTTCATGTCCACGCCCGCCAGCTTGAGGCCGTGCATGAAGGTGGAGTAGTTCATGCCGTTCATCTTGCAGGCCGCGGAGATACGGGTGATCCAGAGCTTGCGGAAATCGCGCTTTCTCTGCTTGCGGCCGATATATGCGTAGGTCAGGGACTTCATAACGGCCTGGTTGGCCATCTTGAAGTGCTTGGACTTGGCGCCCCAATAGCCCTTCGCGAGCTTGAGGACTTTATTTCTTCTCTTGCGCGTCATCATCGCGCCCTTGATTCTTGCCATCTTCGGTAAACCTCCTTATTTGTACAGGATCATGCGCTTGATCGCCGCTTCGTTGGTGACATCGGCATAGGTTCCCTTGCGGAGGCCTCTCTTGCGCTTAGTCGTCTTTTTGTTGAGGATGTGGCTCTTGTATGCGTGGGCGCGTTTCACTTTGCCGTTCTTCGT
The DNA here is from genome assembly GCA_947628185.1 of uncultured Oscillospiraceae bacterium. Classification (GTDB taxonomy): domain Bacteria; phylum Bacillota; class Clostridia; order Oscillospirales; family Oscillospiraceae; genus RUG626. The sequence goes on from CANQYW010000015.1 coordinate 37,095, forward strand.
GAGATTGAATCTCTTCTTCGCGCCGCTGTGGGTCTTGATCTTGGGCATCTTGGTTTCTCCTTCCGTTGATTTGCGGTCAATGCCGCTTATTAGCACGCGGCTCGCGCCGCGCGGAAATATACGAAATTATTTATATTATTTGCTATATCATATCTTATTTATTATTACTGGGCTTGGGCGAGAGGAAGAGGCTCATGTTCCGCCCCTCGAGTTTGGGCGCCTTGTCGATAGAGGCTATGTCCGCGCACTCGGCGGCGAAACGGGTCAACAGGTCCTCGCCGATGGAGGTGTGGGCCATCTCACGGCCGCGGAAACGCACAGAGACCTTGAGACGGTCCCCGTCCCTCAGGAACTTCTGTCCGTTGCGGAGTTTCACGTTGAAGTCGTTCTCGCCGATGTTGGGGGACATGCGTATCTCCTTGATCTCAATGATACGCTGGTTGCGGCGGGCCTCCTTCTCGCGCTTCGTCTGCTCGAAACGGTACTTGCCGTAATCCATTATCCTGCACACCGGGGGCGTGGCGTTGGGGGAGATCTTGACGAGGTCAAGGCCCTTCTCAGCGGCGATCTCCAGCGCCTGGGACGCGGGCATGATGCCCATCTGGGCGCCGTCCACCCCAATGAGGCGGACTTCCCTATCGGTAATCTCCTCGTTTATCTGATGAGCCATGCTTGCGATGGTAAAACACCTCCGAAAATAGACTGCCTGGATAACCGGGCTTTAATCATACAAGACGCAAACAAAAAGCACGGACGCAAAACGGCATCCGTGCAAAGCGAGGGCACACTGGCCCTATCTTTCCATGTTGACCGGCAGCGCAGCCGCTGACGGTGAGGACGGGGACGCCGTTCCTTCTTTGTTTTGCGTGACGATTATAGCAGACTTTTACCCGGCTGTCAAGGAATTTTTTTATTCCTCTCAGGCCCGGGCCGGGGAGGGCTCAGGCCCCGCTGGCGGCTCCTCCTCATGAGCCCCGGCGCGGCCCCCGATCCTGTTCTTCTGGCGGTAGAGCTTGCGCCTTATGCGTCTGAAGTTCCTCTCGGCCACGTGGTAGAGCTTAAACTTCACGGGCTTGAAGGGGATGTACACCTCCCCGATGTACTCCACGAGCTGGGTGCCGAAACCTGTCTTAAACCTGTATAGGCCGTTATCCGCCCCTATGCGGCCGGGGGAACCGCCGAAACTGTAGACCTCCAGGCCCCTATCCACCGCGTTCTCTATCATCCGCCACTGGAGGAGGTAGTTCGCCATGGTGTTCCTGTGCTGGCCGCCGCTGGCGCCGTAGAGATACCAGGCCTTGTTGCCGTATGTGATTATGAGCGCCGCAGAGACTATGCTATCCTCATAAAACGCGCCGTAGAGCTCCGCGTGGCTGCCCATCCGGGTCATGAGCCGCTCGAAGTACTCCCTGGAGCGGGGTATGAAACCGTCCCGGCGGGCGGTCTCCTCCATGAGCTCGCAGAAGAGGCCCAAATCCGAGAGGCCGAGCCTCCGCACCTCCACGCCGTGCCTCATGGCGAGGCGTATATTGTACCTCGTCTTCTTCCCGAAACTTGCGAAGACCTCCTCCTTCGTGCGGCCGTCAATGAAGAGCTCGTAGTTGTGCCGGGCCTGGATCTCCTCGTCGTATGTGAGTGCTGAGCTATTTATCTCGTAGCCCAGCTTTTTGGCGATGCCTGAGAAACGCTCGTCGCCCACCCGGACGCAGGGCTCCATGCGCACGACGAAGGCGTCGTACTTATCCCCCAGGGCCTTTATTTCGCCCGTCAATTTCTCCAATGTATCTGCGTCGTACACGTCGCAGACGGGCCCCCGGGGCACGTACATCATGTTCCCGAAAAATGGTATCCTCCGAATGAGGACGCTGGCCGCGCCCCGGAGCTCCCCCTCCGGCCCCCGGACGGTTATGAACTCGCTCTTCCAGTTGCTCTTGACAGCCGCCCACTCCTCCGACTGCTGGAAGTGGCAGAACTTGCTTGACGACAGAAATGATGTGTATTTATCTTCCATGGCGATTACCTCTTTTGCAAATATAGATGCAGGCGCGATCTCTCATCTGCCACAAATGATAGACCACGCCTGCATACTACCTGCATATGAAATACATCAGTTCTGCATCATTTTTATTTTTATTTTGTTAGGAGAGTGACGCTGTAACCCGGCACTGTGAGGGTCCCGCCCTGGAGCTTGGGCTCCTCCGCCGAGGTGACGAGGGCGCCGCCGACTTTCGGCTCCCCCTCCCCCACCGTGACGCCGGTGAGGTCGAGGCTAATTTCGCCGCCTGTTAAGTTAAATACCAGCAGTACCTCCTCATCCCCGCTCGTCTTTCTCAGCACGCATGTCCCCTCGGGGGACAGTTCCTCCTCAAAGGAGGTCTTTCCGCTGGAGATGGCGCTGTGGGCCTCCCGGAGGCGGATAGTCTGGACCACGAAGTTATATATGGAACCGCCCTCCCCCAGCTGCTCGTCGAGGGGCGGGTATGTCATCGCGACGCTGTCCATATCCGGCGGCCCGGAGCAGAGGCCCGGGTCCTCCCCGGCGCTCCAGTACATGGGGGCCCGCTTATTCTCGTCCTTGCCCGCGCCCTTCATGCCGATCTCCTCGCCGTAGTAGAGGAACGCGCTGCCGGACATGAGGAGGTTCATGGCCTCCGCCATCTTCACCTGGCGCTCCCCGTCCTCGCCGGGGTAGTAGCCCGCGGAGCGGCCCATGTCGTGGTTCGTGTAGAAGGGGGCGTCGATGTAGCTCTCGGAGTACCCGGAGGCCAGGGCCTCGAACTCCTCTATCCGGCTGCCGTAACCGGAGCCGGTGTTATTTTTGAGGGCGGAGGCGATTATACCCTTTGTGTCCGCGAAGGCGAAGTTGAATACGCTGTCAATGCCGCTGGCGTAATACTGGGTGTAGGTGGACATATCGTTCCAGACCTCCGCCACCAAGTACGCCTCAGGACTGATGGCCTTCACGGCCCCGGTGAGCCAGGTTAATATCTCCACATTCGCCGCCACGTCCCCGGAGACGAACTCCTTGGCGGCGTCGAGGCGGAACCCGTCCACGCCCAAGTCAAGCCAGAAGGACACTATGTCCTCAAACTCCGCCCGGACCTGGGGATTTCTCAAATTGAGGTCCGGCATCTCGCTCCAGAATGGCGCCTCATAGTACCAGCCTGTGTCCCCCAGGGCGCAGCCCCCGGGCATCATCTCCCGGGAGAAGTTATAATAGTCAACGTATGGGCACTCAGCGGCGTCCGGCTCCTCCCCCTCCGGCAGGGCCGTGAGGTACTCCCGGGCGGCGGTGAACCAGGGGTGGGCGGAGGAGGTGTGGTTCATGACGAGGTCGATTATCACCTTCACGCCCCTGGCGTGGCACGCCTCTAAGAGGGCCTCAAAGTCCTCCAGGGTGCCGAAATCCGGATCGATGGACTTGTAGTCCCGGACGTCGTACTTGTGGTAGGTGTCCGAGGGCATTATGGGCGTGAGCCAGATACCCTCCACCCCGAGGTCGCTATCGGTGGCGGGGTCGCCGTCATTTATGTAGTCAAGTTTCTCCGTTATGCCCTTGAGGTCGCCTATGCCGTCGCCGTCGCTGTCCCGGAAACTGTAGACGAAGACCTCGTACCAGGCGCGGCGGTTGCCCTCGGCGGGCACGGGCTCCGCTGTATTTAGGCGGCGCATTACGCTAAGAGGCGTCTCCGGCTCCGGGCTCTCTTCGCCCTCCCCGCCTCCGGGCTCATTCTCATCTCCGCTGACCGGGGCATCATCCTCAGGGCCCTCCGGGTCCTCCGGCGCGGCATTATCGTCACCGGCGCAACCGGCGATGGAGAGGAGCAGTATGAGTGCCAGCAGAAGGGCCAAGATCCTTCTCATTCTATCCATGTCTCGTACCTCAGACGCTCTCAAGGAACCTCAGGAACGCCGCCTTGCCCTGGGCGTCCCGGGAGTAGACACCGGCGTGCTCCAGGACCTTGGCGAAGACGAGGCCCGTCTCGTGTTTCACGATGTCGAGGGCGTTCTCCGGCGTTATGTCGTATTTATTCCGGAAACCCTCGGCCCAATCGGCGTGTTTCTCCGTGAGCTCGGAGGCCCTGAGGTCCGCCCCCGTCACCAGCGCCTCCGCCAGGGCGGTGAGCTCCTCCTTGAGCCGGGCGGGCAGCACCGCGAGGCCCATGACCTCGATGAGGCCGATGTTCTCCTTCTTTATGTGGTGGAGCTCCGCGTGGGGGTGGTAGAGCCCCAGGGGGTGCTCCGGGGTGGTCAGGTTGTTGCGGA
>CANQYW010000016.1 GCA_947628185.1 uncultured Oscillospiraceae bacterium
GCGAATCCGACCTCCTCCGCCCCCAGCATACATGCTATGGCCACGTCCCGGCCCGTCATGAGCTTGCCGTCCGCCTCTATCTTCACCTCCCGGCGCAGGCCGTTCTTCACCAGAGTCTGGTGTGTCTCTGAGACGCCCAGCTCCCAGGGGAGGCCGGCGTCGTGAATGGAGGTCTTGGGCGCGGCGCCGGTGCCGCCGTCGTAGCCGGAGATGAGCACCGTCTGGGCACCGGCCTTGGCGACGCCCGCGGCGATGGTCCCGACGCCCGCCTCGCTCACGAGTTTCACGGCGATGTCCGCCAGGCGGTTGGCGTTCTTGAGGTCGAATATTAGCTGCGCCAGGTCCTCAATTGAGTATATGTCGTGGTGGGGCGGCGGGGATATGAGCGCGACGCCCGGCGTGGAGCAGCGGGTCTTTGCTATCCAGGGGTAGACCTTCCCTCCCGGCAGGTGCCCGCCCTCGCCGGGTTTCGCCCCCTGGGCCATCTTTATCTGTATCTCCCGGGCGGAGACCAGGTACTCGCTGGTGACGCCGAATCTCCCCGAGGCCACCTGTTTTATGGCGGAGCCCCGCTCCGTGCCGAGCCTCTCCGGGAGTTCGCCCCCCTCGCCGGAGTTTGACTTGCCCCCAAGGCGGTTCATGGCGAGGGCCAGGCACTCGTGGGCCTCCTGGGAGATGGAGCCGTAGGACATGGCGCCCGTCTTAAAGCGCTTAACTATCTCCTCCACGCTCTCCACCTCCTCGAGGGGTATCCCCTCCTCCGGGAAGGCGAACTCTAAGAGCCCCCGGAGGGTGTGGGGCACGGCCTCGCTGTCCACCCGGGCGCTGTAGAGCTTGAAGAGCTGGTAGCTGTCCTCCCTCACCGCCCTCTGGAGGGACACTATGGTGAGGGGGTCGTACATGTGGTCCTCCTTGTCGCTGCCGGAGCGGAGCTTGTGGGTGCCGGTGCTGTCCAGCGTCAGGTCCACCCCCAGCCCCAGCGGGTCAAAAGCGCTGCTGTGCCGCCACTCCACCCCCTCGCCTATCTCCTCAAGGCCGATGCCGCCCACGCGGCTGACGGTGTTCGTAAAATACCTGTCTATGACCTCCGACTTTATCCCCACGGCCTCGAATATCTGGGCGGACTGGTAGGACTGAATGGTGGATATTCCCATCTTGGAGGCTATCTTCACCACGCCGTGGAGCACGGCGCTGTTATAATCGCTGACGGCGGCGTAGTAGTCCTTGGAGAGCATGTTCTTCTCCACCAGCTCCCCGATGCACTCGTGGGCCAGGTACGGGTAGACGGCCCTCGCGCCGTAGCCCAGAAGTAAGGCGAAGTGGTGCACATCCCTGGGCTCCCCGCTCTCCAAGATGACGGACACCGCCGTCCTCTTCTTCGTGCGTATTAGGTGGTGCTCAAGGGCCGAGATGGCGAGGAGCGATGGGATAGCCACGTGGTTCTCGTCCACGCCCCTATCGGAGAGGATGAGCACGTTGGCCCCGTACCTGTAGGCCCTGTCGGCGGCCACAAAGAGCCGCTCCAGGGCCCGCTCCAGGGAGGTGTTCTTATAGTAGAGTATGGGGATGGTGGCCGTCTTAAATCCCGGCCTATTTAAAGAGCGTATACGCAGCATATCGACGCCCGTGAGGATGGGGTTCTCTATCTCCAGCACACGGCAGTTCTCGGCCCGGTCCTCCAGGAGGTTCCCGTCCGAGCCCACGTAGACGGCGGTGTCGGTGACGATCTCCTCCCGGATGGCGTCGATGGGCGGGTTCGTGACCTGGGCGAAGAGCTGCTTAAAGTAACTAAAGAGCGGCTGATGTTTCTCCGAGAGCACCGCGAGAGGTATGTCCGTGCCCATGGAGGCCGTCTCCTCCGACCCGGTCCGGGCCATGGGGAGTATTACGGAGCGCACGTCCTCGTATGTGTAACCGAATGCCTTATATAGCCTATCCCGGGTCTCCTGGGTGTGGACCGGCACCCGGGCGTTTGGGATGGGGAGGTCTTTTAGTTTCACGAGCCCCGCGTCCAGCCACTCGCCATATGGCCTCGAGGCGGCGTAGCGGGCCTTCAGCTCCCCATCGGATATGACCCGCCCCTCCCGGAGGTCCGCCAGGAGCATCCTCCCCGGCCTGAGCCTATTTTTCTCAACTATGTGCTCCTCGGGGATGTCCAGCACCCCCACCTCGGAGGAGAGTATTAGATATCCGTCGTCCGTTATGTAGTACCTTGCGGGGCGCAGGCCGTTTCGGTCCAGCACCGCCCCCACGCAGTCGCCGTCGGAAAAGAGCACCGCCGCGGGGCCGTCCCAGGGCTCCATCATAGTGGCGTAATAGTGGTACATGTCCCGGAGCTTGGGGTCCATCTCCGCGTGCCGCCAGGGCTCGGGGATGAGGAGCATCACCGCTTTCGCAAGATCCATCCCGCTCATCATGAGAAACTCCAGGGTGTTATCCAGCATCGCGGAGTCGGAGCCGGAGGCGTCCACCACCGGCAATACCCTATCCATGTAGGGCTCTAAGAGCTCGGAGCTCATGGTCTCCTCCCGGGCCGCCATCCTATCTATGTTGCCCCGGATGGTGTTTATCTCGCCGTTGTGGAGGATGAGCCTGTTGGGGTGGGCACGTTTCCAGCTGGGGGAGGTGTTTGTGGAGAAACGCGAGTGTACCAGCGCCAGGGCGGATAGGTACTCCGGGCTCTCAAGGTCCGGGTAAAACCGCCGGAGCTGGTACACAAGGAACATCCCCTTGTAGACTATCGTCCTGCTGGAGAGGCTCAGCACGTATGTGTTGTCGTTGGACTGCTCGAACTCCCGCCGGACGGCGTAGAGGAGCCTATCGAAGGGGAGCCCCCGCTCCACCTCCGCCGGCCGCTTTATAAAGCACTGGGAGATGTGGGGCATTATCTCAAGGGCCCGTTTGCCCAGTATCTCGGGCCTTGTGGGCACCTCCCGCCAGCCCAGGACCTCCAGGCCCTCCTTGGCGCATATGACCTCCAGCATGCGCCGGGCCTGATTGCGGCGGACTATGTCCTGGGGGAAGAATATCATCCCAACGCCGTAGTCCCGCTCGCCGCCCAGGTCTATTCCCTGGGCAGCGGCGGCTCTCTTGAAGAAATTATGGGATATTTGCAGCATAATGCCGACGCCGTCGCCGGTCTCGCCGGAGGCGTCCCGCCCCGCCCGGTGCTCAAGGCGCTCCACTATGCAAAGCGCCCTGTCGACTGTGGCGTGGGTCTTCTCGCCGCCGATGCTCACCACGGCCCCAATGCCGCAGGCGTCGTGCTCAAAACGCGGGGAGTAGAGCCCCGTCTTGTCAGTTTTGTCCATTCAGATCACCCTTGACCTTGCGCCCCGCCCAATAGGGACTTGGCGACTTCCGCCATCTTGGTGGCGGTCTCCATACTGCGTCTCTGGAGGTACCGGTGGGCCGCCTCCTCGCTCATGCCCCGCTCCCTCATGAGGTACTCCTTCGCCCGGGCGATGAGCTCTTTCTCCTCCTGGGACCTCTGTCCGCCCCGGAGGTTCATGGTGTCCAGCTGCGTCAGCACGCTGACGGACCCCCGCAGCTCCCCCGCCGTCACCGGCAGGGGGAGTTTCAATATCTCGGGGCCGTCGCAGAGCTCCAGCTGCGGGGCCTTGGCCAGCACCAGGAAATAGGCCGTCCCCCGCAGCTCCTGGGCCAGCTGCTGGGCGGACATGTCCGCCAGCTTATACCCGCAGACCACCACCCCGCTGCCCATGAGGCGCACCGCCCGGATGACCTCGGCGCCGCTCTTGCAGCGGAAACGCACCTCGATCCCGGAGCGCTCCAGCATCTGGGTTATTCTCTCTCTTGAGTCGTCCCGCTCAAAGGCAACTACCGTTCTTACCATGCGCACCTCCGCCAGAAGTTTTACCGGTCTGCCCCGCGGCTCAATACGTCACGATGTACTTATTTATCTCCCAGTCGGAGACGTATGTCCTGTAGGCGTCCCACTCCCGGCGCTTTCCGGCCACGTACTGCCCCAGGACGTGACTGCCCAATGTCTCGCAGATGAGCTTATCCCGCTCCAGCTCGTCAACGGCCTCGGAGAGGTTCGCGGGCAGGCTGTCTATGCCGTGGGCGCGGCGAGTGGCGGCGTCCATGGCGAATATGTTCTCCGTCACCTCCGCCGGCGGCGTGAGATCCCGCTCTATGCCGTCGAGCCCGGCGGCGAGGCACACAGCCAGCTCCAGATAGGGGTTGCAGGAGGGGTCCGGGCAGCGCAGCTCCACGCGGGTGCTCTGTCCCCGGGCCGCGGGTATGCGGATGAGGGCGGAGCGGTTGGAGGCGGACCAGGCGAGATAACATGGGGCCTCGTAGCCCGGCACAAGGCGCTTATAGGAGTTCACCAGCGGGTTCGTCACGGCGGTCATGCCCTTTATGTGGGCGAGGATGCCGGCGATGAACCTGTAGGCGTCCTTTGAGAGGCCCTTCTCCCCCTCGGGGTCGTAGAACACGTTCTTGCCGTCCTTAAATAGGGACATGTTGGTGTGCATGCCGGAGCCGTTTATACCGAAGATTGGTTTCGGCATGAATGTGGCGTGAAGACCGTTTTTCCGGGCCAGGGTCTTCACCGCCAGCTTGAAGGTCATTATATTGTCCGCCGTGCGAAGGGCCTCGTCATACTTAAAGTCTATCTCGTGCTGGCCCCGGGCCACCTCGTGGTGGCTGGCCTCTATCTCAAAGCCCATGGCCTCGAGGTTTAGGCATATCTCGCGCCGGGTGCCCTCGCCGTGGTCGAGGGGGCCTAAGTCGAAGTAGCCCGCCTCGTCGCCGGTCTTGGTGGTGGGGTTGCCCTCGTCGTCCGTCTCAAAGAGGAAGAACTCCAGCTCCGGGCCCACGTTGAAGGAGTAACCCTTCTCCGCCGCCTTGGCCAGCTCCCTCTTCAGCACGCCCCTGGGGTCCCCCACGAAGGGGGTGCCGTCCGGGTTGTGGACGTCGCAGATGAGCCGCGCCACCTTGCCGTACTGGGGCCGCCAGGGGAGGATGGTGAAACTGTCGAGGTCCGGGTAGAGATACTGGTCGGACTCGTGTATCCGCACAAAGCCCTCTATGGAGCTGCCGTCTATCATTATCTGGTTGTTGACGGCCTTCTCTATCTGGGAACTCGTTATAGCCACGTTCTTGAGCTGGCCGAAGATATCCGTGAACTGCATCCTTATGAACTCCACGTCCTGCTCCCGCACCATGCGGAGGATATCTTCCTTGCTGTACTTGCCCATTTTCCAGGACTCCTTTCAAAACATCAAGTCTCAAAATCAAAATAGCGGCGCCGCCCAATAAGGGCGCCGTCGCTCTCACAAGGTGGATTATACTTGCTAAATGAGTGATTGTCAATGTGGAAATTTCATTTTGCCGTCATTTTGGCGGGTTGTATGGCCCAATTTGAAATTTGCGCTTTTCTTTCGTGCAGATTATATAACGCGGTAAATTGACTCCCCCACCTCCCCTGAGTAGACCTCCCGGGCGGGGCCGGTGAGATACGGCTCTATCCTTCCATCCGCCCCCCGGCGCGTCTCCACCCGGAGGACGCCGCCGGGGAACTGGAGCGCCGTCTCCGGCCCCGGGAGGAGTCCCCGGGCCGCAAGGGCCGCCGCCGTCGCCGCCGCGCCGGTACCGCAGGCCAGGGTGAAGTCCTCCACGCCCCGCTCGAAGGTGAGGGCCCGGAGCGTCCCGTCCCCCTCCCGCCGCCAGAGGGTCACGTTGGCGCCCCGGGGGAAGAGGGCGCTGCGGCGGGCGTCCCGCGCTATGTCCCGCAGAAGTTCCTCCCGCCGCCAGAGCTCCGGGTCCCCTATCTCCACCACGGCGTGGGGTAGTCCCGGGGAGCCCAGCTCTATGTAGTCCGCCTCTATCTCCCGTCCCCCGGCGGTGAGGCGCACGCCGGGCTCAAGGCGTGTCACCGGCGCGAGGGCCACGGTATACTCCCCCGGCCCCGCCGCCCAGCCCGTGACGAGCCCGGAGGGCGTCTCAATTATCACCCGGCCCTCCCGGCCAAGGCCACGCTCCAGGGCGTAACGGGTGAGGCACCGGGCGCCGTTGCCGCACATCTCCCCGGCGGTGCCGTCGGAATTATAGAAGTCCATCCGTATGTCCCCGCGGTCCTCCGGCGGGGACACCGCCACGAGGCCGTCCGCCCCCACGCCGAATTTCCTCCGGCAGAGCCGGGCCGCCGCCCCGCCCAGCTCCGGCGGGGGCGGGAGTTCCCGGGCACCGACTATTATGAAGTCGTTCCCCGCGCCCTGCATCTTCGTAAATCTCATACCACTCCCCCAATTTTATATAGTGGTATCGCCCTCCGGACAAAGTTCGGGAGCCGAACGTAAATTCGACTCCCGTGTCATTCGTGTATTTAATTTTGGTATTACTCCCCGGAGGCCCTCTCCACCGGCGTGAAACGGTGGGCGCCCCGGTAGTCCCTGTAGTGGACGCACTTCACGGGGCAGACCTCCTGGCAGTGTCCGCAGTCGATACACTTATCATAGTCTATGACGGCCAGGTTGTCCTTGACAGTGATGGCCTTGGCGGGGCACTCCCTCTCGCACCTGTGGCAGCCGATACAGCCGCGGCTGCACTCCTTGTGGGTGCTGGCGCCCTTCTCGTGGTTGCTGCACCCAACTATGACCCGCTCCACGTCGGGCATCAGTGTTATGAGGTGGTTGGGGCATGTGCGGGTGCAGATGCCGCAGCCGATGCAGGCGCGGAAGTTCACCCGGGCCAGGTCGTCAATGATGGTTATGGCGTGCTGGGGGCAGGCGGCGGCGCAGTCGCCGAGGCCCAGACAGCCGTAGGAGCAAGCCCCCTTGCCGCCGAAGACGAGTTTCGCCGCGGCGCAGGAGGTGAGGCCCTGGTACTCGTACTTATCCCGCGTGGCGTCGCAGTTGCCGGTACACCGGACTATTGCCACCTGCTCCACCACGTCCTCAAACTCCGCGCCCATTATTTGGGCGAGGCTCTTTGCCACCGCGTCCGCTCCCGCGACGCACTTATTTATCTTGTCCTCCTCGCCGGAGGCCAGGGCGGAGGCGTAGCCGTCGCAGCCGGCGTAACCGCAGGCGCCGCAGTTGGCGCCGGGGAGGCACTCGCGTATCTTGGGGAATTTCTCGTCCACCGGGACGTACATGAACTTAGAGGCCAGCACCAAGAGCACCGCGCAGACGGCGCCGATGGCCGCCAGTACCCATACAGCGTTTAATATCTCCATATCCGCGCCTCCTTAACCGCCGAACACCCGCTCGGCCATGCCGGTGAAACCCATGAAGGTGAGGCTGGTGAATGCCGCCGCCACCAGGGATATGGGCAGTCCCTCAAAGCACTTGGGGGGCTTGGCCCGCTCCAGGGACTTCCGCACGCCGCAGAAGAGGATGAGCGCCAGGGAGAACCCCACACCGGCGGAGAAACCGCTGACGCAGGACTCCAGGAAGTTGTAGCTCTCGTCGATATTCAGTATCGTGACGGCCAGCACCGCGCAGTTTGTGGTGATGAGGGGGAGGTACACGCCCAGGGCCTTATAGAGGGGGGGCATGTACTTCTTGAGCGTTATCTCCACGAGCTGCACGAGGGCCGCGATGACGAGGATGAATATGATGGTCCGCATGAACTCCAAGTGGAAGGCCACCATCACGCCCTCGTATATCCCCCAGGTGACGGCGGAGGCGAGAGTCATGACGAATATGACCGCCCCGCTCATGCCCACGCAGGAGGAGAGTTTCTGGGAGACGCCCAAGAACGGGCATATGCCCAGGAACTGCACCAGGACGTAGTTCTCGGTGAAGACTAAGGTGAAGAGTATGAGGAATATCTTGCTCATTTGGCCTCCTCCTTCCTACCGCCGCAAGCGGTGCCGCAGGCGGCGCAGTTGCCGTCACAGCCCATCTTGGGCTCGAACTTTTTGCCCTTCTTGGCCATGGCCGCCACGAGTATGGCGATGGCGCAGCCGAAGAGGAAGAACCCGCCGGGGGCCTGGGTCAGTATGCCCAGCTGGTACCCCTCCGGGATGATCCTGACGCCCAGGAGCGTCCCCGCGCCGAAGAGCTCCCGCACCACTGACATGCCCACGATGACCATGGTGTAGCCTATGCCCATACCGAGGCCGTCAAAGAAACTGTCCACCACGCCGTTCTTGCTGGCGAACATCTCCGCCCGGCCCAGGACTATGCAGTTCACCACGATTAGGGAGAGGAACACGCCCAGGGAGTCATATAGGGACTTGAGGTACGCCTCCATCAGCATCTCCACCAGCGTCACGAATGTGGCTATGACCACAATGTAGCAGGGGATACGCACCTTTGAGGGGATCACATTCCGCAAGAGCGAGATGACCACGTTGGAGCACACCAGCACGAATGTCAGCGCCGCCCCCATGCCGAGCCCGCCGGTGACGCTCACCGAAACCGCCAGCACCGAGCAGCACCCCAGGGCAAGTATGAGCACCGGGTTCTCCTTAAAGATGCCGTTTAATAGTATCTTCATCCGTTTTTTCACTCAGTTCGCCCCCTTTACGGTGTCAAAGGCCCGGAGAACGGCCGACACGCCGGTCCTCAGGGCGGTGCTTGAATATGTGGCGTTGGTTATGGTGTCAACGCCGTCGGCACTGCCGGTGAGGCCCATGTAATTATCAAGGTAGCTGCGCTGTCCCGCCTTGGTGCCCACGTTGGGCGTCTCGGAGGAGACGTTGGCGGATATGCCCACCACCTTGCCGTCGTTATCAAGGCCAACAGTCACCACCACGTTCCCGCCGTAGCCCTTGTACCCGGCGGTCATGACGTACCCGAGGCCCCCGTCCTCCCGGTAGGCCTCCTCAATGCCGAGAGCCGCCGCGTCCACATCGAGCTTTGTGAAGGTGGTGGAGCCGGGCAGGACCTCCTGCCGCGTGCGCTCCGCCTCCAGGCGGGCGTTCTCCTCAATGACGGGGCTCGTCATGCTGTTCGTCACGGCGAGCAAGAGCGACACCACAAGGCAGATGACCACCAGCACCACGAAGGGCTTTATGTAGTCGTTGAACACTTCCTTAGTCATTTCTCAGTTACACCTCCAAAGGGCTTGGGCATCGTGAGCTCGTTTATGTAGGGCACCACGAGGTTCATAAGGAGTATGGAGAAACTGACCGCCCCGGCGGAGTTGGCGAACACCCGCATGAGGGACGTGAGCAGACCGCACCCCAGGCCGAATATAAGCTTGCCCAGGTTCGTGAAGGGCGTTGTCACGTAGTCCGTGGCCATGTATATGGCGCCCAGCATGAGCCCGCCGGAGAATATGGAGAGCACCGGGTCGGGGCTCCCGAATATCCAGGAGAAGAGGAGCGTGGAGCCTATGTACGCTAAGGGTATAATGGGCTTTATGACTTCCCGGGCGCAGAGATATAGCCCGCCCGTTATGAGCGTCAGGGCGCAGGTCTCCCCCAGGACGCCGCCGTGGACTCCGCAGAGGATATCCATGAAATGTTCCCAGCCTATGGACCCGGAGGCGATGAGCGCCAGGGGCGTTGCGCTGGAGAGGGCGTCCACAGCCGCCGCGGGGTAGGAGTAGTTCGTCATGTCCGCGGTGAAACTCAGGAACATCACCACCCTGCCCACCAGGGCCGGGTTCACGAAGTTGCAGCCGATTCCCCCGAAGAGCATCTTCACCGCCACTATCGCCACCAGATCTCCCACCAGCAGTTCCCAGATGGGCATGCTGGCCGGGACGTTGAAGGCGATCAATATGCCCGTCACCACGGCGGAGAGGTCCGCCACGGTTATGGGTTTCTTCATAAGTTTCTCCCAGATGTACTCAAAGGCCACGCAGGCCGCGGCGGATATGGCCGTGAGCAGGAGGGCGCGGAAACCGAAGAGTATCACCGACGCCACGAGCGTGGGCATCAGCGCGATTATGACGTCCAGCATTATCCTATGGGTGGTGCGGCTGCCCCTTATGTGGGGCGATACGCTGGCTTTAAGGCTCGTCATTTCGCCGCCTCCTTCCTGGCTTTTTCCTTCTCTTTGCGCTCGGCCTCCGCCCGCTTGGCGGCGGCGTCCGCCGCAAGTAACCCCTTGGCGAGCTTATTCGTCTGCACCAGCATACGTTTCGCGGGACAGGCGTAGGCGCAGCACCCGCACTCCATGCAGAGGTTCGCTTTCAGCTTTTTGAGCCTCTCCACGTCCCTCTTCTCGTAGGCGCTCTCTATCTCCGTGGGCATGAGGTTCAGGGGACAGGCGTCCACGCAGCTGCCGCAGCGGATACACGCCGTGGGCTCCGGGAGTGTGGCGTCCCGCTCGTCAAAGGCCAGCACGGCGTTTGTGTTCTTCATCACCGGGCAACTCAGGTCCGGCATGGCTATGCCCATCATGGGCCCGCCGTAGAGGACCTTCTTGGGCTCGCTCTTAAAGCCGCCGCAGAACTCGAATAGATCGCTCACCGGCGTGCCTATGGGGGCTATCACGTTCTTGGGCTCCCGGACGGCGGAGCCGTCCACCGTCACCACCTTCTCCACCAGGGGCATACCGGTCTTTATGTACCTGGCTATGGCCGCGAGGGTGGTGCAGTTTAGCACTATGGCCCCGGCGTCCAGGGGGAGTTTGCCCTCCGGCACCACGCGGCCGATGGTGTTGTAGATGAGCACCTTCTCGCCGCCCTGGGGGTAGAGGGCCGGCAGGGCCATCACCTCCACGCCCTGGGTCTTGGCGGCCCGGGACTGCATCTCCGCCACGCACTGGGGCTTGTTCTTCTCTATGCCGATGACGACCCTCTTCACCTGCATGTACTTCTTGAGGAGCTCTATCCCCTCGAAGATGAGGTCCCCGTCGTCCAGCATCGTCCGCGTGTCGCTGGTGACGTATGGCTCGCACTCGGCGCCGTTTATTATGACGGCCTCCACTTTGCTCAGATCTTTTACAGAGAGTTTCACCGCCGTGGGGAACCCGGCGCCGCCGAGACCCACAACTCCGCTCTCCCGCACCGCGTCCACAAAGCTCTGGTAGTCCGTCACCACCGGCGGGGCCAGGCCCTCCAGCGTCTCCTGCTCCGGGTCGGCCTCGATGACTATGGCCTTCATGAACCTACCCATGCCGCTGAGAACATCGTCGATGCGCTTGACCTTGCCAGACACGCTGGCGTGGACCGGGGACGACACGAACCCCCCAGCTTTCGCGATAAGCTGCCCCACCTTGACCTGGTCCCCCGGTTTCACCAGGGGCTCCGCCGGCGCGCCGATGTGCATGGACATGGGAATACTCACCATCTTTGGCGTTGGCATCCGCTCCGGTCTCATGCCGGCGGTGTTCTTCCTGTGGGGGACATGGGCTCCGTGTAACTTGGGTAAATGCACGCTGCTCCCTCCCTTATTATTTTGGTGTTTCTATAAACTAAAAGTATATCACGGTCAATTACATTAGACAATGAAATATACGGACATTTTTATGGGTTTTTCGTTGTTTTGACCGGCAATTTTGCCCGAGTATTGATAAGATTTTAACAATTTGACCTCTTTCACCTTGTCAAGCTGCCCAAATATCCCTCTAAGATGAGGGAGGCGGCCACGGCGTCCACGGTCTCCTTCCGGCGGCGGCCGTGGCGGCCGTTTTCGGAGAGTATCCTGTGGGCGTCCACGGTGGTGCGGCGCTCGTCCCACATAATGACCTCAAGGCCCGTGAGTTCCCGCAGTATCTCCGCAAGCTCCATGCTCTTCGCGGCCCGGGGCCCCCGGGAGCCGTCCATGTTTATGGGGCAGCCCAGAACTAATCGCTGAACATTCCGGGCTCTGCACTCCCCGGCTATGGTCTCCGCCAAACGATGAGCGTCCCACTCCTTTATGACAAACGCCTCCCCGGTCAAAGTCCCCGTGGGGTCCGAGACGGCTATCCCCGTGCGCTGGTCCCCGTAATCTATCGCCATGACTCTCATGATCCGCCCTCCATGATTTTTATACTAAATAATTTACATTAAAACCCGCCGGGATACAAGAAAAATCTTGATCAATACGCAAATTTTCATTGACCTTTTGGCGAGGCCGTGGTATAATCACTTCACCTGTCGTCCGAGAGGTCTTCTTTTTGCGCGCGCAGCGCCGGAGACCCCGGATAATTCAAAGCAGGGAGGCAATTATTAGGAGGTGCCTAAAGAATGGCCGCAGAAAACAGAGTCAAGGTCGTCCTCAGATGCAGCGAGTGCAAGCAGAGGAACTACAACACGACCAAGAACAAGCGCAACACCCCTGAGAAGTTAGAGCTCAAGAAGTACTGCCGTTTCTGCCGTAAGCACACGTTACACACCGAGACCAAGTAAGGGGGAGCAAGGAAAGAATGGCAAAGACCAAGCAGAAGTTCTTCACCCGGGTGGCCGGATGGTTCCGGGGCATGAAGAGCGAGCTCAAGAAGGTCGTCTGGCCCACGCCCAAGCAGACTACGAACAACAGCCTCGTTGTTCTGGCCGTTTGCGGCGCCTCCGCTGTGGTGCTCTGGGGCTGTGACGAACTGGCCTCGGGCGTCGTCAGGATCCTCATAACCCTGTTCGGTTAAGGAGCTGCGATGGCGGAGGAGGCTAAGTGGTATGTGGTCCACACATACTCCGGCTACGAGAACGCTGTAGCCGACACCATCATGAAAGCGGCGGAGAACCGCAAGATGACGGACCTCATCCTTGAGGTCAACATACCTATGGAGACAGTCACCGAGACCCAGGACTCCATCACCAAGACGGTGGAGCGGAAGGTCTACCCCGGCTACGTCTTAGTTAAGATGATCCTCACGGACGAGAGCTGGCACCTGGTGAGGAACGTCCGCGGCGCCACGGGTTTCGTGGGCACCGGCAACAAGGCCATCCCCCTCACGGACGCGGAGGTGGCGGCACTGGGCGTCGAAAAACGGGACGTCCGGGTGGATTTCGCCGTGGGGAGCCGTATCCGTGTCTGCGACGGCCCGCTGGAGGGTTTCTTCGGCGCGGTGGAGGATATCGACATGGACAAGCGCATCGCCCGGGTGGTGGTCTCCATGTTCGGGCGGGAGACGCCCGTGGAACTGGAGTTTGACCAGATAGAGCCAGACAATGGCTGAGCGCGTCAGCGCTAACGCCGGTTCGCCGGCAAGTGGGAGGGGCCCCTGCCCCGCCTAACCACATCTTTATTATGGAGGTTCACGAAAGTGGCACAGAAAGTTACAGGTATCATTAGATTACAGATCCCTGCCGGACGGGCGACCCCCGCTCCCCCGGTGGGCCCCGCCCTCGGCCAGCACGGCGTTAACATCGGCGCCTTCACCAAGGAGTTCAACGAGCGCACCAAGGCCGACATGGGCATGATAACCCCGGTGGTCATCACCGTCTATTCCGACCGCAGCTTTACCTTTATCACCAAGTCCGCCCCCGCGGCTGTCCTTCTCAAGAAGGCCTGCGGCATCGAGAAGGGCTCCGGCGTCCCCCAGAGGGACAAGGTCGCCAAGATCTCCAAGGAGGAGGTCCGCAAGATCGCCGAGACGAAGATGAAGGACCTGAACGCCGGCTCCATTGAGGCCGCCATGAGCATGATAGCCGGTACCGCCCGCAGCATGGGCATCGTAGTAGAGGAGGGCTGAGACTATGTTCAGAGGTAAGAAATATAAGGACAGCGCCAAGCTCGTTGACCGCTCCGTGGCCTACGAGCCCATGGAGGCCTTTGAGCTTGTGGGCAAGACCGCCAAGGCGAAGTTTGACGAGACCGTCGAGCTCCACGTGAAACTGGGCGTCGACTCCCGTCACGCGGACCAGCAGGTCCGCGGCGCTGTGGTCCTTCCCCACGGCACCGGTAAGACCCGCAGGGTCCTCGTCTTCTGCAAGGACGAGCGCCGCCAGGAGGCCCTGGACGCCGGCGCGGACCTGGTGGGCGGCATGGACATGGTAGAGCGCATCCAGAAGGAGAACTTCTTCGACTTCGACGTGGTCATCGCCACCCCCGACATGATGGGTATGGTGGGCCGTCTGGGCCGTATCCTGGGCCCCAAGGGCCTGATGCCCTCCCCCAAGGCCGGCACCGTCACCCCCAACCTCACCCAGGCCATCACCGAGGTGAAGGCCGGTAAGATAGAGTACCGTCTCGACAGGACCAACATCATCCACTGCCCCATCGGCAAGGTGAGTTTCGGCCCCGAGAAGTTGACGGAGAACTACAACGCCCTTCTCACCGCCCTCATCCGGGCAAAGCCCGCCGCCGCCAAGGGCCAGTATATAAGGAGCTGCGTCACCGCCTCCACCATGGGCCCCGGCATCAAGATAAACGCCCAGAAACAGCTTTAAAAGACTGCCAGCAAAACAACGGGAGCCGCGAAAAGGCACGCCGACTGAGACGTGTTATTTCGCGGCCCCGTTTTTTTGTGCGATCAAAAGAGCTCACACCGCTCCAATAGAAAATCCAGTAGGTTACAGTGGAAGATGCCGTTTTCGTCATAGTAGCTGTGGGGGATATCCAGGCGGATGACGATCTTCTTGAAGAAGTCCCTGGTCAGCATCAGGGAGCCGATCTCCGCCTCCGCCTTGCTCTCCGTGTCCATGCGGAGGGCGGATTGGATATAGATCCGCCTGTCGGCGTCGTTTACGACAAAGTCGATCTCCTTCTGCGTGTTCTGCCCGTTGGAGCGGTCGGCCACCACGCCGATATCCACACTGTAGCCCCGGCGCGTAAGCTCATTGTAGATGATATTTTCCATGAGATGCCCGGGGTCGTACTGCCTGTAATTCAGCCGGGCATTTCGCAGCCCCGTGTCGGTATAATAATACTTGCTGGGGAATTTGAAATAGGTCTTTCCTTTTACGTCGTATCTCCGCGCCTGGGAGACGAGGAACGAGTCCATGATGTGCTGCACATAACCCGCGACCAGCGTGGGATTGACCTTCTCATTTTTCATGCTGCCAAGGGCGTTGGCGATGTTGGTGGGATTCGTCAGAGAACTAATTTGAGAGGCGAGAAAATCCAGGATGTCATTCAAGAGATCCTCCCGCTCGATGCCGTTCCGCTCCACGATGTCCCTTATATAGAGTTCCCGGTAGAGGTTTGTGAGGTAATCCTTTTTGTCCCGCTCATCCGATAGCGCCGCGATCCTGGGGAGACCGCCGTAGAGCATATACTGCTCCAGCGCCTGCCGCTCATCGCCGCCCACCGCCGAATAATATTCTTTGAAGGACAGGGGATAGACATGGATCTGCGACGCCCGGCCGCGAAATTCTGTGGCAATATCGCTGGAGAGCCCCTTGGAATTGCTGCCGGTGACGTAGACATCCAGATTCTTATAGGCTCTCAGCTCATTTAGCATATCGTAGATCGTGACCTCGATACCGCCGTTCTCCTGGTCCACCACCCTGCCAGTCAGCTGCACCTCGTCGATAAAGAGATAAAACTGCTTTTCGCTGTCCGCCGTGACGACGGACTCCACATATTCGCACAGTACGATGGGATTCCGGAACTTATAATACCGGCGCTGGTCCAGCTCGATCTTGAGGATCTGTTCCTCGCCGACGCCCTGTTCCAGAAGATATTGATAGAACAGCTCAAAGAGCAGCACGGATTTTCCGCACCGCCGGATGCCTGTGATGACTTTTATTTCCCCGTTCCACATTTTACGGACGATGCGGTCAAGATAGAAATCACGGCTTATCATGTCTTTCACCTCGAATTTGCGTCGTGAGCGACGCTACTTTCATATACAGTATAGCATATAGCCCGGAGAATATCAAGGGAACGGAGAAAAAATGTCCCGGGGAGGCCGATGTTGGTCTCCCCGGGTTATTGGTGCTATATTATGCTGTTTTCAGGGCCTCGCGCTCACTCCTGGGAGTACATGGCCACGAGCCTGTTGAGGTGATCCCAACGGTCCATAGCGGCCTGCTCGTTGCGGGCGAAGAGCACGGTGGCGCGCTCCGGGAAGGAGCGGGTGAGGGCGCTGTAGCGGGCCTCGTTCATCAGGAACTCCTGATAGCCGCCGGCGGGCGCCTTGGAATCCAGGACGAACTTCTTGCCGGGCTCGGCCTCGGGGTTGAAACGGAAGAGGTTCCAGTAACCGCAATCGACGGCCCTCTTCATCTCCTTCTGGCAGTTGACCATGCCGCCCTTGATGGAGTGCATCTCGCAGGGGGCGTAGCCGATGATGAGGGAGGGTCCGTGATACGCCTCGGCCTCGGTGATGGCCTTGATGGTCTGAGCGGGGTTGGCGCCCATGGCCACCTGTGCCACGTAGATGTAGCCGTAGGACATGGCGATCTCGGCGAGGCTCTTCTTCTTGATCTCCTTGCCGGCCGCGGCGAACTGAGCCACCTGGCCGATGTTGGAGGCCTTGGATGCCTGGCCGCCGGTGTTGGAATAGACCTCGGTGTCGAACACGAAGATGTTGACGTCGTTGCCGGAGGCGAGGACGTGATCGACGCCGCCGAATCCGATGTCGTAAGCCCAGCCGTCGCCGCCGAAGATCCAGATGGACTTCTTGGTGAGGTAGGCCTTATCCTTGAGGATCTCCTGGGCCTTCTCGCAGCCGCAGGCCTCCAGGGCGGTGACGAGCTCGGCGGAGGCGGCCTTGTTGGCCTCGCCGTCGGTCAATGTCTCCAGCCACTTGGCGCCGGCGGTCTTGACGGCCTCGGGGGCCTCGTCGCCGTTCACAAGAGCCCGGACCTTCTCGGTGAGGCGGGTACGGATGGCGTTCTGGCCGAGGAACATGCCAAGGCCGTGCTCGGCGTTGTCCTCAAAGAGGGAGTTTGCCCAAGCGGGGCCGTGGCCCTTGGCGTCAACGGTGTAGGGGGAGGTGGCAGCGGGACCGCCCCAGATGGAGGAGCAGCCGGTGGCGTTGGAGATGTACATCCTGTCGCCGAAGAGCTGGGTCACGAGACGGGCATAGCTGGTCTCCGCGCAGCCCGCGCAGGAGCCGGAGAACTCCAGAAGGGGCTTTCTGAACTGGCTTCCCTTGACGGTGTTGTCCATCATATCGGGCTTGTCGGCGACCTTCGCCACGCAGTAATTGAAGACGTCCTGCTGGGGGAGCTCCTCCTCCTGCGGGACCATGGTGAGAGCCTTGGTGGGGCACTGGCCGATGCAGACGCCGCAGCCCATGCAGTCAAGCGGCGAGACGGCCATGGTGTACTGATACACGCCCTTGCCCTTGCCGGCCTTGATGGGTACGATCTTGGCGGCGGCGGGGGCGGCAGCGGCCTCGGCCTCGGTGAGGGCGTAGGGACGGATGGTGGCGTGGGGGCAGACATAGGCGCAGTTGTTGCACTGTACGCACTTGGTCTCATCCCAGTGGGGGACGCTGACGGCCACGCCGCGTTTCTCGAAAGCAGCGGCACCCTGCTCGAACTGGCCGTCCACATGGGCGACGAAGGCGGAGACGGGCAGGCTGTCGCCGTCCATACGGCCCACGGGCTCCATGATCTCGGTGACCTGGCGGACGAGCTCCGGACGGCCCTCGTAGGTCTCGGTCTTCTCCTCGTCAACGGCGTCGGCCCAGGAGGCGGGGACGTCGATCTTGACGAAGGCGGTGGCGCCGGCGTCTATGGCCTTGTGGTTCATGTCCACTATATCCTGGCCCTTCTTGAGGTAGGACTTGGTGGCGGCCTCCTTCATGTGGCGGATGGCCTCCTCCTGGGGCATGACCTTCGCGAGGGTGAAGAACGCGGACTGGAGGATGGTGTTGGTGCGCTTGCCCATGCCGATCTCAATGGCGAGATCTATGGCGTTGATGGTGTAGACCTGGATGTTATTCTTGGCGATGTACCTCTTGGCCACGGCGGGGAGGTGCTTGTCCAGCTCCTCGGGGGTCCACTGGCAGTTTATCATGAAGATGCCGCCGGGCTTGACGTCGCGGACCATGGGGAAGGCCTTGATGATGTAGCTGGGGTTGTGGCAGGCCACGAAGTCGGCCTTGTTTATGTAGTAGGGGCTCCTGATGGGCTTGTCGCCAAAACGCAGGTGGGAGATGGTGACGCCGCCGGTCTTCTTGGAGTCATACTGGAAGTAGGCCTGGACGTACTTGTCGGTGTAGTCGCCGATGATCTTGATGGAGTTCTTGTTGGCGCCGACGGTGCCGTCGCCGCCGAGACCCCAGAACTTGCACTCGATGGTGCCCTCAGCCGCGGTGTTGGGGGCGGGCTTCTCCTCCAGGGACATGTGGGTGACGTCATCCACGATGCCGATGGTGAACTGCCTCTTGGGAGTCTCATGGGTGAGCTCCTCGTAGACGGCGAACACGCTGGAGGGGGGAGTGTCCTTGGAGCCGAGGCCGTAACGGCCGCCGATGACGGTTATGTCGTCCCTGCCGGCGTTGGCGAGAGCGCCCACGACGTCCATGTAGAGGGGCTCGCCCATGGCGCCGGGCTCCTTGGTGCGGTCAAGGACGGCTATCTTCTTGCAGGTGGCGGGGATGGCGGCAAGGAACTTCTCAGTGGCGAAGGGCCTGTAGAGACGCACCTTTATGAGACCGACCTTCTCGCCGTGGGCGTTCATGTAGTCCACGACCTCCTCGGTGACGTCGCAGATGGAGCCCATGGCTACGATGACCCTGTCCGCGTCGGGAGCGCCGTAGTAGTTGAAGAGCTTGTAGTCGGTGCCGAGCTTAGCGTTTATCTTGTCCATGTACTCCTCGACCACGGCGGGAAGGGCCTCGTAGTAGGAGTTGCAGGCCTCACGGTGCTGGAAGAAGATGTCGCCATTCTCGTGGGAGCCGCGCATGGAGGGATGCTCGGGGTTGAGGGCGTGGGCGCGGAACGCCTCCACGGCGTCCATGTCCACCATCTCCGCCAGATCCTTGTAGTCCCAGATGGCTATCTTCTGGATCTCGTGGGAGGTGCGGAACCCGTCAAAGAAGTTGAGGAAGGGGACGCGGCCCTTGATGGCGGCAAGATGCGCCACGGGCGCCAGGTCCATGACCTCCTGGACGCTGCCCTCGGCCAGCATCGCGAAACCGGTCTGACGGCAGGCCATGACGTCCGAGTGGTCGCCGAAGATGTTCAGCGCGTGGCTGGCGACTGTACGGGCGGAGACGTGGAAGACGCAGGGGAGAAGTTCCCCGGCTATCTTGTACATATTGGGGATCATAAGAAGTAATCCCTGGGAGGCGGTGTAGGTGGTGGTGAGAGCGCCGGCCGCAAGAGAGCCGTGGACAGTTCCGGAGGCGCCGGCCTCGGACTGCATCTCAACTACCTTTACTGTTGTTCCAAAGATGTTCTTCTGACCCGCTGCCGCCCACTGATCAACGTAGTCGGCCATGGGGCTGGACGGCGTGATGGGGTATATACCCGCAACCTCTGTGAAGGCATAGGATACATACGCCGCGGCGTTATTGCCGTCCATGGACTTGAGTTTTCTCGCCATGTTCTTCTCTCCTTATATCAGTTATTTGAAAAACAAATTACCGGCGGGCGGGAGCACCCACCTTTCTGTGATTTTATCACCTTTTGTCTCTAATGTAAATAGAATTTTGTGCTTTTTTATAATGCGATTTGGATAATTTGATAGAGCCCCCCGGCGCTCAGCCCCGCTCGCCCCTCGGGGCCCAGAGGAGGCTCCTGGAGACGGCGCGCCGCCAGCCCTCCATGAGTTCCCGGCGGCGGCTCTCCTCCATCGCGGGCTCGAACTCCGCCCCGGCGCGCCAGGCGCGGCGTATCTCCTCCTCGCTCTCCCAGACACCAACGGCGAGGCCCGCGAGGTACGCGGCCCCCAGGGCGGTGGTCTCCAGTATCTCGGGCCTCCGGACCCGGGCGCCTATCATGTCCGCCTCAAACCCCATCAAAAAGCCGTCCCGGCTGGCGCCGCCGTCGGCCTTCAGGTCCGTTATCCTCATGCCGGTGTCCGCCTCCATGGCCTCCACCAGGTCCGCCACCTCGTAGGCTATGGCCTCCTCCGCGGCCCTTATTATGTGCTCCCGCCTCGTGCCCCGGGTGAGGCCAAGTATGGCCCCCCGGGCGTACATATCCCAGTGGGGCGCGCCGAGGCCGGTGAAGGCCGGCACCAGGTAGACCCCGCCGGTGTCCGGGACCTTCCTGGCGAAATACTCAGCGTCCCGGGCGTCGTCAATTATCCTCAGCTCGTCCCGCAGCCACTGTATGACCGCCCCGCCCACGAAGGCGCTGCCCTCCAGGGCGTAGCGGACACCATCTCCAGCCCCGGCGGCTATGGTGGTGATGAGGCCGTTCCGGCTCTCAAAGGGCGTCTCCCCGGTGTTCATGAGGAGGAAACAGCCGGTGCCGTAGGTGTTCTTGGCCTCCCCGGCCTCAAAACACGCCTGGCCGAAGAGCGCCGCCTGCTGGTCCCCCGCCATACCGGCCACGGGTATCCTGACGCCCTCTATCTCGGCGCAGCCGTAAATTTCGCTGCTGGGCCGGACCTGTGGCAGTATGCGCCTGGGTATCCCCAGGGCCTCCAGGAGCGTATCGTCCCAGTCGAGCTTTCGGATGTCGTAGAGCATGGTGCGGCTGGCGTTCGTCCTGTCCGTGGCGTGTACCGCCCCGCCGGTGAGGTTCCAGAGGAGCCAGGTGTCCACGGTCCCAAATAGCACCTCCCCACGCTGCGCCCGCTCCCGGACGCCGGGGACGTTGTCGAGTATCCACTTTATCTTCGTCCCGGAGAAGTAGGCGTCCGGCACGAGGCCGGTGACGGCCCTTATGTGGTCCTCCAGGCCCCTCCGGCGCAGCTCCTCCACCGTATCCGCCGTGCGGCGGCACTGCCAGACGATGGCGTTGTACACCGGCTTGCCGGTGAGCCTGTCCCATAGGACCGTGGTCTCCCGCTGGTTCGTTATGCCGATGGCGGCTATCTCCTGAGGCCCTATACCGGCTCTACCTATGGACTCCAGCATCACCGCCCTCTGGCACTCCCAGATCTCTGTGGCGTCGTGCTCCACCCATCCCTCCCGGGGGAAGTGCTGTGTGAACTCCCGCTGGGCGAGCCCCGCTATCCGCTGCTCCCGGTCAAAGACTATGGCCCTGCAGCTGGTGGTGCCCTGGTCCAGGGCCAATATGTACCTCCTCATGTGTGCCTCCCTTCACTTTATACATTATATAAATCCAGATATAAATCCAGCCCCCGCTGAGACGGGGGCCGGACGAGAGCCAATTATTAATAATTCTCAGCGTGGATCTCAAAGTAGCTCTGGGGATGGTTGCAGGTGGGGCAGACCTCGGGGGCCTTCACGCCCACCACTATGTGGCCGCAGTTGCGGCACTCCCAGACCTTGACCTCGCTCTTCTCAAAGACCTTGGCGGTCTCCACGTTCTTGAGAAGGGCGCGGTAACGCTCCTCGTGGTGTTTCTCTATGGCCGCCACCAGGCGGAAACGGGCCGCCAGCTCCGGGAAACCCTCCTCCTCCGCCGTCTTGGCAAAGCCCTCGTACATGTCGGTCCACTCGTAGTTCTCCCCGTCCGCGGCGGCGGCCAGGTTCTCGGCGGTGGTGCCTATGCCCTTGAGCTCCTTGAGCCAGAGCTTGGCGTGCTCCTTCTCATTCTCGGCGGTCTTGAGGAACAGGGCGGATATCTGCTCGTACCCCTCCTTCTTCGCCACAGAGGCGAAGTAGGTGTACTTGTTGCGGGCCTGGGACTCCCCCGCGAAGGCCGCCTCCAGGTTCTTCTCAGTGCGGGTGCCGGCGTACTTGTTGCTCATTGTCTTTTCCTCCTTCGTAAAAATTAATAGGAATGATTCTTGATAATTATTTTACCATAGAGCCTATGGCCTGTCAATAGGTCATGTTCTCTCCCGGAGACCCAGGAGCACGGCGGCGCCGTTGATGACGCCTATCACAATGAGGGACACGGCGGTGAATGTCCAGAGGGTGCCCAGCACGCTGAAGGGATTTGCCAGCACCAGGACGCCGAGAACGATCGAGAGCAGCGCCGAGACGGCGGAGACCTGCCACACGCCACGGCGTAGCCTGAACATATCCACCGCCCACTGGATCTTGTCTATGCCAGTGAAGATGATGATGCCCCCGTAGAGGGTGGTGAGCACCGGGAACCAGCGGACGAAGAAGTCGGAGCGGTAGATGCAAAATACGCCCACCACCAATAGCGTCAATCCCTTCATGAGCTCCTGGGAGAGGGACGCCTCCACCGGGTCCATGCGGAAATAGGTCAAGGTGGAGAGCGCCCCCAGCACGCACAGCAGTATGCCCACGGCGGTCATGAGCGCGGAGGTGAACTTCACCGGGTCCACCAGCAGTACGATGCCCAGCCCCACCTCAAATAGGCAGAGCAGCAGCCTTCCCCACATGCCTCTAAATTTTCCCATGTCATTTCCTCCTCGTTATGTAATGGAGTGGGCGGGTATGCGTCCGCCCCTCCCACAATAATTTACAGCTTTTTACCGGAAAACGCAAGTATAAATTTCGTCTCCGTTGACAAATCCCCGGCGAGTGCTATAATTTAGGCGTTCAGAGATCTACACGGAAGAGTTTCCCGGGCGGGCGGAAATTTTTTTAAGAATTTTTCCCCGGGACGCAATAAAGCGGCCTCTCCCGGCATTACATAGTTGACAGGGGAAACAGGTGACACGCCAGATGAACGATTCCGACACTATTGAGGAGCTGCTCCTGCGCGTGGCCGGAGGCGACCGGCAGGCTTTCGCCGGACTCTACGAGGCCACGAGGGGCAGCGTGTACGCCATGGCGCTCTCGATCTTAGCAAACCACCACGACGCGGAGGAGGTCTCCCACGACACCTACCTCCGTCTCTGGGAGAACGCCGGCAAGTACCGGGCCAGGGGGACGCCCATGGCCTGGATACTCAAGATCACTAAAAACCTCGCCCTCATGCGTCTGAGGAGCTCCGGGCGCGGCGGGGAACTCTCGGAGGCTGAGTGGGACGCCATACCCGCGCAGTCCGGCCTCTCCGTTGAGGACCGGGAACTTTTGGGCGACTCCCTGGGCGCTCTGGAGGCCGGTGAACGGCAGGTGGTGCTGCTGCACGCCGTCTCCGGGCTCAAGCACCGGGAGATCGCGAAACTCCTCAATTTGCCCCTGGGGACCGTCCTGGCAAGGTACAGCCGCGCTATAGGTAAGCTGCGGCGGATGATGGAGGGAGATGAGTCCTTATGACAGAGCGTGATATCGAACTGAGGCTCAAGGGCGCCGTTGATAGGGCCGCGCCTCAGGACTTAGAGGGACTTCTCTCCGAGATAGACGGGAAAGGAGCCGCTGAAATGACAACCAACACCACTAATAAGAATAAAAAGAGAGCCCGTTTCACGGGGCTCATAGCCGCGTGCCTCGCGCTTATCGTTCTTGGCGGCGCGGGCGGGCTATACTATAGGCAGAACTACACAGTCGCCACCGTGGTCTCGCTGGACGTGAACCCCAGCGTGGAGCTGCGGGTCAACAGGGCAGAGCGCGTCATGACCTGCACCGGCCTCAACGACGAGGGCCGCGCCATCCTCGCGGACATGGACGCCGGGCGCGACCTGGAGGGCACAAAGCTCGACGTGGCCGTCAACGCCCTGGTGGGCGCCATCGTCCGGGCGGGGTACTTAGACTCCCTCGACTCCGCCATACTCGTCTCGGTGGAGGACTCCGACGCCGCGAGAGGCGCGAGGCTCCAGGCGGAGCTGGTGGCGACCGTGGACGAGGTGCTCAGATCCTCCGCCAACAACGCGGACGTGCTGAGTCAGAACATGACCGCCGACAAGGCCCTCACCGAGAAGGCCAAGGAGTACGGCGTCTCCACCGGCAAGGCCACACTCATCGAGCAGTGCATCGCCATGAACCCCGACCTCCCCTTCGAGGGTCTGGCGGAGCTGAGCGTTGAGGAGCTGCGGGACCTCCTGCGCCTCGGCGCGCCGGCCATGCCCATAGGCCGGGCAAAGGCCCGGGAGATCGCCCTTGAGTACTCTGGTTACGATAAGCTCGCGGACTCCGTGATAGTCGAGGTGGACCCGGAGCTTGACGAGATCGTCCCCATCTATGACGTGGAGATAAACTACGGCCTCATGGACGAGGACTACGAGGTGGACGCCTTCACCGGCGAGGTCCTCCGGGGCCGCAAGGACGCGGCATCCACCACCACACCTACCGATCCCGGTACAACCGCGCCCACCACGCCCGCGCCCACCACGCCCGCGCCCAGCGATCCGGGTACCCCCGCGCCCACCGACCCCGGCGCCTCCGGCGTGATAACCCCCGACGAGGCATTCAACGCCGCCGGGGCCGCCTTCTCCGCCGCCCATCCCGAGCTCTCCGGCTATAACGTTCTGGACATCGAGACGGAGCTCAAGGGCTCCACGTACGAGGTGGACTTCGACTGCGCCGGCTACGACTTCGAGTACGCGGTGGACGCCGTCACCGGTGAGGTCTTGCGGGAGAAGACGAACTACTCCGCGCCCCAGACCCAGACTCCCTCCACCGGCGGCAATACCTCCACTAACGACATCGGCGTTGACGCCGCCAAGGCCGCGGCGCTCTCCCACGCGGGGCTCTCGGAGTCCCAGGTGCGCTGGCTCAAGGCCCAGCGGGACTACGACGACGGCCGGTATGAGTACGAGCTGGAGTTCGTCCTCACAGACGACACCCGCGTGGAGTACGAGTACACCATAGACGCCGCCACCGGCGCGATCCTCGACCACGAGCGGGACGTGGACCACCACGACGACCACCATGACGACGACGACCACGACGACCACGACGACCACGACTGGGACGACTGAGAGAAAGCACAAAAATATCGGAGGGCCGCAAAAAGGCCCTCCGGTTTTTCATGTTCATTTCGCCAAATTTCAGGCGCTATTTTTGTGCGGTTTGCCATCTTGATATTTCGGATTACTTCGTATATAATAAGCATAGCGAAGTATATCGAAGTATATAAGGCTATGGGTGAGCCGTGGGATCTCACTTTGACCCTTCCGAGGATCTGGAGGCAGGGCGCCTGTTAGGGCAAGCACGAATTGCCCGAGAGGGAGTCAAAATCCGATATAAGGCCGAGGGGCGGAGCGAGGGGACGCGGTTTACACAAAGCTCAGAAGGGCATGCGGCTCTTTGGTGACTTATCCTATCTTGTGCCGAAAACCATGTGGTTTTTTTGATAACCATAAAAACCTATGGAATAAGGAATAAGGAAAAGGATAAAGGACTAAGGAAAAAATAAATATATAAAAAATAAAATATATTTATTTATTTCATGCTCAAGAGAGCTTTAGAGCGTATACTTCAGCTTGCTGCGAATCTAAGCATAGCGCTAACTCACATAATACTGCGCCTGGGCGGTCCAGAGCTCATAGTACTTGCCGGTGTTCATAGCGAGGAGCTCCTCGTGGGCGCCGGTTTGGACTATCTCGCCCTCGTGGAAGACGGCGATCTTGTCGCAGAAACGGCATGAGGCCAGGCGGTGGGAGATATAGACGGCAGTCCTCTCGCCCGCGATGGCGTTAAAGCGGCTGTAGACCTCGTACTCCGACACCGGGTCCAGCGCCGCCGTGGGCTCGTCTAAGATGATGAAGGGCGCGTCCTTGTAGAGCGCTCTCGCGAGGGCAATCTTCTGGGCCTCGCCGCCGGAGATCTCCACGCCCTCCTTGTCGAAGTCCTTGTATAGCGGCGTGTCCAGCCCCCTCGGCATCGACGCCGCCCACGCCTCAAACCCCGCCTGTTTTAGGCACTCCTCCGCCCGCGCCCGGTCGAGATCCGCGCTGGCCGCCACGTTCTGCCCCAGGGACACGGCCAGGAGCTTGAAGTCCTGGAACACCACGGAGAAGATGGACATGTACTCGTCGTAGTCGTACTTTCGTATGTCCACGCCGTTTAGGAGTATGACGCCCTCCGTGGGGTCGTAGAGGCGGCAGAGGAGCTTTATGAATGTGGTCTTGCCGGAGCCGTTCATGCCCACGATGGCAAGTTTCTCGCCCACCTTGAATTTGAAGTTGACGTGCCGCAGCGCCCAGGCATTCGAGCGGGGATACTTGAAGGACACGTCCCGGAACTCCACGAAATACTCGTTGTCGTCCCGTTTCTCCACGGTGAGACTGCCCTTGTACATCTCGTTTGGGATGTCGAACCAGGAGAAAAACCGCTTTAGGTACCCGTCGTTCACCGCGAGCCGCTGGACGGCCCTCACGAGCCCGGCGGCCGCCGAGAGCAGCAGGGTGACGCAGGAGACATACTGGGCGATGGAGCCCACGGACACCTCCCCCCGGAGGGAGGCGTAGATCAGCACCAGATAGACCCCGAAACGGAGGGCGAAGTCCGCCGCCTTACTCAATGCGTCCAGCACACCGGCGCGCAGCTGCACCCTGTTGTACGCCCGCGTCCAGGCAAGGCTCAGCCCTAGCTCCTTCTTAATAAGGCCCTCGCCCATGCCGTAGAGGCGCACGTCCTTGCCGTAGGCGTAGTCGCCGGTGAGCTCGTTGAGCTTGCCGACGCGGAGATTGACGTCCACCACGGAGCTCAAGAGCCTGCGGACCTGCCGGGCCGACAGGGAGTACAGGACCATCTGCCACGACACCGCCGCCGCCACCCCGGCCGCCAGGGAAAGTTTCATCCACACCGCCACGCTCCCCAGCGCGAAGAAGGAGGCGGTCAGGGACACGCTGGCCGCGATCTGGGTGAGGTACAGGATGGCGCTCTGGGTACACTCGCGCAGGGTGTAGAAGTTGTACCCCCTGGTGGTCTCGCTCTCCACCAGCTGCCGCCGCAGCGCCACGTCCCGGTCCTCGATGGAGGCGTAGGACATCTCCATGGCCTTCCGGGAGTAGCTGAAGGCCAGGTTGTCGCTGAACTCAAAATTCCCCACCTCCATCCGCTTTTTGAACCACGACGCCAGAAACCCCAGGGCGAAGGACAGTCCCACGGTGAGGGCGGCGTACAGCGCCAGAGTCCCGGCGGGCTGCCCCCCGGCGATAGCGTCGATGAGCCGCGCGGAGAACCAGATGGGCACATAGGGCGTCACGGCCTCCACCAGGGCCCCGAGGAACCGGAAGGCCGCCTCGTCGCGGCTGAGACGCCAGAGGGCCCCCATGCCCCGCCTATAGATTTTGATGTGCTCTGCAAGTTTCATTCCGCCGCGCCTCCCTTGTAGTCGTCCCGGTACCAACAGCTCTGTATCTCAAATAGCCGGCTGTACTCCCCGCCCAGGGTCATGAGCTCATCGTGAGTCCCGGACTCGGCGATCTCCCCGTCCTTTAGGAATATTATCCTGTCGCAGAATCTCGTGGAGGCCAGACGGTGGGAGATGAAGACCGACGTCCTCCCCGCCGCGAGGGCGCTATACCGCATATAGATCTCGTTCTCCGCGATGGGGTCCAGCGCCGCCGTGGGCTCGTCCAGCACCAGCACCGGAGCGCCCTTGTAGAGGGCCCGGGCCAGCATCAGCTTTTGCGTCTCGCCGCCGGAGAGCTCCGTGCCCTGGCCGCTCAACTGCTTATCCAAGACTGTGTCGAGGCCCAGGGGCAGGGTGTCCAGCTTTCCGCCCAGTCCCGCCTGACGGATGCACCGCTCGGCCCTTTCCCTGTCGGCGCCGCCGTCCACACACCCCGAGACGCACTCGGCCAGAGTGAAACACCCGGCGCGGGAGTCCTGAAAGACGGGGGCGAAGAGCTTATAGTATTCCTCCCGCTGAAAGTCCCGGACCGGCACGCCGTTCAGACGCACCTCGCCCTCAGTGGGCGCGTAGAGGCCGGTGAGGAGTTTCACGAACGTGGTCTTCCCCGCGCCGTTGAGGCCCACAAGGGCCAGTTTCTCCCCGGCCCTTATGGTGAGATTTAAGTCGTGTATCGTGTCCTCCTCCGCCCCGTGGTAGCGGAAGGAGACGTGGTCAAAGACGATCTCCGGGGCGCGGCCCAGGTGCTTTTCCGCCGTCTCCGTGCCCTCGGGCCCGTCCCCGGGCATGTCGAGATACTCCCGGAAGTCGCTGACGAAGAGGCTCGCGTTCAGAATGCCGGTCCACTCGCTGACGATATTCCCCACAAACCCGGCGAAGGAGGATATGGCGGCAAAGTATAGTACGAACTCCTCCGCGTCCACCTCGCCCCGTATCGCCTGGGCGATGAGCACCGCGTAGGCCGCCCCGTCCCGCAGGAGGATCACTAATAGGTCCGCCAGGCGCATAAGGAACTGCCGGAGCCGCATCTTTTCGCCCCAGCCCACGTCCGTTTTGAAGAGGTCGCCGTAGAGCCGCCGGAGCCACCCGGCCATGCCGTAGACCCGGATGTCCTTCCAGTAGCCGTAGTCCCCCGACGTCCGGATGACGTAGTCGAGCTTTGCGCTGTTGTCCGTCCGGGCCGCCCGGGTGGAGTACTCCCATTTCCTGTAGGCGCGCGCGCACAGGATGTTCACCGCCGGAGCAAGAGTCAGCAGGAGCACCAGCCAGGGGCTGACGCCGGATATCACCGCCCCCAGGAGGGCGTAGCACAGGACGTACTCCATGAGTTTCACCGCCCGCCGGGGCGTGTCGCACAGGGGCTGTACCCCGTTCCAGGACTGGGTGGCCAGGGCGGCCCGGTCGTACATGTCCCGGGTCTCCTTGCGCTCAAAGGTCTGGTAGAAACACCGGACGGACCGGCGGGTGAGCTCCGCGCCCATAATGTCCCAGTAGATGTTAAGGACGTTGTCGGCGGACCTCACAAGAATGTCCCGGCCAGCCGCGGCCGCCAGCATTGACCCCAGCATCAGCCCCACAGCCCAGGCCGCCTCCTCGAAACTCCGCCCCGCCGTCACCTCCCCCACCACAAGGGCCGGGAGACGCACCTCGCCCCAGGTGAGGAACACCGCCAGCGGCAGCTGCAAGAGCAGGAAAATGAGAGCCGCCGGGACGTTCCTGAGCATCTCCCGGAAACTCCAGAGGGCGTTGCTGAGGGCGGACTTGTAGGGCCTCTTATTTGGGTCCTTTTCGTATTCCAAGGCTCTTCACCCCTTTCGCGCCCAGGATAGCACATAGGGCGCGGAAAAAGTAAATTCGTGCACCAAACGCCGCCTGCGGTGCACGAATTGTTTATTGGAGGGCCGGGACGAGAAATTCCGAGGTGAAGGCCCCGTCCTCGCTATTATATTTTACCCAGCCGCCGTGGTCCTTTATTATGGCCTCCGCCCGCCGGAGCCCAAAACCGTGGGCCCCGGATTTCGCGGACTTAAAGAGGCCGTTCACCTTCTCCCGCTTGGCCCCGGAGGCGTTGAGCATGGAGAAGTAGAGCATCTTACCCTTCATGCCGAGAAATATGCGGATGAATTTATCGCCCCGGGCGTCCCGGCAGCCCTCGATGGCGTTGTCAAGGAGGTTCCCCACGACGATGGAGAGCTCCAGGTCCGAGACCGTCAGCCCCTCCGGCACGTTGGCCTTCACCGTGACGGCTATGTTCTCATTTTTCGCCTGGGAGAGCTTGGCGGAGAGGATGGCGTCCAGGGTGACGTTGCCCGTCTTTAGGAGGGTGTCCACCTCCATGAGCCGGCGGTCGAGCTCCAAGAGGTATTCCCGCGCCCGATCGATGTCCCCGGCATCCAGGTAGCTTTTCAGCGTCTGCAGATGGTTGTGGAAGTCGTGCTTGTAGCCCCGCATCTCCCGGTGGACGCTCCGCACCTCCTCCAGACGCCGCCGGGACGCCTCCGTCTCCACCTCCACGAGTTTTAAATATGTCCGTCTCAGCATGTCAGTTCCTCTCTATGAACGCCCGGTTTATGCCGTCGTACTTCCCCCTTGCCAGGGGCACTTCGACACCGCCCGAGAGCGTCACCCGCGACCGGGATATGCGCTCCACGGCCCTGAGATTTATGAGGTAGGAGCGGTGGGCGCGGTAGAAGTCATCTGAGAGCTTATTCTCAAAGGCGGTGATGCTCTCCTTGAGTCTGTACACGTCCGTGGGGGTGTGGATCTCGATGTAGTGGGCGAAGGACTCGATGTATAGTATGTCCGCCTCGGGGAGTTTCACCGTCCCGGCGCCGGCGCTTATGACCACCGAGGGCGGCTCCACTGCCAACCTTGCCGCCGCGCGGTCCAGCACCTCCGAGAGTTTCGCCTCCGACAACGGTTTTACGAGGTAGTGGAGGGCGTCCACCTCGTACCCCTCGGCGATGAACTCAAAGTGGGAGGTGACGAAGATTATCTCCGCCCACCCCCGGTGAGCCCGTATGCGTTTGGCGAGTTCGATGCCGGAGATGTCCCCCATCTCCACGTCCAGCAGGAGTATGTCGTAGTCCTGGTTCCCGGCGTACTCAAAGAGAAAGCTCTCGGCGGAGGGGAACCCGTCGATCTTCACGCGCCGCCCCGACGCCTCCGCCCACCGCCGCACCATGCCGCCGATGCTCTGCCGGTCGGCCTCCGAGTCGTCGCATATAACAATTGAGTATTCCATCCCGCCGCCTCCCCTCCGTTGGGTCGATCTGATAGGATTATATCACACCGTCCAGAAGTTTTCCAGTGAGAGACGTAAAAACCATATGACGCCGCCGCAAGTGGGCTCTCACCGCCAAGTCTCGCCCTTACCGGGCGCATAAAATATCCGGAGGGTCTTTTTGCGGCCCTCCGGTCTTTTCTTCTTTTACACCTTATATGTTAGCGGCACTGCGGCAGATGTCCTCCATCTCACGCCAATGGGCCTCCATGGAGGAGACCAGCTTGAATTGCGTCCTGGCGCGGTCCAGGTTCTGGCCGGGGCGGTGGAGGCGGAAGTACACGTCCCCCTCCAGGTGGTCCGTCAGGAACCTGATGCCGCACTCCAGCGTCATGAGGAGCGCCCCCCAGGGCAGGTACTCCACCTCCCGGTCCGTCAACGCTCCCCCGGCCCCCTCCAGGAAAGCCCGGGTGTAGACCCGGAAGAGCTCCAGGTCCAGCTCCACACGGGAGAGGTCCCGCTCGTCCTCCCGGCAGTGGTTGGCGCCGAAACGGATGGAGTCGCCAAAGTCGTAGATAGCGGAGCCGGGCATGACGGTATCGAGGTCAACAACGCAGAGCGCCTCGCCGGTCTTGGCGTCCAGCAGGACGTTATCGAGCTTTGTGTCGTTGTGGGTGACCCGCAGCGGCAGCTCGCCGCGCTCAAGGGCGTCTATCGCCGTGCCGCAGACGTCCCGCCGTTTTATCGCGAAATCTATCTCCGCCGCCGCGTCTTTGGCGCGGCCCAACTTGTCCTCCCCCGCGGCCTCGAGGAGCCGCCGCAGGCGGGCGGGGGTGCCGTGAAAGCCGGGGATGGTCTCAAAAAGCGTGTCCGCCGGGTAGCCGTCCATCAGGCGCTGGAACCGCCCGAAGGCCCGGCCCGAGGCGGCGAAGATCTCCGGCGTGGGGTCGGACTCGCAAGTCACGGTCCCGGGGATAAAGAGCATCGCCCGCCAGGCCCCGCCGAGGCTGTCAGTGAAGTAGTCCTCCCCGGAGAGGGGCCGCAGGAGCGTGAGGCACTCCCGCTTAGGGTCGCCGCCGGACTCCCGGACCTTCGCCGCGAGGTACTCCGTCACCCCAAAGAGATTCCGCATGAGCTCCCCCGGCCTCCGGAAAGCCGCCGGGCTCAGCCGCTGCAATATGTGCCGTCCCTGGGGTCCTGAGACGAGGAATGTGTCGTTCACGTGGCCGCTGCCGTACCTGACGGCGGCGCCGCTAAAGCCGAAGGCGCTCATGGCCTCCGGCAGCGTCCCGGGGAGGCCCGTCACAGCGCTCCCCAGAGGTCCTCGGGGTAGAGGCCACGGGCCGTCATACCCGCGATGGCGGAGACCACCGTGGGCCTATCCTCCCTGTAGGTGACGCCGTACCACTTGTCGCCGCTGTTGAGGACCCGTACCCGGACCCTACCGGCGTCCTTGAGGGCGGAGACGGCGTCAGGCAGGTAGAACTCTCCCCGCTCCGGGTTCTCCTTCAATGTTCTCGCGAGGAACCCCGGGAAGAGCTCCCAGGCGTCCCGGAGGAAACTCCCCTGGAACCCCCAGAGGTTCATGGAGACGGGCGTGGAGCCAGAAAGGGGCGTCCAGCTCTCGCCATCCTTAGTGTAGCGGGCGTCCTCCCCGTCCTTCGCTATCTTCGTGTACTCGGTGACGGACTCCAGGTACCCCTCCGGCGACACGGAGCACACACCCCGGGACACAGTTCCGTGCTCCGTGACGGTGTTGCGCAGCGTGTAGCTCACCATGGCGTACTCCTGCTTGCCGGAGTCCCCCTCCGGGTGGTCGAGGAGGTAGTCGTATATGAGTTTGTATCCCGCGGGGCCGTAGTAGTCGTCGGAGTTTATGACGGCGAAGGGACCGCGGACAACGTGTCTCGCCGCCAATGCCGCGTGGGCGGTGCCCCAGGGTCTCACACGGCCCTCCGGGACGCTGAATCCCTCGGGAAGGTCGTTTAGGTCCTGAAAGACGTACTTTACGTCCATCACACGCTCCAGGCGCGAGCCCACGGCGGACCTGAAACTCTCCTCAATCTTGCGGTTTATCACGAACACCACCGTCTCGAACCCGGCTCTGCGGGCGTCAAAGACGGAGTAGTCCACTATTATCTCCCCGTGGGCCCCCACGGGGTCTATCTGTTTGAGTCCGCCGTAACGGCTGCCCATGCCGGCGGCCATCACGACGAGGACAGGTTTTTCTGCCATAGTCCGTCAGCCCCTGTAGCCGTTGGGGTTCATGGACTGCCACTTCCAGCTGGAGGCGCACATCTCCTCTATGCCGTACTTGGCCACCCAGCCCATCTCCTCCCGGGCCTTGGTGGGCTCGGCGTAGCACTCGGCTATGTCCCCGGGGCGGCGCGGGTCAATGACGTAGGGCAGTTCCCTGCCGCAGGCCTTCTCGTAGGCGTGGAGTATGTCAAAGACGCTGTAGCCCTTGCCGGTGCCAAGGTTGCAGATGAAGAGGCCGCAGTTCTCCTCAAGTTTCTTTATCGCCGCCACGTGTCCCGCCGCGAGGTCAACGACGTGTATGTAGTCCCGGACGCCGGTGCCGTCGGGGGTGGGGTAGTCGTTGCCGTAGACGTGCAGTTTCTCCAGCTTTCCCACGGCCACCTGGGCGATGTAGGGCACTAAGTTATTGGGGATGCCGTTGGGGTCCTCGCCGATGAGGCCGCTCTCGTGGGCGCCGATGGGGTTGAAGTAGCGCAGCAGGGCCACGTTGAGGGTGGGGTCGGCGGCGCAGTAGTCGATGAGCACCTTCTCCAGGAAGAGTTTCGTGGTGCCGTAGGGGTTCGTTGTACCGCCGGTGGGGAAGTCCTCCCGGATGGGGACGCTGGCGGGGTCGCCGTAGACCGTGGCGGAGGAGGAGAACACGAAGTTCTTCACACCGTGGCGGCGCATGGCGTTGAGAATTACGAGGGTGGAGATGAGGTTGTTGGAATAATACTCCAGGGGCTTGCGGACGCTCTCCCCCACGGCCTTGAGCCCGGCGAAATGGATGACCGAGGTGATGTCCGGGTGGGCGGCAAAGACCGCCTCCGTCTCCTCCGGGTCGCAGAGTTCCGCCTTGATGAAGGGCACGGACTTGCCGGTGATCTTCTCCACCCGGTGGACGGCCTCCTCGCAGGAGTTCACAAGGTTATCCGCCACCACGATGTCGTACCCGGCGTTCAGTAGCTCGACGCAGGTGTGGCTGCCGATGTACCCGGCCCCGCCGCAAACTAAAACGGACATATTTACGCTCTCCTTTACAATAATGAATATTTTGAAACTGGAATTGATAGCAATAACCGTAGACGTGGACATTATATCATATCGCGTGTTTGGAGTCAACTTTGTGAGTCTGGGCTCTCCAAGTCTCCGTTCTATCTATTTCACTCAATCACTCAGCGGGCGCCCCTCGTAGCCTATCATCAGCCCTCCGCGCTCGGCGTAGAAGGAGCAGAGGGCCGTGCAGGGGACGATGGCGATGTCCGAGGGCCCGAAACGCTCCCGCACCGCCTCGGCGAACCTCTCCGCCAGGGGCTCGTTGAGACAGTGGGCCACCCGCACCTTTCCGCCATGGAAACCCTGGCGCGCCATCTCGTCCGTCAGTTTCCTTATCGCCGCGGCGTCGCAGCGGCACTTATGTAAGAGCTCCAGCGTGCCCCTGGCGCTGGCCATGCCCACGAGACGTATCCCCAATAGCCCCGCAAGTTTCGCCGCCACAGGGCTCACCCGGCCGTTGGCGGCAAGATTTTGCAGGGATTGGAGGGCGAAGAGGAGGCGCGTGCTCCTGCTGTACGCCGCGACGCCCTCACGGATCTCCTCGAAATCCTTCCCCGCCAGCGCCAGCTCCCGCAGTTTCTCCAAAATGAGCTGGAGCTCCGGCCCCGCGGAGAGGCTGTCCAGCACGAACACCTTGGCCCCCGGGCGGAGCTGTATGTACTCCCGCCGCGCCTGATCGGCGCAAGCGAAACTCCCGGAGAGCGCCCCGGTGATGGTGACGGCGAAGACGACCTCCGCGCCCCCGAAGGCCTCCAACCACTCGGAGGCGTTGGGACAGGAGGTCCCGGACTTCCCGCCGTACTCGGCCAAGTCCCGAACCATCCCCTCCACGTCGAGCCCCGGGACGTCCACATACTCCCTGCCCCCGGCGACGATTTTCAGCGGCACCACGGCGTAGTCCACCCCCTCGAGCCTAAATATATTGGAGGAGGAGTCGGACACGATCCTGACCGGCATGAGGATCACCTCGCATAGCATATTCAAAACGCGGCATTCGCAACCCGTTTCTTCTATCACTATACAGGGTATTCAATACCTTGTCAAGAGATATTTAATAATAGTACACGGCTCGGTTGATTTGTACGATAAGGTGTGATATAATCCTTGAAAAGTGTCGGGGGAGGGTTCGGCGCATGGACAACGAGAGAAGGGCACGTATCGCGAGGACGGTGGAGGGTTTCAGTCTGCCCAAGTACACGGAGATCCCCGACGTGGGGCTCTTTTTGGAGCAGACGGTGAAGTATGTGAACTCCTATCTCTCGGCTCTGCCTGGGGCCTCCATCACGGGCTCCATGGTGGGGAACTATGTGAAGATGGGGCTCGTGGCGAACCCGGTGAAGAAACAGTACGACCGGGAGCGGATAGCGTACATCTTTTTCATCGCGGTGGTGAAGTTGGTGCTAAGTTTGGAGCAGATAAAGCTCTTCATGGGGCTCCAGCGGCGCACATATCCGGCGGAGGTGGCCTACGGGTATTTCCGGGAGGAGCTGAAGAACGTGCTGGACGTGGTATTCGGCCTGAAGGACAAGCTGGACGCGGTGGGCTCGGACCGCGTGACGGACGAGAAGGACATGCTGAGGACCACCATAATCACCGTGGCGCACAAGATATATCTTGACAGGTTCTTCGAGTCCGTGGCAGGGGAGTCAAGCAGCGCGGAGGGGATGTAAATGCGAAAAAACGGAGCTGCGGCAATGTCAGCTCCGTTTTGTATTTATCTCCTAATTCCCATTTTCAATTATCCTCCCCCATCACCGCCCGGCGGTCTCTACCGCCACCTCTTTTGCCGCTATGTGCAGCTCTTCGCCGGTGAACGTCTGAAACAGCATGTAGAGGGAGTCCCGCAGCGATCCTCCAGGCTCTGTTAGGAAATTCGCCAGCTCCGAATAGTCATCCTCCACCGTCAGGGAGACGAGGGTCCCCCAGTTGCCGCGCTGCCGGCCTCTTATGGCCAGCGCGGCGGCGATATCGAGGAACGTGAAGGCGATCCTCTCGCCGAAGATGGGATTATATAGCTCCACCCTGACGCTGTTCGTCCGGCGGTCGTACTCGACAGTCTCAACTTTCGCGTCGTGGACGCAGCTCGTGTACAAAAACTCCCGCAGCTCCCCGGCGGTGTCTCTATTGAATCTCTCCATCACTTTCGCCAGGTCCCGGGCGCCAGGAGGAGCAACATGGGGAATATCTCCAGCCGCCCGGCCAGCATGTCGAACATCAGCACGAACTTACTGAGGGCCGAGAACCCGGCGAAGTTCCCGGTGGCGCCCACCACCTCAAGTCCCGGGCCGATATTGTTGAGCGTCGCCGCCACGGCCGTGAAACTCGTTATGAAGTCGAAATTATCCACCGTCACGATGAGCATGGACACCGCGAAGACCATGACGTAGGCCAGGAACCACATATTGGAGCTGCGCACCACGTCCTCGTCCAGGGCCTTGCCGTCCATGCGCACCACGTTCACGGACCTGGGGTGTATGACGTGCTTGAGCTCCCGGGCCACGTTCTTGCAGTACATGGTGATGCGGGAGACCTTGATGCCGCCGCCGGTACTTCCGGCGCAGGCGCCGATGAACATGAGGCCCACCAGCACGGACTTGGAGAACGTGGGCCAGAGGTTGAAGTCCACGGTGGAGAAACCGGTAGTCGTCATGATGGATGAGCACTGGAAGGCCCCGTGTAGGAGACAGTGCCCGAAGTCCCCGTACCCCCGGAGGAACAGCTCCAGCGTCACCGCGCCGGTGGCGAAGGCGAAGATGGAGATATAGCGCCAGACCTCCTCAATGCCCAGGGCGCTGCGGAACCGGCGCATGATGAGGTAGAAGTAGAAGTTGAAGTTCACACCGAAGGCCAGCATGAAGAATGTGACGACCACTTGGATGTAGGTGCTGTAACTGCCCAGGCTCGAATTCAGTATCCCGAAACCTCCCGTACCGGCGGAGCCGAAACTTATGCAGATGGCTGAGAAGGCGTCCAGCCCCCCGGCCACCATCATGAGGAACTGGGTGACAGTCATGCCGAAATATATCCCATATAGGTACACGGCCGTCCGCTGGAGTCTCGGCACCAGCTTGCCCACCGTGGGTCCCGGGCTCTCCGCCCGCATGAGGAGTATGCTCTGGCCCCCGGCCATGGGCAGCAGCGCCAGCAGGAACACGAGGACCCCCATGCCGCCGATCCAGTGGGTGAAACTGCGCCAGAAGAGGAGGCTCCTGGGCATGGCCTCCACGTCCAGCAGTATGCTGGCGCCGGTGGTGGTGAAACCGGATATGACCTCAAAGAGCGCGTCCACAAAGGATGGTATGCACCGGGAGATGAAGAAGGGCAGCGCCCCGGCGAGGGACATGAATATCCAGCTCAGCGCCACTGTCACGAACCCCTCCCGGGCGTAAAACGCCTGGTTCCGGGGCTTTTTCGCGGCCATCGCCACCCCGGGGACGGCCGCCATAAGTATTGCCGCGATGTAGGACGCGGCGTAGGGCTCGCCGAATATGAGGCACAGCGCCAGGGGTATCAGCAGGAACACCGCCTCAATGCAGAGCACCCAGCCGACGATGTACCTTATTATGGAGTAATTCATATCTCAGCTCTCCAGAATATCGTTGATGGACTGGAGCCTTCGCTCCGTCGTCACCACCACCACCGTGTCGCCCCGGCGGATGATGTCCCGGCCGGTGGGTGTTATCACCTTGCCGCCCCGGTAGATGCAGCAGAGGAGGATATTCGGTATGAGCCGCAGCTCGGAGAGGGGCTTGCCGGTGACAGGCGACTCCCCACGGATGTAGAACTCCAGCGCCTCCACCCGGCGTCCCGCGAGGTAGTATAGGGACTCAATATTGCTGGACTCGGAGGAGTTGTGCATGGCCCTCACGTACCTGAGGATGCTGAAGGCCGTTATCTCCTTGGGATTCACTATGCTCCCCACAGGCAGCTCCTCCGTGACCTCCGTAAAACCCACGGTGCTGACCTTAGTTATTGTGCGGAGGTTCGCGATCTTCTTGGCGTAGAGGGAGAGGAGTATGTTCTCCTCGTCGAGCTCCGTGAGGGAGACGAAGACGTCGCTGCCCGTGATGCCCTCCTCCAGTAATAGCTGTCTATCCACGGCGTCTCCGTTTATGACGTCCGCCTTCGGCAGGGCGGCGGAGAGCTCGTCGCAGACGGCCTTATTCTTCTCGATTATCTTCACCCGGTTGTTGGCCGCTAAGAGCTGCTCCGCGAGATAATAACCCATGCGCCCGCCGCCCACGATCATGACGGACCTGGAGGGGCGCACGGGACAGCCTATGCGCTTAAATAGCGCGTGCATCTCATTGGGGGGCGTTATGATGTATATGCTGTCGCCGGCGTGGAGTGTGGTGTTGCCCCGGGGGATGAGCACCTCCCTGGTGCCCCGGCGCTCAAGTATGCAGATGAGGGTGTGGCGGTTTATCTTGTTGGAGAAGTCGATGACCCGCATGTTGTCAAGGGGCGACCCCTCCGGGATCACGATCTCGATGAGATTCACCCGGCCCTTGGCGAAGGACTCCACCGTCATGGCGTTGGGTATCTGGATGAGGTCGAATATCTCCCCCGCGGTGGCGGACTCCGGGTTTATGGCCATGGAGAGGCCCAGTTCCTCTTTGAGGAACCCGATCTCCCTGTAGTAGACGGGGTTGCGCACCCGGGCTATCGTCTGGACGCCGCTATACTTCTTCGCCATGAGGCAGCAGAGCATGTTGACCTCGTCCTTGTCCGAGACGGCGATGAGGAGGTCCGCGTCCCGAAGGCCCGCCTCCTCCAAAATCTCGTGGCTGACGCCGTTCCCCGCCACGCCCTGGATGTCAAGTTTCTCAAGCACCGGGTTGAGCCTGGCGGAGTTCGTGTCCACCAGAGTTATCTCGTGGCCCTCCGAGCTTAAATTGTCCGCCAGGGTGTATCCCACGCCTCCGGCGCCGATGATTATAATGTTC
Organism: uncultured Oscillospiraceae bacterium; assembly: GCA_947628185.1. Classification (GTDB taxonomy): domain Bacteria; phylum Bacillota; class Clostridia; order Oscillospirales; family Oscillospiraceae; genus RUG626. The sequence continues at coordinate 38,458 of CANQYW010000016.1, forward strand.
AAGTCCTCGCCTCCAATGACGGTATAAAAAGCGGCAGATAAACGGAAAAGCCCCGCCATAAGGCGAGGCTTTCCTGGCAGGGGTTGAAGGGATCGAACCCTCGGCCTACGGTTTTGGAGACCGCCGCTCTACCAGCTGAGCTAAACCCCT
>CANQYW010000017.1 GCA_947628185.1 uncultured Oscillospiraceae bacterium
GCCTTATCCATGGGGATGAGGACCGTGGGGCAGGTGCGGTGGGCGGGGCAGGAGTTTACGTAGAACTTGGCGGGGTTCTGGGGGTCCACGGAGCGGAACTTCAGCTCCTTCACGCCCATGCCCACGTAGATGCCGTCCTTCGTGCCCAGGTTATACTCAACGCCGTCCAATGTCATGACGCCGGGGCCGCCGATATTTATGGCCCCCAGCTCGCGCCTCTCCAGGAAGTAGGGCGCGGCCAGCTCCTTGAAGGAGCCCAGGGTCAGCTCCTCCTCCACCGGCGTGATGCCCCCGGCGATTATCCTGTCCTGATGGGAGTAGGTGAGGTTTATGGCGTCGGGCTCGAAGATGTGGGATATGTGGTAGTGGCGGCGGAGCTGGGCGGTGTCGTAGTGCTTGGAGTCGTCAGGGTGGTTGGCGTAACGGACGTCAAAGTTGATTTTCATGTTGTGCCTCCTCAAATGATTATTTTATTTTAAACTTTTTCCCAGATCTCGCGAAGGGTATTTACTGCGAAGGGGATGTCCTCCCCGGTGGTGCCCTCTAAGACGAGGGTCGCGTCCGGGCACTGGGCCTTTATGGAGCGCAAGATCTCGGTCTTGTCGAGGTCCCCCCGGCCAAAGCCCACCTGTTTCGGGGCGGTGACGCCCTTCTCCCCCAGGATACAGTCCTTCATGTGGAAGAGGAGTATCCTCCCCTTGAATATCTCCAGCCCGTGCTCCAGGATGTCCATGTACTCGAGCTGGTTCTCCGCGTCCATGTAGTTATATAGGTCGAATATGACCCGCACGTTCGGCTTGTTCATGGCGGTGAGGATGAGGTTGAGGGTGTCCGGGCACCAACTGACGTGCGCCGCCGCGCCCTCCATGGCCACGTTCACCCCGTGCTCCGCCGCCCTGTCCGCGAGGGCGGAGAAGGTGTCCGTCACGGTCTGGATGGCCTCCATGGAGTGGTTCTTGGGGTTGTACGTCCACTTATCGTCGTTATACGAGCCGGTCTCGGAGCCCACGAACTCGCTGCCCAAGGCCTTCGCCACGGAGAGATACTCCGCGAAGACCTGGGTACATCTGGCCCTCTTCTCAAGGTCCGAGTGGACCGGGTTGAAGTAGGCCCCCACCAGCGGCACGGCGAGGCCCGCCCCCCGCAGGGCGCCGCCTATCTCCCGCGCCCGCTCCGGCGTTATGCCCCCCGGGGCGTAGGGGATGTCCTCAAAGGACTTGTAGCACACAAGCTGCAGGCCGTCGATCCCCAGCTCCCGGGCCCTGGAAATTATATCCTCAGTACCCTTCACGCCCAGGTCGTGGGCGCGTATGCAGACCCGCATATGAACACCTCCATTTTTTATGTTTAATTCCAAATATTTCTATAACTTATTTTGGGGATTTGTAAAAGTCAACAAATCCCCATGCGCACACGTCAATTATAATCCGCCAAGTTGTATAGTTCAATAGTAAAATCGACTCTGGATATTAAAAAATCGGACAGACTCACCGGCGGCTCTCAGTCCCCTCGGAGGGCCTACTCTCTCTCCCCTCCTGGGGTCTATTCTCCTCCCGGCAGCGTTTTGCGAAGGCGGAGGGTGAGCAGCCGAAGTGCTTATTGAAGACCCTTGAGAAGTAGAGGGGGTCGCCGTACCCGCACAGCTCCGCTATCTCCGCCACGGAGTAGTCCCGGGAGATGGAGGAGGAGAGCATACTCTCCGCCTTCTTCATCCGAAGGCCAGTCATGTACTCCAAGGGGGTGACGCCCACCTCCTTCTTAAAGAGTTTCCTCAGGTAGTCGTAGTGGAAGGGCAGGGCCCGGATGGTGGCGTCCAGGGCAAAGTCCGGCTGGGTGTAGCCGTTCATTATGGCGTAACGTATCTGCTCCACGGGGTCGGAGTAGCCGCTGTTGCTGAGGCCCACCATTATATAGCTGGAGATGAGGTCCCCCAGGGCCTCCAGCACCAGTTCGCTCTTCGTCATGTCCGCCTGGTAATAGTACCTCGCCTGGCTGAAGGCGAAACGGAAGTGGCCGTCGGAGTCGTCCGAGACCCGGAAGGACTCCTTGCTGTGGAAGGCCGGGGAGTCCATTCGCATGTGTATGTTCGTAAAGCCGTCGGCACTGGAGTTGGCGTGGAGGATCCTTGGTGGTATCGCCACCACGTCCCCCGCCCGGTAGCTCATTGTGGCCCCGTTCTCGAACTTGAACGCCCCCTCACCGCCGGTGCAGTACACCAGCTCCCAGTGCTGATGGGTGTGCCAGTGGACGTCGTATGTCTTTGAGTGTTCGCCGACGTATAGTATGTTGTTCATTTACCGGCCTCCTCGTCGTGTACACGGAGTCCCCGCTCCTCAAAGTAGTCCATCATCGCGCCGGGCCACCCGGGGAGGTCCCGGCTCACCTCCGGCATGTTCCTGGTGTCATGTGCCAGGGCGTCCGCCGTGGCGAGGCCGTGGCCCCCGCGCCCGTAGATACGCATCTCAAAGGGCACCCCCGCCTCCTCCAGCGCCAGGGCGAACATCAGGCTCCCCCGGCAGGGCACCACCTGGTCGTCCGCCGCGTGCCATATGAACGCGGGGCACATGTCCCGCCGGACGAGCTTTTCAAGGCTCAACCGCTCCGCGAGCGCCCCGTCTCCCCCGGTGAGACTTACAAAGCTCCCCATGTGGGTCCGCCCATGGGAGATCGTCACGGGGTAGGCAAGCCCCAGGGCGTCGGGACGTATCTCATCCGGGGACCCGAGGTCCTCTACCTCCGGCGCGTCGAAAAGTGTCGCCAAAAGTCCCGCTAAATGTCCCCCGGCGGACATCCCCACCGCCGCCGTCATGGCGGGGTCGATGTTAAGCTCCCGGGCGGAGCGCCGGATGAACGCCATCACCGCCGCAGCCTCCCGGAGGGACACCGGGAACCGGGCCAGGTCGCAGCTATAGTGGAGTACGAAGGCCGCCCAGCCGCGGGCGGCGAACCGGAGCGCCACGGGCTCCGCCTCCCGGAGGGAGGTGTGGGTGTAGCCGCCGCCGGGCAGCACGAGGACCGCCGGCCGGAGCCGGAGGCTCCTTCCGTCCCCCACCGGCGGCAGGTCCGGTATGTAGGCCGTGAGCTCCCCCCGCCGGCCCTCCTTTGGGGGCGTGAGGCGGCTCTCAAGCGAGTATATATCTTTGGTCCAAACCTTCAAAGCGCATTACCACCAGTCATCAGGCTGACATGCCGATTTATCCATGGGCCATTCCAAAACGTCCATTTACCATATATGATACTCCAAATTATGTAATTCGTCAATATAAACTTATAACAAAAATTATCCGACGGGCCCGGGGACGTATCTCGGATATAATTAGAAGTCCGAATAATCTATCTTGATGATACAAAAATAGGGCGCCAAATTCCCACTCCCAATTTCTGCCCCTCCACTCCCCTCGTTGTAATGCACAACAGGTACCTAAAACGTGCCCATGTGATTTGTGTAATTTTTTCCCGAATTAAAGGGTTGACAAATTCGGTTAGTCGTGTTAAACTTTGCGTTGGTTAGTAAGAGCTAACCAATATTCAGCCGGGAGCGTTAGCGGTTACTAACCTATCCGGCGATGGGAGGGACTGCGCATGATGCCTCTGACGATGGCCGTCACCGGCGAGAGGAACACGATAGTCAAGATAACAGGCCGGGACGAGGTGCGCCAGCATCTGGCGGAGCTGGGGTTCGTGGTGGACGCCACAGTCACCGTGGTGGCCGACGCGGCGGGCAGCAAGATCCTGGCGGTCAAGGGCAGCCGCGTGGCCCTGGACAAAACTATGACAAACAGGATAATGATCGAGGGAGGAGGAAAGGACGATGAGGACGCTTAAAGACGCCGCCGTGGGCTCCACAGTGCGGGTGACTAAGCTCCGGGGCGAGGGGGCCCTGCGGCGCAGGATCATGGACATGGGCGTCACCAAGGGCGTGGAGATCTATGTCCGCAAAGTGGCGCCCCTGGGGGACCCCATTGAGGTGACAGTCCGCGGTTACGAGCTGAGCATCAGAAAGGGCGACGCCGAGAACATCGAAGTAGAGTAAACTGTCGCCAAAGGCCATTTTCCGGCGTACACGCGCCGGAGAGTTAGTTTAAGCTAACAAGTATATTCTCGGGCCATCCAGCAAAAATTCAACAAAAATCCATAACGAGGAGGAAAGAAAACCCATGGAAATAAAGATAGCCCTGGCGGGGAACCCCAACAGCGGCAAGACGACGATGTTCAACGACCTCACCGGCTCCAACCAATATGTGGGCAACTGGCCGGGGGTGACGGTGGAGAAAAAGGAGGGGCGTTTGAAGGGCCACAAGGATGTGACCATCCAGGACCTGCCCGGAATATACTCCCTCTCCCCCTACACCCTTGAGGAGGTGGTGGCCCGGAACTATCTCGTGACGGAGAAACCGGACGCCATCATAAACATCGTGGATGGGGCGAACATAGAGCGCAACCTCTACCTCACCACCCAGCTCATCGAACTGGGTCTCCCGGTGGTCATAGCCCTCAACATGATGGACCTCGTGCGCAAGAACGGGGACAGGATAGACGTGCAGCGCCTCTCCAAGGCCCTGGGGTGTGAGATAGTCGAGACCTCGGCCCTCAAGGGCGAGGGCTCAAGGGAGGCGGCGGAGCTGGCGGCGAAGGCCGCCCGGGAGCACCGCACCGGCGAGATGCCCTCGGTCTTTATGGGGTCCGTGGAGCACGCCATAGCCCACATCGAGGAGTCCATCGAGGGGAAGGTGGACCCCAGGTTCCTGCGCTGGTACGCCATAAAGCTCTTTGAGCGGGACGAGAAGGTCCGCTCAGAGCTGAATCTCCCCGCCGACCTCTTAGAGCACATTGAGGGCCACATAAAGGACTGCGAGGAGGAGCTTGACGACGACGCGGAGAGCATCATAACGAATCAGCGCTACGCATACATATCCGGCGTCGTCAGCAAGTCCGTCAAGAAGAAGTCCCAGGGCGTGAAACTGAGCCTCTCGGACAAGATAGACAAGATCGTCACGAACAGAGTCCTGGCGCTGCCCATATTCGCCCTCGTGATGGTGCTCATCTACGCCATAGCCATGGGCACGTCCCCGGCGGGGCTCTTCGCCTCCCCCAGGGAGGAGTGGGGCATAGGCATCGGGAGCTGGGGCACCGACTGGGCCAACGACGAGCTCTTCGGCGAGATCATCCCCGGCGCCGTGGACTCCCTGCTTCTCGACGCCAACGGGGAGCCCGTCGTGGCGGAGTGGCTATACAGTCTCATCCAGGACGGCATTGTGGCGGGCGTCGGCGCGGTGCTGGGGTTCGTGCCCCAGATGCTGGTGCTCTTCCTGCTGCTCTCCATACTTGAGGACATCGGGTACATGGCCCGGGTGGCGTTCATAATGGACAGGATATTCCGCCGTTTCGGCCTCTCCGGCAAGTCCTTCATACCGATGCTGGTGGCCACGGGCTGCGGCGTCCCGGGGCTCATGGCCTCCAGGACCATCGAGCAGGACAAGGACAGGAAGATGACCCTCATGACCACCACCTTCATGCCCTGCGGCGCGAAACTCCCAATAATCGGCCTCATAGCCGGGGCGCTCTTCGGGGGCTCCGCCTGGATAGCCGCCTCCGCCTACTTCCTGGGCCTGGGGTCCATCGTGGTCTCCGGCATAATACTCAAGAAGTTCCGGGCATTCGCCGGGGAGCCGGCGCCCTTCGTCATGGAGCTGCCCCCCTACCACGTCCCCTCCGCCGGGGGCGTCCTGCGGGCCACCTGGGAGCGGGGCTGGTCGTTCATCAAGAGGGCCGGGACCGTCATAGTCATAGCCTCCATACTCATCTGGTTCCTCCAGGGCTTTGGCGTGGAGAACGGCGCCTTCGGCATGGTGGAGGACCAGGATAACTCGCTCCTCGCCGCCGTGGGCAACGCCATCGCATGGATATTCGTGCCCCTCGGGTTTGGCAACTGGAAGGCCGCCGTGGCCTCCATCTCCGGCCTTGTGGCCAAGGAGAACGTGGTGAACACCTTCGGCGTCCTCTACCACTACGCCGGCGAGATAAGCGAGAACGGCGACGAGATCTGGGCCCTTGTGGCAGCGGACTACACCGCCTTCTCCGCCTTCTCCTTCATGACTTTCAACCTCCTCTGCGCCCCCTGCTTTGCGGCCATCGGCGCCATCCGCCGGGAGATGAACAACTGGAAGTGGACCCTGGGGGCCGTGGGTTATATGTGCCTCTGGGCCTACGTCCTGGCGCTCATTATCTACCAGCTCTCCGCCCTCATCGGCGGGGCCGTGAGCTTTAACTTCTTCACCGTAATTGCGGCAATACTCCTCGGGACCATACTCTACCTCCTCTTCCGCCCCAACCCCTACGACGAGAACGGCCAGCGCCTCTCGGAAAGGCGGGCCGTCCATGCTTGAGTTCTTGACGGCGAACCTCGCCACCATCCTCTTAGCCTTGGCGATAGCCGTGATAGTCGTCGCCATCATCGCTGGGATGGTGCGGGACAGAAAGAGGGGCGTCTCCTCCTGCGGGTCCGCCTGCGCCGGGTGCCCCAACGCGGCCCTCTGCCACGGGGGAAAGTCAGTTAAGGATGTACACCCCAAGGTTTAGGTACCCCGCGAACGTGACCCATATTAGATAGGGCAGCATAAGCAGTCCCGCCTTCCGGGAGAGCTTGTGGAAAAGGGCCGCCGTGGCGATGACCATGAGCCACAGCGCCAGGAGCCACATGAAGGCGAAGAGATAGAACCGGAACCTGAAGAAAAGTACCGGCCAAGCAAAATTTAGAGCCAACTGGCAGCCATAGACCGTCAGCGCCGCCTCCGAGTCCGCGCACCTCTTCCCCGCGGCCAAGTAGGAGGCGGCGCCCATCATGAGATAGAGCGCCGTCCACACCACCGGGAACACCCATCTCGGGGGCGTCAGGGGCGGCGTTTTTATCTCCCCGAAGGCGGCCATCCCCTCAAGGGACAGTATGGAGGCAACTGCCCCCACCCCCAGCGGTATCATGAGACAAACAGCTAATTTTCTTGTGTTGAGTCGCATTTAAATTCCCCCTTCAATTTAGATTATGTCCCGGAGGCGCCAGGTAGAATAAGGACGCGGATTTGGGACATACTACCTCCAAGCCGGAGGACGGCGCCGTCCGCCGGGAACATGAACGGAGGTATTTTATGAGTCCCAAAGAATTGCTCTACGTCGAGGACGCCCTGGGCCACGCCAGGTTCCTCTCCACCCAGTGCCAGGAGGCGGTAAACACCCTCCAGGACCCGCAGCTGAGAGCCTACGCCCAGCAGCTCGTTGACAAGAACCGCCAGATATTCGGCAGTTTCTATTCGCTCGTGTAAAGGAGAATTATAATGGACGACAAGAACATCATGGAGAATATACTCCTCACCACCAAGGGCGTCTGCGACCTCTATATGCACGGCGCTATAGAGTCCTCCACGGAGAAGGTGAACACCGTCTTCAAGAACGCCCTCAACGACGCCCTCATGATGCAGGACCAGATCTACAAGCAGATGTCCGCCAAGGGCTGGTACCCCGTTGAGACCGCCCCCCAGGCGAAGATCGACGCGGTAAAGCAGAAGTTCACAAGCCAAGGCTAAAACACTGTCGGGGCCGGAGGGGAATCATCATTTCCTCCGGCCCCCCTGCAAAAAATATTTCCATTACTTAATAATGTGTGGTATAATCATCCGCAGGAAAAGCGACAGAAAGGGGCGACACATTAATAATGATGTACGACTTACTTATAGCCGGGGGCGGGCCCGCAGGGCTCACCGCCTCCATCTACGCCGCCCGGGCCGGGCTCTCGGCGCTGGTGGCGGAGATAACCGTCTGCGGGGGACAGATAATAAACTCCCAGAATGTGGAGAACTTCCCCTCCATCCCCTCCATCGAGGGCTGGAGGCTGGCGGACAACTGGCAGCGTCAGGCCCTGGCCCTGGGGGTGAAGATCGTCACCGCCGGCGTCACGGGGGCGGAGCGGGACGGTGAGAACTTCGTCCTCCGCACCGCCAAGAGGGACTTCACGGGCCGCAGCCTCATAATAGCCGTGGGCGCGGGCCACAGGAAACTCGATTGCCCCGGCGCGGCGGAGCTGGGGGGCCGGGGCGTCTCCACCTGCGCCTCCTGTGACGGGGCCTTCTTCCGGGGCCGGGAGGTGGCCGTGGTGGGCGGCGGCAACACCGCCTTTGAGGACGCCCTCTATCTCTCGGGCATCTGTAAAAAAGTTTACATCGTCCACCGCCGCCGGGAGTTCCGGGCGGAGCGCCGCCTCGTGGAGGCCGCCGCCGGGCGTGAGAACGTGGAATTTTTGACGCCCTGCCTCCCCCACCGCGTCTTAGCCGGCGAGGACGGCCGCGTAGCGGCCCTGGAGGTCCGGGACACAGAGACCGGCGAGGTGCGGCGTCTCGAAACCCCTGGCATATTCACCGCCATCGGCATGGTGCCCAACACCCAGCCCTTCCGGGGGTTCGTGGCGCTGGACGGCTCCGGCTACATCCCCGCCGGGGAGGACTGCCGCACGGAGATACCCGGCGTCTTCGCCGCCGGCGACGCCCGGGCAAAGCACCTCCGGCAGCTCGTGACCGCCGCCTCGGACGGCGCCGTCGCGGCCACGGGGGCCATAGAGTACCTGAGTTCCCGGAGGTGACGAGATGGAGAGAGTGACGGTAAAGGTGAAGAAACTTGACCCCCGGGCCCAGCTCCCCGCAAGGGGTTCTGACCTCGCGGCGGGGGCGGACCTCCGGGCCTGCATGGACGGGGATGTCACCATCGGCCCCGGCGAGACGGTCTTCATCCACACGGGCATCGCCGCCGAGATACCCCCCGGCTACGCGGGGCTGGTCTTCGCCCGCAGCGGCCTTGCCTCGAAGTCCGGCCTCGCCCCGGCCAACAAGGTGGGGGTCGTGGACTCCGACTACCGGGGCGAGTTCATGGTGGCGCTCCACAACCACTCCCGCGAGGCGGTGACGGTGCAGCCGGGCCAGCGCGTGGCGCAGCTCGTCATCGTCCCCGTGGCGGTGAGCGACTTCGTGGAGGTCCAGGAGCTCACGGAGACCCAGCGCGGCTCCGGCGGTTTCGGATCGACGGGGAAATAGGCATACATAAAGGCGTTGCGGTCACGCAGCGCCTTTAGTGTTGGTTAAATTATATCAGTGATGTCATATAGACCGGGAGGTAGATATTATCCTGGTCCTCTGCGTAGTCCTTCGTGTAGACCACGTATTTATTCAAGATGCGGCCCGAGAACTTCTCGCCGAATGCGTCGAGGGAGGCGTGGGCCCTGTAGCCGGAGGACTTTACCTCCAGGGGGCAGATCTTGTTCCTCCTCGCCACGATGAAATCTACCTCATAATTGTGCCGCGACGCCTCCGTGGGGAAGGTGTAGTAAAATAGCTCGTTCCCGCTGGCGGCCAACTGCTGGGCGACGACGTTCTCGTAGAGGTAGCCGAGGTTTGCGGAGAGCTTGTCGTTCAGCAGTTTTTCGTAGAGCTCGTTCTCGGTGAAATCCCGGTCCTTGAACATGAGAGTTGTGAATAGGCCGGTGTCGCAGAGATAGAGCTTGAATCTCGCGAGGTCCTTGTTGGCGGAGAGTCCGGCGTTGGGGTCGTTGACGTGGTAGGCCGCGAGGACTGTCCGGGAGTCGGTGAGCTCCGCGATGAGCTCCAATAGGTCCCCTGCCCTGGCGTTTTCCAGAACGCCGGACACCTGGTACCGGGAGGCGTTCTTGTTTAGCTGGGCGGGGACGGCGTCAAAGAGGAGCGTGGCCCGGCCCGTGGGGTCTATCTTTTTGAAGTCAGCCTCGTAGAGGCTGAGGATGTCCCGCTTTATGAGGTCCACTTTGCGGAAATTGTTGGTGGAGATGAACTCGCTGACCGCCTGCGGCATACCGCCCACGAGCATATAGAGTCTGAAATCCCTCATCAGCTTTCTGTTCACCTGCTGACCTACGCCCATCCCCGCCTCAAAACACCGGCGTATCAGGGGGAAACTGACCCTGTCCCCCACCGCCCAGAGAAATTCCTCAAAATCCATGGGGTACATGCTGACCCTGCGCTCCTCGCTGGGGATCAGTATGTCCTTCACGTTCATCCTTATGGATATGAGCGAGCCCGTCTCGATGTAATCGTACCGGTGGTCCTTCACCAGTTGTTTGACGGCCTGGCGCGCCATCGGGCAGAGCTGCACCTCGTCAAAGATGATGAGGGACCTCCTCTCCACGAGATCCACCCTGAACTGTAGCTGGAGCTGGAGAAAGAGGTAGTTCAAATCGGAGACGTCCTCAAATAGCTCCCGCACGGACCTGGAAGCGGCGGCAAAATCTATGAGGATGTAACTCTCGTACTCATTTTTCGCGAACTCCTCCACGATGGTGGACTTCCCTATCCGGCGCGCCCCCTCCACGAGCAGCGCGGAACGGCCGTCGGACTCCCGTTTCCACTCCAGGAGCTTATCGTAAATTTTCCGTTTAAAGATCACGCGCCCCGCCCCCGCATTTTTTATTTTCGGCATTTCCCGCAAAATCGCATTTTTTATATGCTGATTATACCGCAAAATCGCAAATTGTCAAGGGGATGGAAGTGGGGGCATGATAATTTGTTGCAGTCTTGTCCCCGGGGGTGTATAATCAGGTTGAGGAAGGATATGGTTCCGGGCGAGGCGCCCAACACCGAGACGATCACCGCGGGAAAAGGTGTCGATAAAGCTGCTATGAAAAGATTTGCATACCTCAATCTCAATTATCCTTTAGGCTGTTTTGTTGCAAAAGCCACCATAACGGACTGCGTTGAGGTGAACGATGAGATGAGGGAAGTTCTCAGAAAGAAAGATTTTGCAATTTATGAAGGTACAACAGAAAATAATAGCTGGCATGGATACGGATTTAAGATTGAAAATGTAGAAAAAATGGTCCCAATTTTGGCAAATGGTAAATTGGGCTTGTGGGAATACGAAGTTTAAAAATATCTCGTTCGCCGGAGAGATAATGAGGACGGCAAATCAGGATCTTGTAGGTGCTTAAAATGGATAATTGTGATTGGTGTAACTTATCTGAAGAGGACAAGGTGAAAGAAAAATTGCGGGGAGTTACGCGGCAAAACCGCCCGATTTTAAGAAAACAGGGACAGGCTTTCACCCGTCCCCGTCTTTTTCAGTTGCGCCAATCGCTTGCGGGCGAGGCCGACACACGACCCTTACCTAGATAATGGCGCTTGCGCAAGACTTACTGTTGGCACTACTATAATATCATATGCGGCAAAGGCTGTCAATACACCGCAAATCAAATTTTGTAGGACCGCACTGGAAGTGCGGCAAGATAATTTGTTGTAACTTTGTCCCAGAGAGTGTATGATGTTGCGAAAGCGCCGGGGCCGGTCTTTGACGCCACGGCATATCCCGCACCGTCCTCTTAGCTCCGTGGCGAGGGCCACGGCGGCGGCAAAGAGCGACATTCGTCGTCGCAGAGACGGCGATTCTTACCGTGAAGAAAGTTTTACAACTATATGGCACATCTCATTTTTTAAGAGTTCTCTCAACAACTGCGATGTAGACATTTCTCTTTGCCCAGTGTATTATAAATGCAAGCTCTGCAATACACGTCCGCAAAGGAGTAAGCAAATGGATCATATTTTTATAGACAATCTGCGCCGCCTGCGTGCTGACAAAAAGCTGACGCAAGAGCAAGCAGCCCTACGGCTGGGTGTAAGCGCACAATCTGTTTCCCGGTGGGAGTGCGGCAAAACAATGCCTGATATCATGCTGCTTCCAGAATTGGCACGACTCTATGGCGTAACCGTTGACGATCTCTTTCGGCAGCGGCCTTCCGCCTATGACAATTATGCGCAACGGTTAACTGCCATGTTCTCGGAAAGCCAGAACCCAGACGATTTTGCTACAGCTGTTTCTGAGTTTGAAAAGCTCCGTCATTCCGGCAGCGAAACACCGAATGATCTTCGCATGGAGGGCATTCTACACCAGTACATGGCTATTCATTGCATTCTCCGGGCCGTGACGCTATTTGACGAGAGCATCGAACATGCACGCCGTCTCAGTGATAGTGTAACGCTCTGGAAAGCTCGCCGGCAAAAGGCATATTTCCTTGGCAGAATTGGCCGTGGTGACGAAACAATACGCGAACAACTGGACGCTATTGAAACAGGTACAGCAAATTCACAAGAATGGATATTGTTAGTTGCTGCATATCTCTACAATAATGACGCTCAGTCGGCTTATGACTGGTTTTTACAAGCTGCACAGCACTTCCCTGAGGAGGCGATGCTTTTCGTTTTCGGCGGCGATGCCTGCAGAGAGCTGGGCCGCACAGAGGAAGCATTTCAACATTGGGATCAGGCTTTGAAACTGGATGGTACACTCAGGGATGCGAAATTATCGAAAGCCGCCTATTATGATGAACTCGGGCTATATACCGAAGCTTATGATCTATGGTGTGAGATCATCGAGGATTTAAAAAGCGCTGGTTATGAGTCGGAAATAGCATATCCGCTTGCCCAGGCAGAAAAATGTAAAGAGAAACTGCACATCCATAGACACTGGTAGTAAAATATCCGAGAGAGAATACCTCTATGCGCAAATTTGCAAAAGCGGCGACAAGGAGGGGTTAAATTATATGCCAGGAACGGAGAAGGAAAAACGTTTTGGTTTCAATTCTTCACTTGACATTCCCAGCACCCTTTGATATAATAGGAGCAAGAGAGGCGGTCAACCGGGGTCAGCCGGTTTGGCGGTCAATCCCTAACAAGTTTGTAGCTTGGAGAAATGCCGCTTTCCGCTGGACGTTGGAGGGCGGCTACTTCTTTAGGTTAAGCCCTAATCTGATAGCCGCAATAACGAGCATAAGTAACGCTATGGTTTCCGTTATACTCATCGGCCTCACCTCTTTCTACTCGTTAGAGGGTTGGCCCCGCTCTCTCTTGCTTAGTCATACTATAATGTACATGAGTTAGTATGTCAATATATTTTCGCAAAGATTTTAGATTTTTGTCACTCTATGGGGTTTCCAATGTAGAGGTTTTCAATGTGCTGGGGCTCGCGTCCCAGCTCATTTTTTCACGGGCTGTTTGGGGTATTTTTAGGGGTAAAATTTCTATGTTGACCCCTGCGTTGACGACGAACCGCTACAGCCTTGAACGTAAAAAAGGCCGGCTATATGGGCGTCCTCATTTCCCCTTTGGGCAAAAAAAGAGGCGCCCCCCACCGAAAATAGCGGAGGTTCGCCTCATGTTGAAAAGGGCTTAATACCTTAAGCATCTGTATTATACGAAATGAGTGGCAAAATGTCAAGCAAAAAGAAGGTGATCCTATGGCAGATCACCCCAATTTTGAAAAGTCGTGCGGTTACGGCGACGTTACCGGCACTTTAGGGGCGAATTGCCGTCACCAATAGCTTTTGGGAATATGACGTCCCTATACCTTGGGCGGCGGATTTTATCTTGACTCTATTTTTCCGATGTGGTAAAGCGTAGGGGCGAGTGGCAGGTCTTACCGCTCACTTGCTTGGTTAGATAGCCGCGACCTTGACTGGGGGGCGGCTATCTTCTTTTATTTGCCAGGGCTTTTCCGTGCCCGTGACATACTCAACACATTCAAGAGCCTTGTCCGTTGTGTACCCTCGGGCCTTTAACCAGTCAAAAATGCGTCAAACGCTTTCTCCAGTGTCGTTAAGAGTGAAGGATATATTCAGTGTGCAATCCAGGGCTTTAGCGATACTCAGTAAATCCTTCTCCGAAAAATTATCACGTCTCATTTTGTTGTTAAAGCTTTGCGGGCTGACGCCAAGCAAGGCGGCCTTTTTTCTCTGCGTTGGTTTCGTGTGTAAATCGTGTGCAAAAACGGCCATTTTCCCCGCCAGCACACTCAGATAAAATGTCACGTGCCGACCTATTAAGGTTCCACGTCGTCACGAAACTTTCCGATAATGCAAAAAGAGCTTGGAGTTGCCCCCCAGCTTATTTCTACACAAAAAGTAACGAAAAACGGCAGGAATCCCCGTCCCGAGTAACAAAACGCGAGCCGCTTTGCGGGCTCGTGTTTTGTGGAGGAGGAGCGAAACGGGCGAGTGAGTCAAAGGGCAGGCGCCAAAAGCGTCTGCCCTTTGAGGAATTATCGCCGTTTCCGCGACGACGATGGCGCGGAAGGAGGGATTTGAACCCTCGCACGCGGTTTAGACGTCTACTCCCTTAGCAGGGGAGCCCCTTCGGCCACTTGGGTACTTCCGCATTTCGTTATTCTATTGTCCACTCTCTCCCCCACAAATCCCCGACCCTCGGAGGCTTGTGGCGGAGAGAGTGGGATTCGAACCCACGGGCGGTTGCCCGCCGACGGTTTTCAAGACCGCTCCGTTATGACCGCTTCGGTATCTCTCCAAATAAGCTTTATCATATTATCACACCGGTTTTTGTTTGTCAACAAATTGCCGAGAAAAATTCTCACAAAAAATTGCCGCCGGGCCTTGACAACTATGCCCCGTGACTGGTATAATAAGCTGATTTTGTGCCCCCTAAACGGCTGCTACCCCATTTTTTTACTAACAGTATGTTACCACACTTCGGGGAAAAATCAAGGCCTTCGGCGCATGTCCCATCAACTGTGCCGGGCGTCTTATCATGAACTACTTTGAAATACGTTAAGGAGTGAAGTCAGTGCCAAGGGATGTATGGTATGGCAGGACGCTGAGAAAGAGCTTTGCCAAGACGCAGGAGATCCAGGACATGCCGAACCTTTTGGAGATCCAGAGGGATTCCTACAACTGGTTCCTGGAGACGGGCCTCAGGGATGTCTTCAAGGATGTGGCGGCGATCACCGACTACACCGGCAATCTCGAGCTCTCGTTCCTGGATTTCAAGATGGACGACAAGCCCAAGTACTCCGTGGAGGAGTGCAAGGCCAGGGACGTGACCTACGCCGCCCCCATCAAGGTGACGGTGAGCCTCCGCAACAAGGAGAAGGACGAGATCAAGACCTCCGAGATATTCATGGGGGACTTCCCCATCATGACCGAGGGCGGGACCTTCGTCATCAACGGCGCGGAGCGCGTGATCGTCTCCCAGATCATCCGTTCGCCGGGCGTCTACTACGAGCGCCTTTTAGACAAGACCAACACACCCATCTACACCACCACGGTCATCCCCTACCGGGGCGCCTGGCTGGAGTACGAGACGGATGCCATGGACATGTTCAACGTCCGCATCGACAAGAACCGCAAGCTCCCCATCACTTGTTTCCTGCGGGCGGCGGGCATTAGGACCCAGGACCCCTACACGTGGCTGAGCATGTCCGGCGGCGAGGCGGGAGGCGACACCAACGAGAAACTTTTCGCCATCTTCGGTCAGGACGAGCGCATGGTCTCCACCATCGAGAAGGACGCCTGCAAGAGCCGGGACGAGTCACTCCTTGAGATCTACCGCAAACTGCGCCCCGGCGACCCCCCGACCCTTGACTCCGCCGAGACGCTCCTCTACAGTCTCATCTTTGACCCCCGCCGTTACGACACCTCCGTGGCGGGGCGGTACAAGTTCAACAAGAAACTGGCCGTCTGGCCCCGGCTCGTGGGCAAGCGCCTGACCCGGCCCCTGACGGACCTCCTCACCGGCGAGATACTGGCGGACGAGGGCGAGGTCATCACCCGGGCGAGGGCCGAGGAGCTTGACAAGCTCGGCATGATCGAGGCATACATCCAGGGCGACGCCGGCCACGAGGTGAAGGTGTTCTCCAACGGCATGGTGTGGCTCGACCGCTTTGTGGACTTCGACCCCATGGAGGAGCTGGGCCTCAAGGAGCGGGTGCGCTGGATAATTCTCAAAGATCTCTTGGATCAGTACAGCGGCGATGAACTTAAAGAGGCCATAAAGGCCAATATGTCGCTCTTAGTGCCGAAATTCATAATCCCTGACGACATCTTCGCCTCCGTCAACTACCTCAACACCCTGGCCCACGGCGCGGGCACGGTGGACGACATCGACCACCTGGGCAACAGGCGTCTGCGGAGCGTGGGCGAACTTCTCCAGAACCAGTTCCGGGTGGGATTCTCCCGCATGGAGCGGGTGATCCGGGAGCGCATGACCCTCCAGGACAGCGACACCGTCACCGCCCAGAGCCTAATAAACATCCGTCCCGTGACGGCGGCCATAAAGGAGTTCTTCGGCTCCTCGCCGCTCTCCCAGTTCATGGATCAGAACAACCCCCTGGCGGAGCTCACCCACAAGAGGCGTCTCTCCGCCCTGGGCCCCGGCGGCCTCTCCAGAGAGCGGGCCTCCTTCGACGTCCGCGACGTCCACTACAGCCACTACGGGCGCATCTGCCCCGTGGAGACGCCGGAGGGCCCGAACATCGGCCTCATCTCCTACCTCGCCTCCTACGCGAAGGTCAATGAATACGGGTTCCTCATCTCCCCCTACCAGAAGGTGGACAAGGCCACGGGGCGGGTCACGGAGCAGGTGGACTACCTCACCGCCGACGCGGAGGACGAGTTCTACGTGGCCCAGGCCAACGAGCCCCGGGACGCGCAGGGGCGGCTCCTCAAACAGCGCGTGGTGTGCCGCCACAGGGACGAGATAATCGACGTGGACCGCAGCCGCGTGGACTACGTGGACATATCCCCACGGCAGATGGTCTCCATCGCCACCGCCATGATACCCTTCCTTGAGAACGACGACGCCAACCGCGCCCTCATGGGCGCCAACATGCAGCGCCAGGCGGTGCCCCTCATGACCACGGAGGCGCCCATCGTGGCCACCGGCATAGAGCACAAGTGCGCCATCGACTCCGCTGTCTCCGTCCTTGCGGAGGGCGACGGCTGCGTCACCTACGTGGACGCGGACACGGTGGGTGTGCGGTACGACGACGGCACCGTGAAGGACTACCACCTCATAAAATTCTCCCGCTCCAACCAGGGCACCTGCATAAACCAGCGGCCCACCGCCTTCGTGGGCGAGAGGGTCGAGAAGGGCGACGTGCTGGCGGACGGCCCCGCCACCTCCCACGGCGAGCTGGCCCTGGGCAAGAACATCCTGGTCGGCTTTATGACCTGGGAGGGCTACAACTACGAGGACGCCATCCTCCTAAACGAGCGGCTCACCATGGAGGACGTCTTCACCTCCATCCACATAGAGGAGCACGAGATAGACGCCCGCGACACGAAACTGGGCCCCGAGGAGATAACCCGAGACATCCCGGGCGTGGGCGAGGACGCCCTCAAGTACCTCGACGAGCGGGGCATAATCTGCGTGGGCGCGGAGGTCCACGCCGGGGACATTCTCGTGGGCAAAGTGACCCCCAAGGGCGAGACGGACCTCACCGCCGAGGAGCGTCTGCTCCGGGCCATATTCGGCGAGAAGGCCCGGGAGGTGAGGGACACCTCTTTGAAGGTCCCCCACGGCGAGAGCGGTATAGTTGTGGACGTGAAGGTCTTCACCCGCGAGGGCGGAGACGAGCTTAATCCCTCCGTCAACATGGTGGTCCGGGTCTACATCGCCCAGAAGAGGAAGATCTCCGTGGGCGACAAGATGGCCGGCCGCCACGGCAACAAGGGCGTGGTGTCCCGGATACTACCCCGGGAGGATATGCCCTATCTGCCGGATGGCACACCCCTTGACATAGTTTTGAACCCCCTGGGCGTCCCCTCCCGAATGAACATCGGGCAGGTGCTGGAGGTACACTTAGGCTACGCGGCCCAGGCGCTGGGCTGGAAGGTGGCGACGCCCATCTTCAACGGCGCGAACGAGAAGGAGATCCGTGCGCTCTTAGGCGAGGCGGGACTCCGCACCGACGGCAAGAGCGTCCTGTACGACGGCCGCACCGGCGAGCCCTTCGATAACCCGGTGACTGTCGGCTACGTCTACTTCCTCAAGCTCCACCACCTGGTGGACGACAAGATACACGCCCGCTCCACGGGCCCCTATTCCCTCGTGACGCAGCAGCCCCTGGGCGGCAAGGCCCAGTTCGGCGGACAGCGTTTCGGGGAGATGGAGGTCTGGGCGCTGGAGGCATACGGCGCGGCCTACACCCTCCAGGAGATACTGACTGTCAAGTCCGACGACGTGACAGGGCGCGTGCGCACCTACGAGGCCATAGTGAAGGGCCACAACATCCCGAAACCCGGCGTGCCGGAGTCCTTCAAGGTGCTCATGAAAGAGCTCCAGTCCCTCTGCCTCGATGTGAACGTCCTGGACGCCGAGGGCAACATCATAGAGCTCAAGGACGACGAGGACGACGAGTACGTCCACGGTTTCAGGGACGTGGAGAACGAGTCCTACTCCTCCGACGAGGAGCTGGTGGCCGCGGGCTACGGCATAGAGGACATAGAGGACATGGAGAGCGCCGCCCGGGGCAGGGACAGGTACCTCTCCGACTATGACGACGACGGCGACGGCGACGACGATGAGGACGAGGACGAGGAGCCGGATATTTTCGACGAGGAGGAGGATGAATAATGAGCTATGTACCTTTTGACTCCATCCAGATAGGCATAGCGTCCCCGGAGAAGATACGCGAGTGGTCCTACGGGGAGGTCAAGAAACCCGAGACCATAAACTACCGCACACTCAAGCCCGAGCGGGACGGCCTCTTCTGCGAGAGGATATTTGGCCCCACCAAGGACTGGGAGTGCCACTGCGGGAAATATAAGAAGATACGTTATAAGGGCAAGATCTGCGACCGCTGCGGCGTGGAGGTCACCCGGGCCAAGGTGCGCCGGGAGCGCATGGGCCACATCGAGCTGGCGGCGCCGGTGTCCCACATCTGGTACTTCAAGGGCATACCCTCCAGGATGGGCCTCATCCTGGACCTCACGCCCCGGGTACTTGAGCGGGTGCTCTACTTCGCCTCATATATAGTCACCGATCCCGGCGACACGCCCCTCATGAAGAACCAGCTCCTCACGGAGGCGGAGTACCGGGACATGCGGGAGAAGTACGAGGACGACTTCCGGGCCGGCATGGGCGCGGAGGCCATAAAGGAACTTCTGGAGCAGATCGACTGCGCACAGCTCTCCGCCGAGCTCCGGGCGGAGCTCAAGGACTCCACGGGCCAGAAGAAGGCCAAGGTGGTAAAGCGGCTGGAGGTCGTTGAGTCCTTCCTCAAGTCCGGCAACAGGCCCGAGTGGATGATGATAGAGGCGCTGCCCGTCATACCGCCGGACATCCGGCCCATGGTACAGCTGGACGGCGGCAGGTTCGCCACCAGCGACCTAAACGACCTCTATAGGCGCGTCATAAACCGCAATAACCGCCTGCGCCGCCTGATCGAGCTCAACGCCCCGGACATAATCGTTCGGAACGAGAAACGTATGCTCCAGGAGGCGGTGGACGCCCTTCTCGACAACGGCCGCCGGGGCCGTGCCGTGACTGGCGCCAACTCCAGGCCGCTAAAATCCCTCTCCGACATGCTAAAGGGCAAGCAGGGGCGTTTCCGCCAGAATCTTCTCGGTAAGCGCGTGGACTACTCCGGCCGCTCCGTCATCGTGGTGGGCCCGGACCTCAAGCTCTACCAGTGCGGCGTGCCCAAGGAGATGGCCATCGAGCTCTTCCGGCCCTTCGTCATGAAGAAGCTGGTGGAGGAGGGCAAGGCCACGAATATAAAGTCCGCCAAGAAGATGGTGGACCGGGGCCGCACCGAGGTCTGGGACGCCCTGGACGTTATAATCAAGGAGCACCCGGTGCTCTTAAACCGCGCCCCCACGCTCCACCGCCTGGGCATACAGGCCTTTGAGCCGGTGCTGGTGGAGGGCCGGGCCCTCAAGCTCCACCCCCTGGTCTGCACCGCCTTCAACGCGGACTTCGACGGCGACCAGATGGCCATACACGTCCCGCTCTCCAGTGAGGCCCAGGCGGAGGCCCGCATTCTCATGCTCTCCGCCCACAACCTCCTCCACCCCCGTGACGGCAAGCCCGTCACCGTCCCCACACAGGACATGGTGCTGGGCTCCTACTACCTCACCTTCACCAGGGACGAGATCGGCACCGGCAAGAGTTTCATAAGCCCCGACGAGGCCATAATGGCCTACCACAACGGGGACGTGGGCATGCACGCCCCCATCCGGGTGCGGGTGACGAAGGAGATCGAGGGCGTCAAGCGCTCCACCATCATCGAGACCACCGTGGGACGCATAATCTTCAACGGCCCCATCCCCCAGGACCTGGGATTCGTGGACCGCTCCGACCCCGACCACGCTCTGGATCTGGAGGTCAACTTCCGCGTCGGCAAGAAGGAGCTGGAACGGATAATCGACAGGTGCATCGACAAGCACGGCTTTGAGATAAGCGTGGAGATGCTGGACGCCGTGAAGAGCCAGGGTTACAAGTACTCCACCAAGGGCGCTATCACCATCTCCATCGCGGACATGACCGTCCCGGAGGCCAAGCAGCAGCTCATCGCCGCCTCCGAGAAGAAGGTGGTGGAGATAGAGAGCCTGTACCACCGGGGATTCATCACCAACGACGAGCGCTACCGCCTCGTCATAAACGAGTGGGAAAACACCACCAAGAAGGTGACGGAGGCCCTGCAGGACTCCCTCGACGAGTTCAACCCCATCTATATGATGGCAAACTCCGGCGCCCGAGGCTCCATGGCCCAGATACGCCAGCTCTCCGGCATGCGGGGCCTCATGGCCAACACCGCCGGCCGCACCATCGAGATACCCATAAAGGCCAACTTCCGCGAGGGCCTGACGGTCCTTGAGTACTTCATCTCCAGCCGAGGCGCCCGAAAGGGCATGGCGGACACCGCCCTCCGCACCGCGGACTCCGGCTACCTCACCCGCCGCATGGTGGACGTGAGCCAGGACGTCATAATCCGGGAGCACGACTGCGGCACCCACGAGGGCATAATGGTCTCCGAGAAAGTGGAGAACGGCCAGGTGGTCCAGTCCTTCGCGGACTCCGTCCACGGCCGCTACCCGGCGGAGGACGTCTGCGACCCCGAAACCGGCGAACTCCTCGTACACCGGGACGAGATGATGACCCACGCCTCCGCCGCCATTTTGGAGGCCCACGGGATACACTCCGTGAAAGTCCGTTCCGTCCTCACCTGCGAGGCCAAGAGCGGCGTCTGCGCCAAGTGCTACGGCATTAACCTGGCCACCGGCGAGACCGTCAACGAGGGCGAGGCCGTGGGCGTCATCGCCGCCCAGTCCATCGGCGAGCCCGGCACCCAGCTCACCATGCGTACCTTCCACACCGGCGGCGTGGCCGGCGGCGAGACGGGCGTGGAGATCACCCAAGGTCTTCCCCGAGTGGAGGAGCTCTTCGAGGCGAGACGTCCCAAGAAGATGGCGACCCTCTCGGAGATCGACGGCGTGGTCTCCATGGAGGAGACCCACAAGGGCGCTCTCGTGGCGCTCACCGTCACGAACCCCGAGGACGGTGACATGCGTGTCTACACCGTGGCCCACGCCTCCGGCATCCGCGTGAAGGACGGCGACACCGTGAAGAAGGGCGACATGCTCACCAGCGGCGCCCTGAACCCCCACGACATCATGAACATCCTTGGCCGCGACGCCACCCAGAAGTACCTCATCGACGAGGTACAGAAGGTCTACCGCCAGCAGGGCGTGGACGTCAGCGACAAGCACATCGAGATAATCGTCCGCCAGATGCTCCGCAAGGTGCGTATCGACGACGCCGGCTCCACCGACCTGCTCTCCGGCTCCACCGTGGACATCCTGGAGCTCCGGGACGCCATCGAAAAGCTCCGTGAGCGTGAGGC
This sequence comes from uncultured Oscillospiraceae bacterium, assembly GCA_947628185.1. Lineage (GTDB taxonomy): Bacteria > Bacillota > Clostridia > Oscillospirales > Oscillospiraceae > RUG626. Next base: position 21,694 of record CANQYW010000017.1, read on the forward strand.
CGCCGGCGAGGAAGTGACCTACCCCACCTACGAGCAGCTCCTCATGGGCATCACCAAGGCCTCCCTCGCCACCGACAGCTGGATGTCCGCCGCCTCCTTCCAGGAGACCACCAAGGTCCTGACGGAGGCCGCCTCCCGGGGCAAGGTGGACCGGCTCATCGGCCTCAAGGAGAACGTCATTATAGGTAAGCTCATCCCCGCGGGGGCGGGCCTCTCCATCTACCGCTCCATCCTCGGCGAGGACGAGGAGCCCAAGGCCGCCGCGGCCCCAGAGAACGGCGAGACTCCTGAGACCCCCGAGACGGAGGAGCCCGAATCTGACGAGCCCGATGTGGATCTCTCCGGCCTTGCGAACGTGGGCAACGCAATATAATTTAAAGTAAGCTTAAAACCGCCTGGGCTGGGTTTTACCCGGCTCAGGCGGCCTTTTAAAAGACGATGAGGAGATGCGTTCAATTAAAAACGCGCCCTTGACCATTCATCCTTTTGGGATACCGGTCTAATTGAGGGCCCCTCACGTCTAACTCTATTATGTCCCGCGTCTCCCCCGCTACACATGGAAACGCTTGGGAAAAATAAATACAGCTCCCCATGCCCGCAAGGGAGGAGCTTTGCGGGGTGGTGACAAGCGCTCTGACGGAACTTATTTTAAGGAACCGCCGCCGTCCCCGGAACCTCCGGAGCCCCGGCGGTCCTCATCCTCCTCCATGAGCCTCGCCCGGAGCTGCGCGAGGCCCGTGCGGTAGGCCGACTCCGTGTCAACTATCCGCTGGGCGTATGGGAGCAGGAAACGGCCGTACTCCGTCAGCTCCACCTGGCGGGTGGAGCGGAGAAACAGCTCCACGTCCAGCTCCGACTCCATCTCCTTTATGTGCCGGGAGAGCGTCGGCTGCGACAGGAACAGCTTGTCAGCCGCGAGCTTGAAGTTCTTGACCTTTGCGAGCATCAAAAATTCCCGTAGGTGTTGTACTTTTATCTTGCTCATCAATCAAAACTTCCTTTATCCTTCTAAATACCAGAAAAAGTATATCATATTCCTTCGGTTTTGGCAATATATTGATACACAACTTAAATCAATATCGAAAATTCGTTGAATTTGCTTGTGAGTTTTGCACAAAAACCCTTATTTTGTGCATATCGACGGAAAATCGGCAAAAAGTACCCCAAAACCCTTGTGGGAGGCGGATTTGTGAAAAGGGTAGTTCTGCTTATATCATTGTTCCTGGCGGCGCTGGTCGGGGTGTGCCTGGCCCCAAAGGCGGAGGGCCCCGCGTACATAGCCCCGCCGCCGAAGTTACCCGAAATAGAGCCCAGCGTCACGCCGGACAAGCCGGACATAGAGCCGGACACTGAACCGGAACCAAGCGCGGAGGAGATCATATCCGCCCGGGCGGCGGAGATCTTATCCTCCATGACTGCCCGGGAGAAGATCTGCCAACTCTTCCTCGTGACGCCGGAGGGGCTCACCGGCGTGGAGCGGGCGACAGTTGCCGGTGAGGCCACAAAGAAGGCGCTTGAAAATTACCCCGTGGGCGGGCTAATATACTTCGGCGGCAATCTAATATCCACCCAGCAGACGGCGGAGATGATCGCGGGGGCGCAAAGCTTTTCAAAGCTGGGCCTTCTCATCGCGGCGGACCAGGAGGGGGGCCGGGTGAGCCGGCTGTCCGCGGCCCTGGGGCTCCCCTCCCCCGGCCCCATGTACAGCTACCGGGACGCGGGGGCGGACACCGCCCGGGAGAACGCGAGGGCCATGGCGGAGGAGATGGCGGCTCTCGGGTTTAACCTCGACTTCGCCCCCGTGGCGGACGTCTGGACGGACCCGGCGAACACCGTCATCGGCGACCGGGCCTACAGCTCGGAGGCGGAGGAGGCGGCCCAGCTCATCCCGGCGGCGGTGGAGGGCTTTCACGAGGGGGGCGTCCTCTGCACCCTCAAGCACTTCCCCGGCCACGGGGACACCCGTGAGGACTCCCACACCGGCTCGGCGTACCTCCGCCAGACGCGGGATGAGTTGGAGCAGCGGGAGTGGCTGCCCTTCGCCGCGGGCATCGAGGCCGGTGCGGACCTTGTGATGGTGGGGCATCTGACGGCTCCGGAGCTTGATGACTCCCCCGCCACCTTCTCCCACGAGATTATGACGAATATCCTCCGTGGGTCCCTTGGTTTCCAAGGCGTCATAATAACGGACAGTCTCAGCATGGGCGCTGTGACGAACGAATACACCTCCGGCGACGCGGCGCTGAAGGCGGTGCTCGCGGGGGCGGACATGCTCCTCATGCCCCGGAGCCTCCCGGATGCGGTGGCCGCCCTGGACGCGGCCCTCGAAGAGGGCACATTGACCGAGGTGCGGCTCAACGAGAGCGTCACCCGGATACTGACGCTAAAATTAAACGCGGGGATAATAGAATAAGCCCCCCGGCAAATTGATGGAGACCCTTGATAGCAAGCAATAAAAAAGGGGTACCCGAAACCGGGCACCCCAAAATTTCTTGCTGAACTCTTGACTTTTGCGCCTAACAAGCTTATAATATGCCAAGAAAGGCGACTGCTAGTGTGAGTAGCGGTCGTTCCTCACATCGATTTATAGTCGAAGGAAACGCCGCTCTTACTTAGCTAAGGGCGGTTATTTCTGTTTTGTTATACTGAGTATCCCCAGGACAACAACAGCAATAAGATTGAGAAGTTCAATTATCTCAATCACGCTCATGTTGTCACCTCCTCTCGGAGGAACAACCTGCCGCCTCTCTTGGCTGTTTCAGTAATACCACAAAATGTGAAATATGTCAATATATTTTTCTTATTTTTCGACAAGATAATGCAGAATGGAGGCGTGGACGATGGTCTACACACAGAGCGACATACGGCGGCTTGTGGAGCCCGTGGCCCGGGAGTTTGGCCTCCGGGCGGTGTATATCTCTTTGGCTCGTACGCCCGTGGCGAGGCCACGGAATCAAGCGACATAGATCTTCTCATTGACACCACCGGCACGTCGATAAAGAGTCTTGTGAAGTTAGGTGAGGTGTACTGCGCGTTGGAGACGGCCCTCAAAAAGCCGGTGGATGTCCTCACGGTGAGCGCTCTCGACCAGCGCCCATGTGTCCCCAGCGAGGAGCACTTCCGCGAGAGAGTCAGAAAGGAGAGGGTGGAGGTATATGGAAGTTGAAATCCCCAACGAGACGACGCCGAGAGCGTCGATGAATTGATGGAGGCCCTTGATAGCAACCAATAAAAATGGGGTACCCGAAACCGGGCACCCCAAAATGTCTATATTATTTTGTCGGGAAAATACGAAATATGTATTGACATATCAACCAACTTGTGGTATTACAGAGGCAAGCCAAGAGAGGCGGCAGGTTGTTCCTCCGAAGGGAGGTGACAACATGAGCGCGATTGAGATAATTGACCTTCTCAATCTTATTGCTGTTGTTGTCCTGGGGATACTCAGTATAACAAAACAGAAATAACCGCTCCTACCCACGGCAAGAGCGGCGTTTCCTTCGACTATAAATCGGATTGAGGAACGGCCGCTATGTCCGGTAGCAGCCGCCTTTCTGGGCCTATTATAAGCCAGTTTAGCGCGGATGTCAAGAGCCCCTGACGAAAATATTGTACCCACGGCGGTCCGAATGTGGGCCGCCATTTTTTGCGTTCCCCCATAAACCATCTATCCCCCCTTTGAATTAATTTAATTTCTGCAATTTATAGTAAATAAGGTCCCGGAATTGGTCAATAGTGGTAAGTTTGAATATTGAAGTCTGGCACTCACTGTGCTATAATCAGCACGAAATTGGAAGATAATACATTGAGAATTAATTTCGGAGGTACAATTATGCCTAACGATGCTGAGAACAAACCCAAACGCACAAGAAAGCCCGCCGCGTCAACAGCCAAAAAGCCCGCGGCCAAGAGAACAAGAAAAACCCCCGCGAAAACCGCGGAGGTCAAGACGGAAGTCCCCGCCGACGTGATAGATGAGAAGAAACCTGAGATGGTCGAGACTCCTGTAGAACCAGCTCCCGAGGAAAAAGCCGAGAACAACGCGGAGCTCATCAATGAGCCGGCGGGTGCGAACAACGCACAAGTGGTAAACGAACAGACTACCGAGCAAAAAGCTGAAATCGTGGCCGAGGCTGTCAACGAGCAGAAGTCCGAGAACAACGCACAATTGGTAAACGAACAAAAAGCCGAACAAGACGAACCGCTCCCCGAGCCTCGCCGCAGCGTTGCGTTTATCGGTTCCGAGTGCTATCCCTTCGTCAAGACCGGGGGTCTGGGGGACGTGATGTACGCGCTGCCGAGGGCCCTGGCCCGCCTCAACTGCGACGTGAAGGTCATCCTCCCCCGCTACAAGTGCATACCCTGGGAGTACCAGTGCAAGATGATCTACCGGGGCTCCTTCGACATGGACCTCTGCGCCGACGGCCGCCGGTTCTACGTGGGCATCATGGAGTACGTCTGGGACGGCGTCGTCTACGACTTCATCGACAACGAGGAGTTCTTCAGCGCCGGGAACCCCTACCTCAACCTCATCGACGACATCCCCCGCTACTGCTACTTCTCCAAGGCGGCCCTGGCGGCCCTCCTCTACATGGACTGGATACCGGACGTCATCCACTGTCACGACTGGCAGGCCGCCCTGGCGCCCGTCTACCTTCGGACACAATTCCAGGACACGAAACTCGCCTCCGCCGTCAGCGTCCTCACCATCCACAATCTAAAGTTCCAGGGCGTCTACAACATCCCCACGGTCCGCTACTGGTCCGGCCTCCCCGATTACGTCTTCAACAAGGACGCCCTCAAGGTGGGCTGGGAGGACGCCAACATGATGAAGGGCGGCCTCGACTACGCCAACGCCATCACCACCGTCAGCCCCACCTATGCCGCCGAGATCCAGACGCCCCAGTACGGCGAGGGCCTGGACGCACACCTCCGTTTCCACTCCGGCAAGCTCCGGGGCATCGTGAACGGCATTGACAACGCCCTCTGGGACCCGGCAACAGACCCCGCGCTCTTCACAAATTACGACGTCACGAGCGTCCTCGCCGCCCGGCGTGAGAATAAACGCCTCCTCCAGCGGGAGTTGGGCCTTGAGGAGGACGAGGGCAAGTTCGTCATCGGCCTCGTCTCCCGCCTCACGGACCAGAAGGGCCTGGACCTCGTCACCGAGATCCTGCCCCAGCTCATGGACGGCAACACCCAGTTCGTCCTCGTGGGCACCGGGGAGGGCCGGTACGAGGACGCCTTCCGGTACTTCGAGGGGGCCTACCGCGGCAGCGTCTGCTCCAATATAATGTACGACGAGGTGCGCTCGCACCGTGTCTACGCCGGCGCGGACGCGCTCCTGGTGCCGTCACGTTTCGAGCCCTGCGGCCTCACCCAGCTCTACGCCATGCGCTACGGCGCGGTGCCCATCGTCCGGGAGACCGGCGGCCTCAAAGACACCGTGGAGCCCTACAACATGTTCACCCACTCCGGCGCCGGGTTCACCTTCGACCGGTACGAGTCCGGCCTCCTGCTGGACGCCGTCAACCGGGCCAAGACCCTCTACTTCACCAACCGCTGGTGCTGGGACGAGCTGGTCCAGCGGGTCATGTGCCTCGACCACTCCTGGTCCCTCTCCGCCCAGAAGTACCGGGAACTCTACCTCCAGCTCAAGTAAAAATTTCGGGACAGGTCAAGCGCCTGTCCCGAACGGATACAATATTTTTGTCAGGGGCTCTTGACATTCGCGCCTCCCCCGCTTATAATGATGACTGTCCCTTAAATCGCTTAACTGACAGGAGTCGGATCCGACAAGGATTCGGCTCCTGTCAGCTTACAGGATCGTTACTTCATTATTCTGTCGAAATATAAGAAATATATATTGACATATCAACCAACTTGTGGTATTACTGAGGTAGCCAAGAGAGGCGGCGGGTTGTTCCTCCGGAAGGAGGGTGACAACATGAGCGTGATTGAGATAATACAACTTCTCAATCTTATTGCTGTAGTTGTTCTGGGGATACTCAGTATAACTAAACAGAAATAACCGCCCCTGCAAAATACAAGAGCGGCGTTTCCTACAAGAACCATTGTATTTGAGGAACGACCGCTATGTACCAGATAGCAGGCCGTCTTTCTTGGCCTATTATATGCCGGTTAGGCGCAAATGTCAAGAGTCTTGATGAGAAAAAATTCTGTCGAAATATAAGAAATACCTATTGACATAACCTCCAACTTGTGGTATTACTGAGGTAACCAAGAGAGGCGGCAGGTTGTTCCTCCGGAAGGAGGTTGACAACATGAGCACGATTGAGATGATTGAACTTCTCAATCTTATTGCTGTTGTTGTGCTGGGGATACTCAGTATAACTAAACAGAAATAACCGCTCTCACCTATAAAGCAAGAGCGGCGTTTCCTACAGACACTTTGTAATTGAGGAACGACCGCTATGTGGAGTAGCAGGCCGTCTTTCTTGGCTTATTATATGCCGGTTAGGCGCAAATGTCAAGAGTCTTGATGAGAAAAAATTCTGTCGAAATATAAGAAATACCTATTGACATAACCTCCAACATGTGGTATTACTGAGGTTGCCAAGAGAGGCGGCGGGTTGTTCCTCCGAAAGGGGGTTGACAACATGAGCACAATTGAAGTACTTGAGTTACTCAATTTACTCGCGGTTGTTGTCATTGGGGTTGTTAGTATAACTACTAACATCAACAAGAAATAACCGCCCATGCCAACGGCAAGAGCGGCGTTTCCTTCGACTGAAAATCGACTTGAGGAACGACCGCTATTGCAGTAGCAGGCCGTCTTTCTTGGCTTATTATATGCCGGTTAGGCGCAAATGTCAAGAGTCTTGACGAGAAAAAATTCTGTCGAAATATAAGAAATATGTATTGACATATCAACCAACTTGTGGTATTACTGAGGTAGCCAAGAGAGGCGGCGGGTTGTTCCTCCGAAAGGGGGTTGACAACATGAGCACGATTGAGATAATTGAACTTCTCAATCTTATTGCTGTTGTTGTGCTGGGGATACTCAGTATAACTAAACAGAAATAACCGCCCCTGCAAATAGCAAGAGCGGCGTTTCCTACAAACAGCTTTGTAATTGAGGAACGACCGCTATGGGCTATATAGCAGGCCGCCTTTCTTGGCTTATTATATGCCAGAGTAGCTCAAATGTCAAGAGCTAAATCAAAATAACTTGATCACGGACATAAATAACCGCCCATGCCAACGGCAAGAGCGGCGTTTCCTACAAACAGCTTTGTAATTGAGGAACGACCGCTATGGGCTATATAGCAGGCCGTCTTTCTTGGCTTATTATAAGCCTGGACAACGTAAATGTCAAGAGCTAAATCAAAATAACTTGATCACGGATAGAAATAACCGCCCCTGCCAGTGGCACGAGCGGCATTTCCCTACTCAACGTAAGAGCGGCGTTTCCTTCGACTATACTTTAGGAACGAACGCTGTTGTTATTATAATCCTGTGAGGGCTTGTATGTCAAGTGCTGTGAAAAGAGAATTTTGTAGAAAAATACGAAATACCTATTGACATATCCTCCAACTTGTGGTATTACTGAGGTAGCCAAGAGAGGCGGCGGGTTGTTCCTCCGAAAGGAGGGTGACTCGTCGTCGCGGAAGTCGCGATAGCTCAAAACGAGGCAGAGGCCATAGGCCCCCGCCTCGTTTCTCACTCGCTGACTTCGCTCCTCCTCTCCCCACACGATTTTCAATCGTGCGGGGGCCCCATTTATCTTGTGAGAAGGCAAAGAAATAACCGCCCCTACTTAAAGTAAGAGCGGCGTTTCCTACAAGCAACTCTGTATTTGAGGAACGACCGCTATGTGCCATATAGCAGGCCGCCTTTCTTGGTTTATTATAAGCCTGAACGATGCAAATGTCAATAGTCACGCAAGAAAATTTTCGGGGCGCCGGGTCGGCGGCCTTTTTTTGTTGGCCGAGACTAATGCTTTGGGGGTACCCGATGACGGGTACCCCCATAAAGTGGATCAGGAAAATGAAGATGAGGTCATATCGCCAAGGCTATTGCCTCAGGCAACCTGCATGTAGACCGCCACGATCTTCGCGATGTGAGAGCGGAGAGCGGTGCTGTTGGGATTGAGCGCGCCGGTGTCGTCGCCCTCGATTATCCCCTTCGCGACTGCCCAGCTCATGGCGTCCCCGGCCCAGTCGGCCACGGCGTCAGCATCCTTGAAGGAAGTGAGGTCCGCAGCGGCGGAAACGTCAACGCCAATGTACTTCGCGAAACGATAGATCATGGTCACGGCCTCCTGACGGGTCACGCCCCGGAACGGGTCGGTGCCGTCAGAGACGCCAGCGGACAGAGCCCAACGCTGATAGGTGTCAGCCCATGTGGCGTCGGTCTCGAGAGTCTCGGGGGTGAAGGTGGGATCCAGCCTTGAGAGCATGGTCCAGAGCTCAGCCCTCGTGAGGGTGGCGTAGGCATCGAAGGAACCATCGTCGCGGCCCTTCATGACGCCGTTGTGAGTCACGAAGTCCACATAATCATGGTACCACTCGTTCTGGATCTTGGCAGCGTCAGTGTAGATGTCGCTGGGGCAGGCCAGAGTCACGGTGATCTCGGTGGGTTCGGGCTCGGTGATGTGGTCGTTGTTGTCCTCGGTGACAACAGTGGAGAAGTCCACGGACTCCACGTCCGCGTCCTCATCGTAGGTGAAGATCACGTCCAGGACCTTGCCGTCGGTGAGGTTCTTGACAGCGGCGCCGATGTCGATGGCGCCCTCCTTGGCCACGTAGCTGACGAGGGAGTCAGCGGTGGGCTCGACGCTCACGAGGTCAAGGACGCTGGCGTCGTAATTGAGGGTGAACCGGCCGTTGGTGAAGTCAGTGCCGTAGACGGGGACGGTGACGGTCTTGTTGGTGTCGCTGACCAGCACGCCAGTACCGACCTCGCCGGGCTTGGCGTCCTCGGAGACCTCAACGCTGTTGAGGGAGCCGACAACAGAGTTGTTAGCGGCGTCAGCCTTGACGGAGGCAACCATGTCAGCGGGATCAAGAGCCTCGGCCTCAAGGACTTCAACGTTCTCGACGTCGTAGTTGTAGGAGTGAGCATCATCAGCGGCAGCAGCGCCCTTGTTCTCAGCGGAGAAGATGAACGCGGGCCACACGCCGTCACCGACGTCGCCTATCCTGGTAGCAGTCCAGGACGCGATCTCGCCATCCTCAACGGTGGGAACGAGCATGTAGAACTCGCTGGTGTCGCCGCTCCACTCAGCATAGTAGAGGTTGCCATCCTCGCCGTAGAAGAGGGACACAGAGGGGCCGTCGGTGTCGTTCTGCTCAGCGTTGACAGTCAGGTTGCTGGGAACAGCGCCGCGGAGGCAGGAAATCTGACCGTCCTCCTCGAACACCATAATCTCCCAAATCCAACCGGAGGTATCAACAGCAAAGAGCCTGTAGTTGCCGTGGTAACTCTCGCCCTGGAGGTCATAAGTCCAAGGAGTACCATCATAGGCAACGGCGGTCAAATAGTCGCCAGCAAGCGCGGAACTGAAGTTGAATCCCATGTAGGTAGGAACCATAGGATCGTCCTGTATCATCAGATAGTAGGCGTAGCTCCAATGGAGACCTTCCTTAGAGTAGGCCATACCCCAAGGAGTGGGCTTTGTCTCAGCCCAGGCAGCAGTATCAATGTTCTTACCAGTGGCCTGGTTGACGTGGTGCATAACGTAGCTGGAATCGAAAGCGTAGAAATTCTCGCCGTCAACTGCGGCGGCAACGGGGTTGACTACATCACCCACGGTGTGAGGATAGGTCAGAGTGCCCTCGTTGAGATCCCAATCGAAGTACTGGGTCGTGCCAACCTCGTCACCAAGGATACCGGTGATCTCAAGGGCAAGTGTCTCAACCGTGACTTCGCAGGTGGCGGTGACAGCCGCACCCTCAGCGCCTTTAAGCTTGGCGGTCGCTGTGATGGTGGCGGTACCGTCAGCCACAGCGGTGACGAGGCCGTTCTCATCGACAGTCGCGACTGCGGCATCACTGGTGCTCCAGTCAACGCCACGATCAGAGAGAGTCATGGGCTCAACGATAGCGGAGAGCTGGGCACTGTTGCCCTTGAAGAGCTTGAGGGTATCGGCGGAGATGGTGACGCTTTCAACCTCGGAAGTAGGCTCAATGCCGACGAACATCCTATAGGTGGAGGTGTTACCAGCGCCGTCGCCGACGATTATGTAGTAGACATCGTCGTCAAGGTCGCCCGCACGAGTCCAAACATTGACACCAGCAAATAACAGATAGAACAAGTCGGGCTCATACACACCGTCGAAGTCGATGAGGAGCTCCTCGTCAGGTCCAGAGGTAAGGGCGGTTGTGTAGAGAGTCTCCTCATCATAGTAGCCGCGCTCAAAGGCATAGACAAGGGTCTCGCCGTCCTGGTCATAGAGCTCGGCGAAAGCAAGGCCGACGTTATCCTTAGCGGTCACATAGATGTGACGGCCATCATCCTCGGTGTCAGCCCAATAGGTCTTATCCTTTTCATCGACTATCTCAGGGGCCTTGGTATCGACAACGACCTTGGTGGTGAGGAACGCGCCCTCGCCCAGCTCGCCGTTCTCAAGGTCGCCGTCGGTGAGGATATCCCAATCGTAGTCATACTTGGCGTAGTACTCAGGGGCCTTGATGACGGAGATCTCAACTTCGGTGCCGTCGGGCAGGGGGTTACCGTCCTCGTCAACGAGCTCAAAGCCAATCGGGGCCTCAGTCTGATAGTTCTGCCAGGAGCCGCCGTTGACGTAGTAGAAAGCGCCAATCTCCTCGCCCAGGTCCTCAGACCAGCGGACGTGCTCAGTGCCGTCAGCGTCCTTCCAGGTCATGCGGAAGACACCGTTGCCAGCATTGCGGATGAGGGTGTAGGCGTACTCATCGACGGTAGTGGCGACACCGCCGCCGTTGAACACCATAGCGCCGTTAGCAATCAGGACGTTGGTGACAGAGCCGGAAAGCGGAGTAGCGAGATAGGGAGTGGTGCCGTCAGCATACTCGCCCTCGTACCACTCCTCAGGAGCGCCGCGGTCGAACATGGAGGGGTCGGTCCAGTTGCCGTAGAAACCGAACACAGGGATGCTGAGCTCAGGAAGGTTGACGCCCTCGTTGGTGGAGGCGCCAGTGGCCTTGACATAAGCCTCGACGTAAGCGCCCTTCGGGTTCTCCCTGGCGAGCTGAGCCTTCTCGGCGTCGGTGAGTTTGATGGTCACGTCGACCTTGACAGAGCCCTCGGCGGGAAGGGTCACATAGGTGAGACCCTTGGAGAGCAGGACATGGACATCATGAGTATCGACGTCGCCGTCGCCGTCCACGTCGGTGCTGCGGGTGTGGTTATTAATCTTGGTGCCCTTCATGATGCTGTCAAGAAGGAGCTGGGCGTCAGCGGTGGTGAGGTTGCCGTCACCGTTGAAGTCATAGTTGAGGCTGCTGGGATCGGCCTTCACGACCTCGCCGTTGACGGTGAAGGTCACGTCGGCGTCCATATCGCGGGTGGAGCCCAGAAGTACGTTGCCGTCAACAGCCTGAGTGAACACCTCGGCGCTGAGGGCATAGTAGTGGATGACGTCGCTAAAGTTATTGAGGGTGAAGGAGAAGGAGTACTCGCCGGTCTTGGCGGGGTCGTCGCCCAGCTCAACCTTCACTTTGCCGTCGTCCTGGCCGTCAACCATTATGTAGGCGGGGGAGCTGACAGCGTTAACGACGTTGGCAAGGCCAGCGCCCTGCTGAAGGAGGGAATAATAGTGGCCATCGGCGTCCTTCATCGGGGTAGCAGCGCCCATGAGGAGGGACTGGGTGAGGGCGCGGGAGGAAACGCCGTTGTAGTGGGCCATGCCGTTGTCCTCGAGGTAACCCTGGACAGAGGCGGAGAGACCCGCGATCTGGGGGGAAGCCATGGAGGTTCCGCTCATGAGCTCATAGAGGTTGTGAGCGGTAGTAGGAGCGTCGGAGCCGGTGTTAGCGCCGAGGACGGAGTAGATGCTGCCGCCAGGAGCGGAGATCTCGGGCTTGAGGCTGAGGTCGCCGGGCACGCCCCAGGAGCTGTAGGAGCTCATGGTGTAGTAATCAGAGTTATTGTATGTAACAGTAACGTTGCCGTTCACGATGAGTGTGCCGGTGGAATAATTACCACCTTCGTCAGCCTCGGCGTTTGCAAGTACAAACGCACCGTCCTCCTGGGAGATACCAACGCAGGGGATGTCGCCCTCACCGTCTGCAAGGTTCATGTTGATAGCGCCGGGGGCATTGTTCACAACAACGCAGGCGGCAGCACCGGCACTGGCAGCTGCGGTGAGCTTATAGCCGAAATTGCTCTCGCCACGGGTTAGAAAGACTACCTTGCCCTCGATGTCCTCGGCGTAGTCCTCTATGAGGCTCTTGCCGCTGGCGTTAGCGCCGTACTTGGTATCATCGGAGGTAAAGTAAATGAAGTTGAACTCCTTGCCCGTCTTATTCTCGTCAAGGCTGGCAAGAGTCGGGAAACCGTAGTTCGCGCTGGTGTCGGAGATACCAATCTTGTGGCCAGCAACTTCGATGGTGGGGCTTATGGAACCGTCGTTATCAACGGAGGCCACGGCCAGGGAGTTGGCGAAGGAACCGGGGGAACCCACGGTGTCGAAGTTCACGTCGTCGCTGTAGAGAGCGTGGGGGGCGGTGTTCTCAGACCAGCTACCGGAGTTACCAGCGGACATGACGACCACGGTATCGCTGTCAGCGAAACTATCAAGGATATCCTGGTAATCGGAGTCGGTGGTGAAACCGGCGTTACCGCTGCCGAGGGACAGGTTCACGGCGTCAGCGCCAAGGATTATGGCGTCCTCGATGGCGACCATGTAGTCGGAGTCATAAGCGCCGCCGCCAGCACCGAAGACCTTCATGACGAGGAGCTGGGCGTCGGGGGCGTTACCGGTGACGCCGATGGCGTCGGCAGCGACCTCGAGCTCACCGTCACCGTTGGTGTCAACATAGCGGTTGGCCGCAGCGATACCAGCGACGTGGGAGCCGTGCTCACCCTGGGTGTCCTTTAAGTGGGTAACATTGTTGTTCTCATCAACATAGTTAAAGGCGAAGGGGACCTTGCTGCTGCGATAGAGATCCGCCATGGAGTTAGCGCCCATCGCAGTAGTGGCGTTCAGCTGGGACATAAGGTTCTTTATGTCGTTACGCTCAAGGAGGTCATAGGTGTTACCGGTGATGTCCATGTCCTCAGAGATGGCATAATCGAAAGCCTTGCTGTCGAAGGACTGGTGGTCAATGTCAACACCAGTATCGATTATGGCTATCTTGGTGCCAGCGCCGTTGACGCCGCTGGTCCAGAGGGAGGCAGCGCCGGTCATCTGGCCGGAGACGGCCATGTTGGGCTCAACCTCGCCGCCCACGGAGACGACCTGGGGCTCATAGCGGTTCTCGAGAATAACCTTCTTAACGCCATCAACGGCCTTAATGGCCTCGATGTCTCCGTACTTAACGTTAGCGGAGATGATGTTGGCGGCGAGGGTCAGGTTCCACTTGACATCAAGCTTGTTCCCGCCCAGGGCCTGGGTCTCGATCTTGCTCTGGACACTTGCCTGCTCCTGACGGAGGCTATCCCTGTAGTTCATCGCGCTGCTGTTCGCGGCGATGTTCTTGGTGGAGTAGCCAGCCTCAAGGGTGGAGGCCTTGTCCAACACGATGGACACGCGGACTACCTCGTCCGCGCTGTGCGTGGGAGTCGCTCCCTCGGCGGGAACGAACTCCAGGGGGTTGCGCGCAGCTTTCACGGCGTCGTTATCGACTTTCTCGAGTGTGATCGAGCCGCGGGCGCCGCTTGCCGCGGACACGGGAACCGCCATCACGCCAATCAGCATTATGACTGAGAGGGCGACAGCCAGCAGCCGTTTCACGGGCCTTGCGCTGTTTCGTTCTTGCATAAACTTTCCTCCAATCTTTTTTCCGCCTCACCCACCGCGGTGATGTCCGACTCCGGGGATTGGGTACACCTGTCCCCCGCTGGCTGAGATGGTATAGCTTAACTTTAAACCAACTTTGCCAAAACGTCAAGTATAATTTAAATGCCCAAATTGACAAATATATTCGCCGTCAGGGCCGATTTTTAACAAAAATAACGAAACTATGATGTCCCGCAACATTTCTCGGGGGTGGGTTTACATAATAGGGGGTAAAATGGGGGGTTATGTAGACTTTTTGGGGGTGTGTGGACATAAAATGGCCGCCCGTGCATCAGCAAGAGCGGCCTTTGGGGCTTTTGTCGGAAAATGCAAAATAGATATTGACATTTCCATTTATATATGTTATTACAGGGATAGGCCAGGATCGGCGGCAGGTTGTTCCTCCGGGAGGGGGTGACCTCGTCGTCGCAGATGCCGCTTAACCTCGGGCTCCACTTCGTTCGCCCTCAGGCGCTGGCATCGCTCCTCCTCTCCCCACACGATTTTTCAATCGTGCGGGGGCCCCAGTTACTAAGTGAAGTATTCTTATTACTTAACTTATTGGCGGTAGTTGTCTTTGGTGTCATAAATGTAATGACCCATAACGGCAAGAAGTAACCGCCCTTACCTATCCTAAGCAAGAGCGGCGTTTCCTTCAAGCAAATCTGATTTTTTGGAACGACCGCTATTGTCACGGGTAGCAGCCGCCTTTCTTGGCCTATTATAAGCCTGGATGACGGGAATGTCAAGTGCCGGGACATGAAAATTTTGTCGGAAAATGCAAAATATGTATTGACATATCCCTTCATATGTGTTATTACAGGGATAGGCCAGGACTGGCGGCAGGTTGTTCCTCCGGAAGGGGGTGACAACATGACGGTAAGTGAGGTATCTTTGTTACTCAACTTATTGGCGGTAGTTGTCTTTGGTGTCATCAACGTGATGAACCATAACGGCAAGAAATAACCGCCCTCGTATAAACAAGAGCGGCGTTTCCTTCAAACAGAACTGACTTTCTAGGAACGACCGCTATTGTAGCGAGTAGCAGCCGCCTTTCTTGGCCTATTATAAGCCCGGAGGGCGAGAATGTCAAGTGCCGGGGCACGAAAATTTTGTCGGAAAATGTAGAATAGATATTGACAATTCCATTTATATGTGTTATTACAGGGATAGGCCAGGATCGGCGGCAGGTTGTTCCTCCGGGAGGGGGTGACAACTCGTCGTCGCGGATGCCGCTTAACCTCGGGCTCCACTTCGTTCGCCCTCAGGCGCTGGCATCGCTCCTCCTCTCCCCACCCGATTTTTCAATCGTGCGGGGACCCCATTTATTAAGTGAAGTATTTTTGTTACTTAACTTATTGGCGGTAGTTGTCTTTGGGGTTATAGACGTAATGTCAAATAACCGTAAAAAAAAATAACCGCTCGTACGTAGCGTAAGAGCGGCGTTTCCACTGACACTAAATCAGATTTTTTGGAACGACCGCTATGCGCAATATAGCAGCCGCCTCTCTTGGCCTATTGTAAGCCTGGATGGCGAGAATGTCAAGTGCTGAATTAAAAATAACTTTACCATAGTTAAAAATAACTTTACCATAGAAGAAACGTCCGCCCTTTCGTCGTCGCGGATGCAGCTTTACCTCGGGCTCCCTTTGGTCACCCTCGGGCGCTAGCATCGCTCCTCCTCTCCCCACACGATTTTTCAATCGTGCGGGGGCCCCATTTGGCGCGGGGATGAAAACCGGTAGCATAAAGAAACATCCGCCCTTACATATGTAAGAGCGGAGTTTCTTTTGACTCAAAATCGACTTTTAGGAACAATCGCTATTACCGTAGCAACTTTATTATATGCCGTGGAGGCACGATTGTCAAGAGCTGTGTCGCTCTTGCGCTATGTACAGAATTATGCTATAATAGTGTGCAAATGGAGGTGACACTATGCCGCAGATAAGGCCCATCACGGACCTCAGAAACACCACCGAGATCTCAAACGCCTGTCACGCGAGGCGTGAGCCCATATTCATCACGAAAAACGGTCACGGCGACCTGGTGGTAATGAGCCTCGAGACCTACCAGGAGCTCTTCGAGACCGCCAACGCCGACGCCGCAATCGCGGAGTCGGAGTCTGACGCCAAGCTCTACGACGCCCGCGAGGTGCTTGGGGCGTTGCGGAGGAAACACTTTGGCGGAGAAATATAAGGTTGTGATGACCAGCCGCGCCGTGCGGGATCTCGACGGCATCTACAGGTACATCGCCCAGAATCTCCTGGAGCCGGGTACGGCGTTGAGACTGGTAGATGAGCTCGAGCAGGGGATCCTCTCCCTGGAGCTATTCCCCGGCCGGTGCCCATTTCGCAGGACAGGGATCTACGCGAACAAGGGGTATCGTCAGCTTTTTGTGAAGAATTACACCGTCATCTTCCGCGTGGACGAAACGGAGAAAATGGTCGTCATCGTCACCGTGCGGTATTCGCCGAGCCAGTTTTGATACTAGGGCTTGTTTGAAAAATAAATGTTGCACAAACGGGGAAAAAGATGTAAAATATACATATGGGTACAAGAAG
>CANQYW010000018.1 GCA_947628185.1 uncultured Oscillospiraceae bacterium
AACCCATCCCCTTTCATTGTTAATAGGTTAACATAATTTTCGCTCCTCTGCAACTATTTCTTAAGCGATTCCCCTGACGAAATGCTCATGCACCCAAACGAAATGCTCATGCACAAGTATAAGCTATAAAAAAGGACACAGCATTTTCGTGCCTTTTTATAGCCTGCCGGACAGTTGCCATATATAGCTAACCTAATCAGCCGAAGTAGGACAGAATAGCTTCAAAATATGTTCCGTCCTGTAACATCTTCTGTGATCTTAACCATCTTGTGGATATATGGATCGGCCTTGTCGATATCGCATTTTGTTTCTTTACCCCACTGGCAAATCACACCGGTCAAGAGACGGAGATAAAGATCTACGCGATCACTGCCAAGAGCCGGGGCTTGCGTTCCGGCAGGTAGCCACACCAACCTTAGTTTTGGATATAAGACTTTCAGCATCCGATACAGTATATCTTGAACAGCCATATTGGAGCAAATCTGATAAAATATCTCGCTATGCTGCGTCATAAAAATAAAGCTGGCCATAAAAAGGCGCTGATTGATATCTGCATTAGTGCCATCAAGTGAAACCCCGTCTAAATACCACTCATACTCCTGATGTAGCCGGCGCTCACAGTCAGGAAGCACCTGATTGATGTTTTTGAAGTATCGAAAAAACACTTGGCGTGGGAACCCGGCAGCTTTTGCTATCTGACGAACCGTAACACGACAGCGGCATTTCCTCAACGCGATCAAAGTATTAAAAAATGGCGGTCCTGCGCTTATAGTACCGCCGATTATGTGATATTTGCTTATTATTAGAGTTTTCCATGACTATAATGTATCATAATCGCGGACAAATAGTTCGCATTTTACAATGATTATAGATAAATTGAAAGCTTGGGTTTGTGATCCCGATTTTAACAGTTTGTCCGGAAGATGGGGTACAGTTCAATTCTCACGGATAATTCAAAAAGTGGTGCACTGCACCAAAAAGCGCTATTTGAGAGTCAACTACGCTCACGCTTAAAAGAATTATCCGTGACAAAATTGGCGCATGGGCTCCAAATCCGGCTGTTTTACCATATTTGAGCCGACAGAGTCAATAAAGAATCCGGTGCGATTTGAGTAGCATCAGCTTGCAAGCTCAGAGTGTAATTGGTGCAAAAACGAAGGAACGCCCCCGAATAACAGGGGTGTTCCTTACTGAGTTGCACGGCAGGCTGTTCTCCAACCTGACCACGCAAGGTGGTGCGCCTGAAGGGAGTCGAACCCACACGCCTCGCGGCACGGGAACCTAAATCCCGCATGTCTACCAATTCCATCACAGGCGCGCACTCTAAGTGGTGATTATTTTATCACCCCCGGGGCGGTGTGTCAACTATTTTCCTTCTCTCGCCGCTGAAGGTATTGATTTACGGCACTTTTCGCTGTAAAATGGATAAAAAGTCTAAGGGGGCGAGAACATGTCCCACTGGGATGAATACTATCCCCGGCCGCAGATGCGCCGCGGCAGTTTCCTGCCGCTCAACTCCGGCTGGACGCTCAACTCAAAGCCCATCACCCTGCCCTGGCCGCCGGAGTCGGAGCTCTCGGAGTTCGAGGGGCCGGTGGGGCCGGACCTGGTCTACAGGAACGACCTACATCTGCCAAAGGGGTTCCCGCCGCCGGGCCACAGGGCCATACTGCACTTCGGCGCGGTGGACCAGGTGGCGCGGGTGGAGCTCAACGGCTACGAGATGTTCCGCCACGAGGGCGGCTACCTCCCCTTCTCCGGGGACATAACCGACGCCATCAGCGCGGACGGCAACAGCCTCGCGGTGTACGTCCGGGACGACCTCTCCCACGACTACCCCTACGGCAAGCAGTCGAAGGACCCCCACGGCATGTGGTACACGCCCATCTCCGGCATATGGCAGAGCGTCTGGCTGGAGGCGGTGCCGGAGACCGGGGCCATCGAGTCCCTTCGCGTGACGCCGGACACAGAGGGGCTGGAGCTCCATGTGGAGACCCGGGCCCTGGAGTTCACCGTCTCCATCCCGGAGGCGGGCATCGAGCTCACCAGCCGCCGCAGGACGGTGCGGATAGACATCCCCTCCCCCCGCCTCTGGACGCCGGAGGACCCGCACCTATACGCCCTCACCGTCTCCACAGCCACGGACACGGTGGAGAGCTACTTCGCCCTGAGGACCGTCACGGTGGAGCGCCGGGGCAAATACACCAGGATACTCCTAAACGGCGAGCCCATATTTTTAAACGGCGTCCTCGACCAGGGCTACTACCCCGGCGGGATATACCTCCCCTGGGACCCCCGGGAGTACGAGCGGGACATAATAAGGATGAAGGAGCTGGGGTACAACACCCTGCGGAAACACGTAAAGGTGGAGCCGGAGGCATTCTACTACGCCTGCGACAAGCTTGGTATGCTTGTCCTGCAGGACATGGTGAACTCCGGGGACTATAACTTCCTCCGCGACTCCCTCCTCCCAACCCTGGGCCTCACCCGCCGCGGGGACATAGAGGTCCAGGACTCCCCCATAAGGCGGGAGTTCTTCGAGCGGCACATCCAGGACACCGTCCGCCGCCTTATAAACCACCCCTGCGTCATAGGTTACACCATCTTCAACGAGGGCTGGGGGCAGTATGAGTCCGACCGGCTCTACAGGATACTCCATGCCCTCGACCCCACCCGGTTCTACATCCCCGCCTCCGGCTGGTTCGCCCAGAGGGAAGGGGACGGCCGCAGCCGCCACATCTACTTCCTCTCGTGGCGGGTCCGGGCCCGGGACAGGAAACGGTTCCTCATAATCGGCGAGTGCGGCGGTTTCTCCCGCCGGGTGCCGGGGCACCTCATGGAGGGGCGGCGCAATTACGGCTACGGCCGGAAGTCCTCCTCCGAGGCCGCCCTCACAGCCCGGGTCTTGGAGCTCTACCAAAAGATGGTCCTACCCTCCATCGAGCAGGGCCTCTGCGGGTGCATCTACACCCAGCTAAACGACGTGGAGGGGGAGACAAACGGCCTATACACCTACGACCGGGAGGTGCTGAAGGTGGATGCCGGGGCCCTCATGGATATGTCCCGGCAGCTGCGGGAGGCTTTCTCCAGGGCGCTGGAGGATTAGTCTCGACTTTCCCGGCGGCGGGGTATATAATATAGTCACAAGTTCAAAAACTCAGGAGGAATAATATGGACAAGAACATAACTACCGACATAAAGTACGTGGGCGTCAACGACCACGAGGTGGACCTCTTTGAGGGGCAGTACACCGTCCCCAACGGTATGGCCTACAACTCCTACGTCATAAAGGACACCAAGTGCGCCGTCATGGACACGGTGGACAGGCACTTCACCCACGAGTGGCTGGATAACGTCTCCGCCGCCCTGGGCGGCAAGGCCCCCGACTACCTCATAATCCAGCACATGGAGCCGGACCACGCCGGGAGCATCGCGGACTTCATGCGGGTGTACCCGGAGGTGACGATAGTCTCCTCCGCCAAGGCTTTCACCATGATGGGCCAGTTCTTCGGGGACGAGTACGCCGAGCGCCGCGTCGTCGTGGGGGAGGGCGACACCCTCACCCTGGGCCGGCACACCCTCACCTTCGTCACCGCCCCCATGGTCCACTGGCCGGAGGTCATCGTGACATACGACTCCGCCGACAAAGTCCTCTTCTCCGCCGACGGTTTCGGCAAGTTCGGCGCCCTCGATGTGGAGGAGGAGTGGGACTGCGAGGCCCGGCGGTACTACATCGGCATCGTGGGCAAGTACGGCGCCCAGGTGCAGCGGCTCCTCAAGAAGGCCGCTACGCTCGACATCTCCGTCATCTGCCCCACCCACGGCCCGGTGCTAAAAGAGAATTTGGGCCACTACATCGGCCTCTACGACACCTGGTCCTCCTACAGGCCTGAGTCCGAGGGCGTGCTCATCGCCTACACCTCCGTCTACGGCCACACGAAGGAGGCCGTGGAGCTGCTGGCGGCGAAACTCCGGGAGCGGCGCTGCCCCAAGGTCGTGGTGACGGACCTCGCCCGGGACGACATGGCCGAGGCGGTGGAGGACGCCTTCCGCTACGGCAGGATAGTCCTGGCCACCACCACATATAACGCGGACATCTTCCCCTTCATGCGCACGTTCATCGACCACCTCACCGAGCGCAATTTCCAGAACCGCACCGTGGCGCTGATGGAGAACGGCACCTGGGCCCCCCAGGCGGCCAAGACCATGCGCTCCATGCTGGAGGGCTCCAAGAACATAACCTTCGCCGAGCACACCGTCCACATAAAGTCCGCCCTCTCCCAGGAGAGCCGCGCCGAGATAGATGCTCTTGCCGACGAGCTCTGCCGGGACTATCTCGCCCAAGAGGAGGAGACCGCCAACAAGAGCGACATGACCGCCCTATTTAAGATTGGCTACGGCCTATATGTGGTCACCAGCAAGTCCGCCGACGGCCGGGACAACGGCCTCATCGTCAACACCGTCACCCAGCTGACGGACAATCCCTACCGGGTAGCCGTGAACATAAATAAATCGAACTACTCCCACCACATAATTAAGCAGACGGGCGTTTTGAACGTCAACTGCCTCTCGGTGGAGGCGCCCTTCAAGGTCTTTGAGAACTTCGGGTTCCAGAGCGGCAGGACCGCCGACAAGTTCGCCGGCTGCACGCCCCTTCGCTCCGCCAACGGCCTCATATTCCTGCCCCGTTATATAAACGCCTTCCTCTCCCTCAAGGTGGAGCAGTACGTGGATCTTGGCACCCACGGCATGTTCATCTGCTCCGTCACCGAGGCCCGGGTCATATCCGACAAGGAGACCATGACCTACACCTACTACCAGAGCAACGTGAAACCCCGCCCGGACACCAAGGGCAAGAAGGGGTACGTCTGCAAGATATGCGGCTACGTCCACGAGGGCGAGCTCCCCGACGACTTCGTCTGCCCCCTGTGCAAACACGGCGCGGCGGACTTCGAGCCGATAGTGTAACTCCCGGAAGGTGATCGCATGAAGTCGAAAATCAGGATCATTTTCGACATCCTGCTCGTGGTAGCGGCGATCGTGGTATTCGCCTACAACTTCTCCACACAATGGGAGATCACGTGCATCGCGTCCATCGTGACGGTCTGCGGCACCATCGCCATATTGGTGAGGGATGTTATAGGGCTTAAAAAGAAATAGGCAGTTTCCCACCCGCTGAAACACGTAAAAGGGACTGTGAAAGAGTACCGTAGTTGGCACTGATTTCACAGCCCCTTCATTATCGCTTAATTGTCGCTTAAAGCCGCTATAGCTCGGAATGACAGGCATGGCCGTTCACCCGCTCCGCAATCTGCTGGTGGTAGAGCCAGAGGGCCTCTTGCGCCTGCTCGTCTGTGAGCTCTCCCCTCACCCAGCTGTTGGAGAGCGCCCTGGCGAAGTCGGATATGGGCGCGCCCTCGATGGCGTTTATGGCGTCCGCCGTCTTTATGGCCGCGATACGCCTCTTCTGCTCGGCTGTCTGCACTGCGATCACCTCACGAATCCATGGACTTACCCTCACTCCCTGGGGCCTGTGTAGGCAGGGAATTTCACGGTGAACCTCATGCCCCCCTCGGGGCGGGCGGAGGCCGTGACCTCGCCGCCGTGGCGCTCGGCTGTGGCCTTGACTATCGAGAGCCCCAGGCCCGTGCCCCCCTCGTTCCGGCCCCGGGACTTGTCCACCCGGTAGAACCTATCGAAGATGTAGGGCATGTCCTCCTCCGGTATGCCGGGGCCGGTGTCGGAGACGGCTATGACAACGCTCTCGCCCTCCCGCCGGATGGTCACCGCCACCTGGCCCCCGGGGTGGTTATATTTTATGGCGTTCTCAGATAGATTATATATGACCTGGAATAGCTCGTCCTTCGTGGCCATTATGCGGCACTCCGGTGAGAGGTCGCCCGTGAGCTCTATCTCCGCCGACTCGGCGATGGGCTGGAGCGTCCGCAGCACGTTCTCCCCCACCTCCCGGCAGTCCACCACCACCCGGACGGTGGCGGCGGCCTTGTCGAGTTTCGTCAGGTCCAGCAGCTGCCCGGTGGTGCGGGCCAGGCGCTCGGACTCCTCCCTTATCCCCCCGACGAACTCCTTTATGGTGCCGGGGTCCATGTTCTCCGTCTCCAATATGCTGTCGCTCAGGAGCCGGATGGCCGCCAGGGGCGTCTTTAGCTCGTGGGAGGCGTCCGCCACGAACTGGCGGCGTATCTCCTCCGTGTGCTGTAGCCGCCCGGTGAGGCTGTTGAACTCCTCCGAGAGCTGAGCGAGCTCGTCGTGGCCGGAGACGTCTATCCTATAGGTGTACTCCCCCTCCCGGACGTTCTTTATGGCCTCCAATATCTTCGTGAGGCGCACGGTGAGCGTCCGCGAGATAAATATGCTCGCCAGCACCGCTATGGCCCCCAGGGCCAGGGATATCCGCATGAGGTCGTCCCGCAGCCCTAAGATTATCCCGCCCTCGGCGTCGTCGTACTCATAAACGCACACGCTGCCCTCCACCGCGCCCCCGGAGACTATGGGCACGCAGGAGTAACTTCTAAAGGCCCCGTCCGAGAAGTAGGAGGCGAACTCGTCCGTCACACCCGCCGTGGCGGCGCGCATGAGGTTGAAGAGCGTCCGCTCGTCGTAGCCCTGGGCGTTATTCGTGACGCTGTAGAGCTCGTCGGAGTTGGCGTTCATCACCGCCACCCGGGAGAGGCCGTCCGTCTCCAGCATGTTCATGACCTGTCCCACGGTCTCGGGGGTCATGGTCTCCAGGCTCTCAACGGAGCTGGCTATTTGCATCGTCTGGGGGAGGATGGTGTTCTCCTTTGAGATGAAGACGAGGTCCCGGGATATGGTTATGGGGTATGTGTTAAGGAGCGCTATTGCCACGGCTATAAGGGTGAGGTACGTCAGCAGGTATTTCGCCCTTATCCCCATGAAACGCCGGCCCGCCCCCCTCTTAGCCCTTGAAATAGTACCCAACTCCCCACTTGGTGATTATGTACTCCGGCTCCGCCGGGTTGCGCTCAAGCTTGTCCCGGAGCCGGTGGACGTGTACGTCCACCGTCCTGATGTCGCCCTGGTAGTCGTAGCCCCAGATTATATTGAGCAGGCTCTCCCGGCTGTAGACCCTGCCGGGGTTCTTCATGAGGAGCTCTATAACGTCAAACTCCCGGCCCGTCAGCTCCACGGGCTCCCCGTCCCGGAATGCGGCGCGCCTGTCGCAGTCTATGGCGATTGCGCCGTTAGATATGAGCGACCCCTCCGCCTGGCTCTTGAGGGTGGAGCGCCGCAGCAGCGCCCTCACCCGGGCCTTGAGCTCTAAGATGTTGAAGGGTTTCGTCACGTAGTCGTCCGCCCCGTACTCAAAGCCGATTATCTTGTCCATGTCGTCCGTGCGGGCGGTGAGCATGATTATCGGCACCATGGAGAACTCCCGTATCCTCATGCAGACCTCCAGCCCGCTGAGCTTGGGCATCATGAGGTCGAGGATTATTAGGTCGAACCCGCCGGTCTTCGCGAGATTCAACCCCTCCTCGCCGTCGTAGGCGGCCTCCACCTGGTAGCCCTCGTTCTCCAGATTGAATTTTATCCCCCGCACAAGAAGTTTCTCGTCGTCAACTACAAGTATTTTCAATCTCTCACCCCGCTTTTATAAATTCCGAGAGCACCGCGTATATGCCCTCGCCTATTCCCTCCACATTCATGAGCTCCCCGGTGCTCTTAAAGTCCCCGTGGGTCTCCCTGTACTCCACGATCCGCCGGGCCAGCACCTCGCCGATGCCCGGGAGGTCCGTGAGCTCCGCCACGTCCGCCGTGTTTATGTCGATTATGTGCGCCTCACCCGCCGCCGGGTCCCGGAGGGCTGTTATGACGGGCTGGACTTGTGCCTCCCGGCCCCCGGAACGGCCCACCATCACCCCGGCGCAGAATGCCACAGCCGCCGCCGTGAGGGCCAGGGCCGCCGCCGCGCCTCTTTTTACTTCCACCAGCCGCCCCCTCCCCGGAATTAATACCTTATTAAAACAAAATATGACAAACCGTATTGATTTTGACGGGGAAAAACGCTATTATATATGTGTGTCAGAGCCGCAACACTGTATAATGCTGTCCGCCGCCCCGCCGGCGCCCACACCATTATAACATCTTATCCCGGAGATTTAAATGAAAAATTTTGACCGACAGAAAATAATGAATATCCTCATGAGAGCCTCCTCCCTGCTGCTTATGCTGGCGGTGTGCCTGGCGCTGTCGCCCCGGGCCTCGGCGCTGGAGGACCCGGACATACAGTCCGCCTCCTCCATCCTCTTTGACGTGGGCACCGGCCGGGTGCTCTACGAGAAGAACGCCAACGAGCGCCGTGCCCCGGCGAGCCTCACGAAGATAATGACCGCCATGCTGGCCCTGGAGGCCTGCGACGCCGGGTCCGTGAGCCTCACGGACGTTGTCACCGTGAAGGACGGCATGTACTTTGACATCTCCGCCGACGGCAGTTCCGTTGGCCTCTCCACGGACGAGGAGCTGACCCTGGAGCAGCTACTCTACTGCGCGCTGGTGGCCTCCGCCAACGAGGCCTGCAACGTCATAGCTACCCACGTCTCCGGGGACATATCTGAGTTCGTGGCGCTCATGAACAGGAGGGCCTCGGAGCTGGGCTGCCGGGATACCCACTTCGCCAACACCCACGGCATGCCCAACGACGACCACTACACCACCGCCTCGGATCTGCTGACCATCGTCCGGGCGGCGCTGGAGAACGACGTATTTCGCCGCATAGTCTCCACCGCCAACTACACCGTCCCGGCCACGAATAAGTCAAACGCCCGGAAACTCAGCAGCACCAACAACCTCCTCCACACCGACAGTTACGGATACTACGAGTACGCCACGGGCATCAAAACCGGCTCCACCGACGCCGCCGGGTACTGTCTCGCGGCCTCGGCCTCCAAGGACGGCCGGGAGCTCATAACCATCGTGCTGGGGGCCCAGTCCACCGTGGGCGACGATGGCCGCACACAGCTCATGAGTTTCACCGAGACCCGCCGGCTCATGGAGTGGGGGTTCAACAATTTCGCCTACCAGACGCTCCTGGGCACCACGGACCTGGTGGCGGAGATACCCGTTGAGCTGGGCCGGGGCGTCAGCAGCGTCGTACTGCGCCCGGCGGAGGAGGTCACGGCCCTCCTGCCTGTGGACATAAACATGGACGACGTGGTGCTGGAGCGGGAGCTCTTCAATAACGACACCCCCCTCACCGCCCCGGTGGAGCAGAACACCATCCTCGGGCGCGTGACGGTGTTCTATAACTCCGAGGAGTACGGCACCGTGAACTTAGTGGCCAACTCCGCCGTGGAGCTGGACCGCCCCGCCTACATATCACAGGAGATCGGCAAGGCCCTCACCAATAAATACGTCCGCATAGCCATAACGGCGGTGGCGGCGCTCCTCGTGCTCTACATAGCCTTCATCGTCTACTACAACGTGAACCGCGCCCGCCGCAAGGCCGTGGCCAGGGACCTGGCCCGCCGGCGCGTGGAGGAGTATAACTCCACCCGGGACACCACCACCAGCAAGAGCTTTGAGGAGATAGAGTCCATGCACCGGAAAATGGAGGAGATGGGCCGCCGCAAGTGACCCGCCATAGATCGTCAAAAAATTGCCTGGGAGACCCGACGCGGCCATCCCAGGCATTTTTGTGTCTATGCGGAATAAAAAAATGTCGCAGATTTGTGTATTCTGCGACACCTACCCGACCTTATTACGGGGTTATTATACCATGTTCCATAGTAAATTTCAATAGAAAGCGCATGTTTTGAGCGCCCAATTTTTGCGACCGTCCCTTTTCTTTGCCATTTCCTGGCGGGAAAGGGGCTTTTTTTGAGCATTAAGCCGTCAAATAAGCAGTCAGACACACTCCGCTTTATTATATGCCAGAGTTTCAAAAATGTGCCTCTCTGGCGTGTTTTCTGCCCTTTGCGCCCAAATAAGTTATTTTGAGCTTGCCCTGTCGCGGGAGGATAAGCAGTCAGATTTTTCAGTCAAATTTTAAGCAGTCAAATTATATTCTGTCGAAAGCGGCAGAATTTTTGTTTTTTCGGGGAATTTTATCATTTTTGAGGGAGATTTTCGGAGCGTGTCGCGGAATACACAAATCAGCGACGTTTGTGCCGGGCCTTTCAAGTGTTCTAAGTATTCCCGAAGTATCGTATTTTATGTGCCGATTTAGGGGGTATTTCGGGCACAAAACGGGTAAAAACGGGCGATTTTGCAGTTGATTTTCATGGAGGTGGCATTTATGAAAATGGGTAAAGTAAGAAGTGCCGCAAAGCGTCTGAGGACTGGCCTCCTTGTGGTGGCGGTTCTCCTCTCGCTGGGGTTGTGGTCGGCCCCGGCGGATGCGGCAAGCAGCGGAGGCGGGAGTGATTTTGCGTTTGTGCCCTACACCAACGAGAGCGTCAATAGTTGGAGCACAATAAAGAGCAAGGCGTCGGTGAATAACGGCACCGTGATCTATCAGTTGACGGGGAACATCAATGCGGACTCAGAGTGTACCGTCACCGGCGACCTCACCATCGACCTCAACGGCCATACGATAACGGCGAGTAGTAGTCTGAGCTGGAAACACGTCATGACAGTTAATGGCGGCGGCAAGCTGACGATTACTGACAGCGCGGGATCTGGTAAGTTCACAACGTCATCGAGCGTCAAGCCCTTCAGCCTTGTGAAGGTGGACGGCGGAAATTTCACTCTCGACGGCGGCACACTCGAGAATAGCAAAGGCGGCTATCACGCCATCCAGATGAACAGCGGCACTACCACGATAAACGGTGGCACTATACAGAACTCCGGCGTAGCGAACACCGACCACGGCGGCGGAATCTCCGTGGCGAGCGGGGACCTGACGATCAACGGCGGCACGATCAAGAACAACAAAGCGAAGACCGGCGCGGGGATCCAGTTCCAGGGCGGCGGCAACTTCACCATGACCGGCGGTTCAGTCACGAAGAACACAGCCTCAAGCAACGGCGGAGGGCTGTACTTCAAGGACTGCGCCGGTGAAATTAAGTTCGAGGGCGGCTCCGTCACGGAGAACACCGCCACATGGCACGGCGGCGGACTCTGGTTTGATAATTGCGGCAACGTGGATATTGGTGGGGATACCCATATAGACAACAACTCAGCTGACACAGCCGGTGGTATCCGTGTGCAGAATGGCACAAATCTCACCATCACCGGGGGAACTGTGTCCAAGAACACAGCCAGCGGCACAGGCGCAAGTGACGCCGCCGACGGCCTCGGCGGGGGCATAGCCGTGACTCAGAGCACCATCACGATCACCGGCGGAGAGATAAGCGGCAACACCGCCAAAAACGGCGGCGGAGGAATAGCCCTAAGGCAAGGCGACACCAGCCATTTGACCACCGTCACCATGAGCGGGGGCACGATCTCAGATAACAGCGTCACCGGCGGAGAGTGGAAGTACGGCGGCGGCGTGTACCTCCAAGACCACAGCAGATTTACCATGACGGACGGTACAATCAGCGGCAACCATAGCATTGGCCAGGGCGGCGGTATCGCCACGGACTACACTGGGGCGGATGGAAAGTGTACCGGCGATATGAAAGTCACCATCAACGGCGGTACGATCAGCGGCAACTATTCGACTTTGCACGAGGGCGGCGGCATCGGCATGGGCAGCGGCACCCTCGTCATAGAGGCGAAGGACGACAATAAGATCTATATCACTGAAAACGAGTCCCGCACGACTGACCACTGGGGCGGCGGCGGAATCATGATCTCGGACAAGTCACAGGCCGTCATCGTTAATGCCCTAATCGAAAATAACAGCGCTGGAGGTTTTGGCGGCGGCCTCGGAGCCTGCTCCACCGGCCACGTCTATTACGGCGTCGGGGAGTATGAGGATAATCCATCTCCTCTGGCGGCCATCTTCGGTAACAGTGCGGATGGCAAGAACCTCTCCGGCGGCAAGAGTAAGAAGGACGCCGACCACAACGCCTACAAGAACCCGGTCTTTATGAGCTCCGGCTATCAGGACGTCTACAGCGCCCTTGAGGCGGTCATTAGCGGCGCAATGCTGGGCGGCGGCGACGAGGCGTGGGTTGGCAGCGCGGACGGCGCACCGGTTACGGTGGGTAAAGACGGTTTCGTCTCGGCCTCCCAGATGCTGGGCCTCACCTCCAACTCCAACGAGGCGGATAGGGCGAAGGCCAGAGAGGCCGCCAGCGTATTTATCACCGGCAATAAGTCCAACACCCACGGCGGCGGCATCATGTGCAACGGCTCCCTTGCCATGGGCTGGAGCGCGGAACTTGAAGTGACCCCCGGCCTCAAGATAGGCGGCAAGAAGATGTACGAGGTCAAGGGCACAGCGGCCAGCTCCGTGCCGGAGTTTAAGTACGGGATAAGCGATACTGAGCCCACTTGGACTGAGGACGGCTGGAAAGCGGCAGACGGCAGCAACGTCTTTGTGACGAAGAACGGCGTTGACGGCAACTTCGCCTTTGACTTAACCTTCGGCGAGACTCAGCCCTGTCTCAAGAAAGAGACCGGCGAGCAGACCTTCTACTTCTGGGAAGTGAATGAGGGCGGAAATGGCGTGACCTACGATCAGTCACTCTACAAGGTGACGGTAAAAGTATCTGAAAAGACCGAAACCAAGGATGTTGCCGGTGCAACGCTCACTATCACCACGTGGAGCATTGATAGCGGCAGCGCCAAGGTAGGAAAATGCGGCCCTGAGAGTACGGACTACACCGATGTCACCATCACCCAGGAAGTCGAGAAGAACAATAATAGCTCAGAGGCTATGCACTGGACGACCCGCACCGTCATAACCCTCACAAACACCGCCTTTACGAACACCTATGACGGCAACGCCAATATCTCAATCGTGAAGGTGGACGACTCCAGCGCTCCTCTCAGCGGCGTGAAGTTCACACTCTATCGGAAGGACAACAAGGGACAGACGATAGGGGAATGGGACGACAAGTGGACTAAAGTTAAAGACTACACCTCCAATAATGACGGCGTCATATACAAGGACGTCGAGGGTGGTAGCAATAACCTTCAAGTCGGCACATACCGCATAGTCGAGACCGAGACACCGGATGGTTTCGGCGCTCTCCCGGGGTACATCGAGTTCGAGATAAAGGGATCTGGGTATCAGAGAATGATATCCTGCCCCTTCGACCCCCTGTTTTCCGATCACGTTGAGGTGACGGAGAACGGCCTTAAATTGCGGATAGAGAATGAGCGAATTTTGAAGTCCCTGCGCCTCATCAAGGTTGACGGCAGTCTCGCGGACCGAAACCTCGCGGGGGCCGAGTTCGAGCTCTGGTCAACTGCTGAGGGCGTCAAGAGCGAAAAGCTCTTTACCGGCGTCTCCGGCGAGGATGGGAAAATAAATTGGACTGCCGAGGGCGGGACAGGCGAACCGTCGTTTGACCTCACGCTGGGCGTCGGGACGTACCACATCATTGAGACAAAGGCCCCGGATGGGTACTTTAAGCTGGAGAAACCCATAACTTTGACGGTGGACAAAGACGGCAAAATAACCCTCCAGAGCAGCGAGATAGGAGTGCTCGACGCTGATAAGAATGAACCTGTTCTCACCTACAGAATTCCCAACACCAGCGGCTATCTGCTCCCCGAGTCCGGCGGGCCGGGGATATATGGGCTCATCGCCGGGGGTTTGGCCCTGGTGCTCGTCAGCGCCGCGGCATTTGAGCTCAAAAAACGCGCCGGGAGGCGGGCACGGTGACGGACGCCGCTAAGAGCGCCGGCGCGGCCCGGGGAAGGGAGAAAACCGGCGGCCTCTCCATCCTCCCAAAACTTCTCCTTGCCCTTATGTTCCTCGTGAGCCTCTACCTCGTGGCCTACACGCCCATAAATAACTGGCTACACGACCTGCGCATGGAGGCCCTCATCTCCAGCTACGAAAAGGCCGTCTCGAATCTCACGGCGGAGGAGAGGGCGGATATCTTGAGCGCCGCAGACGAGTATAACTCAAATCTCGACCTCGGGGCGCACTTCATCCTGAGAGAGGAAGATCTGGCGGAGTACGCTACACTCCTCGACCCCCAGGGCACCGGCATGATGGGCTACATCGAGATACCGAAAATCGACGTCTATCTCCCCATCTACCACAATGCGGACGAGACAACCATGGCGGAGGCCGTGGGCCACATACCGGGCTCGTCGCTGCCCGTGGGCGGTGAGAGCTGTCACACCGTCCTCTGCGGCCACCGGGACCAGTCAACGGCTTTCCTATTCCACGACCTCGATAAGCTCTCGCCCGGCGACACCTTCACCCTCACAGTTCTTGACAGGACCGTGACATATGAGGTCGACAACATCCAAGTGGTCCTCCCGGAGGAGATAGAGAGCCTCGCCATTGAGGAGGGCGAAGATCACTGCACCCTCGTCACCTGTCACCCCCACGGCAGCAGCGCCTATAGGCTGCTTGTCCGTGGCACGCGGGTGTGAAAAAACGAATACCGAGACGCGCTGCGCCCGGGGCTTTGATCGCCCCGGGCGCTGATTATTTATTTGGTTATTAGGCTCGTGGCTCAGACGCAGCCCTGGGCTTTCATGGCCTCGGCCACCTTGAGGAACCCGGCTATATTCGCGCCGGCCATGTAATTGCCGGGCATACCGTACTCCCGGGCGGCGCTGTCGCAGGCGGCGAAGATGCTGCGCATGATGCCGTGGAGCTTGGCGTCCACCTCCTGGGCGGTCCAGGGTATGCGGGTGCTGTTCTGGCTCATCTCCAGACCTGAGGTGGCGACGCCTCCGGCGTTGGCGGCCTTGGCGGGGGCGAAGAGCATGTTATTGGCGAAGTAGACCTCTATGGCCTCGGGCTTGGAGGGCATGTTGGCGCCCTCCGCCACGGCGTAGCAGCCGTTGGCGGCCAGGGCCTCGGCGCCCTCTTTATCGATCTCGTTCTGGGTGGCGCAGGGGAGGGCGATGTCGCAGGGGACGTTCCAGATACCGGAGCAGCCCTCGTGGTACTCAGCGTGGGGACGGATGGAGAGGTATTCCCGTATGCGCTTGCGCTCCACCTCTTTAAGCTGCTTTATATCCCGGTAGTCTATGCCCTGGGGGTCGTAGATGTAGCCGTTGGAGTCGCTCATGGCCACGACCTTCGCGCCCAGCTCCGTGGCCTTCTGGCAGGCGTAGGTGGCCACGTTCCCGGAGGCGGAGATTATGACGGTCTGGCCCTCAAAGCTCCTGCCGTTGGCCCGGAGCATCTCGTCCGCGAAGTAGCACAGGCCATACCCCGTGGCCTCCGTGCGCACCAGGGACCCGCCGTAGGGTATGCCCTTGCCGGTGAGGACGCCGCCCCACTCGCCGGTGATGCGCTTATACTGGCCGAACATGTAGCCTATCTCCCGGGAGCCCACGCCGGTGTCCCCGGCGGGGACGTCCACGTCCTTGCCGATGTGGCGGTAGAGCTCCGTCATGAAACTCTGGCAGAAACGCATGATCTCCCCCTCGGACTTGCCCTTGGGGTCGAAGTCCGCGCCGCCCTTGCCGCCGCCCAGGGGCAGGGTGGTGAGGCTGTTTTTGAAGACCTGCTCAAATCCCAGGAACTTTATGATGCCCAGGTTCACCGTGGGATGGAACCTGAGGCCGCCCTTGTAGGGACCCAGGGCGTCGTTGAACTGGACGCGGAAACCGCGGTTCACCTGGACCTTGCCGCTGTCGTCCACCCAGGGCACCCGGAAGACGATCTGGCGGTCGGGCTCCACCATGCGCTCAAGGACCCCCGCCTCCATAAGGTCCGGCCTCTGGGCGATGACCGGCTCCAGGGACGAAAGGACCTCCGTCACCGCCTGGATGAACTCAGGCTCCGCCGGGTTGCGGCGTTTGACTGTCTCAAGTATGCCTCTAAGGTACTCGTTTTCCATAGTGGACCTCCATATATTTTTTTGGTACGCGCACAAAAAAGCAAGGGCGGGCAAGCAAACGCTTGCGGCGTCCCTGCCATCAAAGCACTTTAATTTTAAAAGATTCCCCCATTATTGTCAATGGGGAAATGGACTATTTTGAATTTTTCGCCGCCTGAACCCCCAAAAAAAGGGGGCGGGCCTCGCGGCCCGCCGAAAATAGGGTTGTGGGATAAAGATATGAGCTTACGGTCTTCGATGAAAAAAGTATTTCAAAGACATCGGATAAGCTGTGATATAATAATAAACCCGGCGCACCCATTTGTAAATAGGAGGTTTTGTCGAGCCGGCACTACTTTTGGGGCACAGTCCGCCGCCTTGCAAGAGCGGCGGATATGTGCTATTATTCACCTATACACCAGGAAGGAGGCCGTTATGGGTAACACGGTCATCGGCATATTGGCCCATGTGGACGCGGGGAAGACCACCCTCTCGGAGGCGCTGCTCTACCTCTCCGGGGCCATAAGGTCCCTGGGGCGGGTGGACCACGGGGACGCCTTTCTCGATAACTTCACCCTCGAACGGCAGCGGGGCATAACCATCTTCTCGAAAGAGGCGGTGCTGGACCTGGGCGGCCGGAGCGCCACGCTCCTCGATACCCCCGGCCACGTGGACTTCTCGGCGGAGACCGAGCGGACCCTGGACGTCCTGGACGCGGCCATACTCGTAATTAGCGCCCCGGAGGGCGTCCAGAGCCACACAAGGACCCTCTGGAAACTCCTCCATGAGCGGCGGATACCCACCTTCGTCTTTATAAATAAGACCGACCTCCCCGGCCTCACAAAACAGGAGCTCCTTCGCGAGCTGAGTCATGAGCTGGGGGAGGGCTTTTTCGACCCCGGGGAGCCCCAGGGGGAGGAGCTGGCCCTCTGCGATGAGCCGCTCTTAGAGGCGTATCTTGAGACGGGCGAGCTCACGGAGGAGGCCATACTCGCCGCCTTCCGCCGGGGGAACGTCCAGCCCTGTTTCTTCGGGGCGGCCCTCAAGCTCTTAGGCGTGGAGGAGTTTCTCTCCGCTCTCGGGCGCATGGCGCCGGAGTGCCCTCCCAAAGCTGGTTTCGCAGCCCGGGTATTTAAGATATCCCGGGATGGTGAGGGCCGCCGCCTCACCCACATGAAGATAACGGGCGGGGTCCTCCGGGTGCGGGACGTCCTCACGGCGGGGGGCGTCCAGGAGAAGGTCACCCAGATACGCATATACTCCGGGGCGAAATATAGGACGGTGGAGGAGGTCTACCCCGGGGACGTGGCGGCGGTGACGGGCCTCTCCGCCACAGCCGCCGGTATGGGCCTCGGCGAGGAGCCGGGGGAGCGGGCCCCGTCCCTGGAGCCGGTGCTCACCTACTCCATCATCCTGCCGGAGGGCTGTGACGCCGCCAAGGCGGCCCTCAAGCTCCGGGAGCTGGAGGAGGAGGAGCCGGAACTCAAGCTAAAGTGGGAGCCCCGCACCGGGGAGATACAGGCGCGTCTCATGGGCCCGGTGCAATTAGAGGTGCTCCACGAGCTCATCGAGAGCCGCTACGGTCTCGACGTCTCCTTCGGCCCAGGCCGGATAATATACCGGGAGACCATCGCCGCCCCGGTGGAGGGCGTGGGCCACTACGAGCCCCTTCGCCATTACGCGGAGGTCCACCTCATCCTGGAGCCCGGGGAGCGGGGCAGCGGCATAGAGATAAGCTCAAAGTGCCCGGAGGAGGTGCTATCCGGGAGCTGGCAGCGGCTAATCCTCACGCACCTTGCGGAGAAACAGCACCTTGGGGTCCTGACGGGCTCGCCCATAACGGACATAAAGCTCACCCTGGCCTCAGGCCGCGCCCACCCCAAACACACCGAGGGCGGGGACTTCCGGGAGGCCACATATAGGGCGGTGCGCCAGGGCCTCATGGGGGCGGAGAACATACTCTTAGAGCCCTGGTACGACTTCCGCCTGGACATCCCCGCCGGGAGCGTGGGGCGGGCCCTCACGGACCTCACCCGCATGGGGACCCGGTTCGAGCCGCCGGAGTCTTCCGGGGAGACGGCGGTGATCCGCGGCAGCGCCCCCGTGGCGGAGATCGGCGGCTACCCCGCCGCCGTCACGGCATACACCCGGGGCCTTGGCCGCACGGCCCTCGTATTTCACGGCTACGAGCCCTGCGCCAGTCAGGAGGCGGTGGTGGAGGCCCTGGGCTACGACCCGGAGGCGGATCTTGAGAACCCGCCCCACAGCGTATTTTGCAGTCACGGGGCCGGGTACGTGGTGCCCTGGTACCAGGTGCCGGAGAAGATGCACTTGGAGAGCGCCCTTCACCCCCCGGAGCCCGAGGACCCGGTGAAGGAGGCCGCCAGGCGCTACGTGCGTATGGCCGCCACGGACAAGGAGCTAATGGCAATATTCGAGCGGACCTACGGCAAGATACCCCGGGGCGAGGAGGCCCTGCGCCGCCCGCCAAAGGCTGAGAGCTCCGCCCCCAAGCCCGCCAAGACCCCGTCCCGCCCCCAGAAGGACGGCCTTGAGTTCGTGCTGGTGGACGGCTACAACATAATCTTCGCCTGGCCGGATCTCAAGCGCCTGGCAGGGGGGAGCTTAGACGCCGCCAGGGAGCGGCTAATTGAGAGGCTCCGAAATTACCAGGGGTTCCGCCAGTGCGCCGTCATCGTCGTTTTCGACGCCTACAAGGTGAAGAATAACCCCGGCAGCATGGAGCGCCTGGGGGGCCTCACGGTGGTCTACACCAAGGAGGCGGAGACGGCGGACATGTACATCGAGCGGGCCACCTACGACCTGAGCCGCCGCCACCAGGTGCGCGTGGCCACATCAGACGGCATGGAGCAGATGATAATCCTGGGCCGGGGGGCCCTGCGGGTCCCCGCCGCCGCCTTCGAGGCGGAGGTGCTGGAGGTGGAGCGGGCCATCCGGGATTGCCTTGCTGAGATGGGCAGAAGATAGAGTTAAAAAACACCCCCGGGACCATTAAGCGTTCCGGGGGTGTATGATCTTATCTACCTGGTCTCAGTTTCGCGTACTCCCTCCAGCCCTGCTCCCGCGCGCTTTTTGCCGTGTCAGTGGCGTCGGAGTTGCCCAGGGCGCACAGGACCATGTCGCCCTTTATGCCGATCCAGCCGGTGTTTGGGGCCACGCAGACCCACTTATCCCAGTCTACGTTCTCCTCAAAGCTCTTAGCCACGTCCTCCGGGTCCTCACCGGGGGCAAGGCGGACGATCTGGAGTTCGTAGGGCTCCGCGCCCGTCTCCGGGGCGCAGATGGCGGCGGCGAGGACGGGGGAGGTGTCCGGGAGGGAGAGCCGGGCCGCGTTTTCGCCCCCCGCGTCCCCCACCCACAGCTCGCTAAAGCTGACGGTGCCGCCGTAGATGGCCCGGATCTCCTCCATGAGCGCCGGGTCCACGCTGCCCTCCAGTCGGAAGGTCATCTCGTAGTCCGGCATCTCGGCGGTGAGCGCCTCGAAGAACTCCGCCGCCTCCTCAAAGGCCGCCTCAAAATCCTCGGGCACAATGCCGGACCAGTCAGCGCTCCAGGTCTCCCCGCTCTCAAATTCCACCTGCATCTGGGCGCTGCCGCCCTCATCGCCCGTCTCGTTTGTGCCGTCAAAGCGGCCCATGCCGGCCTCCTCCAGCGCGGCGGCCACGGCGGAGAGGGCGTCGGCCTCAAAGACCCCCTCCTTGCGGCTGTCCGTCTGACAGCTCACCCCCGCGCCCTCCTCCTCCGTCCAGACGTTGAGGACGCGGTCGCTCTCCCCGGGCCTCTGCACCCGCAAAAGCGCGTAGGTCACCGGGTCGCCGCTCTCGGCGGCCAGATCCTCCGGCACGGGCCAGATCCCGTACTTCCCCCCGCCTGCGGGCTCGGCGGCATCCATCCCAGGCTCCCCCCGCTGGGCCGGATAGATGATGTAAAGCGCCGCCGCGGCGAGCACCGCGATCACGGCGGCTCCCGCTCTCAAAATTCCCTCCCGGCGTCTCTTCTGCCTCTCAAAATACTCGTCCCGGCGGGCGATCACGTCCGCCGCGATGGCCTCAGATGTCCTCATAGTCAAAGCCCTCCTTAATAAGCTCTCGCCGCAGCGCCGCCCTCGCCCGGGAGGTCAGGTTCTCGATCTGCCTCCTGCCCCGGCCCATGACGGCGGCGGCCTGTGCGTTGGTGAGGCCCTCAAAGTACACAAGGTGCAGGACCTGGGCGTAGTCCGGGTTCAGCCGCCCCATGGCCCGGTGCACGGCGACGCGCCGCTCGTCCCGCAGGTAGGCGCGCTCCACGCTCTCCGTCTCCGCGTCCGCCTCCTCCGGCGGCCTGTCCGATAGACGCTTTCGCCGCCGCAGAAGATCCAGCGCCAGGTGCCGCCCCATGGCGTAGAGCCAGGTCTTGAAACTGCTCTCGCCCCGGAAACGGGGACGGCGGGTCACCAGGCGGAAGAACACCTCC
Organism: uncultured Oscillospiraceae bacterium; assembly: GCA_947628185.1. Classification (GTDB taxonomy): domain Bacteria; phylum Bacillota; class Clostridia; order Oscillospirales; family Oscillospiraceae; genus RUG626. The sequence goes on from CANQYW010000018.1 coordinate 20,364, forward strand.
TCCATCAGCTCCTCGGCGTCAAAGATGCTGCCCAGTATGCCGTTGAGGTACAGCGTCAGCCCGTCCCTGTAGGCGGATATGATCTCCGTGAGGGCGCTCTCGTCCCCCTCAAGATACCGCGAATAGCTCTCCGCTCCCGTGTCCACTGCCTCACCTCCCCGTTGATGAAATGGTAAAATGATAAAATGGGCCCATTCATCCCTTAGACGGCGGAGTGCTCGAAAACGCTCATAGGAATAAGCAAAATAACACCCCCGGGAAAATGGTCCTGGGGGTGTAAAAGCTTATACATTTGTCTTGCCTTTTATTAGTATATCCGCTATGCGGACGGAGGCCAGGCCGTCGCCGTAGGGGTTCTGGGCGCGGCTCATGGCGTTGTAGCGGGCCTCGTCCGTGAGGAGGGCCCGGAACTCCTCGTAGATGACCTCCTCCCTGGTGCCGATGACACGGAGTGTGCCGGCCTTCACGCCCTCGGGGCGCTCGGTGACGTCCCGCAGCACCAGCACCGGTTTGCCGAGGCTCGGCGCCTCCTCCTGGATGCCCCCGGAGTCCGTCAAGATCATGTAGGACCGGGCCAGGAAGTTGTGGAAGGCTATGACGTCCATGGGCTCTATTATCCTCACCCTGTCGCAGCCGGAGAGCTCCTCCTCCGCCGCGGAGCGCACCAGGGGGTTTAGGTGTATGGGGTAGAGGACCTTCACCTCCGGGTACTCCTCCACCACCCGCCGGACGGCCCTGAATATCCTATGTAACGGCTCGCCCCAGTTCTCCCGCCGGTGGGCGGTGAGGATGACGAGCCGGGACCCCTGGGCCCAGTCAAGCTCCGGGTGGGTGAAGTCGTTGACAACCGTTGTGCCCAGGGCGTCGATGGCGGTGTTCCCGGTGATGAATATGCTCTTGGGGTCCTTGCCCTCCCGGAGTAGATTGTCCCTCGCCAGCTCCGTGGGGGCGAAGTTGTAGTCCGCTATGGAGCTCACGGCCTCCCGGTTAAATTCCTCGGGGTAGGGGGCGCGGACGTTGTAGGTCCTGAGTCCCGCCTCCACGTGCCCCACGGGTATGCCCAGATAGTACGCCGCCAGGGCCGAGGCGAAGGTGGTGGTGGTGTCCCCGTGGACCAGCACCACGTCGGGCCGGACCTCCTCCAGCACCCGGCGCATACCGGACATCACCCGCCCCGTGAGGTCGAAGAGCGTCTGCCCCTCCTCCATCACCGCCAGGTTGTAGTCCGGCTCCACCTTGAAGGCCGTCAGCACCTGGGAGAGCATCTCCCGGTGCTGCCCCGTGACACACACCACCGTCTCCACACTGCGGCGGTCCTTCAGCTCGTTCACCAGCGGGCACATCTTTATGGCCTCCGGCCTCGTGCCGAAGACAAGTAATATTTTTTTCATGGCATCACCTTTATATGTAATAAATTGATTATATTTCCACTGTTCACCGGCCCCATTTTACCACACATCGACGAAAAAAACAAGAGCTTGCCCCCGGACCTTAGATCCGGGGGCCTCCTGGAGCCTTCTTAAATTAGCGCCGAGATGAGCCACACGAGGCCCACCGCCCCGGCGCCTATGAGCGTATATAGGAGGGGCGGCAGCTTTTTTAGCGTCCCCGTCTCCTTTTTGCTCCTGACGTAGTTCTCGGCCACGTTCTGGGCCTCCCGAAGGATCTCCTCATATGTGACGCCGGGCTTTCGCGCCCCCTCGTCACGGACTATGAAGATCGCCTCGTCAAAGATCTGCGGGTCCGGCGATTTTATCATGACCACCCGCCGCGTGATCCCCTTTACCATCACATCACCCCTGAAAACCGGATGTTTCCAGTGTTCCCGGATTTTTCCGGGGATATACGCGGGAATTTAAACTTTCTAACTCCGGGAGTCCACCTTCACGGCGATGACGGTGGCGTCGTCCGTGAGGCCGCCCCGGGCGGAGGCGGCCTCCAGGATGCTTTTGGCGAGCTCCGAGGCGTCGCCGGTGTGGGCGGAGACCAGCTCCCGCAGCCACTTGTCCTCCCCGCCGGAGGTGACGCCGTCGGAGATCATGACAGCCCAGGCGCCGCCCGTGAGGCGCATCTTGGCATAGACGTTCCTGAGCGGCGGCGAGGAGCGGAACCCCACCGGCAGGGCGAAACCCGTGAGCCGCCGGACGGAGGTATTTTTGCGGATATACGATGGCGCGGCGCCGTACTTGAATATTCCGGCCTCCCCGGTGAACATATTAAGGCACAGGAGATCCACCGTGGCGCTCTCTATGTCCGTCTCGTTTTTGAGGAGGAATATGTCAGAGAGTATCCTCAGCGCCACGTCCGGCTCCACCCCGGCCTTTAAGAACCGCTCCAGCACGCCCAATGCCTCCTCGGCGCTCTTGGCGGCCTCCGGCCCGCTGCCCATGCCGTCGGAGAGCGCCACATATAGGTACCCCTCGTCGGTGCGGAAACAGCGGCTCCTGTCGCCGGAGACGCTCTCCCCCGCCCGCTTGGAGCCCGCCACGCCCACCGCCGCCGCCAGGGGCTCGGCCTCTAAGAGCACCAGTCTATCCTGGTCCTGGGGCCCCTCGGCGGTGCAGAGCCGCACACCCAGGACCTCAGAGAGTTTATCGAGGTACTGCTTGTCCCGCTTTAGGACGTAGAGGCTCTTTGAGCGTATCTCCGCCCGGAGACGCCCGCCCCGCAGGCGGAACACCGCGATGGAGGCGTCTATGGCCATGCCCCGCAGGTACTTGCGGAGCCTTATCTCCAGGGCCGGTTCCACCTCGATCTCGCCCCCCAGCTCCCGGGCCAGGGATGCGAGGACCGCGGAGATGTCGTAATACTGGTTGTAGGCGGCGCCACGGCTCTCCCGGAGCCGGGCCCTGTACTGCCGGCGGGTGAGGAACACCCGGGCCTCGGCGTTTATGGCGCCAACGAGCCTCTCGGGCCGCTGACAGGACTCCCGAAACCGCTCCGGCAGGTCCGCGAGGTCCGCGCTGCCGCGCTCGGTGAGTATGGGCGTCAGATTATTCATTATGTCCAGCGTGTCCACGTACTCCTGCTGCCAGCACCTGGGGGACATGGGACAGCTGCGGCAGACGGCGTCAGAGGCCCGGTCGAATATCTCCGCTATGTTCTCGCCGTACTGGCTGTCCGAGGCCCGGACGGCCTCGTATATCCCCCGGAAGGCCTGGGCGCAGAGCTCCACCCGGTCCCGGGTGTACTCCCGGGCCTTCAAAAAGCCGAAACCCGAGGCGCCGGAGGGGAGGAGGTAGCGAAGGCGGGAGAGCAGTTCCTCCGGCAGGGCCATGAATATGACGGAGGCGGCGAAATTCTCATATAGCGGCGGCGCCCCCACCCCCCAGGGCCGGGCCCACAGCACCGAGATGGCCCCGGAGGCCGCGTAGACGAGGAGGAACACCAGCCGCCCCTCCCGGGTGAATATCCCGGCTATGAGGGCGCACATGGTGTAGGAGAGGGTGAAGAAGGGGGGCCCCGACTGGGCGAGGTCCATGAGGAGCCCCAGGGCCGCCGCCGCCACGCAGCCCGTGGAGGTGCCGCCCTTGAAGACCGCGAACATTATGACCACCACCGCGAGGCACCTGCCCACCGACATGGCCCCGAAGAGCTCAAGACTCCCCAGGGACATGAGGAGCGTCCCCAATAGCGTGAGGGAGCTCACGCTCTGCAGCGCCCTTAAGTCCCGCGCGGCCTCGGAGCCGCCCATGGGCGAGAGGGCCACCTCGTAGAAATAGACAGTCCCCGCCGCCAGGAACACCTCCACCACATAGAAGGCCGCCTGCGTCACCTCCCAGTTGGCGTCCCAGACGTACACCGCCCCTATCACCGCCATCGCCGCGAATGTGACGCCCATCTTGGCGGGCTTGGAGCCCAGTTCCGGGAAGAAGTGGAGCGTCGCCCGCACGAGCATCGCCGCCGCTATGTACTTTATGGATATGTAGAGGTCCCCCAAGGTGAGTGACCCCGCCAGCACCCCCAGGAGCGTCACGAGCCCCCGGAGCCCGTCCGGCGAGGCGGCGGCGAAGGCCACCCCGAAGGGCGATATCGCCCCGAATAGCCGGGCCCTCCCAAGTATCAGCCCCATTATGGCCCTCGCGGCGTACTCCGCCAGGGTGTAGATGTCCAGTTTCCTCACGCGCCCCGTGAGCCCCGAGACGGCGGCGGTTTCCTTGACTTGCACAGTATACTCCCTTTCGTTTTGGTTTACCGTAATCATATAACCGCCGGCGGGGTGAATTGCGTCACAATATGTTGGGACACAAAATTTTATTGTTCGGGAGTCGTACTTGTGCAACCTTACAATTTTTGTCCGGCCCGCGAGCTAAGAAGGACGAAAAAAGGGGAAAAATGTCACGAATTTTGCCCTCCCTCCAAGGGCCGGGAACCGTTACAGTATATAGTGTTATGCCAAAGACCGGGCACACAATATGTACGGTTTGTCTATTGACCTGGGGGGCAAAAAGTGATACACTTTAGTAACATTCGGCTCTTGAGGTGATACACATGAAGATAATCAAACGAAACGGGTCAGAGATGCCCTTTGACATCGAGCGCATAGAGAACGCCATAAGCAAGGCCAACGCCTCCGTGGAGGAGAGTGCCCGCATGACGCCCCTGCAGATAAAGCGGATAGCCCAGTCGGTGCAGCTGGACTGCGAGAACCTTGGCCGCTCCCCCTCTGTGGAGGAGATACAGGACATGGTGGAGAAACAGATAATGGCCCACGGGGCCTTTGAGGTGGCGAAGAACTATATAACCTACCGCTACACCCGCTCCCTCGTCCGCCAGGTGAACACCACCGACGAGAAGATACTCTCCCTCATCGAGTGCTGCAACGAGGAGGCAAAGCAGGAGAACTCCAACAAGAACCCGGTGGTGAACTCCACCCAGCGGGACTACATGGCCGGCGAGGTCTCAAGGGACCTCTCCGAGCGCGTACTGCTGCCCAAGGACATAGTGGAGGCCCACGAGCAGGGCATAATCCACTTCCACGACACGGACTACTACGCCCAGCACATGCACAACTGCGACCTTGTGAATCTGGAGGACATGCTGCAAAATGGGACCGTCATCACCGGCACCCTCATCGAGCGCCCCCACAGTTTCTCCACCGCCTGCAACATCGCCACCCAGATAATCGCCCAGGTGGCCTCCAACCAGTACGGCGGCCAGTCCATCTCCCTCACGCACCTCGCGCCCTTTGTGGACGTGTCCCGGAAGAAGATACGCAAGGTGGTGGAGCAGGAGCTCCAGATCCTGGGCGTCGCTCCCAGTGAGGAGAAGATATCCGAGATCGTGGAGACGCGCCTCCGGGAGGAGATACGCCGGGGCGTCCAGACCATACAGTACCAGGTGGTGACGCTCCTCACCACCAACGGACAGGCCCCCTTCGTCACCGTGTTCATGTACCTCGGGGAGGCCAAGGAGGGCCAGGAGCGCCATGATCTCGCGCTCATAATAGAGGAGGTCTTAGAGCAGCGCTACCAGGGCACGAAGAACGAGGACGGCGTCTGGGTGACGCCCGCCTTCCCCAAGCTCATATACGTGCTGGAGGAGTCCAACATCCACGAGGACTCGGAGTACTACTACCTCACGAAACTGGCCGCCAAGTGCACCGCCCGCCGGATGGTGCCTGACTATATAAGCGAGAAGAAGATGCTGGAGCTCAAGGTGGACAAGAACGGCCAGGGCCACTGCTACACCTGCATGGGCTGCCGCAGTTTCCTGACGCCCTACGTGGACCCGGAGACAAACGAGCCCAAGTACTACGGCCGCTTTAACCAGGGCGTGGTCACCATCAACCTGCCCGACGTGGCCCTCTCCTCCGGCGGCGACATGGACAAGTTCTGGAAGATATTTGACGAGCGCCTGGAGCTCTGCCACAGGGCCCTCATGTGCCGCCACGAGCGCCTGAAGGGCACCCCCTCCGACGTGGCCCCCATCCTCTGGCAGTACGGCGCGCTGGCCCGGCTCAAGAAGGGCGAGACCATCGACAAGCTCCTCTACGGCGGCTACTCCACCATCTCCCTGGGCTACGCCGGGCTCTATGAGTGCGTGAAGTACATGACCGGCCGCTCCCACACCGACCCCGAGGCCACCCCCTTCGCCCTGCAGGTGATGGAGACCATGAACGCCGCCTGCCGGAAGTGGAAGGCCCAGCACAACATCGACTTCTCCCTCTACGGCACCCCCCTGGAGTCCACCACCTACAAGTTCGCCAAGTGCCTCCAGCGCCGTTTCGGCATAATCGAGGGCATAACCGACAAGGGATATATAACGAACTCCTACCACGTCCACGTGACGGAGCAGATAGACGCCTTCACCAAGCTCAAATTTGAGGCGGAGTTCCAGCACCTCTCCCCCGGCGGCGCCATAAGCTACGTGGAGGTGCCCGACATGCAGAATAACCTGGAGGCCGTCCTCCAGGTCATGAAGTTCATCTACGACAACATCATCTACGCTGAGCTCAACACCAAGTCCGACTACTGCCAGGTCTGCGGCTGGGACGGCGAGATATCCATCGTGGAGGACGAGGACGGCAAGCTCATCTGGCGCTGCCCCAAGTGCGGCAACACCGACCAGAACAAGATGAACGTGGCCCGCCGCACCTGCGGGTACATCGGCACCCAGTTCTGGAACCAGGGACGCACCCAGGAGATACGCGACCGGGTCTTGCATCTCTAAAATTTTGCGGAATAAAGCACCGGAAAAATTTTCGCGAACTTTTCCGGTGCTTTTGCTTTTGATAATATATATACGAGGTGGCCCATGAACTACGGAGAGATAAAAAACTGCGACATCGCCAACGGCCAGGGCGTCCGGGTGACGCTCTTCGTCTCCGGCTGCACGAACCACTGCCCCGGGTGCTTTCAGCCCCAGACCTGGGACTTTAACTACGGCCGTCCCTTCACAAAGGAGACGGAGCGGGAACTTATAGATCTCCTCGCCCCCAGCTATATTAACGGTCTCACGCTCCTGGGCGGCGAGCCCATGGAGCCGGAGAACCAGCGGGCGCTCCTCCCATTCCTCCACCGGGTGCGGGACACGTACCCCAAGAAGACAATATGGTGTTTCACCGGGTTCACCTACGAGGATCTTCTGCGGGAGGGCTCCCACCCCCACACGGAGGTGACGGAGGAGATGCTCTCCCTCATAGACGTCCTGGTGGACGGGAGGTTCGTCCAGGAGCTAAAGGACATTTCCCTGCGATTCCGGGGCTCCTCCAACCAGCGCCTCATCGACCTCAACGCCACCCGCGAAAAGGGCGAGATCGTCCCCTGGGATGGAATATAAGCTGCTAAACGGCTCAAAAGCTTGATTTTGGGCCGTTTTATTCTTCCTCGTCCTGCTCAGAACTGCGTTCCTCAAGGGCGGAGATGGCCCTCACAAGCTGCTGGAGCGTAAAGACAGCAGCAGCGGCCAGGATAAGCTTAAAGCCCAGGGGGTGGCTGTCCGGCAGCGTCACGAGGATGGCGTACACCGCGAGGTGCCCGTAGAATATGAGGCCCCTTGTGAGGCGCCTTGAGTAGGCGCAGCCGGCCATAGTGCAGAGCGCCATGGCGGTGAGGCCCACGGCGAGGCACCCCGGCGCGAAGTCCCAGAGGAACGGGTTGCTGGCGTTGGCCCGGTAGAGGCAGGTGAGGGTGTAGGCAAAGAACACCGGGGGCATGACGGAGAAGAGCATGAGCCCCGGCCCGCTCTTGCCGGTGTAACCCGCGGCGGACATGACGAGCATCCCCACCCCCGAGAGGGCCGCGAGGCCCAGGAACACGTACCTCGCGAAACCCGCAAGGCCGAATAGCTCCGACGTGCTGAAGAGTATGCCGGCCCCGAGGATGGAGACGCACCCCGTGAGGGTGGAGAGCACGAAGGAGAGGTACCTTGCGGTGTGGAACGCCTTGCCGTAGGACTTGGGCAGGCTGTGCCTCCACCCCAGGGCCAGGGCGAGTATGGCCGAGAGCGCGAGGACCACGGCGCCCAGTATGGTCAGGAGTCCGGCGCTGCCGTCGCCGGGGACGGGCATACCGCTGATGGGCTCAAAGCCCGTCTTTAGCTGTTGGTACCTCACCACGGCGCCCGCCAACCCCATCAAGAGCGCCAGCAGCGGCGTGAATGATAATTTACGCATATGTGACCACCCGCCTGAATAGATTCTATGGAGGGCTCCCGCCGGAAGGCTCCGGCGCGGCCCACTTCGATATTTTACATCAGACCCGCCCGGCAAGTCAATGGCGCTTTGCACCCCTTGCGGACAAACCGGCGAATTTTTCCGGCGGGAGAAGGAGCGTACAATGAAGGCTGTTATCTTAGCGGCGGTGATACTCGTTATCTTCGCCCTCATATTCCCCCTGATGGTGGCCTACCCCAACACCCGGACGGCGGACAAGCCCGGCGGCCCCGCCGGGGACTCGGAGGGCCCGGAGGAGGTTGGCGACACCGTCCCCGAGGTGGAGGACACCGGCACCATGGACGGGGAGTTTAAACTGACGCTCCTTGACGGCGGCGAGGTGCGGGAGATGAGCCTCGCCCAGTACCTCCGGGGGTCCCTGGGGGCGGAGATGCCCGCCTCCTTCGAGCCCGAGGCCCTGAAGGCACAGGCCGTTGCGCTCAGGACCTACCTCCTCTACAAGCTCCGTGTGAACCCCTCGGACGCCCACCCGGAGGCGGACATATGCTCCGACAGCACCTGCTGCGCCGCCTGGCGGGACCCGGAGTCGCTGCGGGAGAAGTGGGGCGGGGACTTTGACGCGAACTTTGCCAAGATAGCCTCCGCCGTGGCGGAGACGGACGGGCTATACATATCCTACGGCGGCGAGCCGGCCCTGGCGGTCTTCCACTCCTCCTCCGCCGGGAGGACTGAGGACAGTGGAAACGTGTGGAACAGCTCCCTCCCCTACCTTGTGAGCGTGGAGAGCCCGGAGAGCGCCGGGGACGTACCAAATTACGTCTCCACCGTCACCGTGACGCCGGAGGAATTTAGCTCCGCCGTCGCCGCCGCCCACCCGGAGGCGGACTTCACCGGCGAGACGTCAGACTGGATAGGCACGCCGGTGTACTCAGAGTCCGGGCGGCTCCTCACCGTGACCATCGGCGGCATAGATGTCTCGGGCCGGGAACTGAGGAGCCTATTCTCCCTTCGCAGCACCGCCGTCACCTTCAACGTCACCGGGGAGGCGATAGAGATGACCACCACCGGCTACGGCCACGGCGTGGGCATGAGCCAGTACGGCGCCAACGCCATGGCGAAGTCCGGCAGCACCTTCCGGGAGATATTGGAGAACTACTACCCCGGCACGGAGATAGTGGAGAACCGTTAGACGAGCCTCACGCCGTACCGCTTGAGCCAGAAGTTCACCTGCAGGAAGTAGGCCATTGTCTGGGGGGTCGTCATGAGCTGTCCGTACCAGGGGACGGCCCTATCGGAGGTGATGAGCTCCTCCAGCGCCTCCTCCCGGACTATGTCGTGCAGCGGCTCCGAGGGGTCGTCCATCACCCGCCTCAGCTCCTCCGTCACCGCCGCCCTGTAGCTGGGGTTGTGGGTCTTGGGGTAGGGGCTCTTCTTCCGCCATAGGACCTCCTCCGGGAGCCAGCCCCGCATGGCCTCCCGGAGGAGGCCCTTTTCGTACCCGTCGTGGTCCTTAAATTCCCAGGGCACGGTGTAAAGATACTCCGCTATCCTGTGGTCGCAGAAGGGCACCCGGACCTCGAGAGACGACCACATGCTCATTCTGTCCTTCCTGTCAAGGAGCGTCTGCATGAACCAGTCAACGTTCAGGTTCATCATCTCCTTCATGCGCCGCTCCAATGGCGGCGTCCCCGGCAGTATGGAGCTCTCGGAGACCGTCTTGCGGTAGTAGCTGTCCACGTACTCCCCGGGGTCTATGCCCCCGAGGACGCCCTCCCTCAGGAAACCCGCCCGCCAGATGGTGGACTGGGCCCAGGGGAACCCCTCCCGCTCCCGGATCTCCGGGTCCCGGTACCAGGGGTAGCCCCCGAATATCTCGTCCGCGCACTCGCCGGAGACCGCCACCGTGGCCACCTTCTTTATCTCCTTGCAGAAGAGGAGGAGCGAGGAGTCCACGTCCGCCATCCCGGGGAGGTCCCGCGCCTCCACGGCGTCGTAGAGGGCCTGAACGAGCTCGGGGGTGTCCAGCGTCACCAGATGGTGCCGCCCGCTCAGATACTCCCGCATCCTCATTATGAACTCGGGGTCGGAGTTTGGCTGGAATTTGCCGGGCTTAAAGAACTTGGCGTTGTCCCGGTAGTCCACGGACACCGTCTCCAGTATCTCCCCCCGCTCCGCGAAGTACCCGTGGGCCACGGAGGATATGAGGCTGGAGTCCAGGCCCCCGGAGAGGAAGGTGCAGAGGGGCACGTCGGAGACCAGCTGACGCCTTATGGCGTCGGTGACGAGGAAACGCACCTTCTCCGCCGTCTCCTCGAATGTGTCCCCGTGGGGGGCGTCGGTGAGACGCCAGTAGCGGCGCAGGCTCAATTTGTCCCCCTCCGGGTCGTAAAAGCCGCACTCCCCCGGAAGGAGCTCCCGCACGTTCCTAAACACCCCGCTGCCGGGGACCCGGCCGGGGCCCAGGAGCATCACCTGGGCGAGGCCCTCCCGGTCCACCTCCGGCTCCACCCAGGGGTGGCAGAGCATCGCCTTGAGCTCGGAGGCGAATATGAGGCACCCCCGGCGGCGGGCGTAGAATAGGGGTTTCACGCCCATCCTGTCCCGGGCGAGAAATAGCCGCCTCTGGCGGCTGTCCCAGACGGCGAAGGCGTATATGCCGTTGAGCCGCTCAAGGCACGCCTCCCCCCACTGGGCGAAGGCGTGGAGAAGGACCTCCGTGTCCGAGCTCCCCTCAAAGGTGTGCCCCAGGGCCGCGAGCTCCGCCCTCAGCTCCGGGGTATTGTATATTTCGCCGTTATAGACCATGGTGTGCTCCCCGAAGGCCATGGGCTGGGCCCCCCGCTCCGGGTCCATGACGGCGAGCCTATCGTGAATGAGCGCCGCCCCCTCAAAGTACGCCGTCCCGCGCCCGTCCGGGCCCCGGCGGCCCAGCACCGCCTGCATCTTCAAAAACGCGGGCTCCATCTCCCGCCGGTCGAAGGATCCTACCATCCCCGCAATACCGCACATAATACCGAACCTCCAAAAGTTTGGCGTCCACCGTACCGTGGACGCCATTGTCGATATTATTATATGCGCTATCCCGGAAAAAGCCTCATTTGCCAAGTATGGCGTCGAGGATCCTGTGGGCCGCCTGCTCCTTGCTCATAAGGGGGAGCTCCGTCTCCCCCTGCCTCGTTATGATGGTTATGGCGTTGGTGTCCGCGCCGAAACCCGCCCCCTCCCTTATGGAGTTGGCGCATATCATGTCGCAGTTCTTGGATATGAGTTTCCCGCGGGAATTTTCAATTAGGTCCTTCGTCTCCATGGAGAACCCGCATATATACTGCCCCTCCCGCCGGTGCTCGCCCAAATATTTTAAGATGTCCTCAGTCCTCGTGAGAGCCAGGGTCATCTCCCCGTCCCGCTTTTTTATCTTCTCCCCGGCGGGGTCAAGGGGCGTGTAGTCCGAGACCGCCGCCGCCTTTATGACGATATCCGTCTCTGGGAACCTCGCGGCCACGGCCTCCATCATGTCCCGGGCGCTCACCACCGGCACCACCTCCACAAAGCGGGGGGGCTCCACCTCCATGTGGGCCGCCACGAGAGTGACCTCCGCCCCCCGGAGCATGGCCGCCCGGGCGAGGGCGCAGCCCATCTTGCCGGAGGAGTGGTTCGTTATAAAGCGCACTGGGTCTATGGCCTCCCGGGTGGCGCCGGAGGTCACCAGCACCCGCCGGCCTTTCAGGTCCTTCTCAAAGCCTATGGCCCGGAGGACATACTCAAATAATAGTGCCTCCTCCGGCATACGGCCGTCGCCGCTGTCGCCGTTTGCCAGCATACCCGTGGCGGGGGTTATGACCTCGTAGCCGAAACGCCGGAGCTTTTCAAGGTTGTCCTGGACGATGGGGTTGTGGTACATGTTGTGGTTCATGGCGGGGGCTATGAGCTTTGGGCAGGGGCAGGCCATGACGGTGGTGGTCAGCATGTCGTCCGCTATGCCGGAGGCTATCTTGCCTATGACGTTGGCGCTGGCCGGGGCCACGAGAACGGCGTCGGCGCGTTTGGCCAGGGCCACATGCTCCACGCTGAACTCAAAGTTCCGGTCAAATGTGTCCACCAGGCACTTGCGGCCTGTCAAGCTCTCAAACGTTATGGGGTTTATGAAATTCTCCGCGTTTTTCGTCATCAGCACCTCCACCTGGGCTCCGGCGCGGAGGAACATCCTGGCGAGGTTCGGTATCTTGTACGCCGCGATGCTGCCCGTCACGGCCAGCACCACTGTCTTTCCCTTTAGCATATTATCACCTCCGGGCCATTGTAGCACAAGTTTTGAAAAAATCATATACCATTTTTGCAAAACCTATGCTATAATACGCCCGTGCCGCATCCCGGGCAGGCGAGCGGCAACACACATCTTTTTGGAGGGATCTCACAATGAAAAAAGGTTTCAAGCCGAGAGAGCTGGCGCTCCTTGGACTTCTGACCGCCGTATTGCTGGTACTGGCCTTCACCCCGCTGGGGTACATGAACATAGGGCCGCTGGCGATAACAATGAACATGATACCCGTGGCCATAGGCGCGATAGCTCTCGGCCCCCTGGGCGGCATGATACTGGGCGGGGTCTTCGGACTCACGAGTTTCATGCAGTGCCTGGGCATCGGCGGCTCCAGCCTCATGGGCGTGACGCTCTTCGGCATAAGCCCGGTGCTCGCCTTCGTGCAGCGGTTCGTCCCCCGGGTGCTGGTGGGACTGCTGGCGGCGTATGTCTACAGGTTAATTAAGAAGATAACGAAAAACACCCCGAAGGGCCGGTCTCTCGCCGCCTTCATAACGGGTTTCTGCGCGGCGTTCTTTAATACGCTCCTATTCATGGGCCTCCTGGTGCTCCTATTCTCGAATACCGAGTATCTCCAGGGGCTCATCTCCGGCGATAACGTGATAGTCTGGATATGCTCCTTCGTGGGGATAAACGCGGTCTTTGAGATGTTCCTCTCGACGCTCCTCACGGGCGTCATAGCCACGGCCCTCGACAGGGCGAAACTCATAGGGGACAGGTCATGATCTTAGCGGTGGATGTGGGCAACAGCAACATAGTTGTGGGCCTCAGTGACGGTCTCCGTTTCCTCGCGGTGGAGCGCCTGGGCACTGAGCGCGGCGCCACCGAGATAGAGTACGCCGTCAGCATAAAGCGGCTCTTGGAGCTCAAAGGTCTCGGCGGGGAGGCGCTGGAGGACGCCATTCTCTCCTCCGTCGTGCCCTCCGCCACCGGGTCGCTCCGCGGCGCGCTGCGGCTCCTCACGGGCCGGGAACCCCTGGTGCTGGCCCCCGGCGTTCGGACGGGCCTCGATATACGCACCGACGAGCCCTCCGCCGTGGGGGCGGACAGGATAGCGGACGCCGTGGCGGCGAAAACCCTCTACGGCGCGCCCGTCATAATAATTGACATGGGCACCGCCAACACCGTCTCGGTGCTGGACGCCCACGGGCGGTTCCTGGGGGGCGTCATCATGCCGGGCCTTCGCCTCTCCGCCGCCGCGCTGGCGGAGGTCACCTCCCAGCTGCCCCACATCGGCCTGGAGCCCCCCGGGCGCGTCATAGGCCGCAGCACCGTGGAGAGCCTGCGCAGCGGCCTCATCCTCGGCTGCGCCGCCACCCTCGATAACCTCATCCGCCGCATAGAGGAGGAACTTGGGTACCCCTGCGCGGCAGTTGCCACGGGCGGCATGTGCCCCCTGGTCCTGCCCCACTGCCGCCGGGCCATCACCCACGCCCCGGACCTCCTGCTCCAGGGCCTCATGACGATATACAAGCTCAATAGATAAAAATAGGCCGCCCAGCGCTTTTTTAGTGCTGGACGGCGATTTATATGCTCACCTATTAGTATTAAACATCTCATCCACTTCCCGGGCGGCGGCGCGGCCCTCATGGATGGCCCACACAACGAGGGATTGGCCCCGGCGCATGTCGCCGGCGGCGAACACCTTGGGGACGGATGTGGCGTGGCCGCCGGGGGCGGTGCTAAGACACGTCCTCTCGTTTCGCTCCGCGCCGAATGCCTCCGGCACGTAGCTCTCTGGGCCCAAAAATCCCGCCGCTATGAGGAGGAGCCCGCATTTTAGCTCCTGCTCCGTGCCCTCCACGGGGATTGACACGGCGCGGCCCTCCCGCACCTCGCGGCGGAGGCCCACGGTGACGACGGCCCGGACGGACCCGTCCTCCCCGGGCAGTATCTCCCGCACTGTGCGCTCGTAGAGCCTGGGGTCCCGGCCAAATATAGCCGCGGCCTCCTCCTGGCCGTAACCTGTCCTCTCCACCCTCGGCCACTCGGGCCAGGCGTTACTACGGGTGAGGGGCGGGCGCGGCATCATCTCAAGCTGGGTGACGGAGACGGCCCCCTCCCGGATGGCGGTGGCCACGCAGTCGTTGCCGGTGTCGCCGCCGCCAACTATTATGACGTCCTTCCCATAGGCGGTGTCCGGCGTATTACCCGCAAGGAGCGCCCTTGTGGCGGAAGTTAGGTAGTCCACAGCGAACATGACGCCCCGGCTCTCCCGGCCTGGGACGGTAATGTCCCGGGGGTTCTTGGCCCCGCAGCAGAGGATGACGGCGTCAAACTCCCGCGTTAAATCCTCCGCCGGGATGTCTCTCCCCACGTCCGCGCCAAAGCGGAACATAACGCCCTCCCGCTCCATGAGCTCCCGGCGGCGCTCCACCACGGACTTATCGAGTTTCATATTTGGTATGCCGTACATGAGGAGCCCCCCGGCCCGGTCCTCCCGCTCGAAGACCGTCACGTTGTGGCCCCGCTGATTTAGTACGTCCGCCGCCGCGAGGCCCGCCGGCCCCGCGCCCACCACCGCCACGCGCTTATCCGTGCGCAGCGACGGCGCCCGGGGTTTCAGGTACCCCAGGCGGAAGGCGTCCTCCGCTATGCCCAGCTCGTTCTCCCGGACGGTCACCGGCTGGCCGTGGAGGCCGCAGGTGCAGGCCGCCTCGCAGAGGGCGGGGCAGACCCGGCCTGTGAACTCCGGGAAGTTATTCGTCTTTCGCAGCCTCTCAAAGGCGTAATCTATGTTTCCTGTGTAGACGAGGTCGTTCCACTCCGGCGCTAAATTGTGGAGCGGACAGCCGGTGAAGGCCCCGCCCAGCTCCATGCCCGACTGGCAGAAGGGCACACCGCAGTCCATGCACCGGCCCCCCTGGCGCTGGCGCTCCGCAAGGGGCAGGGGCTCTTTAAACTCGTTAAAGTGCCTCACCCGGCTCTCCGGCGGCTCCTGGGTGTAGTCCGCGCGCTTGAAGTCCAGGAATCCCGTTGTCTTGCCCATCAGCCGGCGCCCCCTCTCGTTATGGCGTAGAATGCCTCCGTCTCGGCCTCCTGGTGGCTCATGCCCCGCTCCTCGAACTGGGAGGTGGCCTTGAGCATCCGCTCGAAGTCCCTGGGCATTATCTTCTTAAATAGCGCCGCGTTTTTGGGGAAGTCCTCAAGTATCCGCCGGGCGTTCTGGGAGCCCGTGGCCTCAAAGTGGGCCTCTATGAGCTCACGGAGTTCCTCCAGGTCGTGTTTCTCCGTCACGGGCCCCAGGCTCACCATGGATTTGTTGACCCGCTTATATAGATCCCGGTCCCGGTCGAACACGTAGGCTATCCCCCCGGACATGCCGGCGGCGAAGTTCCGGCCCGTGGGGCCCAGCACCACCACGCGCCCGCCGGTCATGTACTCACAGCCGTGGTCGCCCACGCCCTCCACCACCGCGAGGGCCCCGGAGTTCCGGACGGCGAACCGCTCCCCGGCCACGCCCCCAACGAAAGCGCTGCCGCTGGTGGCGCCGTAGAGGGCCACGTTCCCGATTATCACGTTCTCCTCCGGCACGTACCTGCCCCCCTCCGGGGCGCGGACGATGAGCTTGCCGCCGGAGAGGCCCTTCCCGAAGTAGTCGTTGGAGTCCCCGGTGAGGCGCAGCGTCAGCCCCTTTGGTATGAACGCCCCGAAGGACTGTCCCCCGGCCCCGCGGCAGTTGAGGACGTATGTGTCCTCCGGGAGGGTATTTCTGTATCTTCTCGTTATCTCGGAGCCTATTATGGCCCCGATGGCCCTGTCGCCGTTCCGCACCGGCACGTCGATCTCCTGATGGCGGCGGCTCGTCACGTCGAGCTCCCCAGAGAGGAGCCGCATGTCGGCTGTGCGCTCTAAGTGGA
This sequence comes from uncultured Oscillospiraceae bacterium, assembly GCA_947628185.1. Taxonomy (GTDB): domain Bacteria; phylum Bacillota; class Clostridia; order Oscillospirales; family Oscillospiraceae; genus RUG626. Next base: position 36,658 of record CANQYW010000018.1, read on the forward strand.
AGTCGTAGACGGCCTCCCGCTCAAAGTGCTGGGGGACGGAGTAGTCGCTCCTCAGCACCGGGGCCATATCTACGCTGGCGGCGCGTTTTGTCACCTGGCGCGGCCTCACCCGCAGTAGATCCGTGCGCCCCACCAGGTCCTCCACCCGGCGGACGCCCAGTTTTGCCATTATCTCCCGCAGCTCCATCGCCACAAAGCGCATGAAACTCATGACGTACTCCGGTTTCCCGGCGAACCGCCGCCGGAGCTCCGGGTTCTGGGTGGCTATGCCCATGGGGCAGGTATCGAGGTTGCAGACGCGCATCATGACGCACCCGAGGGAGACGAGAGGGGCCGTCGCGAATCCGAACTCCTCCGCCCCCAGCATACATGCTATGGACACGTCCCGGC
>CANQYW010000019.1 GCA_947628185.1 uncultured Oscillospiraceae bacterium
CGTGCGTGGTGGCTCTCGTCCACGATCACGAGGGGCGACAACTGATTGATGATCTGAAACAGCGCGGACTCGTCCGCCTTTTCGATGGGATTTTCCGGCTTGCCAAGCACTTTCGCAAAGTTAGCGAGATTGCTGTTCTCCTGATAGGCTTTCAGTCCCTCTTTGCCGCGTCCGCGGAACGAGTCATAGGACAGCACCATAATCGAAAGCTGCTCCGTGACGGCGGTGGGGTTGAAATTCTGTCCGTTCAGAAGCTCCTCTTTGGTATAGACCTCAACGCGCCCGCCAAAATCCACGTCGATTTTCTGCCGGTATGGGTGGCGGACATCTTTCAGTGCCTTAACAGTCTGGGTGAGGATCGCGTCGGAGGGCACAAGCCATACGACCGCTTTCGTCTTTGTGACGGGCAGAGCGTCAAAAATCGGGCGCACAGAATTGCAGGCGATGAATGTCTTTCCTCCGCCCGTGGGAACCTTGAAGCACAGATTCGGCACGCCAGGCAGGATATCCTGATAGATACCGAGTGACGGTGCGCTCTTTTCGTGCCAGAAGTGATAAAACGCAGCGCCGCTGTCCCGTGTTTCGTTCAGCAGCTCCAGATAGCGAACGAGGTCAGCTATGACCTTCTTCTGATATGTTTTCATCTCCATATTGCGCTGCCTCCTTTACAGTCTGCTGATGTCGCGGGGAATCTTTTTGAACACGATCCCCATCTGCGCGAGCTTGTCCTCGCCGAGGGAGCAGCGGTCGGCGTATATAACGGTGCCACCGGATTTTGACCTAACGCCGGAAAGGAACGCATAGTCGAGGACAGTGATCCGCTCCGGCTCGTAGTAAAAATAGTAGCTGGTGTCGTTGTGATGTCCGAGAAAATACGGATTGCTGCCTTCTTCGGGAGCGTATGGAGTCTTTGTCTCCATGAACCACACATACTCCCGTATCTTTTCCGTTCCCACGGCTTCGTTGAGATTTTCGCCGATCAGAAGCGGTTCACCAAGGTCGTAGAAACTGAAATCGCCGCCTGTGCCCTCCACGGTGTTCTTGCCCTGGCCGTAGCCCTGGATGACCCGCTTCACCCGCTCGGCGGTAATGCTGTCAGCGTAGTCCATCATCTCGACAAGAATAAATTTACGATTGCCTCCATCGGCCTTGTTCATGTTGAGGACGGCGTGGGCGGTGGTGCCGGAACCGGCAAAGGAGTCGAGGATGATTGCATTAGGATCAGAAATCATCTTTATGATTCTTTCAATAAGAGTATGTGGTTTTGGAGTATCAAAAGTTAAGCTACCGAAAATCGCCTTTAATGTATTTCCACCATCATCAGTAGTCCCGGTTTCTTTATAATTCCAAATATCCACTGGGACCATGCCTGGCATTTCACTTTTGAATAATTTAAGTCTCGGATAAATAGCAGTTCCATCTGCCCCCCACCACAAGCGGTTCTCTTCTTTATGGCGGAGATATTCTTCTTTTTTATACTTCCAAGCGTGAGTTGGATGTATTATTACCCGACCATCAGGTGAAACGATTTCATAGACAAGATTGGGCCTTTTATCTTTTGTTGCTGGATTGACATAAGATGCAGTCATCCAGTCCCCTCGCGGATCGTTATCTGGATTTGCATAATTTGAGTCCGCTTTTTCTGTCCGAGTTTCTTTTAAAACAGATAGAGCATGCGACTTCCGATAGCATAGAATACTGTCTTTTAAAGAGTAAAAAAGCTTCGCGTTATTGCTCCTGGTATACCTCTTTTCCCATGCAATACTGGCTAAAAAATGGCTGCTTCCAAATATTTCGTCGCAAATGAGTCGCAAATGCGCATGTTCTGTATCATCAATATTTATAAAAATAACCCCATCGTCTGCCAACAGCTTTTGCAGCAGTTTGAGCCGCGGGTACATCATGCACAGCCACTTATCGTGGCGGGCCAGATCCTCGCCTTCTTTGCCGACGACTTCGCCAAGCCACTTTTTGATTTTTGGGTCATTCACATTGTCGTTGTAGACCCAGCCCTCGTTGCCCGTGTTGTACGGCGGATCTATGTAGATGCACTTGACGCGCCCCTCGTACCGGGGCAGTAGCGCCTTCAGTGCCTCCAGATTGTCGCCCCGGATGATCATGTTCTCGCTGCCGTTGTCGGCGTCATGCTGCCCGTCCGCATCAAAGCTGTACCGCCGCTCCAGTACCCGATAAGGGACCTGTTGGTGGTGGTTTATCACTTTATCTTTTCCGATCCATTCAAGGGTGGGCATGATAATAAGCCTCCGCCTCATCAAAATATTCTGCAATTGTTTTAGGAGATTTGATTCTGTATTCTTTTTGGGTAACGTCCTTTACGATCCATGGAAGGTGACTATTTCTCTTCTTGTATTTAGGAGTTTCATCTTCCATCGCCTCTTTTTTCCACAACCCAGCAATTGTATTATACCAGAAAACACTGGCAAAATCAAAAATTATAGATGGATTTTGTTAAGAGTGTGAAACTATCTCACAGAGAGCGGTTTTGTTAGTCATTTTGTGTCCATTGCCGCCTCAATCAATCTCTCCGCTGATTCGCCATAAATCGACATCGCCCAGGCGCTCCTGTGCCGCATCGGGATGATGTGTGTCTTTTCCGGCAAAATTTTCATTTTTCACACTTTTCTACTATTATATGTCCATCGCGATAAAAAAGCAACGCAAAACACAAAATAGCTGGGCGATAAGCGCCGCCTTGGGCATTTACAAAACTTACAAAACACGCTCCTGAATAACTAAATTCCCTCGGGTAATCATATTAGCGAAAGGCGATGTGAGTCTTTCAATCAGAAAAGGAGATGCAAATCGAAATGGCTAATAGAAGCAACCGTATAAACATTCCCGAAGCCCGTGCGGCTATGGACAAATTCAAGATGGAGTCCGCTACTGAGGTCGGCGTGAACCTCAAGCAGGGCTACAACGGCGACCTCACCAGCCGTCAGGCCGGCTCCGTCGGCGGACAGATGGTCAAGAAGATGATCGAGGCCTACGAGAACGGGCTCAAGTGACCTGTCCTTAAAAAACTGTAAGATCCGGGCGGCGGCTGATCAAATCTCAGCCGCCGCCCGCTTATTAATTATTATTCTATTACTGGCGCTCTGGCCGCCTCAACCGACGGTGCCGTCGCCCGGGCCGGGATCGATGGGCTCCGGGGGATCGCCCTCGTCGCCGCTATCTCCGCCTTCGTCACCGCCGCCGGTATCTCCGCCGCCGTCTCCACCTTCGTCGCCGCCGTCACCTTCGCCGCCGCCGTCGCCGCCTTCATCGGGGGGAGGCGTCACCTCGCCGCCAGGTCTGGGCTCGCCGCAGTGGATACATATGCCGCTGTCGTCATACTCGTGGCCGGTGGCCGGGATGGTCTCGGTCTTCGTCTCGCCGCAGACCGTGCAGGTGTATGTACGGGACCCGTCCACAGTGCAGGTGGCGGGGGTTGTCTCCTCGCCCTCGTCCCAGGTGTGGTTGCCGTTGCAGGGGTCCTGGGGCGCGGGGGGCCGTGTCTCGGGCTCCGGCCCCACCAGTATCACCCTGTCCTGGGCCCTATAGGTGTCCTTGGAGAGGAGCGTCCGGCTTATGACCTTGCCGTCGCCGTCCCGGACCACCTTGTACGCCTCGGAGACGTACCCGCTGTGCCCGGAGGTGTCCACCTTCCGCTCGCCGGGTCTCAGGGTGTTATCAAGTTTCTCAATGGTCTCGTAGCCTATTGTCTCAATGGTCTTGGACTCCAGCTCCACGGTGTTCTCGTCCACCTTGCTGCCCCAGAACTCCACATACAGCTCCTTGTTCTCCACCCATGCCTTTATCTCGATGGGGTAATCCGAGCTATTTTTGAACTTGAAGTCGATGGAGTTCCAACTGACGGTGGCGTCAAGGCCCAGTGGCAGATAGGAGACGCTGAACATGTGGTTGGAGCGGCTGGTTATCTCAAGGTTGGACATCAGCGCGCAGTAGTAGAGGGTGGAGGACGCCTGGCAGATGCCCCCGCCGATCTCGTCCACGGACTTGCCGCCCACGTACGCGCCGGCGGGCTTATAGCCCTTGGCGGCTGTGCGCTCGCCCACCACCTTATTGAAGGAGAACTCATCCCCAGGATTGAGCACTGTGCCGTTCACAGCCTTTGCCGCCAGGTCAATGTTATTTATGCGGTTGCTGGTGCTGGTGTACATGTCGGTCATCTTCTCCGCCAGCTTATCCCGGAAGAGCATACCGCTGAGCATCACCTGGGTTATCTCCGGCTCGGTCTTGACGAGGGGTATCTTCACCGTGTCCCCGGGGACAGCCAGGTCATAGAGCCTGTGGGCCTCGTTGAGGTCGAAACTCAGTCCCACCACGTCCTCCGTGGCCGTCTTGGTGGCGGGGTCGTAGACGGAGTTCACGGGCTCCGTGTGGATCTCCTCAAAGATCTTGTCAAAGTCCGGGACGTAGTCCTGTCCGTCCTCGCCCACCTGGGCCTGGGCGTTCTTGGCCTCGGAGAACTCATCCGTGGTGGCGGAATTGCCGGAGAGGAGCGTGGAGCGGATGAACTTATATACGCCCTCCTCGTCCACCGTGTAACCGGCGGAGCCCTTGACGAGGATTATCTCGGAGTCCGTGAGGGTGTAGGAGCCCTCGGTGGCGCCGTGGTTCACCATGTCCGCGCAGTCGGAAATGAGGTTCCGGACGCCCTCCTCGTTAAATATGCGCTCGTTATACACGTCGTGGGAGCCGCGCATGCAGCGCATATACATCACCATGTTGGTGAGGAAGTTGCCGTCCCGGCCGTAGGAGTAAGCCTCATCCACGAACTCCGTGACGGAGGACGCGAGACCCGCGTCCTCGCTGGTGACTTTCACGGACACCTCGTCCGTCAGCACCGCAGTGGCCTCTATCCCCTCCGGGATGCTTATGTCGGCGGCTGTCAGCGTCATGTGGGCCTGGTCATAGGTCATGCCTCCCACCTTTATGCCGGAGACGGTGACGTTGGGGTAGATCGTGTCGCAGTTATTGACGTATATGCCCATGCCCACGACGAACCCAACGATCAGCACCAGCACACCGGCCACCACCGCCAGGGCTATGACCCGGGGGTCGATGTTTCTCTCACGCCTTACGTTATTTTCCTGTGCCATCTTTATCCTTCCTTTGTCATTGAACGAGTTTTCCCATGCTCTATGATACATTTTTTCCCTAAAGCTTGCAATTACAATTCAATTACGTTTTGAATCAAATAGTAACTTTTGCAAGTTCTCAGGTGATCCCATTGAAAAGCTGCACCTCTCCGGGGCGCTTTGCGAACATTGAGAACTGATACGCCTCCCCGGAGTCCTGTTTCCAGGGGGAGACGATGCTCATGCGCTGTTTTGTCTGGGCGTCCAGTATCTCCCCGATGAGGACGTTAGAGAGGAGGAACCCCTGGGGGGTGAAACTCCACCTATCCTCATTCTTGACCATCCAGCCGTGGCTTATGTATGACTCCATGAGTTCGCGGGCCATATCGAACTTGCAGGGGAAGAGGGCGTAATACTCCTCCTCCGATATTCCCCGGGTGGTGCGGAGCCCCAGCATCAGGTACTCCCCCGCCCGCTCGAAGTCGGTGACGTTCTCCGCGTGGTCCACCACGCTCCTGCCGCCCAATATCCCCTCGGTGTACGCCTGCATGTCGGCGACGCAGCTGTATCTCTGCCCGCTGACGCAGGAGTGGGCCGCCGCGCCGAACCCCATGTACTCCCCCATCTGCCAATACTTCAGATTGTGCCGGGAGGCGAAACCGCGCTTGGCGAAGTTGGAGACCTCGTACTGCCTGTAGCCGTGGCGGCCCAGCTCATCCACGGCGTAGAGGTACATATCCGCCTGGAGGTCGTCGTCCGGTATGAAGGGCGAGTCCTTGAAGGGATATAGGGCCGTGCCCTCCTCTATCTTGAGGCCGTAACAGGACATGTGCTCGGGCCTCAGGGCGAGAGAGCGGGTCAGGGTGTCGGCCCAGTCCTCCCTCGTCTGGGACGGGAGGCCGTATATGAGGTCGAGGCTCACGTTCTCAAACCCCGCGGCTCTCGCGTTCTCCACCGTCTCCTCCACCTTCGCGAAGTTATGGAGGCGTCCCACGCTCTTTAGTATCCCGTCGTTTGCGGACTGGGCGCCGATGGAGAGCCGGTTGAAACCGGCCTTGCGGAGCTTTTGCATGTCCTTCAGCGTTATGCTGTCCGGGTTCACCTCCACCGTGACCTCGCTGGACATGAGGACCCTGCCGTACTTCTTCAGGGTATCGAATATCTCGATGAGTCTCGCGGCGCCGTAGTAGCTTGGCGTGCCGCCGCCGATATACACGCTGTCGATGAGGTACCCCTGGAGCTGGGGACTCGCCTCCCGAATGTGGGCAGTCAGGGCCCTCTGGTACTTCGGTATCATGTTGTCGCAACCCACCAGGGAGTAGAAATCGCAGTAGGCGCACTTGCTGGCGCAAAACGGGATATGAATATATATTCCAAGTCTCCTCTCCACCATTACACCTCCCTCGAACTTAGCATGATACTACATAATTGCTAATTTTTCAAGCACGGCAATATTAATATTTGTAAATTCCCCCGCCGATGAACTCCCTCAAAAGCGAGTCCAGGGGCACGAAAGCGGGGTCTATGCTCTCATAGAGCTCCAGTAGGGGCATGAGCTCCCGCACCTCCTCGTAGCCGGGCTTATCCCGGGTGAGCTCCCGGAGGAGCGGAAGGGCGAACTGCGCTAAGACCGGCATCTCGTACTCAAGGAAGGAGTCCAATATGAGTTTCGCCTTGCCGATGAAGGGCGTTATGTGCTCCCTCTCCCCCCGCATGACGTTCGCCCACAGCGCCAAGGTGTACTCGGCGTCGGCGCCCCGGAAGTTGTTGTCCCGGACCACCCGGCGCACCAGGCGGTTCCACTCGGGCTTGAAGACCCGGCCGTCGGGGAAGACGGTCTCCGAGGAGGCGGAGATGTAGAGCGTGAAGGCCCCGGGGTTCTTGTCGGTTATGATGTCGTTTAGGGCGTGGATGCCCTCGAATATCGCCACCTCGTTCTCCCGGAGGCGCAGGGGCGTGAACTGGCTGGCGCTCCTCTTTTGGCGGGTGAACATGAAGTAGGGCACACGTATCTCCTCGCCGCGGGATAGGAGCTCGAAGTGCTCGTTCATGAGGTCCATATCCATGAGTTTTGGGGACTCGTAGTCCACCTCGCCCTCCGGGGTCCTGGGACAGGTCCGCAGGTCCAGGGTGTTGAAGTAGTTGTCCATGGATATGGTGTGGGAGTTTATGCCCCGGCGCTCAAGCTCGTCCTCGATGCGCTTGGCGGTGGTGGTCTTCCCCGCGCCGCTGGGGCCGGAGAGCAGGACTATGGGGCAGCGCCGCATATTCTCAGAGATGGCGTCGGCGGCGGCCTCTATGCGCTTTGAATATTTGTAGTCGGCCTCCGCGATGAGCCCCGCCGGGTCCTGACGCGCCCTCTCATTTAGTTCCTGGATATCTATTCTCATAAAAGCACCTCTTCCTCATAGAACTTGACGATCTTTTCCTTGCTGTTGATGGTCCTCTCGATGCCCTCGATGTACTCCTTGGGGTATTTGGGGTCGAATATCCTCTCTATCCGCCCCTTTTTCGGATCCACGAGCTTCGTGGACCCGCCGCCGCCCATGGCGAGAATGGTGCAGAGCTCCTCCATGATGAGGATATTATATAGGCTCTCGCACCCATTCTTGGCCCAGCCCACGTTCTCAAACCCGCCGGACATATATTTCTGGCGGTAGAGGTAGTAGGGTCTGTATCCGGCCGCGGTGAGGAGGTCGGAGGCGGCGTCCAGCATACGCCCCACCTCCGCCTTGCCCGGGCGGGCAGTGTCCTCCAGCGTTATCTTGGAGCCCTTTTTGAGGGCCAGGGTGTGTACCGTTATGTTCTCCGGTCCCATGGTGATGACCTCCCGGAGCGTCCTCTCGAACCCCTCCGGTGTGTCCGCCGGGAGGCCGGCGATGAGGTCCATGTTGACCTGCGCCGGGCTAATGCCCCGGGTGAGGGCGTAGGCGGCGCGGATGTCCTCCGCCGTGTGGCGGCGGCCTATGGCGGATAGCACCTCGTCCGACATGGACTGGGGATTTATGCTGACCCGGGTGACGCCCCGGAGGGCGGAGAGCTTATCCGCCGCGATGGTGTCGGGCCGGCCCGCCTCCACGCAAAACTCCCGCAGGGCGGAGAGGTCAAATTCCCTACTTAGGGTGTCTATGAGCCGGGTGAGCTGGGGCGCTGAGAGTGTCGTGGGCGTGCCGCCGCCTATGTAGAGGGCTATGACTCTCAGTCCAAGTCTCCTCACAACTTTCGCGGTCTCCCCTATCTCCCGCTCCAGCGCCGCGAGGAATGGCTCAATGAGGCCCATGGAGCGCTCCACGCTCTGGCTCACGAAACTGCAGTAGGCGCACCTGGTGGGACAGAAGGGGATACCAACGTATAGGGCGATGTCCCGGGGCTCCAGCTCCCGCTGGACGCGAAGGGAGGCTCTGGCGGTGTCGAGGCACAGCCGCGCCCTCTTGGGGGAGACGAACTGCTCCTCCACCATGTACCTCGTGGCCTCATCCTCCGGGACGCCCCGCTTTAGCATATTCGTCATTATGGTGCCGGGGCGTATGCCGGTGAGGGCGCCCCAGGCGGGCCTCTCCGGCAGGAGCTCCACACCCGCGTGGTAGAAAGCGAGTCTTATTATCTTCTGCCGCTCCCTGTCGTATGTGAGCTTGTCCCCGGCTGGGGCCTCCGCCTCAGCCTCTCCCACGGAGACGCTGCCGGACCAGCGTAGCTCCACCCGGCAGCGGCTCGCGCCCTCAAGGTCCTCTATGGAGACCCGGGCAAAGTTCTCCTCCCCCTCCGGGGGAAAGTCCACGTACTCCGGCCTCTCCCCGGGGAATAGGGCCAGCATTATCTGCTCCACGGCGTACCTGTAGCCGTGGCCTTCAAGGAGGAGTTTCATATGTTCCTCGCGTACTTCATGTAGTAATTTGAGGCCTTCTCCACGTCCAGCGTGGTGGCGCCCATGTGACCGGGCCACACCTCGTAGTTGCCGGGGATGTCCCCCAGCCGCCGCAGGGAGGCTATCAGGTGGGGCATACTGCCGCCGGGCAGGTCCGTCCTGCCGCAGCTCCCCTCAAAGAGGGTGTCCCCGGTGAATAGCGCGTCCTGGCACTTTAGCGTGACGGATCCTTCGGAGTGGCCCGGGGTCTCCATCACCTGGAACCTCATGGACCCCACCTCCAGGATGTCCCCCTCGGAGTAGTACTTGAGGCCCGGGAAACGCATGAACCTGAATGGCTCCTCCTCGTCGGTGGTGTCCTTTTTACTAATATATATTGGCGCTCCGGTCTCCTGGGACACCCCCAGGGCCGCGCCGGTGTGGTCGTAGTGGCCGTGGGTGAGGAAGATGGCCCTCACCTTTAGTTTCAGGTCCTCCACGTAGTCCATTATGGTGTTCACCTCGTCGCCGGGGTCTATGACGGCGCACTCCAGGGTGTTCTCATCCGTGACCACGTAGCAGTTGGCCTCCATGTGGCCCACGGCAAGGCATTTTATGAGCATCGCTTTCTCCTCCTTAGACGTCCAAAATTATGGTGACGGGCCCGTCGTTCACGGACTCCACCTGCATATCGGCTCCAAACTCACCGTGCTGTACCTCGAAACCACGGGCGCGGCACTCCTCCATGAATAGCTCGTAGAGGGGCCGGGCCGTCTCGGGCCGGGCGGCGTCGGTGAAACCCGGGCGGCGGCTCCTGGTGTCCGCATAGAGGGTGAACTGGGACACCGCCAGTATCTTACCCCCGGCGGCGGCGAGGTTTAGGTTCATCTTCCCGGCCCCGTCCTCAAATACCCTGAGGCCGCAGACCCTGTCCGCCATCCTCCGGGCGCTCTCCTCGGTGTCCTCCCGGTGGACCCCCAGGAGCACCAGGAACCCGGTCCCGATACTCCCTACAAGTTCGCCGTCAATTCTCACCGAGGCGCTCCGCACCCTCGTCACTACCGCTCTCACTCAGTTTCCCTGCCTCTTTACGTCCTTCACGCTGCGGACGCCCATTATCTTCGTCATGGCTATCCCCAGTTCGTTCTTATCCTTCACCTTTATGGTTATGAACACCGTGGCCAGGCCCCCGCCCATGTCCCGGGCGGTGAGGGCATCCACCTTAATTTTGAGGGAGTTTAGCACTGTGGCGATGTCCATGACGAGGCCGTCCCGGTCGTTGGCCGTTATGGCAAGGCCGGTCTGGTAGCGCTCCTCCTCGCTGGGCGCCCAGTGGACCTTTATCCAGCGGTCCTTCTCGCTCTCCCGCTGGGCGGAGACGGAGTAGTTCTTGCAGTCCGTGCGGTGGACGGAGACGCCGTAGCCCCGGGTTATGAACCCCACTATCTCGTCCCCCGGCACCGGCATACAGCAATGGGAGAACTTCACAAGGCAGTTGTCCACGCCCTCCACCACCACGCCGTTCACGGCCTTCTCGGCAATCAGGGCCGTGGAGACCCAGGGTGGTTTCACCTCCGCGTTCTTGGTGGCCTTCTCTATTAGGCGCAGCTCGTCTTTTATGTTGTTTACCGTCTTCTGGGCGGAGAGGCCGCCGTAGCCTATGGAGGCGTACATATCCTCCAGAGAGCGCACGGCTATGCGCTCCAAGATCCTGGAGAGGGTCCTCTCGTCCCCCAGGACGTTCAGCGGTACCCCCTGGCGGCGCATCTCCGCCTCGAAGGCGGCGCGGCCCGTGACGATATTCTCCTCCCGGCGCTCCTTCTTGAACCACTGGCGTATCTTGTTGCGGGCCTCGGAGGACTTCACGATAGTGAGCCAGTCACGGCTGGGCCCCTTGGAGGTGTTGGAGGTTATTATCTCCACCACGTCCCCGTTCTGGAGGACGTGGGAGAAGGGGACGATCCTCCCGTTCACTTTGGCGCAGGTCATGCGGTTGCCTATGGCGGAGTGTATGCCGTAGGCGAAGTCGATGGGCGTGGCCCCGGCGGGCAGGCTCTTCACATCCCCGTGGGGCGTGAAGACGAAGACCTCGTCCGCGAACATATCCACCTTCAGTGTGCTTATGAAGTCCTGGGCGTCGGTGTCCTCCTGACTCTCCAGGAGGTTTCGTATCCAGGCGAACTTCTCCTCGTCGCTCCGGCCCTCTATGCCCTCCTTATACTTCCAGTGGGCGGCTATGCCGTACTCCGCCGTGTGGTGCATCTCCCAGGTGCGTATCTGCACCTCAAAGGGTATGCCCTCCGTGCCGATGACGGTGGTGTGGAGTGACTGGTACATATTGGGTTTCGGCGTGCCGATGTAGTCCTTGAACCGCCCCGGCACCGGCTTATAGAGCTCGTGGATGCACCCTAAGACGTTGTAGCACTCGGCTATGTCGTCCACTATGACGCGGAAGGCGTAGATGTCCATTATCTCGTCAAATTCCTTGTCCTGGCCGAACATCTTCCGGTATATGCTGTAAATATCCTTCGTGCGGCTCTGGACGGCGCAGTTTATGGAGGACTCCCGCATCCTATTTTTGATGGCCTGCTCCGTGCGCTCCATGAACCCCTCGTTCCGGCGCGCCCGCTCCTGGAGGGCCGCCTCAATTTCATGGTAGCCCACGGGGTCGAGGTAGAGGAGGGACAGGTCCTCCAGCTCCAATTTTATCTTCTGCATCCCCAGGCGGTGGGCTATGGGGGCGTAGATCTCCATGGTCTCCAGGGCCTTCTCCCGCTGTTTGGGGGCGGACTGGTACTCCATGGTCCGCATGTTGTGGAGCCTGTCGGCCATTTTGATGAGGATCACCCGGATATCCCTGGCCATGGCCATGAGCATCTTCCGGAGGTTCTCCATCTGCTCCTCTTCCTTGCTGGTGTAGCGTATGCGGGCGAGTTTCGTGACGCCCTCCACGATATCCGCCACGCTGTCCCCAAAGCGCTTGGCTATGTCCTCGTGGGTGACCTGGGTGTCCTCTATGCAGTCGTGGAGTATGGCGGAGATTATTGACTCCTCGTCAAGGCCCATCTCCGCCACGATTATGGCGGCGTTCAGGGGATGGGTGATGTAGGGAGTCCCGTCCTTCCTCAACTGCTCCCCGTGGGCGGTCCTGGCGAACTCAAAGGCGTCCCGCACACGGCTGAGGTCCCTTATCTGGGTGTTCATCTCGATGGCCCGGATGAGGTTCCCGTACTCGGCCTCCCCCGCGCCCTGTTTTTTAATGTCTGCAACTTCCATAAATGCACCTCACTGACAGCGCCTGAGATCCGCTAAGTTCAACTGGACGTTCCGCCTTCCCCGAAACTCGTTTATCTGGGGGGTGAAGGCTATGTCCACCAGGATCCCCGTGGTCACGCCCAGCTCCTCAGGCCCCTTTGAGAAGGACACGGCCTCGAAAATAGTGGGCTCCGATATCCGCTCCCCGGCCCTCAACCAGAGTTTCGTGCGCTTGCCCTCCGATAGGGGCGTCACGGTCTCCACCCGCACGTCCCGCATACACAGTACCGGCTGGGCGTTCCCAGAGCCGTAGGGCTCCAGGGCGGACATCGCCTCCAAGTTCCTCATCTCCAGGAGCCTCGGTTTTATGACCTCGAAATCCACATTGAGTACGCTCTCCTGTATCCCCTTCGGCGCGGCCTCGAAACTCTCCGCCAGGGCCTGGCGGAGTGCGTCTATCTTCCCCTCCTCCACCGTGAGCCCGGCGGCCATCTCGTGCCCGCCGAAGTTCAGGAGTATATCCCGGTGGGGGGCCAGGGCCTCGTAGAGGTTAAAGCCCTCCACGCTTCTGCAGGAACCCCGTCCCACGCCGTCCTTCACACATATCATAACCGCCGGGAGGTGAAATCTTTCAGCCACCCGGGAGGCAACTATCCCGCAGACGCCCTGGTGCCAGTTGCCGCTGGCCAGCACCACAGGCTTCCCGCCGGCGGGCATGCGCTCCATCATGGAGAGGGCGTCCTTGTACATCTCCCCCTCCAGCCGCTGCCGCTCCCGGTTTAGGGCGCAGAGCTCCTGGGCGAGAGGCGCGGCCTCCTGGGCGCTGCCCGCCCGCAGGAGGTTTACCGCGAGGGCCGTATTGCCGAGCCGCCCCGCCGCGTTTATCCTGGGGGCCAGTACGAACCCAACGTTCGTGACCGTGGGGCTCTTCCCCTCAAGTCCCGAGGCGGCGCAGAGCTCCCTTATGCCGGGGCGGCGCCCCTCCCGGATGAGCTGCAGACCACGCTTAATTAGCACCCGGTTCTCACCGGTGACGGGCATCACGTCCGCTATGGTCCCGATGGCCACCAGATCCCCATAGCGGGCAAGTACCCTCTCCGCGCTGCCGGGCCCCTCCAGGGCGCAGATGAGCTTAAAGGCGACGCCCACACCCGCAAGCTCCTTATAGGGGGAGGGGCAGTCGGGACGCCGGGGGTCCACCACCGCGGCGGCCTCCGGGAGGGCGTCCCCGCACTCGTGGTGGTCTGTTATCACCACGTCCATGCCAAGCTCCCTGGCCCGCCGGACCTCCGCCGCCGCCGTTATGCCGCAGTCCACCGTCACGACAAGGCCGGTGCCCCCGGCCCTTATGGTGTCGATTGCCGCGGCGTTCACGCCGTAGCCCTCCTCCAGGCGGTCGGGTATGTATATCCGGGCGTCCACGCCCCGGCTCTCAAGGTAGTCCGCCAGGATACAGCTGGAGGTTATGCCGTCCACGTCGTAGTCGCCGTAGACAGTCACCCGCTCCCCGCGGGATATGGCCAGCTCCACCCGCGCCGCCGCCTTGTCCATGTCCCTGAGGGCCATGGGGTCCGAGATGAGCTCCGGCCCGTCCGCCAGCACGCGCCGGGCCTCGTCGATGCTCCCGACCCCCCGGGAGGCCAGAAACACCGCCACCAGCGGGTTCATCCCGCCACGGGTCATGGCCACGGCGGTGGGCCTATTATAGCCCTTTACATTCCATCTATCGAACACTTTCTATCTCCCACATCCCTGCCGCCTCAAATTAAGGCGACACTACAGCATTATATTAATTATTAAATTATATCAAAAAGCGCGGGAGATAACAATACCTTGACCCGCGAAAAAAGGATAAAGGCCGCAGCGGACAGGGGATATTATTTTATTAAAATTGTGTTACGCATGTTCAAAAAGCTCCGCGCATGTGCTATAATGACTTTTGATTGCTATCTTCAGTCAGAGTGTCAGGGAGGTGAGATCAATGACGGAACTCGTGTCCCCCGCCGGCAGCGCGGAGGGCGTCTCGGCCGCCGTACAGGGCGGGGCGGACGCCGTGTACCTGAGTTTCTCCACCGGCGAGCGCCGGGGGAAATTCGACCTCACGGAGGACGAATTTGGCCGGGCGGCGGACTTCTGCCGCGCCCGGGGCGCCAAAATTTACGCCGTCATTGACGGCGCCCCCAAGGACGACGGTTTCGCCGCCGCCATAGATAACGCCCGCCGCGCCAGCCGCATGGGGGCGGACGCCGTAATAGTCTCGGACCTGGGCCTCATCTGGGCCCTCCGGCGCGCCATACCCTCCATGCCGCTCTACGCGGGGGAGGGCCTCGGGATACACAACTTGGAGGGCGTGAAACTCTGCGCCGCCATGGGCGTGCGTCGCGTGGCTCTCGCCCGGGAGATACCCCGGGCGGACCTTCTCCGCATCGCCGGGGCCTCCCCCATAGAGTTGGAGGTCTCTGTCCACGGTCCCCAGTGCGCCGCCTTTGAGGGGCAGTGTTTCCTGCCGGAGGCGAAGAGGGAGACCCTGCCCTGCTCCCGGGAGTGCCTCCACGGGTACCTGGAGAGCCCCAGGGGCCGCCAGCCCCTCGCCATGAAGGACGCCTGCCTTGCGGGGGACCTTGAATTTTTAAAGTCCGCCAACATATCCGCCTTTCGGATAGACGGGCGGGACAGGCGGCCTGAGTACATCTTCGCCGTCACCAGCGTCTACTCAAAGCTCGTGGGCACTGGCCGCGACCCGGACAGCGAGGACATGGCGCTCCTCACCGGGGCCTTCCCCGCCGCCGGACTCACGGACGGCTATATAAAGGGCGGGAATTTTGCCGATATGATGGGATCCCCCGGTGAGGAGCCGGAGGGCGACACTCCCTTTTACACCGCCATGCGCCGGAACTACCTAAACCGGGAGTTCCAGCGTGTGGGCGTGACGTTCCACGCGCGGCTGCGGCTCGAGGAGCCCATGGTGCTCACCGCCGCCGACGACCGGGGGAACCTGGCCTCCGGCGAGGGGGGCAGTCCGGAGCTTGCCTTCCACCAGGAGACCACTCCCACCGTCATGCAGACGGAGCTATTTAAGACGGGCGGCACGCCCTTCTACTGCGCCGGCGTCACCTGCGACATACAAAAAGGGCTCTACCTCAACCCCCAGGAGATAGCGCCGCTGCGGGATTCCCTCCTCTCGGAGCTCCTGTCCCGGCGGTTCGCCTTTGAGCCCCGGGCGGAGAGCCCCGTCCCGGAACTGCCCCCAGTACCGAATAACCCCCAGCCCCCGGTGCTCACCATCTTCGTGCAGAAGGCGGCCCAGCTCTCCCAGAGGATGCTCTCCCTCGCCCCACCCATAGTATATGTGCCTCTGGAGGAGGCGGCCTCCGGCGACAAGCGGCTGGAGCCCTTCCTCACAAGCGAACACATAACGGTCTGCGCCGCGCTTCCGCCGGTCATATTTGACTCGGAGCTCGGCCGGGTGACGGAGCTCCTTTTAAAGGCCCGCCAGCAGGGCGTCACCGAGGTCCTGGCCGGGAGTTTGGGCTCCATAATCTTCGCCCGCTCTCTTGGGTTCGACGTCCGGGGCGATATGTCCCTAAACGTCAAAAACTCCAACACCCTGGCGGTGCTCCTGGGTCTGCGGCTAAAGTCCGCGGCGGTGTCCCCGGCGCTCAGCTCCTCAGCCGTGCGCGCCCTGCGCAAATATATGGACACGGAGCTCTTAGTCTACGGCAGGGAACCGCTCATGTACACCGCCGGGTGCCTCGTGCGGGCGGAGACGGGCGTCTGCTCCTGCGATAGTTTCAGCGGCATCGTGGACGCGGCGGGCTTTGACCACCCGGTGACCCGGGGTTTCGGCTGCCGCAACACCCTCTGGAGCGCCCAGAAGAGGCACCTGGCCCCCCGGAGCCGGGAATACCTCACCTCCGGGCTCTGGGGCGTGAGGCTCAACTTCACCACGGAGAACGCCTCCGAGTGCGCGAGGGTCGCGGAGCGCTACCTCGCCCTTGGGGACTACGAGCCCTCCTCCGCCACCCAGTCGCTATATTAAGATTCTCTATTATCTCACCCTATGACTTGACAAGGTGTTTTACGATGGATATTGTCTTGGCCTCCGCCTCCCCCAGGCGGCAGGAGCTATTAAAGAATATGGGCATACGCGATTTTGAGGTGCTGCCCAGCCTCCATGAGCCCCCGCTTGATTTAAACCTCCAGCCGGGGCCGGCGGTGGAGGAGATAGCCCTCGGGAAGGCCCGGGACGCGGCCGCAAGGAGGCCGGGGAGCCTCGTCATCGCGGCGGACACCCTCGTCTTCCTGGACGGGTCCCCCCTGGGGAAACCCGCGAGCGAAAGCGAGGCGGCGGGGATGCTGCGGCGGCTCTCCGGGCGGCGGCACGAGGTGATAACGGGCCTCGCGGTGATATCCGCCGGGCGGGAGTCCACAGAGCACGCCCTCACATACGTCAAATTCCGGGAGCTCAGCGAGGCGGAGATAGACTGGTACGTCTCCACCGGGGAGCCCATGGACAAGGCTGGGGCCTACGGCATCCAGGGCTTGGGCGGGCTCCTAATCGAGGGGCTGGAGGGGGACTACTTCAACGTGGTGGGTCTCCCGGTGGCGAAATTGGCCCTCATGCTCAAGGGCGCCGGGCTGGACGTTTTTCGTATTTGTAAAGGAGCAGGGAATTGAAGGACTTCTTTTCTTCCAAAAAGGCCGTCTATGTGGCTGTGGCGGCTGTAATAGTGGCGGTGGCCGCGGCGCTGACGGCGGCGCTGAGCTCCGGCGGGGCGGGGTTCGCCTCGATGCTCTCCCAGCCCTTCTTCAAGCCCCTCAAGAGCGCCATGACGAGCCTTGTGAATACCCTGGAGCACGCCTACGGCTACATGTACCGCTATGACGAGATAGAGGCGGAGAACGAGCGCCTCCGAGCCCGCATCGCCCAGCTCGAGGAGGAGTACCGGGAGTACACCGAGGTGAGCGAGGAGAATGAGCGTCTGAGGACGCTTCTCGGTTTCACCGAGCGCAGCGACGCCATGGACTTAGAGCCCGTCTCCGTCATATCCTGGACGGCCTCCAACTTCTCCTCCTCCTTCACCATAAGCAAGGGCTCCTCCTCCGGGGTGGAGCTCCACGACCCGGTGATAACGGAGAACGGGTACCTCGTGGGGTACGTAACCGAGGTCACAGGCGGGGCCTCCACCGTCACCACCATAATCGACACCACCACCAGCATCGGGGCCCTCATCTACGGCACCAGCGACACCGGCGTCGTCACAGGGGACTTTGACCTCTTTAAGTCCGGGCAGATGAAGCTATCGTACCTCGGCGACGGCGGGTCCGTCATAATAGGCCGCACGGTGGTGACCTCCGGCGGCGGCGGGGTGTACCCCAGCGGGCTCGTACTGGGGTATATAGACTCCGTGGCCGTGGACTCCTCGGGTCTTGACCCCTACGCCGTGGTGACGCCGGCGGCGGACATCGCCTCGGTGAGTCACCTATATGTGATAACCGACTTCGCCGTCAGCGAGTGAGGGGGCGGGGACATGTCCAAGAGACGAAATAGGACCTTCATAAAGGTGCTCGTATTCCTACCCTACCTCATACTGCTCTTTCTCCTCCAGTCCACGGTCTTCACCCGGGTGACGGTCCTCGGGATGAAGCCCCTCATACTCCCCATAGCCGTGGTGGGGATGTCCCTCTTTAAGGGGCGCATAACCGGCGGGGTCTTCGGGCTCTTCTCCGGGATGCTCATGGACCTCGCCTACAACCAGCCCACGGTGGAGTTTACGCTCATCCTCACGATAACCGGGATATTCTTCGGCGTCCTCTCCGAGACCGTCTTGGTGCAGGGGTTCCCCTCATTTCTTCTCTGCTCCGCCCTACAGCTCGTCATCTGCTCCGCCTGTGAGGTGCTGGTGCTCTCCGTGCTGGCCGGCGCCCCGGTGGCGGCGCTATTGGGGACGGCTGTGTCCCAGTGCCTGGGGTCTATAATATTCGCCGTGCCGTTTTACTACGTCTCAAGGTTTCTAAATCGCGTCGTCTGACGGGAAAGGAATATGATGGATAAGATCATAAAACCCACAAGGATCGGTATTCTCTCCTTCGCCATGGCCCTGGTGCTGACCTTCTACAACCTGACTCTGTATAGGCTCCAGGTCATAGACCGGGACAAGTACCTCTCCGCCACCACCGACACCGTCTCCACCCGGTACGATATCTACGCCGCCAGGGGGTCGCTCCTCGATAGGAACGGCGTGCTCCTCTCCTCCGACAGGACCGTCTACGACGTGCTCATCGACAGGGACACCCTCCTTGAACAACCCAACAAGAACGAGATAATCGCCTCCCTCATCTCCGCGGCCTCCGACTACGGCGTGAAGTACATCGACACCTTCCCCGTCACGGCCTCCGCGCCCTTTGAGTTCGCGGCTGACCCCACGACGCTCCAGCGGATATACCTTGATGGATACTTAGAGTTCTTCCAGGACGACCTGGACATTGAGGACCTTGAAAACCCCGACATCACAGCCGCGGAGCTCATATCCTGGATGCGCGAGCACTACGAGATAGACTACACCCTCACCGCCGAGGAGGCCAGGAGGATCATCGGCATACGTTTCGAGCTGGAGATCCGGGCGATAATCAACACCAGCACCTACGTCTTCGCCCAGGACATCCCGGCGGAGTACCTGTCCTTCATCTCCGAGCAGAACTTCCCCAGCGTCACCATCCAGACCCGCTCCCAGCGGGAGTACCACACCTCCTACGCCGCGCACCTTTTGGGGTACGTGGGCGAGATGGACAAGGCCGAGTACGACAACATCTACTCGGCCCTCGGCTACCCCATGAACGCCACCGTGGGCAAAGTTGGCGCCGAGGCCGCCTTTGAGAAGTACCTCCACGGGGTGGACGGGCGCGTCACGGTCTACACCGACCCCGAGACCGGGGCCGTGGTGGACAGGGTGGTGACGAGCGAAGCCCAGGCCGGCAGTAACGTGTACCTCACCATCGACATAAACATCCAGCAGGCGGCGGAGAACGCCCTGGCCTCCACCATCGCCCAGATGAACAGGGACAGGCAGCAGGAGTACCAGGATAAGATCGCGGGTCTCCCCAAGGACGAGGAGGGCAACCCCATCCTCCCGGAGGGTGAGGACGCCATAGCGGAGCCGGAGCTCGCCGAAGGCGGGGCCATAGCGGTCATAGACGTGCGGAACGGGGACGTGCTGGCGCTGGCCTCCTACCCCACCTACGACCTCTCCACCTTCTTTGAGAACTACTCAAACCTCGCCAATGACCCACTAAAACCCATGTCCAACCGGGCCACCGGCGGGCGCTACAACCCGGGCTCCACCTTCAAGATGGTGACGGCCCTTGCCGCCCTGAGAAAGGGCGTCATCTCCCGCTACACCACCATAAACGACACCGGCGTCTTCACCAAGTACGAGGCCCAGGGTTTCAGCCCCAAGTGCTGGATATACCAGTCAAACGGCGTGGGCCACGGGCCACTGGACGTGGTGGGGGCGATTGAGAACTCCTGCAACTACTTCTTCTACACCGTGGCGGACAGCATGGACATTGACGACATCGCCGCCGTCTGCCGGGAGTTCGGTTTCGGCTCCCCCACGGGCATAGAGACCGGCGAGAACTCCGGCGTCCTGGGCACCCGTGAGTACAAGCGGGAGGAGCTGAACGACGGCTGGTACAGCGCCGACACCATCCTCACCGCCATTGGCCAGGGCTACAACCTCTTCACACCCATCCAGATGGCAAACTACACCGCAACCATTGCCAACGGCGGCACGAACTACAAGACTACCATCCTGAAGGACGTGACGAGCTACGACTACTCCGCCATAACCTATGAGGAGGCCCCGAAGGTCCAGCACGTCATCTCCGACCCCCAGGGCTACATCCCCATCCTCCAGGAGGGTATGCGGGCCGTGGCCACCACAGGCACCGGCTCCTCGGTGCTCTCAAAGTACCCCATCCCCGTGGCGGCCAAGACCGGCACCGTCCAGTCCGACGCCTCCACCATGAATAACGGCGTCTTCGTGTGCTACGCCCCCGCCGACGACCCGGAGATTGCCATCGCCGTGGTGGTGGAGAAGGGCGGCTCCGGCTCCTCCCTCATAACCATCGCCACCGACGTGATGGACGCCTACTTCGCCTCCAACTCCAGCGCCCTCGCGGTGACACCCGATTACTCCCTCATCAAGTGAAAATGGCGATTTGGCGGAAATATGACAGATTTTGCAAATCGTTTGTGGTAATTTCTAAATAATGGCGGAAAATATTCAAACTTTGCATCAGAATTCCGAAAACATACCTTGCAAACTTGGCCCGCCTCAGCTATAATGTTCAATGGAGGTATGTATGGGCATAGTTATTTCGATTACCTCTGGAAAGGGCGGCACCGGCAAGACAACCTGCTGCGCCGCCATAGGTTCCTTTTTGGCGAAAGACGGCCGCAGGACGCTCTGCGTTGACTGCGACGTGGCGCTGAGGAATCTCGATCTCGTTCTCGGTCTCGGCGACCGGGCCCTCTGGGACTTCTCGGACATCTTGGAGGGGCGGGCCGCCGCCTCGGAGGCGATCCTCAGCCACCCCGAAATACCGGGACTCTTTTTCCTCGCGGCCCCTGTGGGGCTCTCCCCCTCTGACATCGACGGCGCGGCCTTCCGGGAGCTCATACAGGACCTCTCGGAGGAGTACGACTTCGTGCTCCTGGACTCCCCCGCCGGCATCGGCTCCGGTTTCCGTCTGGCGGCCGGCGCGGCGGACGCGGCGCTCATCGTCGTGACAAGCGAGAGCACGTCCCTCCGGGACGGCGGGCGCACGGCGGAGGCTCTGCGGGAGCTGGGACTCACGGACATACGCCTCATCGTGAACCGGGTGAGGCCCCATTTCTTTCACCGGGCCCACCGCACGGTGGACGACCTCATCGACGGCGTGGGCGCGCGGCTCATAGGGGTGGTCTCGGAGGACGAGTCCGTGGCCATGTCCTGCAACTTGGAGGTACCGCTCCTCATCTACGGCGCCAGGTACGCCTACGACGAATTCCGGCGCATCGCCGCGAGAGTCGCCGGGAGGCGAGTGCCCCTGGCGCGTCTCTAATTTGTGTGATATATCTCGGGCCGAGGTCATATATATTTTTTCCGCAAATAATAAGAAAGCTGGTGACTTATCTTGAACATTGCATTGATGGCGCACGATAGGAAGAAGGAATTGATGGTACAATTTTGCATAGCATACTGCAACATTCTCTCGGCCCACTCCATATGCGCAACCAACACCACCGGCAGACTTGTAATGGAGGCCACCGGTCTGCCGATAGACCTCTATCTCTCCTGTGACCAGGGCGGCGACCAGCAGATGGCCGCGAGACTTGCCTACAATGAGCTGGATCTCGTCATCTTCTTCTCCGACCCCACGTACTACAAGGGAATGGCCTCCGTAAACAAGATAAACAGGCTCTGCGACCAGCAGAACGTCCCCTTCGCCACGAACGTCGCCACGGCGGAGGTGCTCATCCGGGGACTCAAGGACGGCATGCTCGACTGGCGCGACATCGTGAACCCCAAACGGTGATATAGAACATTAAGCGATAGTTTGGGCTCTCGCCCCGGCGGGCGAGAGCTTTTCTGTGAAGAAATAACGTTACAGAGGAGACAGCCATGGAACGTATGACCCCGCGCACGCTCTCCGGCTTTATGGAGCTGGACCCAAAGAACGAGGCGCGTTTTCAAAAGATGATAGATACTGTGAGCCGGATATACTCCCTCTACGGTTTCACGCCGCTGGACACCCCGGCCATTGAGGCCTCCGAGGTCTTGCTCGCCAAGGGCGGCGGCGAGACGGAGAAACAGATATACCGCTTTCAGAAGGGCGACAGCGACCTCTCGCTGCGGTTCGACCTCACGGTGCCCTTAGCTAAGTACGTGGCCATGAACTACGGGAGCCTCGCATTCCCCTTCCGGCGCTACCAGATAGGCAAGGTCTACCGGGGGGAGCGGGCTCAGAGGGGGCGCTTTAGGGAGTTCTACCAGGCCGACATAGACATAGTGGGCGACGGCAGTCTCGACATTTTAAACGAGGCGGAGATCCCCTCCGTCATATACCGGGTCTTCACCGAGCTGGGACTCGCCCGGTTCGTCATCCGGGTGAATAACCGGAAGGTCCTGACGGGTTTCTATGAGCTCATGGATCTTGGGGAGCTCTCCGGGGACATAATGAGGACGGTGGACAAGCTCGATAAA
This sequence comes from uncultured Oscillospiraceae bacterium, assembly GCA_947628185.1. Lineage (GTDB taxonomy): Bacteria > Bacillota > Clostridia > Oscillospirales > Oscillospiraceae > RUG626. The sequence goes on from CANQYW010000019.1 coordinate 22,449, forward strand.
ATTGGCACTGAGAAGGTCTGCTCACTACTTGCGGATCTCGGCGTCTCCCAGGCGCAGGTCAAGGCCATCATGGACTTTATATCCATTCGGGGCACGAACGGGGAGGTCCTGGCGGCGCTGGAGAGTTACCGGGGCAAGAACGCCCTCCTGGACGCCGGCATCGACGAGCTCCGCACAGTCGCCGGGTGCCTTGGGGACTTCGGCGTGCCGGAGAGCCACTTCGCCCTGGACCTCACCATAGCCCGGGGCCTTGACTACTACACAGGCACCGTCTACGAGACGTGCATGACGGACCACCCGGAGGTCGGCTCCATATGCTCCGGCGGCAGGTACGATAACCTCGCCGGGTACTACACGGATAAATCCCTCCCGGGCGTCGGGATATCCATCGGCCTCACGAGGCTCTTCTTCGTGCTCCAGGACTGCGGGCTCCTAAGTGAGGACTTCCCCTGCGCCCCGGCAGACATACTGGTGCTGCCCATGACGGAGGACATGTCCCCGGCTATAAGCCTTGCCACGGCCCTCCGGGCCCGGGGCGTGCGGGTCCAGCTATACAGCGAGAAGAGGAAATTCAAGGCCCGCATGAACTACGCAAACAAGCTGGGCGTCCCCTTCGTGGCGTTCCTGGGTGAGGACGAGGTGGCGAAGGGCGCCGTGTCCATAAAGAACATGACCACCGGCGAGCAGGCCACCCTCACATACGAGGAGGCCGGGGACGCGATACTCGCGGCCATCGGCGAGGCCGGTAATGTCCGGCCCATAAGAGGGGCGTGACCATGAGCCTTCGGCACGCGGCGCTCATCGCCCTCATTCTCGCCGCCGCCATACTCGTGGTGGGGCTCATCTACGCCCGGCCCGTGGCCACTGCCAGCTACGGTTACGGCAATTTCAGCTTTGACTCGGTGGAGGAGATCACCATCTCCCTGCGCCGCCGCTCCGACGGGGACATCGAGGAGTACATGGAGACCATCAGCGAGAAGGACGAGGGCTTTGACGAGCTCATCGAGCTCTTTGACGGCCGGGGTTTCGGCCGCACCGTGAGCTCCATCTTCTCCCCCAAGGACAGCGCCGGGGCGGAGCGGGAACACCGCTGGCGGATATACTTCTCCTGCCCCTCCGGGTCCCTGACGGTTCTCTCCGTGGACGGCACCCTCTTCCTCTCCGGGGAGGATGAGTACGAGGTCACGACGAATGACAAATCCGAGCTCGACGGCCGCGTCCTCCAGCTCCTCTTAGAGCTCCTGGCCCCGGAGGACAAAGATGATACAGTTTAAACTGGCACAATAAATGTCTTAAATAAAAATGGAGATGACAAAAATGACTCAGTCACGCACCCACAACTGCGGGGAACTCCGCATAGGAAACGCCGGGGAGACCGTCCGCCTCGTGGGATGGATGGAGAACACCCGGGAGGTCAGCGCGAATCTCGTCTTCCTGGTGCTCCGGGATTTTTACGGCATCACCCAGGCGGTGGTGGAGGACGAGGAGCTGATTGCCCTGGTCCGCTCCCTCAACAAGGAGTCCACCATAGCCATTGAGGGCAAAGTCCGGGAGCGCAGCAGCAAGAACAAGAACATCCCCACCGGCGAGGTGGAGGTGGTCCCGGAGAGGATAGAGGTCCTGGGCCGCTGCCGCTACAACGAGCTGCCCTTCCAGATAAACCGCTCCAAGGAGGCCGACGAGTCCCTGCGGCTCAAGTACCGCTATCTCGACCTCCGCAACCCCGAGGTAAAGAAGAACATCGTCCTGCGGTGCAACGTGGTGGCGGCCCTCCGGGCGGCCATGATGGCGGAGGGTTTTCTGGAGATAACCACCCCCATACTCACCGCCTCCAGCCCCGAGGGCGCCAGGGACTACCTTGTCCCCGCCCGCAAGCACCCGGGGAAGTTCTACGCCCTGCCCCAGGCCCCCCAGCAGTTTAAACAGCTCCTCATGACCTCAGGTTTCGACCGCTACTTCCAGATCGCACCATGTTTCAGGGACGAGGACGCCCGGGGCGACAGGTCCCCCGGCGAGTTCTACCAGCTCGATATGGAGATGGCCTTCGCGGACCAGGACGACGTTTTTGCCGTGCTGGAGCGGGTACTGCCGCCCATCTTCGCAAAATACGGCACATATAACGTGGCCTCCGAGGCGCCCTTCCGGCGCATACCCTACCTCGAGGCCATGGACACCTACGGCTCAGATAAGCCCGACCTCAGGATAGACCTCACCCTCCAGGACGTCACGGAGCTCCTCTCCGGCTGCGGTTTCGCCCCCTTTGAGGGCAAGAAGATAAAGGCTGTGGCGGTGACCGGCTTTGAGTGTACCCGCAAGCAGATAGACCGCCTCTGCGCCGACGTGGAGGTCCAGGCCGGTGAGAAGGTCTACTGGTTCCGTCTGGACGAGCACGGCGAGATAGCTGGCGGCATAGCGAAGTTCCTCCAGCCCATAAAGGAGCAGGTCATAGAGGCCCTGGGCCTCACCCCCGGGACTTTCGTGGGCCTCGCCGCCGGGAACCTCCTGGAGGCCCAGAAGACCGCCGGCGTCCTGCGCTCAAAGCTTGGCGCGCTCTGCCCCAAGCACATGGACAGGGAGAGGTACGAGTTTTGCTGGATCGTGGACTTCCCCATGTACGAGATCGGCGAGGAGTCCGGGGAGCTGGAGTTCTGCCACAATCCCTTCTCCATGCCCAACGGCGGACTTGAGGTGCTGAAGAAGGCCGCCGCGGGGGAGGTTGACCCCCTCTCCATCACGGCCTTCCAGTACGACCTTGTGTGCAACGGCGTCGAGCTCTCCTCCGGCGCTGTGCGGAATCACGACCCGGAGATAATGATAGAGGCATTTAAGCTTGTGCGCCTCGGGGAGGAGGACGTGAAGTCCAAGTTCCCCGCCATGTACAACGCCTTCTGCTACGGCGCGCCCCCCCACGCCGGCATAGCCCCCGGCGTCGACCGCATGGTGATGCTCCTCACCGGCGCCGAGACCATCAGGGAGGTCATCCCCTTCCCCATGAACAAGAACGCCCAGGACGTCATGATGGGCGCCCCCTCCGCCGTCACGGAAAAACAGCTCCAGGAGCTCTCAATATCCGTAAACGCGGAGGAATGACCACCTCTAAAATAAGACCGCCCGCGCGCCGATTCTCGGCGCGCGGGCGATATTTTTTCGGTTATCAAATTAGTGGAGTGTCTGTCTTTTTCATAATGGACATAATATGGGTCCTACTCACGAAGAATTACCTCCGTTATGGAATAGCCGACAGTTGACTGGGAACTCAGTTGGCCGCGCCGCATGATCGGGCCCATCGGAATCACCACCTTTTTATTATAATACAACAGAGATTTTCATAAAAAGCAAGAGATCACGTATAATACGCCGTGTATTTCAATTTATGAAGCGTCGTTCTGAGACGGCGGTGAGGAGGGCGCCCTCTATGAGGAGCGGCAGCGCCCAGATGGAACTCTCAACACTCCTCAGGAATAGTCCCGCCGGGGAGACGAGGGTCAGGAGCCGCAGGGGCCCGGAGAGGTCGGAGATGTCCAGGAAACACCCGCCGGTGAGGGCTATGAGCACCGCCGCCAGCGGGGCCAGGGCCTCCACCCGCCCCTCCCCGCCGCCGAGGGCCGCCACGAGCCGCGCCAGCGCCGAGAAGGTGAGGGCCCCGGAGATGAGCGCCCCGGGACTCACCTCCCCCGCCCCCAGCATGGCCGGCGCCATCACCGCAAGGGCGAGACAAAATAGCGCCAGGGCGTCGCTCCCCCGGGATAAACTTTTGCCCCTGGGGAGGGCCGCGAGGCGCCGCTCGGCCCCCCGGCACTCCGGGGCCGTCACCCGGGCGGCGGCGGTGAAGAGCGTCAGCATCGCCGCGAGGGCCGCCGCCCCAGCAGGCTCCGGCTCGAAGGGCGCGGGCCTCCCGCCGCCCCCGGCGTATGATATCTCATAGAGCGGCGGCAGGTCCCCGGAGGCTATGTCGATGAGGCGGTATAGCTCCTCCGTCTCAGCCTCCGTGAGCTCCCGCCCCAGTAGCTCCCCGGCCACGCCGGGAGCGGCAGCGGCTCGGATGTCCGCCATGACGGCCCCCGCGATGATCTCCCGTGCGCCGCCGGAGCTCCATCCCCGGGCGGAGGGGGTGTAGGTGAGGGGCACGTCCTCCTCCGAGGCCACCACCGCACCGTACCCCTCGCCGATGGTGAGGAGCCCCTCGATCTCCCCGGTGAGCGCGGCCCTCTCTCCCTCGCGGAGATCCATGGGAATAGTCTCGACGCCGCCGAGGGTGGAAAGTTCCTCCGCAAGCCGGGCAGACGCCCAGGTGCCGTCGAGGTCGCATATTCCGAGGCGCAAGCTCTCCGTCCCCTCCCCCGCCGGGGAGGCGGCGAGGCCGCAGAGGAGCGACACCGCCGCCGCGGCTATGAGCAGTGCGTACCCGCCGGAGTATATTCTAAGTTTCATGAGAGTGAGTCCCAGGAGCCGGTGTCCGTGGGACTTGGACGCCGCCCCGGCGCTCCCGCCGGACGATCCTCCCCTCGCCGACGGCCCGCCGGACCTCCCAGGGCGCAGGAACATGAGCGCGAGTATAAACCCCGCGACCCCAATGGCCGGCAGGGGCCACAGCAGCTCCGCCAGCTCCCGAATTTCAAGTCCCGCCGCCCCGCACTCAAGGGCCAGGGAGGCGAGGCCCGGCAGGGTCCACCTACTCAGAGTAGTCCCCAGGGCGCCCCCGGCCCAGAGCGTGCCCCCCAGCGCCAGGGAGAGGAGCATGAGGAGGTTCCCCGCCGCCCTGGCCCGTCCCCCGGTGGGGAATAGGAGCGAGAGCGCCGCCATGAGCCCGAAGGCGCAGAAGGTGAGCGCCGCGTCCGCCGCCAGCACATAGAGAAAGCCGAGGCCGCTGACCGCCCATACAAGGACGGCGGAGGGGAGAGTCAGGATGAGGGCCGTCACGAATTTTGAGGTGAGCACCCCCACACCGCCGAGGCCCGAACCCCTAAGGCGCGGCAGGATGCCCCGCCGCCGCTCCTCCGGGAGGGTGGAGGCGGCGGAGAGAGCGAAGAACATGGCGCTCACCGCCAGCACAGTGGCGGCGAGGCGGCGGCTCAGAGCCCCGGCGGCGAGGTTTCCGCTCCCCACGGAGGCGAAGACCCTCTGGCGGCCCAAGGCGTCAATCAGCAGTTGTTCCCCGCCCCGGGCGTACATCTCGCGGGTGAGCTCCGGCGTCAGCTCCCCGTAGGCGAAGGTGTAGGCCCCGATGACGGACGAGTGGTTCGCCGCGATAATCCCCATCACGGACTTAAATACGCTCTCGAACACGGCGCTCTCCAGCTCCATGGAGGTGTTGAGCGTCACGCCCACGGGGCAGTCCTCCATGGAGTAGACGTCGTAGAAGAAGTCATGGGGTATCGTGACAACGGCGGCGGCGCCGCCCTTTATGGCCTCATCGTCGCTCTCCCCCGGCTCCAAGAGGCGCACCTCGGAGAAAAGCTCCACATTTTTAAGCTGCGTCAGGAGGGACCGGGACATGACGGTCCCGTCCTCGTCCCGCAGCGCTATGGGGAAGGGCCGCAGTAGCTGGCCCTCGCCAAGCTCCCCGGTGAGGAGCGTCAGCGCCGGGGCCAGCAGGAGCGTCAGCACCAGCGCCGCGAGGCCCACCCCCCTGAGGGTGAGCCTGAGGTCCTTATAGATGAGCGCGAGAAAGCTCCTCATCCCACCACCAGCCCCTGTTCCAGCGTCAGGGTCCGGTCGGAGACGCTCTCCAGCTCCCCCGCCCGGTGGCTTATGAGCACGACACCCACGCCCCGGTCCCGGAAGTGTTCGATGAGCCTCAGCATGAGCGCCGCGGACTCCCCGTCCGCCCCCGCCGTGGGCTCGTCAAGGAGCAGGAGGTCCGGCGTGCCCATGAGGGCCGTGGCGAGATCGAGCCGCCGCCTCATGCCGCCGGAGTAGGCCAGCACCCGTTTCGTCCCCGCGTCCGCAAGGCCCAGGTTCTCAAGGAGCCAGCGGCTCCTGGCCCGCCGGGCGTTCCTGTCGAGCCCCTGGGCTATGCCCCAGAAACGAAGATTCTCAAGGCCCGTCAGCTCCCCGTAGAGCGTCGTCTCCTGGGGGAGGTAGCTCACCTCCAGCCCCGGCGCGGCGGTCCTGACGCCGGAGTCAGGCCGCAGCACACCCGCCATCAGGGCCAAGAGTGTGCTCTTCCCCGCGCCGTTCCGGCCCCGGACGCCCAGTATCTCACCGGGCCGCACATCCAATGTCACCGGCCCCAGCACCCTCACGCCGCCGTAGCTCTTCGTGACCTCCCGGAGGGTCAGGAGGCTCTCCCCCTCACGCGCCATGGGCAAAAAGAAGGCCCAGGAGCCCCAGGGAGTCCGCAACGTTATCTATGAGCTCCCGCTCCAGCGTGTCTGAGAGCTCGGATATGAGCTCCCGCCGCTCCTCCTCCGGGAGGGCGGATAGGTCCACCGTCTCCCCCGCCTCCGGGTACTCCGCCGTGCACTCGCCGCGCTCAAGCGTCACCGTGACCTCCCCGCAGAGGCCGGCGAGATAGTCCCTGGGGACATTGAGCGCAACTTGGCACCCATTTTCCTCCGGGTACACTGTCAATGACATCTCCCCGCCCTCAGGCATTGATAAGTAAAACTTCACCATCTTCACATCTCCTCCCGAGACGGCGAGACTCCAGGTGAACCCCGCCCCCTCAAGGTACCCGCCGAGAGCCGGCGCCGCAGTCCTGAGCCCCGGCTCCCCCAAAATGACCCCCAGCTCCCGAATAAACTCTTCCATGTCCATGGCGGCGGGACGGAGGACGTAAATATCGCACCTTGCCTCCCCGCCGGGAAGTTCGATCTCCGCGCCCCGCTCCACCGTGACGTTTCCGGGCCTCACAAGCTTCTCCGGCAGGGCGAGTATCCTCTCGAGTCCGCCGGGGGTCAGGGACCCCTCGCCGCCATCGTCGAGGTTCACCGTGTAGTAGACGTCCCGGACCTCCGGCATGTAGAACCCGGCGGTCCCCTCAGAGAGCGTGGCGGCGCCGGTCAGCACCGTGCTGCCCAGGACGCCGATATTTGCGTTGACCAAAAGTCCATCCTCGCCGGACCTCGCCTTCAGTGTGACGCCGCTCCCCCGGAGGAGGCGGTTTATGATGGCGTTGTCGGTCTCGGCGGTGAGTTTCACGTCCGCGCCGGGCTGGTCCGGCCCGAAGGGCGAGAGGGCCCTCAGTAGGAGCTCCCCCTGGAGGTGGAGGAACGTCTCCTCCGGCGTCCGGCGGCTGAGCGCCGCCGCGGCCAGCACCGCGCAGAGGACGAGGATAAGTAAAAGCGCAGCCCCGCGCCGTCCACGCCTCCGGCGGGTCTCAAGGCGCTCGCCGCAGAAGGGGCAGAACTTCCCCGGTTTCCCTATCTCCCCGCCGCAGTTTTCGCACCGCATATCCTCACCTCCTACCGTGTATGGCAATATAATAAGACTTCACAGGCGAAAAATCAACTCCCATAAATTTTCTGATTTTTTCATGAAAGTAATTGAAATTTGACATGGAGGTGTGTATAATGATTCGGTTAGTGCTTATTTGAAAGTGAGTGTTTCACCCTTGGAAAAGAAGATAAGGAACGTGGCGATAATCGCCCACGTTGACCACGGCAAGACGACCCTCGTTGACGAGATGCTAAAGCAGTCCGGCGTCTTCCGGGAGAATCAGGCTGTGCAGGAGCGGGTGCTGGACTCCAACGACCTGGAGCGGGAGCGCGGCATAACGATACTTGCGAAGAACACCGCCGTGCAGTACGGCGACATCAAGATCAACATCGTGGACACCCCGGGCCACGCGGACTTCGGCGGCGAGGTGGAGCGGATCCTAAAGATGGTGAACGGCGTCATACTCCTCGTGGACGCCGCCGAGGGCCCCATGCCCCAGACCAGGTTCGTGCTCTCAAAGGCGCTGGAGCTGGGCCACAGGGTCATAGTGGTGCTCAACAAGATCGACCGCCCCGACCAGCGTATGCTGGAGGTGGTGGACGAGATACTTGAACTGCTCATCGAGCTGGGCTGCACCGACGAACAGATAGACTCCCCCATGCTCTTCTGTTCCGGCCGCCGCGGGACGGCGAGTTTCTCGCCGGACATCCCCGGCACGGACCTCAAGCCCCTTTTCGACACCATAGTGAACTACATCCCCGCCCCGGAGGCCGACGACGAGGCCCCCCTCCAGATGCTTGTCTCCTCCCTCGACTACAACGACTACGTGGGCCGCATAGCCATTGGCCGCATCGAGCGGGGCGTCATAAGGCAGAATCAGGAGCTGGTGGTGACGAACTACCACGGCGACTACGCCCCCAAGAAGGCCAAGGCCGTGAGCCTATATGAGTTCTCCGGACTCAGCCGCGTGCCCGTCACATCCTCCTCCGCGGGAAATATAATCGCCCTCTCCGGCATACCGGACATCTCCATCGGGGACACCATCTGCGCCCCGGAGGCGCCGGAGGCCCTGCCTTTTGTGAAGATCTCCGCCCCCACCATGGAGATGACCTTCTCCGTCAATGACTCCCCCTTCGCCGGGCGCGACGGCAAGTACGTCACCTCCCGTCAGCTCCGTGACAGGCTATTCCGGGAGACAATGAAGGACGTCTCCCTCAGGGTCTCCGAGGTGGAGGGCTCCGACCACAGTTTCAACGTGGCGGGCCGGGGTGAGATGCACCTCAGCATACTCATCGAGACAATGCGCCGGGAGAACTACGAGTTCGCCGTCTCCCCACCCCGCGTGCTGATGCGGGAGATCGACGGCGAGCGCTGCGAGCCCATCGAGCGCGTCGTGGTGGACGTGCCGGAGGACTCCGTGGGGGCCGTCATCGAAAAACTCTCCTCCCGCCGGGGCGAGTTCGTGGAGATGACGCCCGTGGGCAGCCGCATGAAGATGACGTTCTTCGTCCCCTCCAGGGGCCTCTTCGGCTACAGGAACGAGTTCCTCACCGACACCCGTGGCGAGGGCATAATGAGCTCAGTATTTGAGAAGTACGAGAAGTACCGGGGCGAGGTCTCCCGCAGGAGCACCGGGTCCCTCGTGGCCTCCGAGACCGGCGAGGCCGTGGCCTACGGCATATTCGGCGTCCAGGACAGGGGCGTCATGTTCGTCTCCCCCGGCGTGCCGGTCTACGGCGGCATGGTGGTGGGCGAGACCCCCAAGGCCGAGGACATAACCGTGAACGTCTGCAAGCGCAAACAGCTCACAAATATGCGGGCCGCCGGCTCCGACGAGGCCCTGCGCCTCGTCCCCCCGAGGATAATGAGCCTGGAGCAGTGCCTGGAGTTCCTGGCGGACGACGAGCTCTTAGAGGTCACCCCCCACAGCCTGCGCATAAGAAAGAGCATCCTCGACCACTCCCTCAGAATGAAGGCGCTGAAGTCGAATAAATCGTAAGCGTTTGCCAAATAAGTAAGTTTCGGGCCCCGGTCGAGAGACCGGGGCCCAAAGCCGCTTTTTCGGCCGCCACAGCAGCCTAATAGTTGCCATTTGAGAATTTCTCGCCTATGTGAACGGGATTACTCTCGTAATGGTCGCGTCAAGCTGACCTCACGCCTCACTTAACAGCGAGGCCGGTCCTGAGTACGAGGGCCATTGGCCGCTCGCAGTCCTGACAGAAGATGATGTTGATCTGCTCAACATACTCGCCGGGGATATCCTTCCTGCGGAGTATCCTGAGATCACGTTCCTTGGCGCTTACTGATGAGGGTCTACGCATCACCAATCACTCCTTTCTTCGGACTTCGATAGGATTATACTCCCTTCGGCGTCAAAAATATACGGCCCGTCTTGCCAAATTTCACATTTTTTGACGTCCTAATTTGTGTACACCGCCGAAAATGTCTCGTCATTTTGACGCATTTTAAGTGGTCAAATTGTGGTGCAAAGCTCTCAACCCCTTATTTCCCGCCATTTTGGGGTATGTCATAATAACGGTGCTCTATTTCCTTTGACATACATAGTCCCAGGTAGTATAATGTAGAAAAAGAAAGGCGGGGTTCACATGGCATTTTACGAGAAGACGCTAAAAAGCGAGGAGATCTACCGCGGCAGCATCATCCGGGTCCTCCGGGACGAGGTGGAGGTCCAGAGCGGCCACCGGGCGCTCCGGGAGGTGGTGGAGCACCACGGCGGCGTCGGCGTCCTGGCGCTGGACTCCCAGGGCCGCGTGCCCATGGTGCGTCAGTACCGCTACCCCATAAAGCAGGAGGTCATGGAGATCCCCGCCGGCAAGTTGGAGCTGGGCGAGGACCCGCTGGAGTGCGCCGTGAGGGAGCTCTCGGAGGAGACGGGCCTCTCGGCGGAGCGGTTCATATCCTTAGGCTCCATACTCCCCTCCCCGGGCTACTGCGCGGAGGTGCTGTACGTCTACCTCGCCCTCGACCTCGTCCCGGGCAAGGCGCACCTTGACGAGGATGAATTTCTGGACGTGGAGTACATCCCCTTGGAGGAGCTCCACGGCATGGTCATGCGCGGCGAGCTCACCGACGCGAAGACGGTGATTGCCGTCCTGAAAGCCCGGGAGTATCTGAAGGCCAACGGCTGAGTGTGGCCAATGGCAAAAATAAATTGGGTCCGGTGACGCTCACCGGGCCCAAAGTCTTTTTTGGACAAATTAACGCGCACGGGGTTTAAATGTCCGCGAACACCTCGATCTCCTCCGGGGTGAACTGGGTCTCAGTGCTCCGGGCCTCACGGCGCTCACGGAGCCATCCCTTCAGCGCCGCGAAACCCTCCGCTATCTGCCGCTGGAAGATTATTACAGCCGCGACGAACGCGGCGAGGCAGACGAGGGCGGAAATAAGCGCGGCGAGATTTTTATTTTTCATCACTTTGACCTCCCAAGAGTCATTTCCGTATTATTTTACACTATCGTTCTGGATAATTCAATAGTTTTTGAGAGCGAGGCGGGTTTGTTTTAAATTATATCTTGTGATTATTAAGGTTTTGTATTATAATAAGCCTGATTTTTACGTGAAGGGGTGTATATATGGTCAAGCTGAAAACGAGCCGAGGGGTCATTACCATCTCCTCCGACGTCTTCACCACACTTGTTGGTGACGCCGCCACAAGCTGCTTTGGCGTCAAGGGCATGGCGATGCGCTCTGTATCCGACGGACTTGTCCATCTTCTCAAGCCCGAGGCCATGGGCAAGGGCGTACACATAGGTTACGGCGAGGACTACGTCATTATAGAGCTCCACATAATCGTGGACCAGGGCGTCAATATCCCGGTGCTCTGCGGCAGCATAATGAGCGAGGTAAAATACAAGGTCACCGATGCCACCGGCGTGGACGTGAGGAGCGTTGACGTGTTTGTGGACTCCATTAGCCTTGATTGACGGAGGAGTTAATTTTGGTACATTCGATCGATGCCGCGCTCTTCAAGAGTATGGTCATAAGCGGAGCGGCCCTCTTGGAGCGCAACAAACAGCAGATAAACGAGCTTAACGTTTTCCCCGTGCCGGACGGCGACACCGGCACGAATATGAGTCTCACGCTAAATTCCGGCGTCTCGTCCCTGAACTCCGGCGAGTACGGGACCGTCACCGCCTGCGCGGACGCCGTTGCCAGCGCCCTGCTGCGGGGCGCCAGGGGCAACTCTGGCGTTATACTCTCCCTCCTGTTCCGGGGCATTGGCAAGTCCCTCAAGGGCAAGGCGACAGTCACCTGCCAGGAGCTGGCCCGGGCCATGCGGGAGGGCGTGAACGTGGCCTACAAGGCCGTCATGCGCCCCACGGAGGGCACAATCCTCACCGTCTCCCGGCTCTCCGCCGACGCGGCGGTGGAGTACGCCGACGGCGGCGGCGACCTGGAGGAGATGTTCGCCTTCATGCTCAGCGCCGGGGACGAGGCTCTGGCGCACACCATCGACCAGAACCCGGTGCTCAAGAAGGCCGGCGTGGTGGACGCCGGCGGCAAGGGCTATCTCTATATCCTGCGGGGTATGCTCTCCGCGCTCCAGGGTTCGCCCGTGGAGCTTGTTGTCACGGAGGAAGAAGAGCCCAAGGCGGACTTCACCTCCATGGGCGAGGAGGAGATAACCTTCGCCTTTGACACGGTCTTCATCGTCAGGAAGTCCGACCCGGACCTGGACCTCACCCCCTTCAGGGAATACCTCAGTTCCATAGGCGACAGCCTCGTCATCGGCGAGGACGACGAGGCCTTCAAGGTACACGTCCACACCAACACCCCCGGCGACGCCCTGAACGCCGCTCAGCAGTACGGGGTGCTGGAGCTTGCAAAGATCGAGAACATGGTGACACAGCGGGACGACCTGGCCGCCGGACGCAAGGCCCAGTCCACCGACGACTTGGAGGCCGTGGAGGCGGAGCTGGAGGCCATGGGCAGCGCCCCCGCCGGTCCCGCCGCCCCGGAGAAACGCTACGGCGTCGTCGCCGTCTGCGCCGGGAAGGGCATGGAGGACGTCTTTATAAACCTGGGCGTTGACGCCCTTGTCACCGGGGGGCAGACAATGAACCCCTCCACTGAGGACATATTAAAGGCCGTGGACTCCGTACCCGCCGAGGTGGTATTCGTCCTCCCCAACAACAAGAACATCATAATGGCCGCCCAGCAGTGCGACCGGCTCACGGAGAAGGACGTGGTGGTGATCCCCTCCAAGACCGTCCCCCAGGGCATATCCGCCATGGTCTGCTTTGACGGCGACATGGAGCCCGACGACCTCACGAACTCCATGACCGACGCCTGCCGCACCGTCCACACCACCCTTGTGACATACGCGGCCAGGGACTCGGAGTTCGACGGCGCGGCCATAAAGGCCGGTGAGTATCTGGCGCTCCTGGAGAGCAGTCTCGTGGCGAACACCGCCTCCTTCGAGGAGCTCATCGACGCCATCTGCGGCTCCATACGGGACTTTGACCCGGAGGTCCTGACCATCTTCTACGGCGAGGACGTCTCCGAGGCCGACGCCTCGGAGGTGGAGGAGCGGCTTATTAATGCCTTCCCGGAGGCGGACGTCCAGCTCATCTCCGGCGGCCAGCCCGTCTACTACTACATGATATCGGCTGAATAACTAAAGGGGATACGTGCGGAGGGCTTATTCTGAATTCCGCGGAATTCAGAGTAAGCCCTCCTGCTGCTATCAGCGTACATGCCGCCGGTCCGGCGCGGGGTGGATAATCTCCACCTATCGCCGTTATATTTCGAGAACTGCCTCGATGCAAAGTTCCAGCGCGTAGGCCGAGGAACCTTCGCCCCAGTTGCGCTCATCGTAGTGTTCCGCGTTCGCGAGGGTGTCAGCCGTATATAGTATCTCACCCCAGACCGCACCCCGCAGGAGCCGCAGCTGACGATCTCCCGGACGCCGTAGGCGATGAGCCAATCCAATATCTGAGCGGCGGCGGGCGCGCCCACCGGGGCCTGCATAAGCATGATAACGGCAAGCGGATCCGGGTCATATTCGAGGATGGGGATCTCGTTTTTTATGATACTCATAATATTTCTCGATATTTATTCCCTTCCGGGGGTCACTTCTCGACTATTGCCTCGCCGACTTTATAGATGTCACCGGCGCCCACTGTGAGGATCACATCCCCGGGGCGGGCCTCCTCCCGGAGCTTTCCCTCCAGCTCCTCAAATGTGGCGCAGAAGGTACTGCCGGGTATCTTCGCCGCCAGATCCCTTGAGGATATGCCGATGGTGTCCCGCTCCCTCGCGGAGTATATCTCCGAGAGATACACCCTGTCCGCCCGGGAGAGCTCCCGGACGAAGTCGTCAAAGAGGGCCTTCGTGCGGGTGTAGGTGTGGGGCTGGAAGGCCATTACCACCCTCTCGCAGCCGGTGCCGCGCACCGCCTCCATGAGCGCGTGGATCTCGCCGGGGTGGTGGGCGTAGTCGTCGTAGACCTTGGCGCCGTTGAGGGTACCCTTAAACTCAAATCTGCGCCCGGCGCCGCTGAAGTTATCAAGGCCCTTTGATACGGCCTCCCCCGGGAGACCCAGCTCTATGGCCGAGGCCGCCGCCGCCAGGGCGTTCTTCACGTTGTGCACGCCGGGGACGTGGAGCCGCGCGTGGCTGTAGACCTTCATCTTATAGTAGACGTCGAACTCGCTGCCGTCGCCCCGCATATCCAGGTTCACCGCCCGGATGTCCGCGTCCTTGGAGAAACCGAACGTCACCACCCGGCGGCGTATGCCGCTTATGGCGTCCATGGTGTTCTGATCGTCCAGGTTCGCTATGACGCACCCGGTGTAACTGGGCACCAGCAGGGCGAACTTCCTAAAGGAGCTCTTAACGTCCTCCAGGTCCTTGAAAAAGTCGAGGTGATCCGCCTCTATATCCAGTATGACGGCGATGGTGGGGAAGAAACTCAGGAACGAGTTATAGTACTCGCAGGACTCCAGCACTATCGTCTCCCCGCGCCCCACCCGGTGGCCGGCGTGGAGGAGCGGCAGAGTCCCGCCGATCATCACCGTGGGATCGGCGCCGGCGGCCATGAGGATGTGGGTACACATGGAGGTGGTGGTGGTCTTCCCGTGGGTACCGGAGATGCACAGGGCGTTCTTATACTTGCGCATGAGGCAGCCCCAGGCCTCCGCCCTCTCAAAGACGGGTATGCCGTTATCCCGGGCG
>CANQYW010000020.1 GCA_947628185.1 uncultured Oscillospiraceae bacterium
CGACGACCACTGCGAGATCTACGCCTACATGGCCGGCGGCGGATGCACGCTCCCCGGCAAGGCCATGGTCCTCATGCCCGGCGCGGGCTACGAGGGTGTCACCCAGTTCGTCATGGACCAGATGACAAGTTACGGCCTCAACGCCTGCCCCCCGCTTCTCGTGGGCGTGGGCGTGGCCACCAGCGTTGAGACTGCGGCTCTTCTCTCCAAGAAGGCCCTCATGCGGCCTCTCGGAAGCCACAACCCCAACGAGCGGGCTGCCGCCATGGAGAAACTCCTTGAGGACGGCATCAACGCCATCGGGCTCGGCCCCCAGGGCATGAGCGGCAACTTCTCCGTCATGGGCGTACATATCGAGAACACCGCCCGTCATCCCTCCACCATCGGCGTAGCCGTGAACGTGGGCTGCTGGTCCCACCGCCGCGGCCACGTGATATTCGACAAGGACCTTAACGCCACTGTAACAACACATTCGGGGGTGCAGCTGTAATGGTAGAAATTCGTGATAACAAAAAGGTACTGGTGACTCCGATCACCGCAGAGGACCTGGCCGACATCAAGATCGGCGACATCGTCTGGCTGGACGGCGACCTCATGACCTGCCGCGACGTGGCCCACCGCCGCCTCGTGGAGGGCGGCCGGGAGCTCCCTTACGACATCCGCGGCAAGGCCATCTTCCACGCCGGCCCCATAGTCCGGCCTATCCCCGGTGAGGAGGACGCCTACGAGATGGTGTCCGTCGGCCCCACCACCTCCATGAGAATGGAGAAGTTCGAGTACGAGTTCACCAAGGCCACGGGTGTCCGCGTAATCGTGGGCAAGGGCGGCATGGGCCCCAACACCGAGCGGGCCTGCCGTGAATTCGGCGCCATCCACTGCGTGTTCCCCGCCGGCTGCGCCGTCGTGGCCGCCACGGAGGTGGAGCGGATAGCCGAGCACCACTGGGATGAGCTGGGCATGCCCGAGACCCTCTGGTGCTGCAAGGTCCACGAGTTCGGCCCCCTCATCGTCTCCATCGACGCCCAGGGCCGCAACATGTTCGAGGAGAACAAGGTGGTCTTCAATAAGAAGAAGGACGCCGCCGTGGAGGAGATCTGCAAGCACGTCAGCTTTATAAAGTGACAAAATGAAAAGAGCGGCACATGGGCCCATACCCGTGTGCCGCTTTAACGGAGGAGTTAAGATGTACACATGCGCTGACTGCGCCGTCCGGGCCTGCGGTGTGCGGGACCCCGAAAGCCTCCCCGCGAACTGCCCCATGCGGGAGACGGAGCTCATGGAGGCGGCACTGGGGGAGTACGATATCCCCGAGAACCGGGACTTTTACATAACCGCCTCGGAGATAGAGGCCCTGGGGTACTGCCAGTGGCCGAGGGTCCGGGAGACGGTGGAGCTCTGCCGCCGCATGGGCTATAGTAAAGTGGGCCTCGCCTTCTGCCGGGGTCTCAGCCGGGAGGCGAAGGTCCTGGCGGGGGTCCTCCGCCGGGCGGGACTCAACGTGGTGTCGGTAATATGTAAGACCGGGGGCGTCGACAAGACCATCTGCGGCATCCCGGAGGAGCACAAGGTACACCCCGGTAATTTTGAGCCCATGTGCAACCCCATCGCCCAGGCGATGCTCTTAAACCGCGAGCACACGGAGCTCAATATAGTCCTCGGCCTCTGCGTGGGCCACGACTCCATGTTCTATAAGTACTCCGAGGCCCTGGTCACCACCATCGCCGTGAAGGACCGGGTCCTCGCCCACAACCCCCTGGGGGCGCTCTACTGCGCGGAGGGATATTTTAAGGATAGAATAATCTAAAAAATAGATACACCAAGGGCCGCGGTTTTGCTCCGCGGCCCGTAGTTTTTATATGAGGTGGATGACTCCAAATGTGACGGCGCTCATTATGGCGGCGGCGATGAAGAGCCCTAAGAGGATGGCGGGGGCGGCGCGGCGGGGTGGGATGTCCAGCACCGCCGCCACCAGCGCACCTGTCCAGGCGCCGGTGCCGGGGAGGGGGACGGCCACCAGGAGGCACAGGCCAATGGTGCTGTAGCGCTGGACGAGCCGGCCCTTCAAGTGGGCCTTGCGCTCGAGGCGCGTCACGAATCCGTCGAGTTTCGGGAGCTTTGCGCGGATAACCGAGAAGACCCGGCCAATGAACACTATAATGAACGGCACCGGCAGGAAGTTGCCGACTATTGCCGCCGCCAGGGCCAGCGGGTAGTCAAGGCCCAGGGCGATGCCGTAGGGGAGCCCCGCCCGGAGCTCTATCACCGGCACCATGGAGATGAAAAAGGTCGCGAAAAGCTTACCCAACGTAGTTTGAGTGAGCCAAGAAATCATGAGGAGTTTTCCGCCTTCCGTATCTTATGCGGGTCTGTGCCCAGTTCATTTTAGTTCATTGGCGGGAGAAACGCAAGAGGAAAGTATTAAAATGTCACACCGCGGCCATTTTTAGCCGATAGTCACTTTTATTGAGATGAAGTTTATCATCATGTGGAGGAACACCGGCCCCCAGATGTTCCGGGAGTAGCTGTAGCACCAGGCGAGGACTATCCCGGCGGGGATGTACTGGAGCATGTAGAGCAAAAGCTCCGGCGAGAAGGAGAATATGAGCTCCTGCCACAGGTGGTAGAAGGAGAAGAGGAGACAGGAGACAACGTAGGCCAAAAACGCGCTCTTGCGGCGGATGGTCCCGAAGACGACGCCCCTAAATAGCGTCTCCTCCACCACCGGCGCGAGGAGTACGGCTGTGGCCACCATGGAGTTGGGGTTTAGTTTCGTCACCGCCTCCACCGCCGCCTGGTTGGGGTTCGTGAGGTCGGAGAGGAACCCGCTGAGCACGAGACTGACAACGCTGGAGAGGAGCACGTTCGCCACGTACCCCAACATCACCGCCACCAGGGTGTTGAGGAGGTTCCCCCAGAGGTCCGCGAAGGACTCCCGCAGGAAGTGAAAGAGGAATATGAGCAGGAATATGAACCCCACGAAGTACCAGACGAAGTTGAAGACGATCTCATTTAGCTGGAACCCAAACATGGGGAATAGGTACGTGTTCATGGCCGCCAGTATGTACACCATGGCGAAGGAGTGGACAAAGACGTATATCCAGCCGACGACGGCCTCAGTCTTGTTCATGGGGTGGAGAAACGATTGCTTTTTCATTCGGATACCTTCTTCTTTAGTTCAAAAAGGAGATTCAGGGCCTCCAGGGGCGTCATGGTGTTGAGGTCCGTGGAGCGCAGGAGCTCCGTCACCTCGTCGCCCCGCACCGCGTCCATGGAGACCTGCTCCCGGGCGTCCTCCGGCGCGGCGGAGGGCGCGGCGGCGCCGGCCGTGGCCACGAGGCCCCGGAGGATGGTCTTTGCCCGGCGGATGACGTTCTCCGGCACACCGGCTAAGTGCGCCACCTCTATGCCGTAACTGTCGTCCGCGCCGCCGGGGACTATCTTCCGCAGGAAGATTATGTCGTTGCCCCGTTTCTTGGCGGAGATGTTGTAATTCTTGACGCCGGGGACCTCGCTCTCCAGCTCCGTGAGCTCGTGGTAGTGGGTGGCGAACATGGTCTTGGCCCCGAGCCTCCGTTTGTCGGCGCAGTACTCCGCCACAGCCCTGGCTATGGCCATGCCGTCGTAGGTGGAGGTGCCCCGGCCTATCTCGTCAAGGATTATGAGGCTCCGGGATGTGGCGTTTTTGAGTATCTCGGAGACCTCGCTCATCTCCACCATGAAGGTGGACTTGCCCCCGGAGAGGTCGTCCGAGGCGCCGATCCTTGTAAAGACCCTGTCAACTATTGAGACGGAGGCGGAGCGGGCCGGGACGAAGGAGCCCATCTGGGCCATGAGGACTATGAGCGCCGTCTGGCGCATGTAGGTGGACTTGCCGGCCATGTTGGGGCCGGTTATTATTGAGAGGGAGGAGGCGGCGTTATCGAGGTATGTGTCGTTGGGGACGAAGAGCTCGTCTTTGCGCATGAGCTCCACCACCGGGTGGCGGCCGTCCCGGATGTCCAGGACCCCGTCCGCCGTTATCTCCGGGCGGACCCAGTTTGAGCTGACGGCGCAGTGGGCGAAGGAGCAGAGGACGTCGAGCTGCGCCACCGCCGAGGCCGCCGCCTGTACCCGCAGCACCTCCCCGGCCAGCCGTTCCCGGAGCTCACAGTAGAGCTTATACTCCAGCTCCACAAGTTTCTCCCCGGCGGAGAGGAGCTGCCCCTCCAGCTCCTTGAGCTCCGGCGTTATAAAACGCTCGCAATTTACGAGTGTCTGTTTTCTTATGTAGTCCTCGGGCACGTCGGAGGACTGGGAGCGGGGGATCTCGATGTAGTAGCCGAAGACCTTATTGAAACCCGTGCGGAGTTTCTTGCCGGTGCGGGCCTTCTCCCGGGCCTCTATCTCGGATAGGAGCGCGCCGCTGTTGTCCCGGAGTTCCCGGAGCCTGTCCACCTCCTCGCTGAAACCCTCGCGGATGAATCCCCCCTCCCGGACAGAGAAGGGTGGGTCGTCCCGGATGGTGGAGGTGATGAGATCCCCCAGATCCTGCAGGGCGTCCATGCCGCGTATCTCGGCGAGGACTTGTGAGCGCTTGCCATCCAGGAGCTCCTGGAGCTTGGGGAGGGTGTGGATGGAGGAGGCCAGCGCCACGAGGTCCCGGCAGTTCACGGTGCCGTAGACCGCCTTGCCGATTATCCGCTCCATGTCCCCCACGCCCCGGAGGGCTATCATGAGCTCTGGCCGGGCCACGTTGTCGGTGTATAGCTCCTCCACCGCCGCGAGCCTCCGGCCTATCGCCGCGGGGGAGAGGAGGGGCCGGGAGACCCAGGACCTTATGAGCCGGGAGCCCATGGGCGTGCGGGTCTTATCGAGGGCCCAGAGGAGACTCCCTTTCTTCTCCCCGGACCGCAGGGAGCCCAGGAGCTCCAGATTCCTTATGGTGGTGAGGTCCAGCTCCATGTAGCGGCCGTCGGAGCAGAAGTCCAGTTTATTTATGTATGATAGATCCGCCTTCTGGGTCTCTATGACGTAGGAGAGCAGCGCCCCGATGGCGGAGACCGCCTGGGGCTCGCCGGAGAGGCCCAGTTCATCGACGCTCGCCGCCTTAAACTGCCTGCAGACGCCCTCGGCGGCCACGGTGTAGTCAAACCGGGGCTCCTGGGTCTCCACGAGAGCCCCGAACTGGTCCCGGAGGAGGCTCACGAGTTCGTTCCAGTCACCGGCGGCGGCGTTCAGCACCGCCTCGGCGGGGGTGACGCAGGCCAGCTCATTTAACACCCTGTCCCTCTCGGAGGCGGGGTAGGAGCGGGCCCGGATCTCACCTGTTGAGATGTCCGCTGAGCATATGGCCGCGGCCTGGGAGTCTAAGTGGATGGCGCAGATGTAGTTTGACTTCCCCTCCTCCAGCATGGAGGACTCGACGCATGTGCCGGGGGTGACTATCCGCACGATGTCCCTGTCCACCAGACCCTTGGCGAGGGCCGGGTCCTCGAGCTGTTCGCAGATGGCAACCTTGTAGCCCTTGGCTATTAGCCGGGCTATGTACGCCTCGGAGGAGTGGTAGGGCACGCCGCACATGGGCACCTGATCCTCCCGGGGCTTATTGCGGTCCCGGGTGGTGAGGGTGAGGTCCAGCTCCTGGGAGACGGTCTTGGCGTCCTCGTCGAACATCTCATAGAAGTCGCCCAGGCGAAAGAAGAGGATGCAGTCGCTGTGCTGTTCCTTTATGCGTTTATATTGCCTCATCATTGGGGTGGGTTCTGCCATATCTTATCCCTCTTGTATCTTTATATAAGTTCTCCGTACAGTGCCCAGGTGTTGCTGCCGGTTATTTTAACGTCCCTGAAGGACCCGATGAGCTGCCGGTCCGCGCCCTCTATCCGCACGAGCCGCCCGCCGCCGGTGCGGGAGGTGAGGCGCCCCTCCTCCTCGCCGTCGATGAGCACCCGCTGGGTGGTGCCAATGTACTGCCTGTGGCGCTCCTCGGATATGGAGTTCTGGAGGGCGAGGAGCCTGTCAAAACGCTCCTGTTTCTCCTCCCTTGTGGCGGGGTCCGGCATGGTTGCCGCCGGGGTCCCGGCACGCTTTGAGTAAATGAATGTGAATAGGGCGTCAAATCCCACCCGGCGCACAAGGTCCATGGTGCCCTCAAAGTCCTCCTCCGTCTCGCCGGGGAACCCCACTATGACGTCGCTGGTGAGCACCACGTCCGGCATGTATGAGCGGGCCATGTCCACAAGGGCGAGGTAATCGTCCCTCGTGTAGCGGCGGTTCATCTCCCGTAAAATGCGGTCGCTGCCGGACTGGAAGGGTAGGTGGATGTGCCTTGCGGCCTTGCGGCAACGCGCCATGGTGGAGAAGAGTTTCTCACCGGCGTCCTTGGGGTGGCTCGTCATGAACCGAATGAGGAACTCCCCCGGGATATCGTCTATCCGCTCAATGAGGTCGGAGAAGTCGACGCCGCAAGAGAGGTCCTTCCCGTAGGAGTTGACGTTCTGCCCTAAGAGCGTTATGTCCTTATATCCGGCAGCGACGAGCCCCCGGGCCTCGGAGAGCACGTCCTCGGGCATACGGGAGCGCTCCCGCCCCCGCACGTATGGCACGATGCAGTAGGAGCAGAAGTTATTGCAGCCGTACATCACCGGGAGCCACGCCTTGACGGACCCGTCCCTCGCGGAGGGGAGGCCCTCCGCCACCACGCCCTCGGAGGGGGCGGTCTCAAATATCCTCTTCTCCCCCCGCAGGAGCCTATCTAAGAACTCCGGGAAACGCCAGAGGACGTGTGGCCCGAAGACGAGGCTCACGTGGCGGTAGGAGTTTTTTATCCTCGCCGCCATGCCCTCCTCCTGCATCATGCAACCACAAAGGGCAATTATCTGGCTGGGTTTCGCCTTTTTCGTGTGGCTCAGCGCCCCCACGTTCCCCAGGACCCGCATCTCGGCGTGTTCCCGGACGGCGCAGGTATTTATTACGATGACGTCCGCCTCCGCCTCGGAGGAGGTCATCTCGTAACCCATCCTCCGCAGCATGCCCCGGAGCTTTTCGCTGTCGGCCTCGTTTTGCTGGCAGCCGTAGGTGTCAACGAGGGCCAGGGGCGGCGAGGGGAGGGCGGCGCTACGCTCCGCCACCCGCTCCATTATGGCCTCCTCGCGGGCCAGGGCCTCTTTTGAGATCTCGATTCTTTTGTAACTCACTTTAGAAACTCCAAACAAAAAATATACTCAGCCTTATTTTAACAAATAGTTATAGAATTTACAATGATAATCGTGTATAATAAGTGCTATAATTTCTTCCGCGGGGGGTAGGGTATGAAGAGTCTCGTTATAGATACAAAGGCTGTCAAGGGCAACGTGGCTGCCGTGAAGGCCCGGGTGCGCGGCGCGCAGATCTGGGCGGACCTCACGGGGGACGCCTTCGGCATGGGCCTCCTGCCCACGGCGCGGCTCCTGAGGGAGGCGGGCATCAGGACCTTCGCCGTCTCCGACCCCAAGGACGCCGAGACCCTCCGGGGCGCGGGTTTCACGGAGGAGACGCTGGTGATGCTACGCAGTACGGCGGACGAGGAGGAGCTCTCCCGCCTCATTGACATGAACGTTGTCTGCACCGTGGGCTCCCACGACGCCGCCGTGGTGCTAAACTCCCTGGCGGAGAGCCGCAAGACCATCTGCGAGGTGCAGATAAAGGTGGACACCGGCCTTGGCCGCTACGGCTTTTTGAAGGCGGAGACGGACAAGATAGCCTCAGTCTACAGGTACATGTCGAACCTCGCCGTGGTGGGCGTGTTCTCCACCTTCTCCGAGTCCTGGAAGAATAAGAAGGTGACGAACGCCCAGTACGAGGAGTTCCGGGACATACTCTCAAAGCTCCACAGCATGGGATTTGAGACGGGCCTCTGCCACATCTGCGACTCCGCCGCGCTATTTAAGTACGACTTCGACCTCATGGACGCCGTCCGGGTGGGGACGGCCTTCTCGGGCCGTGTGGCCGGTGGTTCCATCCCCAGCCTCACGAAGGTGGGCTACATAGAGGCGGGAATAGAGGAGGTGGGCTGGTTCCCCAAGGGGCACGGCGTGGGCACCTCGGTACTGAAGCGCCCGGCGAGGCTCGCGGTGGTGTCCGTGGGGTACTACCACGGGTTCGGCGTGGAGCGGCAGGAGCTGGGCCAGGGCCTCATGGACAAGATCCGCTCCTGGCGGCGCCGGCCCAGCGTGAAGATAGGCTCCAAGAAGGTGAAGATAGTGGGGCAGATAGGCATGATGCACACCATTTTGGACGTGACGGACATCGAGTGCCGCGTGGGGGACATCGTCACCATGGACGTGGACCCGGTGAACGTGAAGGGACTGCCCCGGGTGTATAGGTGATTTATGGCGAAGATATTTGAGATGCCCCCCCACATGGCGGACCTCATCGCCGCCGGCGAGGTGGTGGAGAGGCCCGGCTCCGTGGTGAAGGAGCTGGTGGAAAATTCAATAGACGCCGGGGCCCTCAGCGTGACGGTGGAGATAGCAAACGGCGGCATGTCCATGATCCGCGTGACGGACGACGGCTGCGGCATAGCCTACGAGGACGCGGAGCGGGCCTTTTTGCGCCACGCCACGTCGAAGGTCCGGGAGGAGCGGGATCTGGAGGCCATCGGCACCCTGGGGTTCAGGGGCGAGGCCCTGGCGGCGATATCCGCCGTCTCCCGGGTGGAGCTCCTCACGCGGGAGAGGGGCGCTGCGGAGGGGACGCGCCTCCGGCTCGAGGGGGGCGTCACGGTGGAGAAGGGCCCCGCCGGCGTGCCGGAGGGCACCACCATGATAGTGCGGGACCTATTCTACAACACCCCCGCCCGGCAGAAGTTCATGAAAAACGACAGGGCCGAGGCCTCCAACGTCTCGGCGGCGGTGGTGAGGCTGGCCCTCTCCCACCCGGAGGTCTCCATAAGGTACATAAGGGACGGCCGCGAGGAGTACCACACCCCGGGGGACGGGCTCCTCAGGTCCTGCGCCTACTGCACCCTGGGCCGGGAGTTCGCCCGGGAGCTCATCGAGGTCAAAAGCGCCGCGGAGGACATATGCGTCTCCGGCCTCATCTCCACCCCGGCGGCGGCCCGGGGCAACAGGGCCTGGCAGTTCTTCTTCATAAACGGCAGGTTCGTGAAGTCGAAACTCATACAGGCGGCGCTGGAGCAGGGATATAAGAACTCACTCTTCACGGGTAGGTTCCCCGTCTGCGTGCTGAACCTCGATATGAGTCTCGCGAGCGTCGACGTGAACGTCCACCCCACGAAGATGGAGGTGCGTTTCACCCGGGAGCGGCAGGTCTTTGACGCGGTCTACTGGGCCGTGAGGGGCGCTCTCGAGGGGGAGGAGGGCCCTGCGGAGATAACACTCTCGGAGAGCACCGTGAGGGCCCTGGGCGGCGCGCCCGCGAGAGCCGACGCGCCAAGATCCGGCGCGACCGGTGTCAAAGTTTCCGCGCCGGAGGATAAAAAGCCCAATTCTCCCCAGGGGGCGTTCCTCTCGGGAAAAGCCGGGGGCGGCGGGAAGGGCGGATTTTTTAAGACCTACTCAGCAGATGAGTATAGGGCGAAGTACGCCGGGGGCGCGGAGCCCCGCCGGGAGACGCCGCCCTCCAAACCCCGGGAGACCCGGGCGGTACTCCACGATAGCTCCGGTCTTATCTACGAGACCTCCATGCCCATGCCCATCGAGCGGCCCCCCACGGAGGAGCCCCCGCCGCCGAGGGACGACTTCCGGTACGTGGGCGAGGCGCTCAATACCTACCTCATAGCGGAGTGCGGGGAGAGCATATTCCTAATAGACAAGCACGCCGCCCACGAACGGATGCTGTTTGATAAGCTGAAGGCGGAGGACTACGTGCCGGAGTCCCAGGAGCTCTTGGCGCCCGTCATATGCCGGGTGAGCGAGGAGACCGTCAGCACCATAGTCGAGAACGGGGAGCTCTTGCGGTCCCTGGGGTTCGACATCGACGACTTCGGCGGCGGGAGCGTCGCCATCCGGCGGGTGCCCATCGACATGGACCTGAGGGCCCCGGAGTCGCTGGTGGAGGAGATCGCCGGGAAACTGCGCCTGGGAGCGGACCTCCAGGACCGCCGGGACGGGGTGCTCCACTCCGCCGCCTGCAAGGCCGCCATAAAGGCCGGCCGCCGCAGCGACCCCCGGGAGGTGCAAGAGCTCATCGCCCGGGTCCTCTCCGGCGAGATACGCTACTGCCCCCACGGCAGGCCCGTCTCCGTGGAGCTGAGCCGCCGGGAACTTGACAAGATATTCAAGAGGACATAAAGATTCAAAGGACACAAGATCGTATGCTAAGTCGCGTCTACGTTATAACAGGGCCCACAGCCACCGGCAAGACGGAGCTGGGCGTCAGGCTCGCGGAGAGCCTGGGCGGGGAGGTGGTGTCCGCGGACTCCATGCAGGTCTACAGGCACATGGACATCGGCACCGCTAAGCCCACAGCCGCCGAGACCCGGGGCGTACCCCACCACATGATAGACGTGGCCTCGCCGCTGGAGGATTACTCCGTCTCAAGGTATGTGGAGGACGCGGCGGCGTGCTGTGATGATATATTGTCCCGGGGCGCTATACCCCTGATAGTCGGCGGCACGGGGCTTTATATAGACTCCCTCATCTCCGGGAGGGACTTCTCCCCGAGGCCCCTGGACATGGAGCGCCGGCGTGAGCTGGAGGAGCTCTATGACCGCCTTGGCGGGGAGGCGATGCTGGAGAAACTGGGTGAGAGCGACCCCGCGCGGGCGGCGGTGCTCCACCCCAACGACAGGAAGAGGATAGTCCGGGCCCTTGAGGTCGCGGCGGAGGGCGGCAACATATCCAAGCACGACATCCGCACCCGCGCCGCCGAGCCCCGGTACGAGGCGAAATACATCGTCCTGGGGTACGAGGACCGAGGGGAGCTCTACGGCAGGATAGACGGGAGGGTGGACGACATGCTCTCCCGGGGGCTAATTGAGGAGGTGGAGGCCCTACTGAAAATGGGCGTCACCCGCCGCCACACCGCCCTTCAGGCCATAGGCTATAAGGAGGTGGCCGCGGCCCTGGCGGGAGATATGGCGATGGATGAGGCTATAGAGACAGTTAAGAGGGAATCCCGGCGCTACGCAAAGCGGCAGATATCCTGGTGCAAACGCTACAGCGGGGCGCTCAGGATAAATTGGAAAAACGGGCCGGATTTTGAGGACGCCCTCCGGCGTTCGACAGCTTTTTGACTGCCAGAGGTTTATGATATACAGGCAAAAATTAGAGCCCCCATATAATTGGGGAGAAAAGAAAGGCGGATTACAAATGTCAAAAGTACAAAACCTGCAGGATTCCTTCTTGAGAGAGGCGCGCCGCCGCAGGACGCCCCTGACTGTCTTCCTGGTGAACGGTTTCCAGATGCGCGGGACCGTCCAGGGGTACGACAACTTCACCGTGATACTGGAGAGCGAGGGCAAACAGCAGATGATCTACAAGCACGCCATCTCCACAATTGCCCCGCTGAGACCCGTAAATCTCCCGGAGATGGGCGAGAGTGAGGAGGAGACCGAGGAATTTGCTCTGAACTCGTAAGTTGGGTTGGACAAGCGGTCAAAAGTGTGATACAATACACTAATTAGCAAATACATATTTATCAAGAGGACAAGCTTATTTTTAGCGGGAGGGGGGAGCTTTAAGTGGAGAGAAGTGATTCGCTCATAAAACTTGTATCGGTGCTGGCGTTCATAGCGCTGGCTGTGTACATAGGGGTGTCGCTTTTCACAAGCTGGAACGACCCCCTCCAGACCGTTATAGCCACCGGGGCGGAGCTCCGGGACGGACTTGAGACCACCGGCCACATAGTGCGGGAGGAGAGCGTCCTCACCGCCACAGGCTCCAACATAGCGGTGACAGCCGTGGAGGGGGCGAAGCTGGCCTCCGGGGAGACGCTGGCGGTGCAGTACGTGGGCGCCGCCGCCATGGAGCGGGCAAAGGAGATAAACGACATCCAGCAGAGGATACGTCAGCTCACGGACCTAAAAAACGGCAGGGACAGCGAGGACATGGCAAAGAAGACCATGCTCCAGCTCTCCGAGGCCGTTATGGGCCGGGACCTCGACGATCTATACTCCATTGAGGGCGACGCGGACGCCTACATCATCACCGGCAGCGCCCTCGCCACCGGCGGGGAGGACGCGGAGATAGAGCGCCTGAGGGCGGAGCTCACAAGGCTGGGGGAGGTCTCCGAGGCGGATACGGTGCGCATAACGGCGCCGTTCTCCGGCACCTTCTCAAACACCACCGACGGATATGAGGAGGTGGGCCCCGAGGACCTTGAGAACCTGACGCCCTCCGGGCTCCGGGAGCTATTTTCCACCTCCAAGAGCGTGGGCGTGGGGGCCGTGGGCAAGATGGTCCGGGGCATACGCTGGTACTACGTCACCACATTGAGCGAGGCGGACGCCTCCAAGCTCCGGGTGGGGGGCTACGCGGACGTGCGGTTCTCCCGCACATACAGCGCGGACCTCACAATGTACGTCCAGAGCGTCAGCACCCCGGAGAAGGGGGAGTGCGCCGTGGTGCTCTCCTGTGACAGCTACATGCAGGATGTGGCCGCCATAAGGGAGGCCCAGGCGGAGATAATATTCGGTTCCATCACCGGCGTCAGCGTCCCCAGGGCGGCGGTGCATCTTGACGAGGACAACAACACCTTCGTCTACGTGCTCCGGGGTCTCCGGGCGATCAGCGTTCCGGTGAAGATCCTGGCGGAGAGCGGGGACTACTACATCATGGAGGAGGCCCGCGACGGGCTCCGGGTGGACGATATCGTCATCCTCCGGGCCAACAATCTATATGACGGCGCGGTGGTGGAGAGATGAGCGAGCTGGACATCGCCCGGCGCGCCGGGCAGGTAATCGAGAGGGCCGCTAAGGCGGCAGTCCGCTCCGGCCGCAAGCCGGAGGACGTTATAGTTTTGGCGGCGTCCAAGATGAACGGCGCCGCGGCGGTGAGAGCCGCTTTCGACGGGGGCATACGGGTCTTCGGAGAGAACCGGGCCCAGGAGCTGTTGGAGAAGTCGTCCCAGGGGGCATACGCCGGGGCGCAGCTCCATTTCATAGGACACCTCCAGCGAAATAAGGTGAGGAGCCTTGTGGGCAAGGTGGACCTAATTGAGTCCGTGGACAGCCAGGAGCTTTTAAGGCTCATCGGTGAGCGGGCGGGCGCGCTTAGCGTCACCCAGGACGTGCTAATTGAGGTGAATATCGGCGGCGAGGCCGCAAAGTCCGGCGTGGAGCCCGGGCGTTTGGGGGAAATTTTGGACTTCGCGGCGGGAATTTCCGGCCTTCGGGTCCTGGGACTCATGGCAATACCCCCGGCCGGCACGAAAAAAGACGTTTTAGACCGTTATTTTCAACAGATGCGCAACCTTTTTGTTGACATGCGGGGAAAAAAATACGATAATATCAGTATGGACCTGCTTTCCATGGGAATGAGCGGAGATTTTGAGGAGGCCATCCTCAACGGCGCGAATCTCGTTCGCGTGGGCACCGCCATCTTCGGGGAGCGCCAGTACGTTAATAAATAAATTTAATCTATAAATCAATCAATCTACACCTATAGAGATTTGGAGGAACTTCCATGGGACTGCTTGACGAACTTAAAAAACTTACACGCCCCTATGACGACGAGGACGACGAATTTGAGGATTTCAAACCCCGCGCCCCGGAGAAGATACCCGTGACCCCCCGCACGGCCACGCCCACCCGTGTGCCCACCGGCAACTCGCTGGAGGAGCGCCGGGAGCAGAACCGGGTGGTGAACATCCACGCCACCACACAGCTCAAAGTGGTCCTGGTGAAACCCGAGCGCTTTGAGACCGCCGCCGAGATAGCGGACCACCTGAGGGAGAAACGCACCGTGGTGCTGAACCTCGAGCAGACGAACAAGGACGTGGCCCGCCGCCTCATCGACTTCCTCTCCGGCGTCGCCTACGCCCAGGACGGCAAGATAAAGAAGGTCGCCGTGAACACATACCTCATAACGCCCTACAACGTGGACCTCATGGGGGACCTCATCGACGAGCTGGAAAATAACGGCCTCTACTTCTGAGTCCGTCTCAAGATAGACCGGCGCATAGATCAAAAGAAATTAGCGTAAAGGATGGGAAAAGG
The DNA here is from genome assembly GCA_947628185.1 of uncultured Oscillospiraceae bacterium. Taxonomy (GTDB): domain Bacteria; phylum Bacillota; class Clostridia; order Oscillospirales; family Oscillospiraceae; genus RUG626. Next base: position 14,138 of record CANQYW010000020.1, read on the forward strand.
TATGATGACACCGCAAGACATACAGGCCATGGAGTTCCCAAAGGCGGTTTTCGGCGGCTACGACATGTCGGCCGTGGAGAATTTCCTTGAGAAACTGACTGACGATTACACGGCGCTGTACAAGGACAACGCCGTCCTCAAGAGCAAGATAAAGGTGCTTGTGGAGAAGGTGGAGGAGTACCGCTCCACCGAGGACGCCATGCGCGCGGCGCTCCTCACCGCCCAGAAGATGAGCGACGAGATGACGGAGGAGACCCGCAAGCAGTGCGACGCGCAGCTGGCGGACACCGCCAGGCGCTGTGAGGAGATGCTCGCGGAGGCCACCCAGGACACCGAGAGGCGCCGCCGTGAGCTCGACGAGCACATCGCCCGGGAGAGCACGAAACTCGACGCCGCCAGGGCCAAGACTGCCGCCTTCGTGGCGGCCTCCCGGCAGATAGTGGGCCAGTACGCAAGTTTCCTCGATAAGTTGGACTCCGTGACGGCGGACTACACGCCGGAGGAGCCGGTGGAGAGCGACCCTGAGGCGGAGGACGTCCGCTCACCGGAGCCGGAGCCCGTGGTGAAGGCGGAGCCCACTCCCGAGCCCACCCCGGAACCCACGCCCGCGCCGGAGACGAGTGATGAGCCTGCCCCGGAGCCCGAGCCCGCCCCGGAGCCGAAGACCGAGGATAACGGGGACGAGGGCGGCAATAATGACAGCGACGGCGAGAGCGGCGAGGACGCCCGGGACACCATCGACTTCAAGGTGGACGAGGACCGCCTGAGGGAGGACGACGACGTGCGTACCGCCTCCGGGAGGACGGAGAGCGCATCCGACGCCCCCCGCTACGACCCCAGCGCCAGCACCCGCCGCATTGACACCGAGTCCGTCCGCCGGTTCTACTCCGGCAACGGCAGTTCCCGGCGTCTTGAGTGGGACGACGACGAGGACGCGCCCCCCAAGCCCCGGTTCGACTTCTCCGACCTCAAGTTCGGCACAAACTACAGCGACGACGATGACGACAAGAAATAAGTGAGGAACCCGTAAATGGCACAGGACTACAACTCCACCATAAACCTACCTAAGACCGGTTTCCCCATGCGGGCCTCCCTGCCCGCCCGGGAGCCGGGTATGCTCAAGCACTGGGACGACATCGACCTCTATCACCTCATGCTGGAGCGCAACGCCGGGAAACCAGATTTCATCCTCCACGACGGCCCCCCCTTCTCCAACGGCAACCTGCACATGGGCCACGCCCTCAATAAGGCCATAAAGGACTTCATAGTCCGCTATAAGAGCATGAGCGGTTTCCGCACCCCCTTCACACCGGGGTGGGACAACCACGGTATGCCCATAGAGTCCGCCATAATAAAGCAGCAGAAACTAAACCGCAAGGCCATGAGCGTCCCGGAGTTCAGGGACGCCTGCCATGACTTCGCCCGGAAGTTCGTGGACATCCAGCGGGAGGAGTTCCGGCGCCTCGGATACGTTGGCGACTGGGAGCACCCCTACCTCACCATGGACCCGAAGTTCGAGGCCCAGGAGGTGAAGGTCTTCGGGAAGATGTACGAGAAGGGCTACATCTACAAGGGGAAGAAGCCCGTCTACTGGTGCCCCCACGACGAGACGGCCCTGGCGGAGGCGGAGATAGAGTACGCCGAGGACCCGGTCACCACCATCTTCGTGAAGTTCCGGGTGAAGGACGATCTGGGTAAACTCTCCGGCATAGAGCCCCTTGATAATATCTATTTTGTAATTTGGACCACCACCACCTGGACACTCCCGGGGAATCTCGCCATATGCCTCAACCCCGCCTATGACTACACCCTCACCCGCGCCTCCAACGGGGAGGTATATATAATGGCCAAGGAGCTGGCGGGGCCGGTCCTCAAGAAGGCGGGGCTCGAGGTGAGGGAGGTCCTGGCCACAATGAAGGGCGCGGAGCTGGAGCTCATGACGGCCCAGCACCCACTCTTTGATAGGGAGAGCCTTGTGATCCTGGGCGACCACGTGACGCTTGACGCCGGTACCGGCTGCGTGCACACGGCCCCCGCCTACGGCGCGGACGACTTCTTCGTCTGCCAGAAGTACCCCCAGATACCCTCCGGCCGGGACCTTATTGTGAACGTGGACGACAGCGGCCACTTCACCGCCGAGGCCGGGAAGTACGAGGGCCTTGACGTACTGAAGGCCCACGCCCCCATCTACGCCGACCTTGTGGAGCGGGGGGCGCTCCTGGCCTCCGAGGACATAACCCACTCCTACCCCCACTGCTGGCGGTGCAAGCGGCCCATAATCTTCCGGGCCACCGACCAGTGGTTCTGCTCCGTGGACGCCTTCAAGGAGGAGGCCGTCAGCGCGGCGGAGGGCGTCACATGGATGCCCGACTGGGGCCGGGACAGGATAAGCTCCATGATAAGGGAGCGGGCCGACTGGTGCATATCCCGTCAGCGCCACTGGGGACTGCCCATCCCGGTGCTCTACTGCCAGGACTGCGGCAAGCCCATCTGCACGCCGGAGACGATAGAGCGCATCTCTGAGATATTTAAGGAGCGGGGCTCCAACGCCTGGTTCGAGCTGGAGGCCGCGGAGCTGGCCCCCGAGGGTTACACCTGCCCCCACTGCGGCGGCAGTCACTTCACCAAGGAGACCGACACCCTGGACGGCTGGTTCGACTCCGGCTCCACCCACATAGCCTCCATGGAGCTGGACGCCCCCGGCTGCTGGCCCGCCGACCTCTACATGGAGGGCGGGGACCAATATAGGGGCTGGTTCCAGTCGAGCCTCCTCACCGCCGTGGCGGTGAAGGGCGCCGCGCCCTACAGGACCGTCCTCACCCACGGCTGGACCGTGGACGGCCAGGGCCGCGCCATGCACAAGTCCCTGGGCAACGGCATATCCCCGGAGGATATAGTTAAGAAGTACGGCGCGGACTTGGTGCGCCTCTGGGCCGCCAGCGCCGACTACAGGCTCGATATGCGCTGTTCCGAGAACATCTTCAAACAGCTCTCGGATAAGTACCTCAAGATAAGAAATACCGCCAGGTACATTTTAGGGAACCTCGCCGGTTTCGACCCGGCGGAGGCGGTGCCCTTTGAGGACATGCTGCCCCTTGATAAGTGGGCGCTGGTGCGCCTCGACGAGCTGGTGGAGAAGTGCCTCGCGGCCTACGAGAGGTACGAGTTCCACGCGGTGAGTTACGCCGTCCACAACTTCTGCGTGGTGGAGATGTCAAGTTTCTACCTCGATATAATAAAGGACCGGCTCTACTGTGACGGCCCCGCGAGCCTCTCCCGCAGGAGCGCCCAGAGCGCCATCTACGAGATATTGAGCGCCATGGTGCGGCTCCTGGCGCCGATCCTCGCCTTCACCGCCGATGAGATCTGGCAGGCGATGCCTCACGGTGAGGGGGACGACATTCGGAACGTGGTCCTCAATGACATGCCCGTCACCCACCCGGAGCGCCGTTTCGACAGCGCCGAGGAGGAGCGCTGGGGCCTCCTCATAGCCCTGAGGACGGATATCCTGAAGGCCCTGGAGCTCAAGCGGGCCGACAAGTCCATCGGCAAGCCCCTGGACGCCGCCGTGACGCTCCATGTGAGCCCCGAGGCGGAGGAGAAGGTCGGGAAACTTGCGGGATTCAACCTCGCTGAAATTGCCATAGTCTCCCGCGTGGACGTCCACCACGGCACGGGCGAAGGATTTGCCGGCGAGGGCATCCCCGGCGTCACGGTGGAAGTCGTCCCCTGCGGCGACCCCAAGTGCTCCCGCTGCTGGACCCGCAGCGAGACCGTGGGCCAGGACCCCGACCACCCCGAGCTCTGCCACCGCTGCGCGGAGGTAGTGAAGGCGCTCTGACACATTATAATTGACGCTTTAAAATTGAGGGCGGTGTTTGCTGCCCTCAATTTTTTAGGAGGAGGACATATGCTGCTCTACTTCACCGCCGCCGTACTTGTCTGCGCGGCGGACCAGGCGCTAAAATACTATATAGTCTCCCACATACCCCTCTACGGTGACGCGGAGCTCATTCCCGGCGTCATCGGGCTCTCCCACGTGCGGAATACGGGCATGGCCTTCTCCATGCTCTCTAACGCCACCTGGCTCTTGGCGGCGCTCTCAGTTATCATGACCGTCGCCCTCACGGCTGTCATAATAAAGAGCGGCTTCACACGATGGGAGAAACTGAGCCTCTCCTTAGTTTTGGGCGGCGCGGCGGGCAACGCCATCGACCGGGTGTTCCTTGGGTACGTGGTGGACATGTTCAGGTTCGAGTTTGTGGATTTTGCGGTGTTCAACCTGGCGGACACGTTTATAGACGTGGGCGCGGCGCTCTTTTGCGTGCTCTATATAGTCCGCTGTGTCCGGGAGGAGCGGGAGAAGCGGGCCGCCGGGGGAGAGGGGACAGATGGCGAAGGTCACGATAACTGAGGAGGGGCGGGCGGACGCCGCTGTCTCCGCCGCCCTGCCGGAGCTCACACGCAGCGCCGTCCAGAGACTGATAGCCCAGGGACTGGTGAGCGTCGGGGGGAGGGCCGTCAAGAAAAACGAGCGCCTTGTCCCGGGGCTCGTGGTGGATGTGGACATCCCGGAGCCGGAGCCCATGGAGGCGGCGCCGGAGGACATACCCCTCGATGTTGTTTACGAGGACGCAGACGTGATCGTGGTGAATAAGCCCCGGGGGATGGTTGTCCACCCGGCGCCGGGCCACGCCGGGGGCACGCTGGTGAACGCGCTCCTGGCCCACTGCGGGGACTCCCTCTCCGGCATAAACGGCACCCTCCGGCCAGGGATAGTCCACCGGATAGACAAGGACACCTCCGGCCTTATAATCGCGGCGAAGAACGACCTCGCCCACCAGCGCCTCGCAGAACAGCTAAAGGACCACAGCCTCGCGAGAACTTATGAGTGCGTGGCCGTGGGCAACTTCCGGGAGCACAGCGGCACGGTGGACGCCCCCATAGGACGCCACCCCACGGACAGAAAAAAACAGTGCGTCACCGCGAAGGGCTCTCGGCCCGCGGTAACGCACTGGGAGGTCATAGAGGAATTTAGGGGCTACACATATTTAAGGTGCCGCCTGGAGACGGGCCGTACCCACCAGATAAGAGTCCACATGGCCCACATAGGTCACCCCATTTTAGGGGACATGGTCTACGGCCACAAAAAACCGGAGCTGGGCCTCACGGGCCAGTGTTTGCACGCCCGAGCCCTCCGGTTCCTGCACCCCACAACGGGCGAGATAGTTGAGCTCACCTGCCCGCTGCCGGACTACTTTGAGGAGGTACTGAGAAAACTCCGGGGCAGTTACGCCATAATGTGAGAGGCCCCGCCGGTCAACTGTGCCAGTCCGGGTAGTCGAAGGGGTCCAGGGGGTGCCTATCGAAGAAGGCCAGCGTGTCCGCCGCGTCCCGGCGTATCTGGTCCCGCAGTTCCTCGATCTTCTCAAACTTTATCTCGTCCCGGAGGAATTTATAGAACTCCACCCGTATCCTCTGGCCGTAGAGGTTGCCGCTAAAGCCCAGAAGGTGGCTCTCCACCGAGACGGCGTCCCGCCCGCCAAGGCTGGGCCGCACGCCCACGTTCGTGACGGCGGGATAGCACCGGCCGGAGCTCAGAATGTGGGCCTCCGCTATGTATACGCCGTGGCGGGGGACGAGTACGCCCTCCTCGAAACGCATGTTTATGGTGGGGGTGCCCAGGGTCCTGCCGAACCTGTAGCCGTTGCGGACGGTGTCGGTGAGGACGTGCCGGTGTCCCAGGAGTTCCACCGCCCTGCGGCACTGGCCCTCCAATAGGAGCGCCCGGATCCTCGTGGAGCTCACCGGGGAGCCGTAGAGCTCCACCGCGTCAACGATGTCGCACCCGAGGCCCAGTTCCCCGCACTTCTGCCGCAGTTTCTCCGCGTTGCCCTGGCCGAGATACCCGAAACGGAAGTCGTACCCGGCCACCAGGTGCACTGCGCCGAAGTCGGACTTCAGCCACTCCACGAACTTGTCCCAGGGCATGTGCCGGAGAACATCGTCAAAGTGGAGGAATATGAGGTCCGTTATCCCGAAAAGCCGTCCCATGATGTCCGCCCTGTCGAGGGCGGAATTTATTAGCGGCACGGGCTCGTTATTTATCGTCTTCTCCGGCGGGGTGTCAAATGATATGACAGCGGGCTCCACGCCGAGCCGCCCCCCCAGTTCCAGCGCCCGGCGCAGGAGCGCCGCGTGGCCTATGTGTACCCCGTCAAAAAAACCCAGGGCTATGACGCGCTTACCAGTCTCCATATATCGTAATATCTGTCCTTCTAAGGGCTTTTTTACCTTATACAGGGTCAAAAAAGCTCTTTATTGTTTTTATCTCCCCGCCGGCGGCCTCGCCGAGGAGCAAGAACTCCCCGCTCTCTGAGTAGACGAGGCACCTGCCGGAGATGCCTACCGGCGCTCTAAAGACGTTCCCGTTCCGGGCCCGGCGCTCCGCCTGGCCGGAAATATTGACTCTCGGTAGCCCCCGGAATAGGCTCTCCGTGGGGAGGAGCGCCCCTTCGAGGCCGCCGGCCTCCGCGAGGGCGCATATCTCCTCAATGGTGTGGGCGTCCGCCAGGGTGAATATCCCCGCCGCCGTGCGCCGGAGGCCGGACATCGCCGCCCCGCAGCCGAGGCGTTCCCCAATGTCCGCGACGAGCGTCCGCACATATGTGCCCTTGGAGCAGCGGACATCGAGGACGTAGTCCTCCCCATCCCGGCCCAGGAGATGGAGAGCATATATCGTGACGGGCCTCGGGGCCCTCTCCACGCTCTCGCCCCGGCGGGCCAGCTCGTAGAGTTTCCGCCCGCCCACCTTTATGGCGGAGTACATGGGCGGCACCTGGGAGATGTCCCCGGTGAACTCCCGGAGGACTTCTTCTATTTCATCCCCCGTGACCTCCACGGGCCGCCGGGAGAGGGTGGCGCCGGTTGTGTCCTGGGTGTCGGTGGTTATGCCCAGCCTCATGCGGGCGGTGTAGCGCTTTGAGTTGCCCTCCGCGAACTCCACGGCCCTCGTGGCGCGGCCGATGAACACAGTGAGCACCCCCGTGGCCATGGGGTCCAGGGTGCCGCTGTGGCCCACCCGGCGCACGTGGGTGACGCCCCGGATCTTGGAGCACACGTCCTGGCTCGTCCAGCCGGAGGGTTTATCGACGATGAGTATGCCGTTCATTCGCCGCCCACCAGCGCCTCCTCGAGGGCCTGGCGCATTAGCTCCGCCGCCTCCCGGGGGGGACGCTTTATTGTGGCCCCCGCCGCCGCCGCGTGGCCGCCGCCTCCGAACTTCGCGCAGACGCGGGAGGCGTTCACCTCCTCCGTGGTCCTGAGGGACACCTTGGAGGTGCCGTCCCGGTTCTCCCGGATGGTCACCGAGGCCGCGCCGCCCCTAAGGCGGCCCGGGAGGGCGGCTATGTCCTCCATGTCGTCCTCCGTCACGCCGAGAGCCGCTAAGGCCGCGTTCGTCAGGGTGATGATGTTTATCTTGCCGCCGTGGTAGGAGGCCATATTTGAGTAGATGTACCCCTCCAGCGCCAGGCGCTCCCTGGAGCAGGTGCGAAATAGGAGCTTTGTCAGGCGGGCGCTGTCCGCCCCCCGCTCAATGAGCTCCGCCGCCGCCAAGTGGGTACGGGCGGTGACGTTGGAGTATTGGAAACACCCGGTGTCAGTGGAGACGGCCACGAAGAGTAGATCCGCCTCCTCTTTGCTGACGGGGCCCGCAAGCAGCCCCACGAGCTCCAAAATTATCTCGCCGCAGGCGGCGCTGGCGCCGTCCACGTATGTCTCCGCCGCGAAACCGGAGTTTGAGGGGTGGTGGTCTATGGCCAGATCCACCCCGCCGCTAAAACCTTCGGGGAATAGATTGGTGCTGGCGGTGTCCACCGAGACTATAAACTCCGCCGAAAAATCCGCCGGGGCAAAAAACTTCTCCACGAAGGGGAGGTAGAGATCCGTGACGCCGGGATTTTTGTAGAGGTACGCCCGCTTCCCCAAGCGGCGGAGGGCGGAGCAGAGGGCCGCAGCGGACCCAAGGGTGTCGCCGTCCGGGCGGATGTGGGTGATGATGAGAATGTTGTCCCGCCCTCGGAGCCGGGCGGCGGTGTCCTCAAGTGTCAGATTCTTCGTCATCGTCGTCCTCCTCCGGGATGTCCAGCTCCGAGATGAGCCGGGAGATGTGGGCCCCCTCCTCGATGGAGTGGTCCAGGATGAAGGTGAGCTCCGGGGTGTTGCGGAGGGAGAGCCTGTGGCCCAGTTCCCGGCGCAGCCAGCCGGCGGCGGACTTTATGCCCCGCTTGAACTCCCGCTCGTCGGTGAGTCCCAGCACGCTCAGGTATATCTTGCAGTATTTAAGGTCCCCCGTCACCGAGACGGATGTTATACTGATGAGCCCCTGGTGTATGCGGGGGTCCTTTACCTCCCGCAGAAGTTCGCTCATCACGAGGCGTATGTCCTCGTTTGTCCTGCTTAGCTTGTTTGACGGCATTTTCTGTACCTCATTCGTATATTATACCGATTCCGTCCCTTGCGGGACGGAATCGGGCGTATATTCTTACACTTTTATCTGTTCCATGACGTAGCACTCGATGATGTCGCCCACGGCCACGTCGTTGAATTTATCTATCTGCATACCGCACTCGTAGCCGGAGGCCACTTCGCGCACGTCGTCCTTGAAACGCCTGAGGGACGCGAGATCCCCCTCGAATATGACCACGTTGTCCCTAAGGACTCGGACCTTGCAGCCCCGCTGGATCTTGCCGTCCTGGACGTAACAGCCGCAGACGGTGCCCACCTTGGAGACCTTGTACGTCTCCCGGACCTCCGCGTGGCCCAGTGCCGCCTCCCGGAACTTGGGAGCCAACATGCCCTTCATGGCGGCCTCGATCTCGTTTATGCAGTCGTAAATGACGCTGTAGATGCGTATATCCACCTTCGAGCGGGCGGCGCTGTCCCGGGCCACGCTGTCGGGCCGGACGTTGAATCCCACGATTATGGCGTCCGAGGTGGCGGCCAGCATGACGTCGGACTCGCTTATCGCGCCGACAGCCGAGTGGATGACCTTCACCCGGACCTCGTCGTTAGAAAGTTTCTCCAGCGAGGACTTTATGGCCTCGGCGGAGCCGTGGACGTCCGCCTTTACTATTATGGGCAATTCTTTGAGCTCGCCCTCTTTTATCTGGGCGAAAAGATCTTCCAGTGAGACCTTCTTGGCGGAGGTGGAGGCCCCGGCCTTCTGGGATATCTTCCGCTCTTCGGCAAGATCCCTTGCCATCCGCTCGTCCGCCACGGCGTTGAAGATGTCCCCGGCGGAGGGCACCTCGCTCATACCGGCTATCTCCACCGGGACGGAGGGGCCGGCCTTAGTGACCCGCTCGCCCTTGTCGTTCATCATGGTGCGCACGCGCCCCACGGCTGTACCGGCGATGATGATGTCGCCCAGCTTCAAGGTGCCGTTTTGGACGAGGACCGTCATGATGGGCCCCCGGCCCTTGTCGAGCCGCGCCTCGATGACGACGCCCCTCGCGGCCCTGTTGGGATTTGCCCGGAGCTCCTGGATCTCCGCCAGGACAACCAGGTTCTCAAGAAGTTTCGGTATGCCCTGGCCGGTCTTGGCGCTTATGGGGCAGACTATGGTGTCGCCGCCCCACTCCTCGGGGACGATGTCGTACTCCGTGAGCTGCTGCTTTATGCGCTCGGGGTTCGCGCCCGGTACGTCCATCTTGTTTATCGCCACGACGATGGGTATCTTCGCGGCCCGGGCGTGGTTTATGGACTCTATTGTCTGGGGCATTATGCCGTCGTCCGCCGCTACAACGAGTATGGCGATGTCCGTGGCCATAGCGCCGCGGGCACGCATGGAGGTGAATGCCTCGTGGCCCGGGGTGTCGAGGAATGTGACGGGGGAGCCGTTCACCATGACCCGGTAGGCGCCGATGTGCTGGGTGATGCCCCCGGCCTCACCGGCCACCACGTTGGAGGAGCGGATCTTATCAAGGAGCGATGTCTTGCCGTGGTCCACGTGCCCCATGACGACTACCACCGGGGCCCGGGGGACAAGATCCTCCTCCCGGTCCTCGCTGACGTCAATAAGGCGCTCCTCGATGGTCACCACCACCTCTTTCTCCACCTTGCAGCCAAACTCCATGGCCACGAGGGCGGCGGTGTCGTAATCTATTGTGTCTGAGAGGGAGGCCATGACGCCCATCTTTATGAGCTGTTTTACCACCTCCGCGCCCGTCTTCTTCATCCGGGAGGCAAGTTCGCCGACGGCGATCTCGTCCGGTATCTGCACCTTTATGGGGGCCTTTTTCGCCACCTCGAACTGGAGGCGGCGGAGCCTATCCCGCTCCTCCTGACGCCTCTTGGCGCTGTCCTTGACGGGGGAGTTCTGGCGGCCCTGGCCGCCCTTCTTCTTCACCTGCTCCTTGCCGCGCTTCATGTTGTTGGCCCGGTCCCCGGCCATGTTCTCAAAGCGCTCGTCGTACTTCTCTATGTTTATGGTGACGCCGGAGGTGTCGATGACCCTCTTCTGGGGCGCGGTCTTGGGGCGGAACTGTTTCTGGAGCGCGGGCTGTGGGGCCTGCTGTCCTTGCTGGGCCTGCTGGGCTGTGGGCGCGGTCTTCGCCGGCTGCGGCGCTGCGGGAGGCGCGGCCTTCTGACCCTGGGCGGGGCGCTGCTGCCTCTCCCCGGACTTCTCGGCGGGTCTCGGCTCAGCGTTGGAATTTTTCTCCGCGGAATTTCTCTCTGCGGAACTCTTCGCCGCGGGACCCCTCTCTGCGGGACCCTTCGCCGAGGGGGCTTTCGACGCGGGGGCGGGCTTTGCCGTGTCGTTGAATACGTCGGCGATGCTCTTCATCTGGTTGTGCTGGGTGAGATACTCGAAGATGACGTCGAGCTCCGCCGTTTCGAGCACCTGCATATGGTTTTTGGGCGTAGTCGCGTATTTTGTAAGTACCTCGGTTATCACCTTCGAGGTTGTCTTGAAGTCCTTCGCGACCTCATGTACCCTATACTTTACCAGTGTGCCCATGTATATCATCCTTTCAGTTTGGAAGGGGAGTCTCCCCCTTATTTTCGCTTCTTGCCGCGGCGCAGATTGGCCTCGTGACGCTCCCGCTCCTTGCGGCGCTCACCGGCCCGCCGGGCGTCCTCCCGAAGGGCGGCGGCCTCCGCCGCGTACCCCCCGGTCTCGGCGGAGAGTTTTTCCAAAAAGGCGGCGGCGAAACCGATGTCAGTCAGTGCCGCTACGCCCACGCTCTCCCGCCCCAGCGCCGCGCCCAGCTCCGACTTTGAGTAGGGCAGGGGGACGTGGGGGCATTTGGCGGCGGCGGCGAAGTTCCCGGCCCGGGTGACGGCGGTGTGACCGGCGTCGCTGGCGGTGAGGATGACCTTCGCCTTTCCGGCCCGGGCGGCCATGCCGCAGGTGTCCTCCCCGTACTCGAGCCTCCCGGCCCTGCGGGCGAGGCCCAGAAAAGTTATCGCGCTCATTGTTGGGCCCCCGATTGTGATTTAGATCGTGATTCTAATTGGGCCCTGAGGGTATCATATATGTCCTCGGGCACCTCCACGCCGAAGGCGCGGCCCAGCGCCCGTGACTTCACGGCCTTTTTAAGGCACCCGGCCTCGGGACACACATAGGCGCCCCGGCCGGACTTCTTGCCGGTGAGGTCCACCGACACCTCGCCCTCCGGCGAGCGGACCACCCGGACCAGCTCCCGCTTGGGGCGCATCGTCCGGCAGCCCACGCACTGACGCATGGGGACCTTCTTCTCCATGACTTAGCCCCCGTAGCTCTCGGGCTTTATGTCTATCTTGAACCCGGTGAGTTTCGCCGCCAGGCGCACGTTCTGCCCCTCCTTGCCGATGGCGAGGGAGAGCTGGTTGTCCGGGACTATGACGCGGCAGGTCTTGGGGTCGTCTAAGAAGTCCACCCGCACCACGTCGGAGGGGGCCAGGGCCGCGGCCACAAATTTCGCAGGATCGTCGCTATATCTTATTATATCTATCTTCTCGCCCCGGAGTTCTTCCACCACCGCGCCGACGCGCCCGCCCTTGGGGCCGACGCAGGCGCCCACAGGCTCCACCTGGGGGTCGGAGGACCAGACGGCCATCTTCGTGCGGCTGCCGGCCTCCCGGGCGATGCTCTTTATCTCTACTGTGCCGTCAAATATCTCCGGGACCTCCAGCTCGAAGAGGCGCTTCACGAGCCCCGGGTGTGTGCGGGATATGAGGACCTGGGGGCCGCTGCCCACCTTGCGGACCTCCACCACGTAGACCTTTATGAGATCCCCCTCCTTGAGCACTTCGCCGGGTATGCGCTCACTGGGGGTGAGCAGTGCCTCGGAGAGCTCGGAGCCGCTGCCCATGCGCAGCGTCACGCTGCCGCGGGTCGGGTCTATGCGGACCACGGTGCCGGTCAGTATCTCGTGCTCCTTGGAGGTGAACTCCTCGTAGACCATGCTGCGCTCCGCCTCCCGGATGCCCTGGATTATGACCTGCTTTGCGGCCTGGGCGGCGATGCGGCCGAATTTTTTGGTGTCCACGGGCACGTTCACCGTGTCCCCCACGGCGGCCCTTCTGGAGTAACGCTGGGCCTCGGGCAGCAGGAGTTCCACGGCGGGGTTCGTAACTTCCTCCACCACGGTCTTCCTTATATACATGTCGATCTTCTTCTTGGCCTCGTCCACGTCCACCACCACGTTCTCCTCGGCGGTGGGATTGTCCTTGCGCAGGGCCGCCAGCAGCGCCTGGCGGATCTTGTCAATCATGTACTCCTTGGGTATGCCCTTCTCGCGCTCTATGTCCGCTATGGCCTCAAAAAATTCCGCGTTCATATCAAAATACCTCTTTTGTAGATTGAAAAGTTGTGGTAAATATATTTAAGGGCTACAGCTCCACCCGCAGATGGACGCTCGCCACCTCGTTTTTCTCAAAACGCGCCGCCGCGCCGCCGATATCCACCGTGACGGCGCCCTCATCGTAACCTGTGAGCGTCCCCACGAACTCCTTGGAGCCCTCCCGGGCCCGGTAGAGCGTCACCGAGACGAGCTCCCCCATGTAGCGCTCAAAGTCCGAGGGGCGGTAGAGCTTGCGCTCCAGCCCGGCGGAGGACACCTCAAAGACGTAGCTGTCGGGTATGGGGTCCCGCTCGTCGAGGATTGGGTCCAGCGCCCGGGAGACGGCCTCGCAGTCGTCAATGGAGACGCCCCCGTCCCTATCGATGTAGACGCGCAGATACCACTGCCCGCCCTCTTTGAGGTACTCCACGTCCCAGAGCTCACAGCCGATGCCCTCCACTATGGGACGGGCCAGCTCCGTCACAAGCTCCGTCACTTTACCGCTTTTGCCCGTGTTTCCCATGGCCGGCATCACTCCCGTCACAATGTCTTTTTTTGCAGAAAAAAGAGTGGGAGAGAACCCACTCAAGCAAAGAACCACACTGACAAGGTGAATTATACCACCTTATTCCCGGTTTTGCAAGACTTTTTTAATATTATATATAAGCAATCTTGACAATATTATTAAGTTGCGCTAAACTTACCAGTGCGCTCCGGCTCCCGGGGCGTGAGACCATCTTTAGGAGAATGAAATGTTCAAGCGCTTTGTGGGGGACCGGAAGTTTTATGCCATGACCATGACGGTGGCCGTCCCCATAATGATCCAGAACCTGGTCACGAATTTTGTCTCGATGCTGGACAACATCATGGTGGGCCGGGTGGGCACGGCACAGATGAGCGGCGTGGCCATAGTGAATCAGCTCCTATTTGTGCTGAACCTGTGCATTTTCGGCGCGGTGTCCGGCGCCGGGATATTCACCGCCCAGTACGCGGGCTCCCGGGACCAGGAGGGCGTTCGGAACACCTTCCGCTTTAAGCTCATAAGCGTCACGGCGCTGGTGGCGGTGGGCATGGGGGTCGTCATCGCCTTCGGCGAGCCCCTGGTGCGGCTCTGGCTCCGGGGCGAGGGCACGCCGGAGGAGGCGGCGCTCTACCTGCGCTACGGGATGGAGTACCTAAAAGTGATGCTCTGGGGGATACCGCCCTTCGCCCTCGCCAACGTCTACTCCAGCACGCTCCGTGAGAACGGGGAGACCGTGGTGCCAATGGCCGCCGGTGTGGCGGCGGTGCTGGTGAACCTGGGCCTCAACTACGTGCTCATCTTCGGCCACTTCGGCGCGCCGGTGATGGGCGTCCGGGGCGCGGCGTTGGCAACAGTCATTTCAAGGTACATAGAGCTCGCCATAGCCGCCGGCTGGACCCACCTCAACACCGCCAAGATGCCCTTCGCCCTGGGGCTATACTCCACCCTCAAAGTCCCGAGACGCCTCACCCGGGAGATATTCATAAAGGGTATGCCGCTGCTCCTCAACGAGGGACTATGGGCCTCGGGCATGACGGTCCTCAACCAGTGCTACTCCATACGCAGTCTCGACGTGGTGGCGGCGGTGAACATAAGCTCCACCATCTGGAACGCCATGAGCGTGGCCTTCATGTCCATGGGCAACGCCGTGGGGATAATAATCGGCCAGCGCTTGGGGGAGGGCCGGGACAATGACGACGTGATGGACACGCTAAATAAGCTCACGGCCTTCACCGTGGTGCTGAACCTGGGGTTCGGCGCGGCTCTGGCGGCGGTGTCCAAGGTGTTCCCGCTCCTATATGAGACAACGGGCGACGTGCGGAGCCTCGCCACGAAACTCATACTCGTGATGGCCTTCATCATGCCCTTCGCGGCCTACACGAACTGCGTCTACTTCGCTATGCGCTCCGGCGGGAAGACGCTAATAACGTTCATATTCGATAGCTGCTTTATCTGGCTCGTCTGCGTGCCTCTGGCCTACGGCCTCAGCCGGTTCACGAGCCTCCCGGTGGTGCCGCTCTATTTCGTGACCCAGGCCACGGAGGTGGTGAAGTGCGTCATAGGGTACGTGATGATAAGGCGCAGAAAGTGGATGAATCGTATAGTCGTGACGTAATTTATTTCTAATTGCGGGCCGGTCCAATTTCTGGACCGGCCCGCGTAATAATTTTATTGTCCTTCAATTATCGCGACGCCCCAGGGCGGGAGGGTGAGCTCATCCCCGGCGCGGACGTTCGCGTCCTCCAGGAGGGAGAGCCCGGACTCCGGCGAGGGCAGGGAGGCGGGGGAGTTTTGGTAGTTAAAGATGAATGTGACGGCCCGCCCATAGAAGTTTACAGCGCGGCTCAGGACTATTGGCCAGCGCTGGTCGGGGAGGGGGATACCGAAACCCGGGAGCGCGCTCTCAAACAATGCGTCGAGAGCCCCGTCGCCGATGTAGGAGGCTATGTACATAGCGGAGCCCCGCTCAAAGTCATTTACGGTGACGGCGGGGATGCCGCCCCAGACGGGGTGGTCGTATTCAATGAGCGTCCTCGCGCCCGCGGGCCTCAGGAGCTCCATCCAGTCCTGGGCGGCGGAACCCTCGGGGAGGGGGATGCTCTCCGAGCGCAGGGACACGCCCTGGGGCTTTGTGAACCTATCGTAGGTGACGCCGAAGACATCCGTGAGGCCGTGGGGCGCGGCGTCGTGGTAGATTTTCAGGTACTCGTCGGCGAAGGCCGTCCGGAAGGTGGCCACGATGTGCCCGCCGTTCGCCACATGATCCCGGAGGGCGGCGGTGAGCTCCTCCGTGGCGCTGTAGAGGCAGGGGAGGACGAGGAGCTTATACTTTGAGAAGTCCCTCAAGGTGTCCGGCACGATGTCGTACTCAACGTTTAGCCTATATAGGCTGTCCGTCACCCAGCGCAGGTAGTCGCTGTAGTTGCGCGGGGGCGTCTCGCCCATCATGGCGGCGGGGAACCAGCGCTCGCCGCACTGGGCCCGGCGGCTCACCATCACCGCCACGCTGTTGTTCTTTTTAAGGCCCGCGAGGTGATCTGAAATGCGCGCCAGGGTCCCGCCGATCTCAGAGCACTCCCTGTATGTCTCCCCGGGGGTGAGGTCGTGGCTCAGAACGCCCTTCCAGTAGCTCTCCACCGCGTTGTGGATGCTGTGCCAGTGCCAGTACTCCACGCACTCCGCCCCGTAGGAGTAGTGGGCCATGGCCTGCAAAAAGAGCTGGCCGGGGTAGGGGAGATACCCGAAGTTCCCCTGGGCCTGGGTTTCCAGTACGAGATAGTTGTCGTTCTTGAGCCCCCGGGCCACGGCCCCGCCGAAACTTATCTCCGCCCCGGTGAGTTCCCCCGCGCCCTTGTGGTAGATATCGCACCCCGCTATGGTGACGGCCCTGGCCGCCTCGAACTGGTCCACATCCGGCTGGAGGCCGAAGGACCAGCCCCGCCACTCGTAGTCGAAGTTGTGGGTGATGAACTGGTCGTAAAAACGGTACTCGTCGATTATGGACCGCTGCCAGAGGAGGAAGTCCGTCACGAGTCCCCGCTGGAATGCGCTGTACTCCGCCCCCAGGCTGCCGTTTATGGTGCCCCGCACGTCCGGCAGATCCGACCAATCGGCGATGGAGTTTGACCAGTAGGCGAGGCCCATCCGGCGATTAAGCTCCTCCACCGTCCCGAATTTCCGCTCCAAGTACTCCCGGAACATGGCCTGGGCCCGGGGGGAGCAGGTGTCGTAGTGTTTCGTCTCGTTGTCTATCTGGTAGCCTATGACGCACTCGTACTGCCGGGCCAGCTCCAGCACCCGGCGCATGATGCGCTCCGCGTGAAAGCGGTAGCCGGGGTGGGTGATGTCAAAATTCTGCCGGCCGCCGTAGCGGGCCACCCCTGAGTGGGTCTCGGTGAGAATGTCCGGGTACTTTTTATAGAGCCAGGCGGGGATGGCGTAGGTGGGCGTGCCCACGATGACTTTGAGGCCGTGGCTGTCGGCGGCGTCCAGCGTCCGGCGGAGGAGGGAGAGGTCAAACTCCCCGTCCCTGGGCTCCCAGGTGCTCCAGGTGGACTCCGCTACCCTAATAAGGTTGAACCCGGCCCTGCGCATGAGGGACATGTCCTCGTCCATGCGCTCATAGGGAATGTACTCGGGGTAGTACGCGACGCCGTAAAGCAGGTCATCTAACATTTTGTATCCTCCTAAGCTTAGAGTTCAAATACACAGAAAGAATAAGACGCTTTTCGCGCAAAATCAATTTGGCAAAATAACAAAAATTAGGCGTTTATCTTGTGCAACTTGGCTAATTGACAAAAAAGTGCAAAATGAATATAATTTCTTTGTCAGGTGTGACCGGAGCGCGCCGGTCGAGACAAAAAATATAGGAGGAGAAAAGTAATGAAAAAGCTCGTAGCACTCGCGCTGTGCCTGGTGCTGGCCCTGGGCCTTGTGGCCTGCGGCGGCGACAGCAACAGCAACAACAGCAACACAAACACCCCCAGCGACAACAACACCCCCAGCGACAATAACCCCCCCGCGGACAACAATCCCCCGGCTGACAATAATCCTCCCGCGGACAACAACCCCCCCGCCAGCGGCGACGCCATAGCCCTGACGGTCTGGGGCGGCGAAGAGGATCAGGCTCTCCTCGGCGAGCTCGTTGAGGAGTTCAAGGCCGCTCATCCCGACCAGACTTTCAACATCCAGGTGGGCGTTGAGTCCGAGTCCACCGCGAAGGACACCATCCTCACCGACCCCCAGGCCGCGGCTGATGTCTTCGCCTTTGCCTCCGACCAGCTCGACTCCCTTGTGAACGCCAAGGCCATCCAGAGCCTGGATGACATGGACGCCGCCCTCCAGGCGCTGGCGGGTGTCAGCGTAGCTGACGTGAAGACCGCCAACTCCGCCAGCTCCGTCGAGGCCGCCTCCCGCAACGGCGTGCTCTACGCCTTCCCCATGACCGCCGGCAACAACTACTTCCTGGCCTATGATCCCGACTTCCTCAATGAGGACCAGGTCAAGACTTGGGACGGCCTTCTCGAGGCCGCCGCTGCCCAGGGCAAGAAGGTCGCCATGACCATCGCCTCCGGTTGGTACAACGCCAGTTTCTTCTACAGCGCCGGGTTCACCACCGGCCTCAATGAGGACGGCACCACCTCCGCCGACTGGAACGGCACCTCCGCCACGGGCATCAAGGGTGTGGACGTCGTTAAGGCCATGCAGGCCATAGCCTCCAGCCCCGCCTTCTTTTCCACCAACGACCTGCCCGCTGCCATCACCGGCGGCGACGTCATCGCCGTTGTGGACGGCTGCTGGGAGGACAAGGCCCTCAAGGAAGGTTTCGGCGATGACTATGCCGCCACCACCCTGCCCACCTTCACCCTTAACGGCCAGCAGGTCCAGCAGTACTGCGTCTCCGGCTTTAAGTTCGTGGGCGTCAACCCCTACTCCAAGCAGGCCGGTTGGGCCGTTGCTCTCGCCCAGTTCATCACCAACGAGGAGAGCCAGGTAAAGCGCTTTGAGCAGCGCAAGCAGGGCCCCACTAACGTGAATGCCGCCGCCAACCCCGCCGTCCAGGAGAACGTCCTCATCGCCGCCTCCTCCGCTCAGGACGCCTACGGTGTCGTGCAGCTGGTGGGCGACAACTACTGGAGCCCCACCGAGTCCTTCGGCGCTCAGATCGCCCAGGGCACCATCGGTTCCGATGACGCCGCCATCCAGTCCGCCCTCGACGACCTCATCGCCGGTATCACCGCGCCCCTCGCGTAAACTTACATAGGTAAAGTAAACACTTAACGCCCCGGACCCCGGGCCTTCTCCAGGGTCCGGGGTCTCACAAAAAGACACGGGTTCACTAAGTTAAATCATGGTATTGCAAATCGCGCATTAATTCTCCGGGCATAAAAAATCTTATCTATTTTTCTAAGGGGGAGCCAAATGAGCAAGATAACCTCAGCCATAGGCGGTTTCTTCGGCTCAATAGGCAGGTTCTTCGCCGATTTCGGGAAGGCATTCGCGAAGGGAGACATATTCGTCAAACTTTCCCTTATCTGGTGGGGCGCCGGTTTCATTGCCAGGAAACAGATAGTCAAGGGCATAATTTTGACAGTCCTTGAGGTAGGCATCATCCTATTCTCAATTTTCTTTGCTCCGCAGTACGTGAGCAAATTCGGCACGTTGGGCACGGTGAAGTTTGAACAGGTGCTGGACCAGACCACCTGGCAGCTTGTGCCTAACGACTACGACCACTCGTTCCTCATCCTCCTCTTCTCGCTCTTCTGCTTTGTGGTGTGGCTGGTGGCGTTCATCATCACCATACGCTGCGTCGTCAACGCCTACAAGCTCCAGCTGCGGGCCCAGAGCGGCAAGCACGTGAACACGTTCCTCGACGACTGCAAGGATTACCTGGACAGCAAGTTCCACGTGACCCTGCTCACCCTGCCCATCATCGGCATCGTGCTCTTCACAGTCATCCCCATACTCCTCCTCATCTTCGTGGCCTTCACGAACTACGACCAGTGGCACATGCCCCCCGGTGAGCTCTTCACCTGGGTCGGGTTCCAGAACTTCAAGAGCCTCTTCACCTCCGGCGGCCTCACGGTCTCCTTCAGCTACGCCTTCGGGCGCATCCTGGGGTGGACGCTGGTCTGGGCATTCTTCGCCACATTCTCCACCTACTTTGGCGGCATACTCATGTCCCTGCTCCTAAACTCCAAGAAGACCGTGGTCCCGAAACTCTGGCGGCTTTTACTCGTCATCACCATCGCGGTGCCCCAGTTCGTATCGCTCCTCCTGGTGCGGTACTTCTTCGCGGATAACGGAATAGTTAATACCCTCTGCGCCCGAGTCGGCCTCACGGCGCTGCTGCGGGGCTGGGGACTCATCAACACCACCTACATACCGTTCCTCACGGCGCCAATATGGGCCCACGTGACCATCATCCTCATAAACATCTGGATAGGCGTCCCCTACCAGATGCTCATCGCCACCGGCATCCTCATGAACCTGCCCTCCGACCAGCTTGAGTCCGCCCGCATCGACGGCGCCAACAAGTTCCAGGTCTTCAGGTACATCACCATGCCCTACATGTTCCAGGTCACGGCGCCAACCCTCGTCACCGACTTTGTCAAGAACATCAATAACTTCAACGTCATATTCCTCTTGACGGACGGCATGTACTTCACGACGAACCAAATGCTGGCAAACTCCCAGGCGAAGGAGACGGACCTCCTCATTACCTGGCTCTTCAACCTGACCCAGAACTATTATAACTACAAGATGGCCGCGGTCATCGGTATAGTGGTATTCATCATCTGCGCCGTGTTTACCCTGATCGCGTTCAACTTCCTGATCAGCGGCGACAAGGAAGGGGTGTATAATTGATGAAAAGTCATCACAGGCTCGGCGGCTCCAGAGTGGGCCACAACATTCTGATCGCGATCCTCTGCGTAATATGGCTCATACCAATCGTGTGGCTCGTGTGCATGTCCTTCAGCGCCAGTGACAGCATGTACGTGGCGTCCTTCTTCCCCAAGGAGTGGAGCATCAGCCACTATGTGCGGCTCTTCCAGCCGGACACCGTCAACCAGTTCCCCCGCTGGTTCATGAACACATTCAAGATAGCCATATTCAACTGCATCATCCAGACATGTTTCGTGCTGATGGTGGCCTACGCCACCTCCTTCGGCAAGTTTAAGGCCCGCAAGCCCCTGATGAACGTGGCCGTCATGCTGAACCTCTTCCCCGGCGTCCTCACCATGATAGCCGTGTACTTCCTCCTCCGGGAGTTCGGGCTCACCAACAGCCACTTCGGACTGCTCCTCGTCTACTCCGCCTCCTCCGGCCTTGGGTACCTCATCTGCAAGGGATTCTTTGACACGGTCCCGAGGGCCCTCTGCGAAGCGGCGCGCATCGACGGCTGCAACGAGGCCAGGATCTTCACCCGGATAGTCATCCCCACCAGCCGGCCAATCATAGTCTACACCATCATCAACGCATTCCTGGCCCCCTGGATGGACTTCGTCTTCGCGAAGATGATCCTGAACGCCGGTATCTCCAGCCAGTACACCGTGGCCGTGGGCCTCTACGCCATGCTGGAGAAGAGCCTCATAAATTCCTACTTTACAATTTTCTGCTGCGGAGGTATACTTGTCTCCGTGCCCATCGCCATACTCTTCTTCATCATGCAGAAGTTCTATGTTGAGGGCGTCACCGCAGGTTCCGTCAAGGGCTGAGCCCTGAGGCGAGTTTCAGCGGGAAAACTTAACACCGACCATTACTCCGGCGATTATTTTGATCGCCGGAGTAATGATGACAGGAGAAATAATCTGTCAGAAAAATTTAGAAGGGAAATTTTAATGGATCAGTTTGTGGTAAACATCATCCACCGCCCGGAGATGGTCCCGGAGTACGCGGAGAAGGTCACGGGCCACGGCAAGGCGGAGGATATCGGGCGCAAGGCTCTCCTGACGGAGAGTCTCGACATCTTTAAGACCCAGCAGCGCTGCGCCCACGAGAACGGCCTCAAGACCACGATTCAGATGACCTACGCCAGCCTCTTCAACGACGAGGCGGTGGCGCTGGCGAAGGAGCACCACGAGAAGTACGGGGACGAGATCGCCCTCACGCTCTTAGGGCTCCCCTGCAAGGAGTTCAGGGAGAAATATAAGACAAAGGACTTCTGCATCTGGATGTTCTCCATGGAGGACAAGATGGCCATCGTGGACGACGTCTTCGGGAAGTTCCATGAGCGCTTTGGTTTCTACCCGGAGTCCACCGGCTCCTACTACATGGACGCGGAGCTAATAAACTACATAAAATCGAAGTACCCCTCAGTCAAGTGCGCCGTGGCCACCTGCTGGGAGGAGGGCCCCAAGGCGTACCACACCTGCAATAACTCCTGGTACACCTTCATGGACGGCGGCCCCT
>CANQYW010000021.1 GCA_947628185.1 uncultured Oscillospiraceae bacterium
CCGCCGTTATGAGCGCCGCCTGGGACCCCCGGTGGAAACCCGTCACCCGGTGGGACCAGTACTTATCCGAGTGGCCCATGGTGCACTCCCCGGACACGGCTATGGACTCCCCGGGCACGCCCGCCCGCATGAGGAGGGCCCTGTTGGCCCCCTTTAGGTCCACCATGAAATGGCCCGGGTTCGCCGAGGGGCCCACGAACCCCGCGGCCTCCTCCCCCAGCGCCCCGCGAAGGGCCTCTGGGACCTCCGGGCCCGTCTCAAAGCGTCCCCAGGACACCGCGGGGCCGATGGCCGCCCGTATGTCCCCGGGACGTGTACCGAACTCCCGGCACATGGCCCGGACGCCCTCCCCGGCTATGTCCTGGACCGTCCCCCGCCAGCCGGCGTGGAGGGCACCCACGGCGCCCGTCACCGGGTCCTCCAGCAGTATGGGCACGCAGTCGGCTATGAATATCATGAGCGTCAGCCCCGGCTCCGCCGTCACCAGCCCGTCCGCCTCAGGCGGCTCCGGGCCGTAGGGCTCCCGGGACTCCCCGGGCTCCGGCACCCGGACGGTCCTGCTGTGGACCTGGCGGGAGTAGACTATCCGCCCGATGCCCAGGGCTCCCCTGAGACGCCGGAAATTTTCGATGACGTCGCCGGGCTCGTCCCCCAGCCGCTGCCCCAGGTTCATGGTGGCGTACTCGCCCCGGCTCACGCCCCCGAACCTGGTGGTGAAGGCGTGGGTGGAGGATATGTTGGGCGCCGCCATAAAGCGCACGCCCCCCACATCGAGCTCCGTGAACTCCGTGTCCCACCCGGCAAATTCCATCTCCACAGGTTCCGCACTCATATCCGCACCCACACCTGGATCTCTATCAGAATTCATGTTCAAACTCATATCAGAACTCAATCTTGCGGATGGTACTCGGCGCATGTGCACTTCTTCCATTTAAGGCCGCTGCCGCAGGGGCAGGGGTCGTTGCGGCCTATCTTCACGGTCTTGCGGACCGGTTTCTTCTTCACGGAGTCGTCGCCGCCAACGCCCGCGCCGGGGGTGGGCCGGGCACGCTCCCGGGAGACGCCCCGCCGCTCGAGGTTCGAGTTCTGGCGGATCTGCACCGCGTATATCCGGCGCACCACCTCGTTCTGGATGCCCTCGATCATGCCGTCGAACATCTCTCCGCCGATGGTCTTGTACTCATCCACCGGGTTCACCTGGGCGTAGGCCCTGAGGCGTATGCCCTGGCGCAGCTCCTGCATGGCGTCGATGTGGTCCATCCAGTACTCGTCCACCACCCGCAGCAGCACCAGCCGCTCCACCTCCCGCATGATGCCGGGGTCCTGGGTGGCGGCGCAGAAGGTGCGCTCCCGGAGGTCGTATATCTCGTTCGCCCGGCGGATGAGACGCTCCTCCAGGGCGGAGGTGTCCATGGCGGCAAGCTCCCCGTCCGTCACGGCCTCCAGGTCCGCGCCCGTGAGGAATAGCCCCAGGAACGGCCGCGCCGCGTCCGCCAGCTCCTCCCGGGTTATGCCCTTGGCGCCGGCGCTGTGGTGCTCCGGCGCCACCGCCGACACCACCGAGGAGACTATGCTCTCCTCCACCCACTTCTTTATGTTCCCGCTGACGTCCTCGCCGTTCAGCACCCTGTTGCGCTGTTCGTAGATGATGTTCCGCTGGACGTTCATCACGTCGTCGTACTCCAGGACGTTCTTCCTGGACTGGAAGTTCCGGCTCTCCACCTTCTTCTGGGCGTTCTCGATGGCGCCGGAGAGTATCTTCTGGTCGATGGGGGTGTCGTCGTCCAACTTGAGCGTATCCATGAGGCCCATGACCCGCTCCCCGCCGAAGAGGCGCATGATGTCGTCCGTCATGGCGATGTAGAACCTGGTCTCGCCCGGGTCCCCCTGCCGGCCGGAACGGCCCCGCAGCTGGTTGTCGATTCGCCTGGACTCGTGGCGTTCGGTGCCGAGAACGCAGAGGCCCCCCGCCGCCCGGACCTTCTCCGCCTCGGCGTCGGTGTCCGCCTTGTGGAGCGCCAGGAGCTCATTATACTGCCGCCTCGCCTCCAGGATCGTCTCGTCCTCCGTCTCGGCGTAGCCCGTGGCCTCAACTATCACCGGGTCCTCGAACCCGAGACGCCGGAGATCGGCCCTCGCCATGAACTCCGGGTTGCCCCCCAGCATTATGTCCGTGCCGCGCCCGGCCATGTTGGTGGATATGGTGACGGCCCCCAGTTTTCCGGCCTGGGCGATTATCTCCGCCTCCCGCTCGTGGTTCTTGGCGTTCAGCACGTTGTGGCGCACGCCCCGCTTTGAGAGGAGCCCCGACAGGTACTCGCTCTTCTCGATGGAGACCGTGCCCACCAGCACCGGCTGGCCCGTGGCGTGGCGGCGGACTATGTCCTCAATGACGGCCCTATTCTTCCCGTTCTCGTTTTTGTAGACAACGTCCGGGAGGTCATTTCGAGCGAGAGGCTTATTTGTGGGTATCTCCACGATATCGAGGTTATATATTGCCCCGAACTCCTCCTCCTCGGTGAGGGCCGTGCCCGTCATGCCGGAGAGCTTCTCGTAGAGGCGAAAGTAGTTCTGGAAGGTTATTGTGGCGAGAGTCTTGTCCTCGGAGCGCACGTCCACGTGCTCCTTGGCCTCGATGGCCTGGTGAAGCCCCTCGGAGTAGCGGCGGCCTATCATGAGGCGGCCGGTGTACTCGTCCACGATGACGATCTCCCCGTCCTTCACCACGTAGTCCACGTCCTTCTTCATTATGCCGTGAGCCTTCATGGCCTGGTTTATGTGGTGGGTGAGGGTGGCGTTCTCGATGTCCGCGTAGTTTTCAAGGCCGAAGGCCCTCTCGGCCTTGGCTATGCCCCGCTGGGTGAGGGTGGCGGAGCGGGACTTCTCGTCCACCACGTAGTCCGCGTCGATGTCGTCGGATATCTCCTGCTTCTCGTCCGTGGTGGCGAAGACTATCTTCTTGAGCTTGGAGACGAAGTCGTCCGCCTGCCTATATAGGTCCGTGGACTCGTCCCCCTTGCCGGAGATTATGAGCGGCGTCCGGGCCTCGTCTATGAGTATGGAGTCCACCTCGTCAACGATTGCGTAGACGTGCCCCCGCTGCACCACGCCCCGCTTATATAGGGCCATGTTGTCCCGGAGGTAGTCGAAACCCATCTCGTTATTTGTGCCGTATGTTATGTCCGCCGCGTAGGCCGCCTGGCGCTGGGAGGTGGTGAGGCCGTGGACGATGAGCCCCACGGAGAGGCCCAGGAACCTGTATACCTTGCCCATCCACTCGCTGTCGCGCCGGGCCAGGTAGTCGTTCACCGTGACTATGTGCACGCCCCTGCCGGCCAGGGCGTTGAGGTACGCCGGGAGCGTCGCCACGAGCGTCTTGCCCTCGCCGGTCTTCATCTCCGCTATGCGCCCCTGGTGCAGGACTATGCCGCCGATGAGCTGTACGCGAAAGTGCCGCATCCCCAGAACTCTGTCCGCCGCCTCCCGGCAGGCGGCAAATGCCTCGGGCAAAAGGTCGTCCAGCGTCTCCCCCGCGGCGTATCGGGCCTTGAATTCATCCGTCTTTCCCCGGAGCTGGGCGTCGGTGAGGTTCCTGTACTCCCCCTCCAGCGCCTCTATCTTATCTACCAGCGGCAGCAGGCGCTTTACTTCCCGCTCGCTCCTGGTGCCGAATATCTTGGTTATAAGTCCCATGGTCTCAATCCTTCCGTATTTTAGCTAACAGTTCATTATAACATAATCGGCGCTGTAAAAAAAGAAGAAATGTGAATTCATCCGTTATTAACAAATCATTCACATTTTCCCGGGCCTTATACAGTATAATCCCATTATCTTTTACTTTGGAAGTGAACTCAAGATGAAATTGAAGAAACTCATTATGCTCATCACGTGCCTGGCGCTGCTGCTCTCCCTCGCGGCCTGCTCCGGGGACAACGGGGACCAGCCGGACGGCTCCCCGGACGAGGGCGAGAACACCAACGACCCGGCGGAGGACAACAACGACGCGCCGGGGGACGACGGCGACGGGGACGACGCCGCCGCGAGCTACAGCGACGGCTTTGACGACCGGGGCTTTTTCACCGGCGTGAAGGCGGGGGATATCGTGAAACTGCCGGAGTACAAGGGCCTCGACCCCGTGACCGAGCCCAAGGCCGAGACGGTGGAGTCCCTGCGCAATAGCCTCCTTGCCAACTACACCGAGTACGAGCACCTGACCGAGGGGACCATCGCGGACGGCGACACGGTGAACATCGACTACGTGGGCTCCATAGACGGTGTGGAATTCCAGGGCGGCAGCACCCAGGGCAACGGCACCACCGTCACAATCGGCGTGACGAGCTACATCGACGACTTCCTTGAGCAGCTCATCGGCCACGCGCCTGGTGAGAACTTCGACATCGAGGTCACCTTCCCCGACCCCTACGAGAGCAACCCGGACCTTGCGGGGAAGGACGCCGTATTCAACGTCACCATAAACTACATCCAGGGCGACGCCATCGAGCGGGACATAGACGAGGAGATCGCCAAGGACCAGGGTTTTGACACGGTGGAGGAGTGCCTTGAGTACATCGACAAAGTGGCCCTCCGGCAGGACGTCACCACCGCGGCCTCGGCGCTCTTGGGCGGCGCCACCTGCGAGGAGATACCCGAGTCCGTGATTGAGACCATCAAGAACCTCACCTACCTCAACATCCAGGCCAGCGCCTCCCGTTACGGCATGACAGCCGAGACGCTCCTCCAGATGTCCGGTTTTACGAGTATTGAGGACTATTTCCAGCGCTACGAGGAGGACATTCGCTCTCAGGCGGTGCTGTACCTCGCGGCGCAGGCCATAGCCGAGGCGGAGGGGCTGGAGGTCACGGCCCAGGATATCGCCCGCACCGGCTCTGAGTCCGCCGTGGCGGCCTGCGGCGAGCCCTATGTGCACTTCCAGCTTTTGAACGTCCTCATACTGCCGGAGTTCCTCTACTCCGTCACCCTGGCGGAGCTGGAGACGGTCACAGAGTGATTGATAAGGCCCTAACGCAAAATAAAACATGATATTTCCGGGGAAGTTTAGAAAATCTCTTGACTTTCCCGGAAATTTGTGTATAATTTAGTAGCTTGCCTCCGGGAGAGCCGGGGGCGCGTGTGTTATTTTCCAACCTTGCCTTCATTGATCTTGCGATGAAGGCCATAAGTCCAAAAGGAGGTGCAAAGAAATGGCAAAGTCCACAGAAAACTATGAGCTCCTGTACATCATCGACCCGGACCTCAACGAGGAGGAGACCGCCGCCATCGTGGCCAAGTTCAAGGCCCTGGTGGAGGAGAACGGCACTCTGACGGAGATCGACGAGTGGGGCAAGAGGAAACTGGCTTATCTCATCAACGATAAGCCCGAGGGTTACTATGTGCTGGTGAAGTTCACCGCCGCCCCGGCCTTCCCCGCAGAGCTCTACCGCGTGCTGGGCATTACCGAGGGCGTCATGCGGGCGCTCGTCACCGTGGCCGCTGAGTAAGGAGGGCCGCAAATGCTCAATCACATCGTACTCATGGGCCGCCTCACCCGCGACCCGGAGCTCCGCAGGACACAGTCCGGCGTGGCGGTGGCGTCCTTCTCCCTGGCGGTGGACCGGGACTACGGCAAGACCGAGACCGGGGACCGTCAGACAGACTTCATCGACATCGTGGCCTGGCGCAACACGGCGGAGTTCGTCTCCAAATATTTCACCAAGGGCCGTATGGCTGTCGTATCCGGCAGGCTCCAACTGCGGGACTGGCAGGACAAGGACGGCAACAAGCGCCGCACCGCCGAGGTGGTGGCGGATAACGTCTACTTCGGCGACTCCCGCCGGGACTCCGAGGGCTATCAGCCCCAGTCCGGCGGTTACCAGGGACAGTCCGGGGGCTATCAGCCCCAGGGCGGGTACTCCGGCGGCGGTCAGGCCGGCGGCTACATGGGCCAGGGCGGCTACCAGACAGGTTACCCCTTCCCCGGCGGATACCAGGCCAGGAACGGCGGCGCCCAGCCCCAGGGCGGCGGGTACCCCCAACAGGCCACAGGCTCCGACTTCGCGGACCTCTCAGATGACGACGGGGACCTCCCCTTCTGAGGCCGCGGCTCACAACAAGACATTTTCGCTTGAATACCTTATAATTTCACCACTAATTATAAGAAGGAGGTTTTAGACATGACAAACGAGAGAGAGTCCCGTCCCGCTCGTCCCACCCAGGTCCGCAAGCGCCGCAAGGTCTGCCAGTTCTGCGTGGACAAGTGCCAGCATATCGACTACAAGGACACCGCGAAGCTCCGCAAGTATCTCTCCGAGCGCAGCAAGATACTCCCCCGCCGCGCCACCGGCACCTGCGCCATGCATCAGCGTCAGCTCACCGCTGCCATAAAGCAGGCCCGTCAGATAGCTCTCCTGCCCTACATCACCGAGTGATCCAGGGGACGAGAATATAGAAACACGAGAGAATAAAATGCCAACATAAACCGCAAGGGGCGGGCCGGTGAGGCTCGCCTTTCGCGTTTCTAATTTCTAAAATAGGGGGTGATATCCTGGGCGCCGGAGACATACCAAAATTCATCCCCCGGGGCCGGGACGTGCCGCCGGGGGCGGAGTTCGCCGTTATCATGACGGACTCCTCCATGGAGCCCTGCATCAAAAGGGGCGAGACGGTCTACTGCGGCCGGGCCCGGAGCCTCGACGTGGGTGACGTGGGGCTATTTTTACTGCGGGGCCGCATGGTCTGCCGCCAGTACGTGGAGGACAGCGAGGGGTACATATACCTCCTGACGCCCGGCGGCAGGGGCGAGGACTTCACCGTCCCCCCTGGTGAGGACGTGACCCTCATAGCGAAAGTGTTGCTAAGTGAGACCCCGCCAATATAACGCGCGACCGGAGGCCGTTTTTTCGGCCTCCGGCAGTTTTTTTACTCGTCTAATTTGAGGACGGCCATGAATGCCTCCGTGGGGATCTGGACTGTCCCCAATTGGCGCATCTTCTTTTTGCCCTCCTTTTGTTTCTCAAGGAGTTTCTTCTTCCGGGTTATATCGCCGCCGTAGCACTTGGCCAGGACGTCCTTCCTCAGGGCCTTCACCGTCTCCCGGGCGATTATCTTGCCGCCGATGGCGGCCTGCACCGGCACCTCAAAGAGCTGGCGGGGGATGTTCTCCTTTAGCTTCTCGCAGAGTTTACGAGCCCGGGGGTACGCCTTCTCCCGGTGGGCGATGAAACTGAGGGCGTCCACCTGGTCGCCGTTTAAGAGCATGTCCACCTTCACAAGGTCCGAGGGGCGGTACTCCAAGAACTCGTAGTCGAGGGACGCATAGCCCTTTGTGCGGGCCTTCAGGGTGTCAAAGAAGTCGTAGATTATCTCCCCCAGGGGCATGTTGTAGCGCAGCTCCACCAGGTTCGTGTCGAGGTACTGCATGTCCCTATACTCCCCACGGCGCTCCTGGCACATGGGCATTATATTCCCCACGTACTCCGGCGGGGTGATTATGGAGGCCGCGACGTATGGCTCCTTCGTCTCCGCGATTCCGGCGGGGTCGGGGTAGTTGTGGGGGTTATCCACCATTATGACGGACCCGTCCGTCTTCGTCACCTCGTATATCACGGAGGGGAGTGTGGTTATGAGGTCCAGGTTAAACTCCCTCTCCAGCCGCTCCTGGATTATCTCCATGTGGAGCATCCCCAGGAACCCGCAGCGGAACCCAAAGCCCAGGGCGGCGCTTGTCTCCGGCTCGAAGGAGAGGGAGGCGTCGTTGAGCTGGAGTTTCTCAAGGGCATCCCGGAGGTCCGGGAACTTGGATCCGTCCTCGGTGTAGATGCCGCAGTAGACCATCTGTCTCGCGGGGCGGTACCCCGGCAGGGGCTCCGGCGCCGGCGCCGCGGCCTGGGTGACGGTGTCCCCCACGCCGGTGTCCTGGACGTTCTTTATTGAGGCCGTGAAGTACCCAACCTCCCCGGCGTATAGTCCGGGCTCCGGCCTATAGCTCTTTGGCAGCAGGTGGCCGCACTCCACCACCTCGTACTCCGCGCCGGAGGCCATCATCCTTATCCTGTCCCCGGGGTGGAGCTCGCCGTCCACCACCCGGACGTACACCACAACGCCCCGGTAGGAGTCGTACTGGGAGTCGAAAATGAGCGCCCGCAGCGGTGCCTCCGGGTCGCCGGAGGGGGCGGGGATACGGTCCTCTATGGCCTCCACCACCGCCTCGATGTTTATCCCCGCCTTGGCGGAGATCTCCGGGGCGTCCTGGGCCTCGAGGCCGATGATGTTCTCTATCTCGTCCTTCACCCGCTTGGGGTCCGCCGCCGGAAGGTCGATCTTGTTTATGACCGGCACGATCTCCAGGTCGTGGTCGAGGGCCAGATAGGTGTTCGCCAGCGTCTGGGCCTCCACCCCCTGGGCGGCGTCCACAACTAATACCGCCCCCTCGCAGGCCGCCAGGGACCGGGACACCTCGTACCCGAAGTCCACGTGGCCCGGGGTGTCGATGAGGTTCAGGATGTACTCCCGGCCGTCGGGGGCCGTGTGGTTTAGCCGTATGGCCCGGGCCTTTATAGTTATGCCGTGCTCCCGCTCCAGGTCCATGTTGTCGAGGATCTGCTCCTGCATCTCCCGGGAGGGCACCGCCCCGCACAGCTCAATGAGCCTGTCTGAGAGGGTGGACTTTCCGTGGTCTATGTGGGCGATTATTGAGAAGTTGCGTATGTTGCTCTGGTCCCGCATGGGCTCACTTTCTCCTTTCCACCAGCCGGTCGGCCTCCGCCGAGAGCTCTCTTAGGCGCTCCGCTATGCGGACAAGGTCCTCCCCGCCGTCAAACTGCCGGCCCAGCATGTAGTCCGCCGGCACGCCGTAGTAGTCGCAGGCCCGGATGAGGAAGTCGAGCCTCGGCTCCCGGAGGCCGTTCTCGTAGTGGGAGAGCAGCGCCTGGGAGATGCCCAGCTCCGCGGCGGCCTGGCGCTGGCTCATGCCCCGCTCTATCCGGAGTTTCATCATCATCTTGGGAAATTCGCTCACCGTCCGCGCTCCTCTCAGGGCTTGAGGTCTATCGACTCGTCGTTGAAGACCCAGTCGCGGACGTCTATCGTCTCGTATTTGTCCGCCGCCACCCGGCAGACAACTTTCCGTATGCCGGCGTTTATTATGAACCTCCGGCACATGGAGCAGGGGCTGGTGTCCGAGAGGAGTTCCCCGGTCTTGGCGTTCCGCCCCGCCAGGTACAACGTCGCCCCCAGTGAGTCCCGGCGGGCCGCGGAGATTATGGCGTTCTGCTCCGCGTGGACGCTGCGGCAGAGCTCGTAGCGCTCCCCGGAGGGGATGTTGAGCTCATCCCGGAGACAGTGCCCCAGGTCCGCGCAATTCTTGCGGCCCCGGGGGGCCCCGTTGTAGCCGGTGGAGATTATCTCGTCGTCCCGGACGATTATGGCGCCGTAGTGGCGCCGGAGGCACGTGGAGCGCTCCGCCACGGTCTCCGCTATGTCGAGGTAGTAGTTGGCCTTATCGGTCCTTTCCATTTTTGGTACCTCCCGTATGTTCTTATTTTAGGCCGTTTAAGACGGCCGGTCATTAAAACTCTAAATCCTCTGTCCCGGGTGACGCTCATAGTACTCCTTGAGGACCTGGCCGGTGTAACTTCTGGGGCACCTGGCGCACTCCTCCGGCGTGCCGGTGAAGACGACGCGGCCCCCCTTGTCGCCCCCCTCGGGTCCTAAGTCTATTATGTGGTCCGCCACTTTTATGACGTCCAGGTTGTGCTCTATGACCACGACGGTGTTGCCGGCGTCGGTGAGCCGGTCGAGCACGGAGATGAGCTTCCGCACGTCGTCGGTGTGGAGGCCGGTGGTGGGCTCGTCCAGCACGTATATGGTGCTGCCGGTGTCCCGGCGGCTCAGCTCCGTGGCCAGTTTCACCCGCTGGGCCTCGCCGCCGGAGAGGGTGGTGCTGGGCTGGCCCAGTTTCACATACCCCAGGCCCACGTCCTGGAGGGTCCTGAGTTTCCCGGCTATCTTGGGACTGTTCTCAAAGAACTCCGCCGCCTCGTCCACCGTCATCTCCAGGACCTCGTGGATGTTCTTGTCCTTGTAGCGGACCTCCAGCGTCTCCCGGTTGTAGCGGCGGCCCTTGCAGACCTCGCAGGAGACGTAGATGTCCGGCAGGAAGTGCATCTCTATCTTTATGAGCCCGTCGCCCTGACATGCCTCGCACCGGCCCCCCTTCACGTTGAAGGAGAACCTCCCCGCGCCGTAGCCCCGGGCCTTGGCGTCCGGGGTGGAGGCGAAGAGCGCCCGGATGTCCGCGAAGACGCCGGTGTATGTGGCGGGGTTGGAGCGGGGCGTCCTGCCTATGGGGGACTGGTCGATGTCGATTATCTTATCCAGGTTCTCAAGTCCCGAGACGCCGGAGTGCTTGCCGGGGCGTATCCTGGCCCGGTTGAGCTCCGCCGCCAGCGTCTTATATAGTACCTCCGTCACGAGGCTCGACTTCCCGGAGCCGGAGACGCCGGTGACGCAGGTCCACATCCCCAGGGGGATGTCCACGTCTATGTTTTTGAGGTTATTCTCCGCGGCGCCCTTTATCCTGAGTGTCTTGCCGTTCCCGGGCCGGTGTTTCTTGGGGATGGGTATGAATTTCCTCCCAGAGAGGTAGTCCCCGGTGATGGTGCCCGGGGCGGTGAGGATGTCCCTGGGTGGACCGGAGAACACCACGTTCCCCCCCTGGACCCCGGCGCCGGGGCCGATGTCCACTATGTGGTCGGCGGCAAGCATGGTGTCCTCGTCGTGCTCCACAACGATTAGCGTGTTGCCCAGGTCCCGGAGCCGCTGGAGCGTGGCGATGAGCTTCGCGTTGTCCCGCTGGTGGAGGCCGATGGAGGGCTCGTCCAGGATGTATAAAACCCCCATGAGGGCGGAGCCTATCTGGGTGGCGAGGCGTATCCTCTGGCTCTCCCCGCCGGAGAGCGTCCCGGCGGAGCGGGACATGGTGAGATATTCAAGGCCCACGTTCTCCAAAAATCCCATCCGGGAACGTATCTCCTTTAGTATGACGTCCGCTATCATGTGCTCCTTCTCGGTGAGGCCGCTCTGGAGCTCGTCAATGAACTTCAGCGCCTGGGTCACGGAGAGGTCGCAGAACTCGGAGATGTTCCTCCCCCCGACGGTGACGGCCAGCACCTCGGGCCGGAGCCTCCTGCCGTGACAGGCGGGGCAGTCGTGGTCGGACATGTACTGCTCCAGGTCCCAGCGGGCGTAGATGGAGCTTGTCTCCCGGTAGCGGCGCTCGAGATTTGAGATTATCCCCTCAAAGGGCCGGGTCATGGTGCCGCTGCCCCGGTCGGTGCTGTAGGTTAGCGTCAGGGGCTCGCCCTTGGTGCCGTATAGGAGGACGTCGATGACCTCCGGCGGCAGGTCCCTGAGGGGGGTGGAGAGGTTGAACTTATATCTCTTAGCCAGGGCCTCATAGTACATCATGGCGATGGAGTCCCCCTTGCCGTTGCCCCAGCCGCTGGCCTGGATGCCCCCGTCAAGTATTGAGAGGCTCATGTTGGGCATTATTATCGCGGGGTCCACCTGGCGCTGGACGCCCAGCCCCGAGCACTCGGGACAGGCCCCCACCGGGGCGTTAAAGGAGAAGGCCCTGGGGGAGAGCTCCTCTATGGATATGCCGCAGTCCTCGCAGGCGTAATTTGTGGAGAATGTGACGTCCCGCCCCTCCTCCGGGAGGTTCACTATGACGAGGCCGCCGCCTAAATTCACCGCCGTCTCTATGGAGTCCGCGAGACGCCTCTCGGCGCCGGGCCGCACAACGAGGCGGTCTATAACCACCTCTATGGTGTGTTTCTTCGTCTTTGCAAGTTTCACGTCCTCGGTGATGTCCAGGATCTGGCCGTCGATCCTGGCCCGGACGTAGCCGTCCCGCCGGGCGTCCTCCAGCACCTTGGCGTGCTCGCCCTTCCGGCCCCGTATCACCGGGGCCATGAGCTGGAGTTTCGTGCCCTCCGGCATGGCCATCACCTGGTCCACCATCTGGTCCACCGTCTGCTGGCGTATCTCCTTGCCGCACCTGGGGCAGTGGGGCACGCCGATGTTGGCGTACAGGAGCCGGAGGTAGTCGTATATCTCCGTGACGGTCCCCACGGTGGAACGGGGGTTGTTGCTGGTGGTCTTCTGATCTATGGATATGGCCGGGGATAGCCCCTCTATGCTGTCCACATCCGGTTTCTCCTTCTGCCCCAGGAACTGCCTGGCGTAGGAGGACAGGCTCTCCACATACCTCCGCTGGCCCTCGGCGTATATGGTGTCAAAGGCCAGAGAGGACTTCCCGCTGCCGGAGAGGCCCGTCACCACCACCAGGGCGTCCCGGGGGAGCTCTATGTCTATATTTTTAAGGTTGTTCTCCCGCGCCCCTGTGACGCGGATGGTCTCGCGCATAAAATCAGCCTCGCAGTGTATTATAATTATCGTAACCTCTATTTTAACATATCCCCGCCGCGCTTTCAATTATTTATTCTTACGCCGGAGTTTTTCCCGCCGCCTTAATTATTTTTGTTATCAGTTTATTCATTCTTTGGACACAAAAAGAGATTAATATATTTATTGATTCGTAATAATGGGAGAGATCAGCATGAGCTTTGACGACTACGAGAATAACCCCCAGGGCCGGGATGAGCCCGCCTCCCCCGCGCCGGAGTCCTTGAGCGGCGCCCCGGAGGGGCCCGAGACCCCGCAGGAGGCCCAGGACCCCCAAGATGTCCAAGATGTCAAAGATGTCCATGAGGCCCAAGACACCGGCGAGGCCGCCCCTGAGGAGAGCCGGGAGCCCCGCCCCAGGCGTCAGCCGGTACAGCCCTACGGCTACGACGAGGACGACCGGCGCGCCATGTGGTCAGAGCCCGTATATGAGAGCGCCACTGCCGACACCTCCGACGCTTACAGCCCAGGCCGCCACAGCTACACGGCGGGCCCCCAGGAGCCCCCGGCCAAGAGCGGCCATGGGTTCCTAAGGGCCCTGTGCCTGGTGCTCGTCTGCGCGCTGGTCTCCGGCGGCGTGGCCTACGCCGTGGCGGGTTACAGGCTCGGCAACCTCCCGGAGGGCGCCGCGGGCAACACCGTTATACTCGGCAGCCCCGTCTCCTCCGTCCCCGCCCCCTCCGGCGACAGCGACGTCGCCTACACCGGCCAGGAGCTCACCAGCAACGAGATCTACAGGCTCGCCCAGAAACAGGTGGTGGG
This sequence comes from uncultured Oscillospiraceae bacterium, assembly GCA_947628185.1. Classification (GTDB taxonomy): domain Bacteria; phylum Bacillota; class Clostridia; order Oscillospirales; family Oscillospiraceae; genus RUG626. The sequence continues at coordinate 13,225 of CANQYW010000021.1, forward strand.
CGTCAACACCAACGTCTCCGTGAACGTCTTCGGCCAGACCTCCACCAGGGCCGTCTCCGGCTCCGGGTTCATCATCTCCCCGGACGGCTACATCCTGACGAACTACCACGTCATCTCCTACGCCGTGGTCTACGGCGGTGAGCTCACCGTGCTCATGAACGACGGCGCCCGCTACCCCGCCGTGGTGAAGGGATACGTGGAGGGCAACGACGTGGCCGTAATAAAGGTGGACGTCTCTGACCTCACCCCCGTGACATTGGGCAACTCCGACGGCACCCAGGTGGGTGACGACGTCTACGCCGTGGGCAACCCCTTAGGGGAGCTCGCCTACACCATGACCCCCGGCATGGTCTGCGGCCTCGACAGGGTAATAACGACCACCGACGAGATATCCGGCACCTCCACCTCCATAAACATGTTCCAGATAAGCGCCGCGGTGAACGCCGGCAACTCCGGCGGCCCGGTCTACAACTCCCGGGGCGAGGTCATAGGCGTCGTCACCGCCAAATACGCCGACGAGGGCGTGGAGGGCCTGGGTTTCGCCATCCCCATAAACGACGCCATCACCATCGCCAAGCAGCTCATCGAGCGCGGCTACGTGGCCAGCGCCGGCCTTGGGATAATGGGCCGGAACGTCAGCGTGTTCTACAAGGACTTCGCCATGGAGTACTATAACATCCCCTACGGCGTACATGTGGAGAGCGTAAACGAGGGCTCCGCCGCCGAGGCCGCCGGGATACTCCCCGGGGACATCATAACGGCCCTGGGGGAGCGGTCCGTTGCCAGCATGGACGAACTTCAGATGGCCCTGCGCCGCTACAGCCCCGGCGACACCGAGACCATCACCGTCTACCGCCTGGGGAGCACCCTCAGCGAGGGGCAGTACCTGGACCTCACCATCACCTTCGAGGAGCTGGTCCAGGAGCCAGCCGACACCTCCACCCAACAGCAGCAGACGCCCCAGTTCCCCGACAGTTGGCGGGACTTCTTCGGAGACTAAACTGTCGGCAAAGGCCCTTGGCCTTTGCCCGACAATAGGATGCGTGCGGTGGACCTGTTCTGAATTCTGCGGAATTCAGAACAGGTCCACCTGCTGCCGCCCGAGCGCGTCCCTTCGGGGCACACTCGGGCGGCATTTTGTATTTTTTCCAAGGCGCATGTCCTTGGAAAAAATATTGATTTTGAGTTATTTGACGAACTGAGTTATATTTCCGTTCACTCACCGGCCACGGCGACGTCGGGCAGCGACACCGCCAGCGGTCCCTCGTACTCGGCGGAGCGGTAGAGCTCCTTTGAGAACTCCATCCCCTTCTGGGCCTCCAATATGCTGCCGTTCACCGAGCCGCCTGTCACCGGCACGGTCCTCTCCCCGTCAAAGAGGTACCCCAGGCGTATCTCGCCCCCGAAGTGGCCGGAGAAGGTGTCCATCTGGAAGTCCGAGAACGCCACGACATGGAGGTGCGGCGCGGACTTCATCTCCTCCAGGCTCTTCCTCCCGGCGGGTACCCGCAGGCACTTATATGACCCGGTGGGCTCCACGCCCATGTAGTAGGAGAATCTGGCCCCGCCGTGGAGCGTCTTGAGCACGCCATCCTCTATGAGTGTCCTGTCCCTCAGGGGGATGCCCTCGCCGTCGTAGGGCTCCGTGGCGGCCAGCTCCAGCGTCAGCCTCTCGCCGGAGACGTCCCCGCCCTGGATGTCGTCGCCGGGGGCGAAGTCGGAGAATCCCTGGTAGACCATGGCGGCGCCGGACCGGCCCAGATAGAAACTCAAAAGCTCCCGCACCTGGGGCCCGGAGAGGATGAGGGTGTACTTCCCGGCTTTGGGGGCCCGCTGTGCCTGGGCCCTGTCACGGGTCACCCGCAGGGACTCCTCCACGTCCTCTATCAACGCTTTCGTGTCGGGCCGGGAGTAGCTGAAGGTGTGGTGGGTCTCCACGTCCCGGGGCTCCAGGCACTGTATCACGTACTCGCCGGATATGTCGTAGACCTCCCAGCTCACATCCACGCCCCGGGAGTTCACCACCCGGCGGTGGCTGAGCGTCACGAAGAACTCGGCGGAGTTCACGAACGCCTCGCCGCCCCTGTCCGGGGCGAAGAGAGCCTTGACCATGGCGTCGAGGTCCCCCTCCAGGCCGCCCTCGCCGGGGCGGTACTGGGCGGGCTTGAACTCCTCCCGTCTGCCGGCCGCCAGCTCGTAGTACTGGTTCCCCGCCAGCGACGCCGCGAAGGCCCCGGCCCTCAGGGCCTCCCGCAGCTCCTCCTCCGTCATGCTCTCATAGACCGGGAGCGTGGAGGAGCCGAGACGCCGCCCGGCCTCCGTCTGGGTCTCTCGGTAGACCGTCACGGTGTAGTCCCTGAGGGACGTGCTGCGCGCAAGGTCCAGCTCCTTCTTTACGAAGAACGCCTCCCGGCTCTCCTTGTCCGTCTCGCTTATGGAATAAATGTCTATGTTCTCCGCCGCCAGGGCGGCCTTCAACCTTTCTATCATGTCGCTCCTCCTCAACCTAAACGGATCCTCGCCTTTATGTAGGGGCCGCCGTCAGAGACCTTGACCCACTCCTTGTAACCCTTGCCGCACATGCCGGAGCCGTGGAGCATGGCGCTGTCGCTCATCATGGTGATGGACTTCAAGAGATCCGGCACGTAGCCCGTCAGCACCACCGGGGAGAATATGCGCCCAGTGAACTTGCCGTCCTTTATCTCCCGGGCGTAGTTCACCATGCACTGGATGCCCCAGTTCTTGGGGTCCTCCATGCCGCTGGAGGGCTCCTCAAGAAGTAATCCGTCCTTCACGGAGGCTATCATGTCCTCCAGGGTGTCGGTGCCCGCTTCGAACCAGGTGTTCGTCATGCGGGTGTATGCCTTGCGCCTGAAACTCTCCCGGCGGCCGTTGCCGGTGGGCTCCGTGCCCAGGGACTTGGCGGACTGGTAGTCGCTTATCCCCCGTTTCAGCACGCCCTTCTCGATGATCACCGTGTCGTGGGCCAGTGTGCCCTCGTCGTCAAAGAAGTAACTGCCCGTCTCCGGGACCTTGGCGGCGCCGTCGTGCATCGTCACGAGGGGCGAGGCCACGTACTCACCCACGTACTTCTGGGCGAGGGCCCGGTTTTTCACGAACATATCCATCTCCACACCGTGGCCGAAGGCCTCGTGGACTATCATGCCCGTGACGTCCGGCGTGCAGACGCATTCGTACTCACCCGGCGTCAGGGGCTCGCTGGCGGTGAGCTCCAACGCCACCTTCGCCACGCGCTCCACGTCCCCGTCCATGCCGCCCAGCACCTCCGCGCCGCCGAGGTTCGAGTAGGAGACGAAACTCGCCATTATCTCCTGTCCCCTGGGGGCCGCCGCCATGACGCTGCCCGTCATCCACATGACGTTCTGCTCCAGCTCCCGCCCCGGGGCGAGGAAGAGCTTGGAGGTCCTGTTCCAGGTGGCGTTGACGCGGCAGTCTATGAGCCCCTCCGCCGCCTTGAACCCCCGGTCGCGGATGGCCTGGAGCCTTGCGAGGATGCTCTCGTCCCCCAGCTCCGCCGGGTCGATCTCAAAGTCCGTGCTGGCCTTGAACTTCAGCGGCTCCGCCTCGGGGATCTCGTACTCCCGGTACCCCGTGCCCTCCGGCCCCCGGACCGCCGCGCCCCGGACTACGGCCTCCACCACCCGGGGCAGATCCTCCTCCGTCAGCTCGTTGAAGGAGTGCTCCGACCAACGGCCCTCGTTGAAGACCTTCACCACGAACCCCCTGTCGGAGAAACGCCCGCCGCCGTTTATGCTCCGCAGCCGGCGGCTCACGGAGTAGGAGCGCTCGGTGCCGTCCTGGGCGAGGATGGAGGCGTAGGGGAACCGATCCGTCAGCTCCTCCAGCAGCCGCCCCAGCAGCGGCCTCACCCGCTTTAGATATTCACTGTCCTTTACTTTCATGTAAAACTCCTTTAATGTTAAATAGTTTCCTTCTCAAACTCATAAATCGCGCACAAACTACCGATGATATCATAACAAAATTTGGAGAGGCCGTCAAGTGGCTTATAAACAGGCTGAAGGGCCTTATAAACAGGCTGAAGGGCCGCGATTCGCGGCCCTTCACAGTAGTTCGGTGCTTTGGCAGGCGTGGCGTTCCCCTGCATCTCTCGGGTCTCCCCTGTCAGTACCATCGGCGTGTGGCTGCCACGAAATCGACCACCTCAAAGCACCTACCTATCCTATGCTTTTGGGCTTTGGCAGGCGTACCAGTCTCCTGCGTCTCTCGGGTTGCCCCTGTCATGCCATCGGCGTGTGGTCGGTACGAAATCTACCACCTCAAAGCCCAAACTTGGAAAAAGCAAACCCCCGGGGCCGTCGCGGCTCCGGGGATCCCTTGGTGGACGATACAGGACTCGAACCTGTGACCCTCCGCACGTCAAGCGGATGCTCATACCAGCTGAGCTAATCGTCCGTCAGCTCGTTCATTTTAGCGCAATCGGGGCGGGTTGTCAACACTTTTTTTGCCGGGCCAAAAAGAAATATTCAAAAGTCAAAAATAATGCTTGCAATTTTAACGCCGGGGTGATATTATTAATGGGCTCTCAGATAGATGCGCCTGTAGCTCAGCTGGATAGAGTGCGCGGCTACGAACCGCGAGACCGGGGGTTCGAGTCCCTCCAGGCGTGCCACACACCCCAGACTTCGTGTCTGGGGTGCTTTTTGTCCATACGCGCTTTTTCGCGGAGGGGGTAGGGCCCCTCCGCGAAATTTTGCCTTTTGTGCGTTATACTTTTATATGTTCTCCACCTTAATAAGATTGGTGTTGCCGCTCTTGCCGGTGGAGGCGCCGCCGGTTATGACTATGCGGTCGCCGGGTTTGAGCTTGAACTGCTCCTTCGCCAGCCTCGTGGCCATGTAGAAGAGGACGTCCGTGGAGTTATACTCCTCGCTGAGGGCCGGAGCCACGCCCCAGGAGAGCGCCAGCTTGCGCCAGCTCTTCTCGTCCGTGGTGACGCCCAGGATGTCCACCGGGCAGCGGAAACGGGACACCATCCGCACCGTGCCGCCGGAGAGGGAGCAGACGGCTATTACCTTCGCGTCCACGTCTATTGCCATGCCGCAGGTGGCGTGGGAGATGGCGTCCACGGTGTTGGCGATGTTGAACTGGAAGTTCCTGAACTGCTCGCCGAAGTCCTGGCCCCGCTCGGCCTCCATGGCTATCTTGGACATGGTCTTCACCGCCAGCACCGGGTGGCGGCCGGAGGCCGTCTCGCCGGAGAGCATGATAGCGCTGGTGCCGTCGTAGACGGCGTTGGCCACGTCCGATATCTCCGCGCGGGTGGGCCTGGGGTTCACTATCATGGACTCCAGCATCTCCGTGGCGGTTATGACCATCTTGCCCAAGAGGCGGCACTGGGTGATGAGGTGTTTTTGTATGCCGGGGAGCTCCTCGAAGGGGATCTCCACGCCCATGTCGCCGCGGCCTATCATGACGCCGGCGCACTCCTCGCAGATCTCCTTTATATTCTCAACGCCGGCACGGTTCTCGATCTTGGCTATGAGGTCGATGTCGTGGACGTTGTACCCCGCCAGGAACTCCTTCACGTCACGGATGTTCTGTGCCTCTGAGACGAAGGAGCAGGCTATGAAGTCCACGTCGTTCTTCGCGCCGAATAGTATGTCCGACTTGTCCTGCTCGCTGAGATAGACCTGCTTTAGCACCTTGCCGGGGAAACTCATGCTCTTGCGATCGGAGAGCTCGCCGCCGTCGATGACGACGCACACCACGTCCTTCTCCGTGACCTCCCGGACCTCGAAGGTCATGAGGCCGTTATTCAGGAGTATCCTGTCCCCGGGATGCATCTCCTCCGCCATGCCCTTGTAGGAGACGGAGACGCGGGTCTCGTCGCCCACTATCTCCTCGGTGGTGAAGGTGAAGGTGTCCCCCTCCTTCAGCGTGACTTTGCCCTTCTCAAAGGTCCTGATGCGGTACTCCGGGCCCTTGGTGTCCAGCATTATGGCTATGGGCATGTTGAGTTTCTCCCGGACGGACTTTATGAGGTCGATGGTCTTCTGGTGGCTCTCATGGGTGCCGTGGGAGAAGTTGAGCCGCGCCACGTTCATGCCGGCAAGGCACATCTGGGTGAGCGTCTCCTCGTTGGAGCATGCGGGGCCTATGGTGCAGACGATTTTGGTTTTCCTCATGTGGTGATCCTCCTCGTTTTTTCATTTGTTGAATATATCCATTTTAGAGTCAAATTGCACCATAGTCAAGAGGAAATTCCACAAATTTTCTGTTATTTTGGAGATTCCTCCGGTTCCGGGCCCAGGACCTCCGCCGTGACGGCGGAAATCTCGTAGGCGGTCTTCTCCACGGGGGTCTCGCCTTCCATTTTTATGTAACCGCGGCTCTGCAGACGGCCCGTGATGGCCACCGCCGTGCCCACGCCCCACCGGGCCGCCCGGCGGGCAACAGCCCCCCAGGCGATGCAGGGGAGGTAGTCCGCCCGGCCGTATCCCCGGTTCACCGCCAGCATGAGGTCGCAGATCTCCCGGCCCATGGGCGTGCGGCGTATCTTGGGCTCCTTGCAGAGGGACCCCATGAGCTCCACGGAGTTCTCAAACCCCGCCTCAGTGGGTTCAAGGCCCCGGGCCAGGACCGTTATGACGAGTTTCGGCCCCTGGGGGCCCCGGTTATTGTAGGTCCGCACCTCCCCCGTCACCAGTAGGCGCGGGAAGTCCCCGGTGGCCACCTCGGCCCGGCGCTCCTCCGGCACCAGTATGTTCAGGACATCCACCGCGCCCGAGAGGCGCCTCACCGCCAGGGGGAATTTATAGTAGGCGCCGTAAGCGCCGCTGTGGGAGAACTCCGGCTCCCCCGCCACCTCCCCGCACAGGCGCACGATGTCGTTTGCTCTGTCCAAATGCTCAACTCCTCGCTTATGTTTTCCCTGGAGTATATGCTCGGGCCCATCATCTTATACTAAAATTAATAAATCCTTACTTTTTTCCGCCGCCGGGATGTGGTATAGTGTCAATGTCAAAAAGAAAGCGAGTGGGAGACTGAAATGATCAAAGAGAAGACGCCCTCCAAGAGGGGTTCGTTCTTTATATATGTCCTCATCGGCGCGGTGATCGGCCTGGGGGGCATCCTGCCGGGCGTCTCCGGCGGGGTGCTGGCGGTGAGCCTGGGGCTCTATGAGCCGATCCTGGACGCCGTGTCCAGCATCTTCAAAACGCCCCGGAAGAGCATCATATTCCTGCTGCCCATAGCCATCGGCTCGGTTTTTGGGTTCCTCATCGGGGCCTACGCCATAAGCGGGGTGCTCAAACGCCACAACACGCTGGTGACGTTCCTCTTTCTGGGCCTCGTGGCCGGGGGCCTGCCCTCCTACGTGAAGGAGGCCAACGACCGGGGCTTTAAAAAGCGCTACCTATTGGCGACCCTCGCCGGGGCGCTCCTGGCCTCCTCACTGCTCCTATTGGAGCGGGAGGCCGCCGTCGCGGACTTAGAGCGCCTCACGCCCATTGAGGCCGCCATATCCGGGGCCGTGGTCTCCGCCGGCGCCGTGCTGCCGGGGGTCTCCACCGCCTTCATCCTCATGTACCTGGGCTGGTACAAGGCCATGATGGCGGCCTTCTCCACCGTGGACATCCCCACCCTCATCTTCATCGGCGCGGGGGCCGCCGGGTGTTTCGTCTCCACCGTCAAGCTGGCCCGTTGGCTCTTCGACCGCTACCACGGCTGGGCCTACTACTGCGTGCTGGGGTTCGTGCTTATTTCGGCGTGCCTCATCTTCCCGGGGTTCGGCACCACACCGGAGCACATCTTGGGTGCCCTGGCCGCCGTAGGCGGTTTCCTGGGGGCGTACTTCCTTGGCAAAATAAACCTTTAAATATATTCCTCACTTTTCCACCTCCCGCCGGCAATTTCCGGCGGGAGTTTTTCGTTTAACATAGATTTAACATTACCGCGGTTTATTTTTTAACGAAAAGATTATAGTATTATGATAGGTATGTGTGTGCTGTGGAGGAGGACGCCATGATATATCTCCTGGAGGACGACGGCAGCATAAGAAATTTTGTGGAATACGCCCTCAACGGCTCGGGGCTCGAGACCCGGGGGTTCGGGACCCCAGGGGAGTTCTGGCAGGCGCTGGGGCAGGCGCTGCCCTCGCTCATACTGCTGGACATCATGCTCCCCGAGGAGGACGGATTAGAGATACTGCGTAAGCTCCGCTCCCGCCGGGAGACGGAGCGTCTGCCGGTCATACTCCTCACCGCCCGGGGTACGGAGTACGACAAGGTACTGGGGCTGGACTCCGGCGCGGACGACTACATAGCGAAACCCTTCGGGATACTGGAGCTCATCTCCCGGGTGAAGGCTCTGCTGCGGCGGGCGGGACCCGGGGACCAGCCGGAGGAATACATCCTCGGCGGTCTGCGGCTCATACCGGACTCCAGGCGCGTGGTGGCCGAGGGCGCCGAGGTGGCGCTGACATACAAGGAGTTCGAGCTCCTATCGCTCATGATGTCCCACCCTGGGACGGTATTCACCCGGGACGCCATACTGAGGAGCATCTGGGACATGGAGTTTGACGGCGAAAATAGGACGGTGGACGTACACATACGGACACTTCGCTCGAAACTGGGCCGCTGCGGGGGGCTCATCAGGACCGTCCGCGGGATAGGCTACAAGATGGACGAGAAGTCCGATTAAATAAAAAAAGAGGGGGCAGAAGATGAAGAGACGGATATTTTGGAGCGTCCTTATAGCGGCGCTGCCGGGCTGCGGCATAGCCCTGGGGGCGTATCTGGGGCTCCCGGACCTGGCGCTATTAGCGCTCGGGGCGGTGCTCCTGGCGGCGGCGGTGGTGTTCGCGAGCGCGGTCTCCCGGGCGATAGTGAGGCCGCTGCAGGACCTCGACCTTGAGAACCCGGAGAGCGTTGGCAATTACCCGGAGCTCTCGCCCCTGGCGGGGCGCCTCACCCGGCAGCGCCAGCTCATAGAGCAGCAGATGGTGGACCTGCGGCAGGGGCAACAGGAACTCAGAGCGATAACAGACAACATGGCCGAGGGCGTGGCGCTGGTGGACGGCGCTCTCAACATCATATCCTGCAACTCCAGCGCCGCGAACCTCTTGGAGGAGGGGGGACGGCTCTCGCCTCCCTACCACCCGGCGGCCAAACGCGCCCTGGCGGGGGAGCGCTGTGAGGAGATCATCCCGGACTCCGGCAGGGTCTACCAGGTGATGGCGAACCCCGTGGCCCCCGGCGGGGGCGTGGCCGGGGCGGTACTGGTGAGTCTCGACATAACAGAGAAGGCCCAGCGGGAGGCCATGCGCCACGACTTCTCCTCCAACGTGTCCCACGAGCTGAAGACGCCCCTCACCTCCATCTACGGCATATCCGAGCTCATGGTGAACGGCATGGTGAAACCGGAGGACATGGCGGGGTTTGCCAAGAGCATCCACGACGAGTCCGGGCGGCTCATAACGCTCATAAACGACATAATAAAGCTCTCCCAGCTTGACGACAACTCCTTCGACATGGAGCGGCACGACGTGGACCTGCGGGATATCGCAAAGTCCGTCATAGACCGCCTGGCCCCCCAGGCAAAGGAGCGGGGCATAACGGTGAGCCTCACCGGCTCCGGGGCGGTGGTCTACGGGATACCCTCCATAATAGACGAGATGGTCTTCAACATCTGCGACAACGCCATAAAGTACAACGTGGAGGGCGGGCACGTCCGGGTGAGCGTGGCGGTCCTGGCGGGCCGTCAGGTGATATCCGTGGCGGACACCGGCATCGGCATCCCGCCGGAGCACATAGACAGAGTCTTCGAGCGGTTCTACCGGGTGGACAAAAGCCACTCCAAGAGCATCGGCGGCACGGGCCTGGGGCTGTCCATCGTGAAACACGGCGCGGCCTTCCACAACGCGGAGGTGACCATAAACAGCCGCGTGGGCCGGGGGACCACTGTGACCATCACATTCTGAGTTGGGGAGAGAGATATGGACGGTTTCGATATCTTTGACATCATAACCCTCTTCGGGGGTCTGGCGCTGTTCCTCTTCGGGATGAACCTCATGAGTTCCGCCCTTGAGAAACGCGCCGGGGGAAGGCTAAAATCCCTGCTGGGGAACATAACCTCAAATCCCATAAAGGGCTTTCTGCTGGGCGTGGGCGTCACGGCGCTCCTCCAGTCCTCCTCCGCCACCACGGTGATGGTGGTGGGCTTTGTGAACTCCGGGCTCATGACCCTCACCCAGTCCGTGGGGATAATAGTGGGCGCGAACCTGGGGGCCTCCATAACGCCCTGGCTCCTGGGCCTCTCGGGGGTCAGCGGCGGCGGCGGGATACTCCAGTTCTTCCAGATGTCCACCATAACGCCGCTCATGGCCCTGGTGGGGGCGTTCCTCTACATCTTCCAGAAGAACGCCAAGCGCCGGGACTCCGGCATGATCCTCTTGGGGTTCTCCGTCCTCATGTACGGCATGGAGTCCATGAGCGGCGCGGTGTCCGGCCTCCGGGACGCGCCCTGGTTCTCCCAGATAATATCCGTGCTCTCCAACCCCGTGGTGGGCGTGCTGGCGGGGACATTCATAACGGCTGTCATCCAGTCCTCCTCCGCCTCCATCGGCATCCTGCAGACCCTTGCCACCACCGGCAACATCTCCTACAGCGTGGCGGTGCCGGTGATTATGGGTCAGAACATCGGCACCTGCATCAGCGCCCTGCTCTCCTGCATCGGCGCCTCAAAGAACGCCAAGCGGGCCGCGCTGATCCACCTCTCCTTCAACGTCATATCCACCATCGTGTGCCTGCCGATATACTACCTCGTCTACAGTCTCGCCGGGTTCACCTTCGGCGGCCTGCCCGCCGCCCCAATGTCCATAGCCATGGTGAACACGGCCTACAAGATAGTCTCCATCATCCTGCTCCTGCCGGTGCTGAGATTCCTGGAGCCCCTGTCCCGGCTCCTCATCCGGGACTCCGCCAAGGAGGCCGGGGAGGTGCAGCTGCTGGACGAGCGCCTTCTTAAATCCCCCTCCGTGGCCGTGGCCCGGTGCAAATCCGTGACGGTCGCCATGGCGGAGCTGGCGGTGAAGTCCCTCTTTGACGCCTTCCGGGAGCTGGAGCGCTACGACGCGAAGCTCGCCTCCTCCATCCGCGAGGCGGAGAGCAAGGTGGACTACTACGAGGACAAGCTGGGTACGTACCTCGTTAAGCTCTCCGCCCAGAACCTTTCCAGTGCCGACAACGCGCAGGCCTCAAAACTCCTGCACATGATAAGCGACTACGAGCGCATATCCGACCACGCCGTCAACATCCTGGGCTCCGCCGAGGAGATAGACGAGAAGAAGCTCTCCTTCTCCACCGACGCCCAGAGGGAGATAAACACCATGGTCAGCGCCGTCAAGGAGATAATGACCCTGGCCCTCAAGGCGTTCCGGGACGACGACCTCAACTCCGCCGTCATGGTGGAGCCCCTGGAGCAGGTGGTGGACAATCTAAAGGACAAGATACGTATGCACCACGTCTCCCGCCTCCAGACAGGTGAGTGCACCATTGAGCTGGGGTTCATCCTCACGGACCTCCTGACGGACCTGGAGCGGGTCTCCGACCACTGCTCCAACATCGCGGGGTACCTTTTGGAGATGAGCCGCGACGACATGGACATGGGCGTCCACGAGTTCCTGCACAACGTCCGCTCCGGTGACGCCACCGAGTTCCACGACTACTACGACTACTTCAAAGTTAAGTATAGAATGCCCGGATGAGCCGTAAAAGCTAAAATTTTGACTATCTACCGTGGAAATGCAAAATAAATATTGACTAATCCCCGAAAATAATATAGAATAAAATCCCTGTGTGGCTTTCGCCGCCGTGTATTCGCTACTGCCTCGGGGAGACCCGATGTCGAGTATATAACTATTTCTAATTTGGAGGTGCAACACATGAAGAGGACCTATCAGCCCAAGAAACTCCAGCGCTCCAAGGAGCACGGTTTCCGCAAGAGAATGGCTACCGCCAACGGCCGCAAGGTACTTGCCCGCCGCCGCGCCAAGGGCCGCGCAAGACTCACCCACTGAGCGGTGGGAGCTGACGTCCGGGGGGCCGCAGGCGAGCCCCGGAGAGCGCGTGACCCCGCGCGCCTGCATCCCGGTCCATAGGGTCCGGGTCCTGACCAGATAGGAAGTTCGTTTAAGGGCGGGGAGACCCGCCCTTGCAGAGCGTACAGGGAGTGTGTCCGTTGGAATTCTCCACCACCCTAAAGGAAAATTATGAGTTCCGCCGCCTGTACGCCCGGGGGAAGTCCGCGGTGTCGCCGCGGCTCGTGCTGTATGTACGGCGCAGAAAGGCCCCCTTCAACCGCGTGGGCATAACGGTGAGCGCGAAGCTGGCAAAGGCCGTCCACCGGAACCGGGTGAGGCGGCGTCTCCGGGAGATTTACCGCCTCAACGAGTCCTCCCTCCTGCGGGGGTGCGACATGGTGATAGTCGTCCGGGGCCGGGGCGTGGACGCCCCCTACGCCGCGCTGGAGGCGGACTTTTTGGAGCTCGCCGGGAAACTCGGCGTCCTCAATGGGGAGGCGAGGCCGTGAAGGACTCCCCAAAAAAGGGTTCCATACCGAAAAGGGCGCTCATCTGGCTCATAAAGTTCTACCGCAGGGAGATATCCCCCTGCACCGCCCCCAGCTGCCGTTTCATCCCCACCTGCTCCCAGTACGCGCTGGAGGCCGTGGAAAAATACGGCGCCCTGAAGGGCGGTTGGCTGGCGCTCAAGCGCATACTGCGCTGCAACCCCTTCAACCGGCACTACGACCCCTACGACCCCGTACCATGATGCAATCAAGATCGGAGTAGACAGATGGATACTATAGCAAGACCTTTCGGAATATTGCTGCTGTTCCTTTATAACATCACTCACAACTATCTGCTGGCCATAATCATATTCACCATCCTCGTGAAACTCATGCTCATGCCCTTCCAGATGAAGAGCAAGAAGGGCATGATGCGTCAGCAGATGCTCCAGCCGCAGCTCCAGGAACTGCAAAAGAAACACGCCGGCAACCAGCAGAAACTCAGCGAGGAGATGCAGAAACTCTACCGCGAGGCCGGCGTCAGCCCCATGTCCGGGTGCCTCTGGGCGATGCTGCCCCTGCCGATAATGATAGCCCTCTACCAGGCCATCCGCAAACCCCTGACGGTCATGATGGGCGTGGGCCGGGACCTCATATCCGAGGGCGGCGCCATATACACAAAACTCTCAGAGCTGGGGTACACCGGGAACCTTTCCCAGCTCATGAACGACCAGATCGCCGCCACGAAATTCATCCACGACCACTTTGAGAGCTTTGAGGGCATCCCCAGGCTCCAGCGGATGAGTTTTGACGTCTTCGGTCTCGACCTCAGCGCCATACCGGACTTCCGGATCTGGCAATTTAATTTCTCCGACTCCAAGGTCTGGGTGCCCCAGGTGCTGCTCTTCCTCATCCCGGTGCTGGCGGCGTTCTTCATGTGGCTCTCCACCAAGGTGTCCACCATCATGCAGAAGAACCTCCCCGGCTCCGACCCCGAGCAGGCGGAGAAGGTCAATAACAGCCCCATGATGCTCATCCTGGGGCCCGGAATGAGCCTCTGGTTCGCCTTCATACTCCCCGCCGCCATGGGCGTCTACTGGATAGTCAACACCATCGTCAGCTCCCTCTCGGATATCTTCCTCACGAAGCTCTATGAGAAGACGATGCTCGCGGACTTCGCCGAGCAGGAGGCCCGCCGCAAGGCCCGGGAGGCCGAGATGGAGGCCAAGCGCCAGGAGGCGGAGCGCCGGAGGGCCGAGAACGCCGAGCTCCAGACGGACAACACCTCAAAACGCAAACAGCAGCAGAAGAAGAAACAGGAACAGGCCAAGCGCGACCTGGAGTGGCGCAGGGCCCACGGCGAGATACCCGAGCCCGAGTACGAGCCCTCCCGGGTGGGCAACAGGCGCTACGCCCGCGGGCGCAGCTACGACCCGGACAGGTTCGCCTTCAACGGCATAGCCGGGGCCGTCAGCGATACATCAAAGATCGATGAGGACATCGCCGGCATCGAGGACAAGTTAGAACGCGCCGCCCAGGAAGGCAGCGCCGGTGTGGACGAGCCCGCCGGTGACGGCGGCAGCGAAGAATGATTGGGAGAATTCTAAATGATTAAATCTATTGAGACAACCGGCCGCACCGAGGAGGACGCCATCGCCGCCGCCCTCCGGGAGTTGGGCAAGTCCAGGGAGGACGTGTCCGTGGAGGTGCTGGAGCGGGCCAAGTCCGGATTTCTGGGCATAGGCAGCAGCCCCGCCAAGGTGCGCGTCAGCTATGAGGAGAAGGATTCCTGCGTTCAGCGCCTGGAGGATTTCCTCCGGGGACTCTTGGAGCGCATGGAGGTGGAGGCGGAAGTCTCCGCCACATACAGCGAGGAGGAGAAACTCATCTCCGTGGAGCTCTCCGGCGACGACGCGGCCTCCATCATAGGCCGCCGGGGCGAGACCCTGGACGCCATACAGCACCTCTCGAATTTTGTCATAAATAACGGCTCCGAGGAGCGGGTGCGGGTGAACGTGGACGCGGAGAACTACCGGGCCCGTCGGGCCGAGACACTCAGCGCCCTGGCCCAGAAGACCGCCGGCAAGGTGGTGCGCTACCGCCGGAACATGACCCTGGAGCCCATGAACGCCTACGAGCGCCACGTCATCCACGCGGCCCTCCAGGATTACCCCGGCGTCACCACCTACTCCACCGGCACGGAGCCCAACCGCCGCGTGGTGGTGGCCTACGATAACGCCGCCGCTGGCGGCGAGACCCCGCCGCCCCCGCGTGAGGAACGGCGCGGCCAGGAGCGCGGCAGCCGTGCCCCCAGGGACGACAGGCGTCCGCCCCGCCGCAGCAGCTCGTATCAGCGCCCCGCCCCCGCCGAGGCCCCCCAGAAACCGCCGGTGGACAAGACCATCCGGGAATGGCACTAAAACTTATTTTAGTTTATCTGTTATTTTCACAATAATTAAACTAAAATCAAACTAAAGGAGGAGCATTATCATGTTCGATAAGATCCGCGACATTCTCTCCAGCCTGCTGGATGTGGACCCCGACGTCATAACCCCCGAGACCGACATCAAGGCCGACCTCAACGCCGACTCCCTGGATATCATCGAGATAATCAGCGAGCTCGAGGGCGAGTTCGGCATCATGATCCCCCAGGACCATCTGGAGAACGTCTCCACCGTGGCCCAGGTGTGCGACCTGGTGGAGGAGCTGCAGAAGTAAGAGCCGCAGCAGCCAAAATGACCCCCGGAAGGGAGAGGCTTTATAAAAAAGTCCTCTCCCTTCTGCTTTTATATCAGCCGCAACCGCCGGTTGACAAATCTCCAGCCGCCGTTTGGTGGAACGCAACCGGGAAAGACGCTATTATCATCTCACCGGCAGGCGGATATGACGCCGGAAAATCTATGCGGAGGGAAGAAAAAATGATTTTAGCGGACAAGATAGCAAATTTACGAAAGCGGAACGGCTGGTCTCAGGAGGAGCTGGCGGAGAAGATGCAGGTGTCCCGGCAGGCGGTCTCCAAATGGGAGGGGGCCCAGACCGTGCCGGACCTTGAGAAGATATTGGCGCTGAGCCGGCTCTTCGGCGTCACCACCGATTACCTCCTGAAGGACGAGCTGGAGGAGGAGGAATTTACGGACGAGCCGGACCGTGCGCCGGTGAGGCGCGTCTCCCTCGCCCTGGCGAACGAATTTCTTGAGTGGCGGCGCGTGGCCGCCAAGCGCATCGCTCTCGCGACGCTCCTGTGCGTCGTGGCCGTGATCCCGCTGCTCCTACTGGGCGCCGCTACGGAGCTGCCGGGGAGTCCCGTCCCAGAAAGTCTTGCTGCGGGAGTGGGGCTTGTGGTCCTGCTGCTCCTGGTGGCCGCCGCCGTGGCGATATTCGTCTCCTGCGGCTTTCGGAACGCCCCCTTCGAGTTTATTGACAAGGAGCCCTTCGAGACGGAGTACGGCGTGGAGGGCATGGTGAGGGAGCGGCAGAGCGCCTACCGGCCCGCCTACGCAAAGTGTAATATCGCCGCCGCCTCGCTCTGTGTCCTCTCCCCCGTGCCGCTCTTTGCGGGCATCGTCACGGAAAAAGCGTTTCTCATAGTGGCCATGCTGTCCATCACGATACTATTGGCGGGGCTCGGCGCGGCCCTCTTTACCCTCGCCGGTGTGCGCTGGGCAAGTATGCTAAAGCTCCTGCGGGAGGGCGATTACGCGCCCCGGGACCGGAGAAAGTCCCGCGTCAAGGAGACGGTCTCCTCGGCCTACTGGCTGACCGCCACAGCCATCTATCTCGGATGGAGCTTCTTGACGAATGACTGGGAGACCACCTGGGTCCTCTGGCCCGTCGCCGGTGTCCTCTTCGCCGTCGTCATGTGCCTCTGCAATCTCTACCTAAACCGGGATGAGGAGAAATGAGCGTGGGATAAACTGCGGTCTATGGAGGATGGTTCGTCGACAAGAGAGCCGGGGATTTGTGAATGACCTCACACCCCCCGGCTCTCTCCCTCTTGACTTTCGGGGAAAAGCGTGTATAATAGGTAACATAGGTTGTGTAACGATTGATGCTTTAAGTTGGGAGGGCGTTGTCTATGCCGCCGAGATTCAAATTCACCCGGGAGGAGATCACCCGCGCCGCGCTGGACCTCACCCGCAAGGCCGGGCCCGATGGGCTCACGGCCCGGGCGCTGGCGGAGGCGCTGGGCTCCTCGGTCAAGCCCATCTTCGGGCTCTTTAAAAACATGGAGGAGGTGCAGGGGGCCGTGCTCTCCGCCGCGCAGGACCTGTACCAAAGCTATCTTGCCAAAGAAATGGCGGCTGGTAAGTATCCACCATACAAGGCCAGCGGCATGGGCTATATCCGTTTTGCCAGAGAGGAAAAAGAGCTCTTTAAACTGCTCTTCATGTGTGACCGCAAGGGGGAGCCGCCGGAGCCGGGCCGTGAGATGGATGTGATCATCCCCCTCATCATGAAAAGCACGGGACTCTCCCGGGAAAAAGCGGAGCGGTTCCATCTGGAAATGTGGATATTCGTGCATGGCGTCGCCTCTATGATCGCCACATCCTACCTCGACTGGGAGGTGGAGACCGTCAGCGGCGTGCTGACCGACGCCTACATGGGTCTGAAAGCGCGTTTCTGCGCAGCGGAGGAATAAGAGCATGGACGCCATTAAAACGATTGATCTTACAAAAAGATACAAAGATTTGACCGCTGTGGATGGGCTGAACCTCACCGTCCGGCAGGGCGAGTTGCTGAGTCTGCTGGGCGTCAACGGCGCGGGCAAGACCACCACCATCAAGATGCTGACGGGCCTCACCCGCCCCACCTCCGGCGACGCATATCTCCTCGGGAAAAGCATTTTGACGGACAGCGCGGCGGTAAAGAACATGATCGCGGTATCGCCCCAGGAGACGGCGGTGGCGCCCAACCTGACGGTCTGGGAGAACCTGGAGCTTATGGCAGGGGTCCATGGGTTTACAAAGTCCGAGGCCGGAGACAGGGCCGCGGAGCTGGGCGGCCGTTTCAGTCTTAGCGAGGTCGCGAACAAGAGGGCCGGGAAGCTCTCCGGCGGGTGGCAGCGGCGGCTCAGCATCGCCATGGCGCTCATAAGCGATCCGCAGATTTTATTTCTCGACGAGCCCACCCTGGGGCTGGACGTGCTGGCGCGTGGCGAACTCTGGGACATGATCCGCGCCCTCAAGGGGAGAATGACCGTCATCCTCACGACCCACTACATGGAGGAGGCCGAGGCGCTCTCCGACCGGGTGGCGATAATGAAAAGCGGACGGCTCCTGCTCACGGGGACGCCTGCGGAAATCAAGCGACACGCGGGTACAGACAAATTCGACGAGGCATTCGTGCGCGTCGTAAAGGAGGCGGCCCAATGAAAGTATTTGCTTTTTCCAAGCGGAACGATTTAGAGATCTTGCGCGACCCGCTGAACCTCTTTTTCGGGGTGGGTTTTCCCATCGTTCTGCTGCTCCTTTTGACCGTCATACAGAGAAATATCCCGGTGGCGCTGTTTGAGATAGAGCATCTGGCGCCGGGGATCGTCGTATTCGGGCTCTCGTTTATGACGCTCTTCTCCGCTACGCTTATCGCAAAGGACAGGGGCAGTTCCTTCCTGCAAAGGCTGTACACCACGCCCCTGACGGCGGGGGATTTCATTCTGGGATACCTCCTGCCGATCATGCCTATCTCCGCCGCGCAGTCGGCCATCTGCTTTGCGGTTGCCGTGCTTTTAGGGCTCAATGTGACAGTTCATATTTTGACTTCGGTTTTGCTCACCATCCCCGTCGCGCTGCTCTTTGTGTCGCTGGGGCTCCTCTGCGGCAGCATTTTCACGGATAAACAGGTGGGCGGCATCTGCGGGGCCTTGCTCACGAACCTGACGGCGTGGCTCTCCGGCATCTGGTTTGACCTGGAGCTGGTGGGCGGCGCGTTCCAAAAGATTGCAAATTTTCTGCCCTTCCTCCACGCCGTGGAGATGGAGCGGGCGGCCCTCCGCGGCGATTACGCCGGTGTGTTCCCACACATCTGGTGGGTAATAGGCTACGCCGCCGCCGTGACGGCCATCGCGGTATTTGCCTTTTTGCGGCAGATGAGGAGGCAGTGAGGGAACAATCGGAGCGGCAAATCGAAATTTGGGAGAACAACACGCATGATAAAACTTCGATATGGGAATACAAATACATTTCTGCTGTGTGGGAACGCTGCCAATTTACTAATTGATACAGATTACGCCGGAACACTTCCGGCATTTTACAAAGAGATCAAAAAGCATGGCATAAATGTTCGGGATATAACGTATGTGATGGCTACGCATTATCACCCAGATCATATTGGCCTTATTAGTGAGCTGATGGAACACGGTGTAAAACTGCTGTTGATTGATACGCAAACTGGGTATGTTCATTTTTCTGATGAAATCTTCAGCCGGGAAAAACAGATAAAATATATTCCGATAGATGAAAGCCTCGCCACAGTTATAAGCTGCGCTGAAAGCCGTTCGTTTCTTATCTCAATGGGAATTAAAGGAGAAATCATCAGCACGCCAAGCCATAGCGAGGACAGCGTTTCTGTAATTTTGGACGATGGGAATTGTATTGTTGGCGATTTGGAGCCTATCGACTTTTTGGGCGCTTATGAAGATAATCCAAGGCTTGAAAATGACTGGAGCCGCGTTATGAGCTATAA
>CANQYW010000022.1 GCA_947628185.1 uncultured Oscillospiraceae bacterium
AGCCGGTCTTTCAAATTACGGAATAGGGGCGGTTGCCTATCAAATTATTGTGTTACTTTACCGCACATGAGCATTATGTGCACGGTTGAAGTAACTTCTTGAGGGCATAGATACTTATTTTGTCGGGCAAAGGCCGAGTGCCTTTGCCCGACAGTCATAATAGCATCATCTCCGCCTCGTAGGGGCGGAGGGTGCCTGCCCGGGAGGGGTAGTTTGAGATGAGCGTCCTCGCGCCCTCGAACTCCTCCGGGGCGCTCCACTCCACCGTCTCTGGGGTGAAGTTGCAGACCACCAGCAGCCTCTCCCCCGGCACGCCGCGGACGTAGGCGAAGACACGCTCGTCCTCCGGGCACAGCAGAGTGAAGTCACCCTCCGCTATTACCTCGTACTCCTTGCGGAGGGCTATGAGCCTCCTGTAGTAGTGGAAGACGGAGTCCGGGTCCCGGAGAGCCGCCTCCGCGTTTATCTCGGTGTAGTTGGGGTTCACCTTGAACCAGGGCGTCCCGGCGGTGAAACCGGCGTTGGGCCCCGACGTCCACTGCATGGGCGTGCGGGCGTTGTCGCGGCTGCGGGCGTAGACGGACTCCATGACCGCCTCCGGGGACTCACCTGCCGCCACCCGCTCGCGGTACAAGTTCCTCGTCTCTATGTCCTCGTACTCCTCTATCGGCAAACGGATGTTCGTCATGCCGATCTCCTCGCCCTCAAATATGTAGGGCGTGCCCTGGAGGCCGTGGAGGGCGGTGGCCAGCATCTTGGCGGACTCCACCCGGTACCTACCCTCGTCGCCCCAGCGGGAGACTATGCGGGGCATGTCGTGGTTATTCCAGAAGAGGCTGTTCCAGCCGCAGCCGTGGAGGCCCCGCTGCCAGCGCTCCAGTATCCCCTTTAGTTTCGGCAGCGACAGGCGATCGAGCCGCCACTTGTCCCCGCCCACGCAGTCGGCGAAGTTGTGCTCAAACTGGAATATCATGCTGAGCTCCCGCCCGTCCGGCGAGCTATACTCCTTCGCCTCCTCCACATCGGCGCTCCAGGCCTCGCCCACCGTCACGAGCCCCTCCTCCCGGAAGGCGTTGGCGGAGAGCTCCCGGATGTACCGGTGGAGGTTCTGCCCCCGGGCGGTTATCTTCCTGTCGGGCTCTTTCGCTATGGAGTCTATGACGTCCAGCCTAAAGCCCTCCACGCCCTTCTCCACCCAAAAGCGGATCATGTCGTAGAGCTCCTCCCGGACCCTCGGGTTGTCCCAGTTTAGGTCGGGCTGTCCCACCGCGAACTGGTGGAAGTAATACTGCCCCAGCTCCGGCACGTACTCCCAGGCGGAACCGCCGAAACATGCCCGCATGTCGTTGGGGGGCGTCCCGGGGACGCCGTCCCGCCAGACGTAGTAGTCGTGGTAGGGGTTGTCGCGGCCACGCAGGGCCTCCTTGAACCACCGGTGCTCCCGGGAGGTGTGGTTTAGGACCATGTCCATTATTATGGATATCCCCCGCCTCCGGGCCTCGCTAATTAGCCGCTCCATGTCCTCCATGGTACCGAAGGGCGGCCAGATGGCCCTGTAGTCTGAGATATCGTACCCGTTGTCCTCCTGTGGGGAGGCGTACACCGGCGAGAGCCATATGCCGTCAATACCGAGCTGGGCCAGGTAGTCAAGTTTCCCTATTATGCCCCCCAAGTCCCCCAGGCCGTCGCCGTCGGAGTCCATAAAGCTCTTGGGGTACACCTGATATATCACCGCTCTGCGCCACCAGCCGCGCTTTGATTTATCCATTTCCTTTCTCTCCTTCCTCTATTCTCTCCAGCGCCTCGTAGACCCTTAGTATCTCCCCCACGCTCCATGCCTGGGCGAAACACCCCTTCGGGGGCCCGGGGGCAAGGCCGTCGTAGACCTCCGCTATCTCACCGGCGCAGCCCTCCCGGAGAAAACGCCCCATCGGTCCAAGCCTCGCCCGGACCTCGGCGGCGGCCTCCCTGGAGTTCCCCTTCACCTTGAGATATGATATGTACCAGGCCCCCAGCGGGAAGGGCCACACCGTGCCCTGGTGGTAGGCCATGTCCCTGTCATACTGACTGCCGCCGTAGGTGGGGTGGAACTGGGGGTCCTCCGGTGAGAGGGTCCTGAGCCCTATGGGGGTGTAGAGCCGGCGGAAAACCTCCTCCACCACCGACCGCTCCATGTCCGGCGGCAGCATGGTGAAGGGCATAGAGACCGCCCAGATCTGGTTGCACCTAAATTGCTCGTCCGCCGCTGTGCCGGAGAGCACGTCCCGCAGGTACCCCCGCTCCCCCATCCAGAACTTCTCTATAAAGGACCGCCGCACCATCTCCGCGAGGGCGCCGTACTCCTCCCCGGGCTCCCCCGCGAGGGGCGAGAGCGATTCCATTATCTTGAGGGCATTGTACCAGTAGGCGTTTATCTCCACAGGTTTCCCGTGGCGGGGCGTGGGGAGGTATCCCTCGATGCGGACGTCCATCCAGGTGACCTGGTCGTCCCCCGCCCCGGCCCAGATGAGGCCGTCGGAGTCCATATGTATTGAGTGGCGGGTGCCCTCCCTGTAGGCGGCGACTATCCGCCGCAGCGTGGGCAGGGCCTCCCGCACAAAGTCCTTATCATCCGTGTACTTATAGTAGAGCCAGACGCAGTTAATTAGGAGCAGGGCCGCGTCGGCGGTGTTGTACATGGGCTCCGCGCCGCCCTCCGGGAATAGGTTTGGGATGAGCCCATCCCGCTCGTGGGCGAGGAACGTTCTCAATATCCCGGCGGCCTCCCGGAAACGCCCGGTGGTGAGGCAGCACCCCGGCAGGGCTATCATGGTGTCCCGGCCCCAGTCGGCAAAGAATGGGTAGCCCGCTATCATGGTCATGCCCCCGGCGGCCCCGCGGGCGGCGATAAAGGCGTCCGCCGCCCGGGCGAGCTCCCGGCCCACCGGGTCCCGGAGGGGCGAGCTCTCAAGGAGACTCTTTCTCCGCGCCGCGGCCTCCAAAATTATCTCCCCGGCGCTGCGGGTCACGGGGGTATCTGAGAAAACTATCTCCAGACGTCCCCGGCTCCGGCCCTCCACCCTCAATGACACCCGGAAGAGCCGTACCCCCGCGCCCTCCGGCGACCGGCCGTCCACATCATCATCGGCGTAGTAAAGGCGCTCCGTCTCCCGCCGAATGGGCTCAAGCTCTCCGCTCGCTGAGAAGTACATCCTAAGTCCCCCGCCCATGACGCGCCGCTCACCCAGCGCAAGTTCAAGCTCCGGCCCTGTTTGGGGCGCCGCGCCCTTGGGGGAGAACTGCATGATGGGGGTAATAATTAGCGTCACCGGGGAATCAGATTTGTTCTCCACCTCGTAGACCACCGCCGCGGTGTTGGCGCCGTGCTCCATGGCGCAGGTCCTCACGACCCGCGCTGAGCCCAGATCATACCGCCACTCCGGCAGGTCCCCCATCTTGAAACTCTCAAGCCTCCGCCAGCCCTCCTCCGGGGCGGCTCCCCCGGCGAAGGACTGGGAGGATATGAACTCCCGCGCCCCGCCGGAAACCACCTCCTCCGAGAGGCGGTGCAGTAGGCAGTACCTCCTACTGGGGCTCTCCGCCGAAATGAGCAGCCCCTGGTCACAGCGGGTCACGGAGAATATATCGGAGGTGGACATATATCCCCCCAGGCCGTTTGTGAGGAGCCAGCAGTTCCCCTCATGGGTTGGCGTGAGCTCCGCGCCGGAATATTCAAATTCCATACTCTACCTCCATGTAAAATGGGCGGCCGCGGTATAAACTCTCCGCAGCCGCCCCGACGCCCCGATATTGCGCGATCAGTACGCCACGCCCCAGATTATCATGTGTTTTGCCGGTTTCCCGCAGACGGGGCAGGTATCCCCCAAGTGCTCCTGCTCAAAGGGTATGCACCGGCTGGTGACGCCGCAGAGCTCCTTCATGCGGACCTCGCACTCCTCGTCGCCGCACCACATGGTCTTGGCGAAACCGCCCTCGTTCTCCATAAACGCCTTGACCTCCTCCACGCTGTGGCAGGCGTGGGTGTGCTCCTCAAGGTTCTTTTGCGCCCGCTGGTAGAGGGACTCGTGGAGGTCGTCGAGTAGCCCCTTGACGGTCTCCTCCACACCCTCCAGGGGGACGAAGACCTTCTCTCGGGTGTCCCGGCGGCAGACGCAGCACTGGTTATTCTCGATGTCCTTGGGGCCGATCTCCACCCGCAGGGGCACGCCCTTCATCTCGTACTCCGCGGCCTTCCATCCCATGGACTGCTCGGACTCGTCTATCCTCGCCCGTATCCCGGCGGCCTGGAGACGCCCCAAGAGGGCCCTCGCGGCCTCCAGGACGCCCTCCTTGTGCATGGCCACCGGCACCACCATGGCCTGTATGGGGGCGACTCTCGGGGGCAGGACGAGGCCGTGGTTGTCGCCGTGGGTCATTATGACGCCGCCAATAAGGCGCGTGGAGACGCCCCAGCTGGTCTGGTGGGGGTAGTGGGGCTGATTGTCCCGGCCCGCGTATGTTATATCGAAGGCCCTGGCGAAACCGTCCCCGAAGTAGTGGCTCGTGCCGCCCTGGAGGGCCTTCTTGTCGTGCATCATGCACTCCACGGTGTAGGTCTCCTCGGCGCCGTTGAACTTCTCCTTGTCGGTCTTGCGGCCCTTGACCACGGGCATCGCCAGCACGTCCCGCATGAAGTCCGCGTAGACGTTCAGCATCCGCTGTGTCTCCTCCCGGGCCTCCTGGCTCGTCTCGTGCATGGTGTGGCCCTCCTGCCAGAGGAACTCCCTGTGGCGCAGGAAGGGGCGGGAGGTCTTCTCCCACCTGAGGACGCTGCACCACTGGTTGTAGAGCTTGGGGAGGTCCCGGTAGGAGTGGATGATGTTCTTGTAGTGCTCACAGAACAGCGTCTCGGATGTGGGGCGGATGCAGTAGCGCTCCTCCAGCTCCTCACTGCCGCCCATGGTGACCCAGGCACACTCCGGCGCGAAACCCTCCACGTGGTCCTTCTCCTTCTGGAGAAGGGACTCGGGGATGAGCATGGGGAGGTACACGTTCTCGTGGCCGTACCTCTTGAACTCCCTGTCGAGGGCATTCTGGATGTTCTCCCATATGGCGTAGCCGTAGGGGCGGTAGATGAACATGCCCTTGATGCTGGAGTAGTCTATGAGCTCCGCCTTGGTGCAGACGTCCGTGTACCACTGGGTGAAGTCCACGTCCATATCGGTTATCTGTTCTACTTTTTTATCCTTTGCCATCACTATAACTCCAATTCTTTAGACTGAATATGAAAATCCGTCACTCTATGGGCAGTCCCGTGAGGTACCGGCGGGCCATGTCAAAGGCGTGGTTCGCCGCCACGATGCGCACCCTGTCCCGCTGGGCGCCGAGGTGGAGACTGCGGACGGTAGTCCCCTCCTCACTTGCGAGGGCTATGAATACCGTCCCCGCCGGGAGGCCGGACTCGTCCGTCCCCGGTCCCGCGATGCCCGTTATGCCGACCCCTAAGTCCGCGTGGAAGACCCGGCGCGCGCCCCTCGCCATCTGGGCGGCAACCTCCTGGGAGACGGGGCCGAGAGATTGAAGTGTGTCCCTGTCAACGCCCAGTATGTCGGCCTTTGACTCCGTGGCGTATGTCACGGCCCCGCCCTTGAATACCTCCGAGGCCCCAGCTATGTCGGTTATCCTCTTTGAGAAAAGCCCCCCGGTGCAGCTCTCCGCCGCGGCTATGGTGAGGCGGCGGTCCCGCAGGAGGTTTGAGACAGTCATCTCAAGGGACCCCGTGTCAATGCCGTAGATGTAGTCCCCGATGGTCCCCCGGACCTCCTCTATGACCGGGGCCATCAGCTCCTCCGCCTCCTCCCTCGTGGGGGCCTGGGCCGTGACCCGGAGCCGCACGGAGCCCTCCAGGGCGTAGGGGGCGAGGGTTGGGTTCTTGAGCCTCAGCATCAGGGGCCTCAGCTTATCCTCCACATAGGACTCCCCCAGGCCGAAGATGTAGATGTTGTGGGAGTGGATCTCAAGCTCCGAGAGCCGCCTGAGATACGGCATGGCGCAGCGGCGGAACATGGGTATGCACTCGCTGGGCGGGCCCGGGAGCATGAGGACGTGTACGCCCTCCGCCTCAAAGGCGCAGCCCGGGGCGGTGCCGCACTCGTTGTGGAAGGGGACACACCCCTCCGGCAGCATGGCCTGGCGGTAGTTGTTGTCCGTCATGGCGTGGGAGTGGAGCCGGGTCCTGAAGTACTCCTCTATGTCCCGGGCCTCCGCCTCGTCGAAGACGAGTTTTTTCCCGAATGCCTCCGCCAGCGTCTCCTTTGTGAGGTCGTCGTACGTTGGCCCGAGGCCGCCGGTGGTTATTATTATGTCCGCCCGGGTCCTGGCCACCGCCACGGCGCTCTTGAGCCTCTCCGGGTTGTCCCCCACCACGGTGTGGAAGTAGACGTTTATCCCCAGCTCCGAGAGCATGGTGGAGATGTCCCGGGCGTCGGTGTTGGCGATGTTCCCCAGTAGGAGCTCCGTCCCCACGGATATTATCTCAGCGGTGTGGTTCATGCCGGCGCCTCCCTATTATTTCTTCTCCTCGGTCTTCTTCTCCCGATGGAAGTACTTATCAAGTTTCTCCTTCATGTCCTCCGGCATACCCGTGCCCACCGGCATGGTGACGGCGTTGCCGGTCCTTGAAATGAGCGCCGCCGCGAAGTCCTCTATACTGCCAAACTCCCTGTCGCACAGGGGATATGTGAGGTCGTTGGAGCAGTGGATGGAGGCCGTGCGGGTGCCACGGGATATCCCCAGCGCCGGGACGCCCCTATCCGCGAAGGGGGCGGAGTCGCTGGAGTGGACGGTGGACTCTATCTTCGCCGCCCAGCCGAGCTCCCGGGACACGCTCTCGGCGTAGTGGAGTAGGTCCTCCCCGCCGGTCACGAATATCTGGTTGGGCCCGAGGACCGTGCCGCACATATCGAAATTAAAGCAGAACTTTATCTGCGGTATGAGCTCCCCGTGGGCCTCCACGAAGGCCCGGCTGCCCAGGAGCCCCTGCTCCTCGGAGCCGCACCAGATGAATTTTAAGGTCCGGGCTAAGGGCGCCTTCACGAACCGCCTATAGAGCGCCATGGCCGCCGCAGTGCCGGAGGCGTTGTCCCAGGAGCCGGTGCCCACGAGGACGCTGTCGTAGTGGGCGGTGACGACGATGATCTCCTGGGGCCTCGTTGTGCCCTCTATCGTGGCCACCACGTTCCTGGAGGTGTGCTCCGTGTCGGTCTGCCGGAGCTCCAGGCGCAGAGTCTCCGCGCCGTGGCGGACGAGCTCCGTGGCGTCCTTCGCCTTTACGATGAACCCCGGGATCCTCCCGTGGCGGGAGAGGTACGGGCGCAGTTTGTTTGGCACGAGGTCCAGCGTCTCGGGGGTGTCGAACCACTTGCCAATGAAGACTATGAACGCCGAGGCGTGTTTCTCGCAGAGCAGTTTGTAGGCGTCCTCGTTCATGGCGTTCAGCATGACCGCGTACCCCTCCAAAGAGTCGAGACCCGCGTAGTCCTCCTCCACGCCCCTGGGGGCGTACAGGAACTTTAGCTCCGCGCCGCCCTCCGGCAGTTCCCCGGAGAGCCAGTACGGCGCCGCCTCTATCTCCTCCTCGTAGGGGGAGGTGACGGTGAACGCGCACCGGTGGACATTGGAGGCCGGGACGGTGAACTCCTCCGCCACGCCGCTGCCGCCGGCGGCGGCTATCTCCTCCAGAAGTATGTTCGCGGCCCTCAGCTCCTCCTCGGTGCCGCCGTACCGGACGAACGCCAGTTTCTCCACCAGGTTCATGGCGTATGCGCCCTTCTCCTCAATCATGGGTGATACCTCCTATTTTGAAATTACGATCCGCTCGATATTTGTAATTGCCTCCTCCACCAGGGCAGGGACGTCAAGAGATGACTCCGCCTCTCTGACCTCCTCAAGGCGGGGTTTCGTCCTGGGGTGGCGCGGTGTGAAGACGGTGCAGCAGTCCTCGTAGGGGAGTATGGATGTCTCGAAGGTGCCCAGTTTCCGCGCCAGCGCCACTATCTCCGCCTTGTCCATGCACACCAGGGGCCGGAGCACGGGTATGGCGACGCACTCCTGCGTCACGGCCATTGCCTCCATGGTCTGGCTCGCCACCTGGCCCAGGCTCTCGCCAGTCACTATGGCCCCGCAGCCGTTCATGCGGGCTATCTTCTCCGATATGCGCGTCATGAACCGGCGCATTATCACGGTGAAGTACTCCTCCGGGCACTTGTCCCGTATCTCCTCCTGGATGTGGGTGAAGGGGACCACCTCCAGCGTCATCCTGCCGCACCAGGGGGATATGAGCCTCGCGAGCTCCGTCACCTTGTCCTTCGCCAGCTGCGAGGTGTAGGGGAAGGAGAAGAAGTGTACGGGTATTACGTGTATGCCCCGCTTCGCCGCCATCCAGGTGGATACGGGGCTGTCTATCCCGCCGGAGAGCATGGACACCACGCTTCCGCAGGAGCCCACCGGCATCCCCCCGGCCCCCGGCGCCGGCACGGAGTGGACGTATGCCGCCTGCTCCCGGATCTCTATGTTCACCGTGAGCTCCGGGGAGTGGACGTCCACCCGGACCTCCGGGTATGCGTCCGCCAACAATCCCCCCACGTGCTGGCTTATGGCGATGCTCGTCATGGGGTATGCCTTGTCGGCGCGCTTTGTCTCCACCTTGAAGGACCGGGCCCTGGCGAAATCCTCCGCGAGATAGTCCCTCGCCACCTCAAAAATTTTATCCGGGTCCTTCTCCGCCGCCGCGGCCCTCACCACGGCTATGGCCCCGAAGACCTGCTTTGAGGCCTCAAAGGCGGCGTCCATGTCGCAGCTGTCCTCCAATGGCTCCACATACACCGTGGACTGGGCGGCGTAGACCCTGAAACGCCCCAGCGGCGCCATCCTGCGGCGCACGTTGGCCACAAGTTTGTCCTCAAATATCCGTCGATTCAGTCCCTTTAGGACTATCTCGCCCTGTTTCAGTAGTATAAGATCCCGCAAATGTCCGCTCTCCTATCTCGTGACTTTAAAATCATAGGCCCTATATTGTATGGCCTCCGCCAGGTCCCGGGCCTCTATGTCCCCGCCGCCCCGGAGGTCCGCTATGGTCCTGGCGACCCGCAATATCCTGTCGTATGACCGGGCGGTGAGGCCCAGGCGCTCAAAGGCGCTCCGCATCAGTTTCTCACCGGCGGCGTCAAGCTGGGCGTTTGAGTGCAGTACGTCTGTACTGGCCTGGGAGTTTGAGTAAAACCCGTACTTCTGGTACCTCTTCCGCTGGATGTCCCTCGCGGCGTTGACTCTCGCCTTTATCTTCGCGGAGCTCTCCGCCGGGGCTCTGTTCCTCAGCTCCTCGTAGTCCAGGGCCGGGACCTCTATGTGCATGTCTATTCTATCCAAAATCGGCCCCGAGACCTTCGCCCGGTATGCCTCCACCGACGCCGTGGAGCAAGTGCACCTCCCCGAGGGGTGCCCGAACCAGCCGCACCGGCAGGGGTTCATGGCGCAGACCAGCATGAACCGGCTGGGGTACGTGGCCGTGCCCGCCGCCCGGGAGACGGTGACCTTGCCGTCCTCCAGGGGCTGGCGAAGGGTCTCTATGACGTCCCGGTGGAACTCCGGCAGCTCATCTAAGAATAATACGCCGTTGTGTGCGAGGGACAGTTCCCCCGGCTGTAACTGCGCGCCCCCCGCCATGCCGGAGTAGCTTATTGTGTGGTGGGGCGAGCGGAAGGGCCGCTCGTTCATTACGCTCACGCCCTTTATAGTCCGTCCGGCGGCGGAGTAGATGGCGGTGGTCTCCAGTTTCTCCTCCCGGGTCATGTCCGGCAGGATGGTGGGGAGCCTCTTTGCCAGCATGCTCTTCCCCGCCCCGGGAGGGCCAATCAGGAGCACGTTGTGGCCGCCGGCGGCGGCTATCTCCAATGCGCGTTTCACATTCTCCTGGCCCTTCACCTCGGAGAAGTCCACCCCGTACCCCGGTGGCGGCGGCTCCGGGCAGGACTCCAACGGCTCAATTGGCGTGAACCCCGAGAGGTGGTCCAAAATATCCGAGACGCACCGGGCGGGGTAGACGGTGACGTTCCCCGCAAATGACGCCTCCCGCGCGTTCCCCTCCGGGACGAATAGCTCCGTGACGCCGCTCCTCCCGGCCCGCATGGCCATGGAGAGGACGCCGCTGACGGGCCGCAGTTCGCCGGTCAGGGATAGCTCGCCGATGAAGGCCATATTCGGGGGCGGGCACTTTATGGCCTGGGAGGCGGCCAGTATACTTAATAAAATTGGCAGGTCGTAGAGGGTGCCCGCCTTCTTCCTGTCGGCGGGGGCCAGGTTCACCGTCACCCGGGACACCGGGAAGAGCTGTCCGCAGCTCTTGACAGCCGCCCGCACCCGCTCCCGGGACTCCTTCACCGCCGCGTCCGGCAGACCCACGATGTCAAAGGCCGGGAGTCCAGCGGATATCGCGCACTCCACGGACACGTCGAACCCCTCTATGCCGGAAATGCCGAGGGACCTAATCTCACGTACCATCTCTCACCTCGCAAGGCTCCGGGAGGACATGTAGTAGGGCAGCGCCACGAAGAATACGCCGCCTATCATGTTCCCCAACGACACCACTATGAGGTTCCGGACGTACTCCCAGAACCCCACCGCACCGTCCAGCAGCGCCACGCCCACGATGCTCATGTTCGCCACGCTGTGCTCAAATCCCGAGACCATAAAGAGGAATATACACCAGAATATCATGATGAGTCTCGCGGACTCGGATTTGAGTTTCACCCCGCACCAGACGGCGAGGCACACGCATATGTTACAGAGCACCGCCCTTGTGAGTGACGCCGTCACCGGAAGGGAGAGTTTCGCCACGGCTGTGGAGGCGAAGTACCCGGCGGTGACGCCATTATCAAGGCCCGTGGCCCTATAAAGCACCACGGCTATCCAGGCCCCAATTAGGTTCCCCGTCCAGCAGGCGAGCCACAGTCTCAGGGCGTCCAGTAACTTCACCCGTCCCGCCATCACCGCGCCGCCGACGACGAGGTTATTGCCCGTGAAGAGCTCCGACCCCGCCATAACAACGAGGCTCAGCGCCACGGTGAAGGAGGCCCCCGCCACGATCTTCGCCCAGGGGCTCCCGGCGGCGGAGAGGAGTCCCCCCACCGTCATGGCGACTATCCCGCCGAAGGCCACATATAGCCCCGCAAGGGCGCTGGCGAACATATAGCCCCAGGGCGAGGTCCTTAAATACTCGACCTTCGTCTCCGCCGCGC
Organism: uncultured Oscillospiraceae bacterium; assembly: GCA_947628185.1. Taxonomy (GTDB): domain Bacteria; phylum Bacillota; class Clostridia; order Oscillospirales; family Oscillospiraceae; genus RUG626. The sequence continues at coordinate 11,274 of CANQYW010000022.1, forward strand.
CGCACAGGGCCTCAAAGTCTTTTTTGTACACTTCCCCACTACCTCTTCTCTATTTTTAAACATTATACACCTATTTTTCCTGTCTGTCATTTGTTGTTTTGATTTTGTTTCTTTACTTTATGGGGAATCTTAAATATAATTGTCGAAGGAGGTGGAACACATGCGAATTTTAAGCATTCTTTTGGCCTTGGGACTCTTCTTCAGCACAAACCCGCCCTCCACCCTGGGGCATCTGCCGGAGGAGCGCTCTGTCACCATGTCCTTCGTGGGGGACTGCATGATATCCTCAAGCCAGGGGGAGCGGGACAGCGGGAGCCTAAACTGGTACGCCGAGAACTACGAGCCCTCCTACTTCCTCTCCCAGGTGGCGGAGTACTTCATGAATGACGACTTCACCGTTGTGAACTGTGAGACCGCCCTCTCGGACCGGTCCCTCTCCCCCCGTGATAAGGGCGAGGGCACGAACTGGTGGTTCATCGGGCCCACGTCCAACGCCAAAATATTCTCAAGCGGCGGCGTGGAGATAGCGAGCGTCGCGAATAACCACGTCCGGGACTACGGCTCCGCGGGGTACGAGGACACCGTGGCGGCCCTCCTCGATGAGGGGCTCGACGTGGCGGAGGACGGGACCCCCATATACTTCGAGCACGACGGGATAAGGATATCGCTGCTGGCCTGCGGGATATGGTACCTGGGGGAGGAGCAAAACTACCTTGACGCCTTGGAGGAGATGTGCGGGGAGTCCGACTTCCAGATAATCTACCCCCACGGCGGCGCCGAGGGGAGTTTCGTCCCGGAGGAGTGGCGAAAGGAGTCCTACAGGGTACTCATCGACCACGGCGCGGACCTGGTGGTGGCGAACCACGCCCACAGACTCCAGCCCATGGAGGAGTATAACGGCGGGAGGATAGTCTACGGACTGGGGAACTTCTGTTTCGGGGGCAACGGGCACCCCAATAACAGGACCGCCATATACCAGTGCCGCCTCACCCGGGAGGGGGAGACGCTGAAGTTCGAGGACTGGATCGTCCCCTGCTACATCTATACCGGTGAGAGGAACGTCTGGCAGCCCTCGCCGGTGCCGGAGGAGGACCCGGTGTACCAGAAGATACTGGACTTCATGAACGGCGACTCCGAGAGTCCCATGTGACGCATTTTTGACCGAATCGAGCCGTGGAGGGGTGGGAGACCGCCCATCCACGGCCCATTTTTCATTTTCAGACGGTGAACTCCATCTGATCCCTCTGCCGCTGGAGGAGCCTATTATAGAATACGCCCCGGGAGAGGTATATATAGGGGGTGAGCCAGAGGCTCAAAATGTCGAGCCCCACAAAGCTCTCGATGATGTTACCAAGTATGCTCCAGCCTATGAAGGAGAGCTCCAGGATGAAGAACCGCCACTTTGCGCCCCGCATGAGCCTTCCAGACTCCCTCATGCACTCTACTATCCCCTTTGAGGGGTCGTCCAACAGCACGTATATGGCCATGGTGTAGCGGAATGTCATTATGATGCCGGGGACCACCAGGAGTATCGTCCCGAGGGTCACAAGTAAGGCCGTCAGCAGCGTTATGGCGATGGACTTCCAGACCACCTTAAAGCCGAAGAGGAGGGAGTCAAACTTCGTCTGCACGCCCCGGGACTCCTGGAGCGTGTGGTATGAGTAGCCCGCCTCCAGGGGCACGTTCATGAGGAGGATGAGGTGCGCCAGGACCGTGGCGAAGACGCCCCGGTTGAACTGCATGAGGTTCGGCAGCTGCACCGGAGTGCCGAGAGCGCCCATGGCCTCGTCAAAGGCGTCCTCACTGCCGTACTGGATCTGTAGCATGAGCTCCGTGAACCGCTCAAGTCCCAACTGGGAGACGAGGGCGTTCGTCCAGGACTCCATCCTCCGCATTATCTCGTTTATCCAGTCCGAGAGGCCCGTGAGCCTCATGTAGAGCACGCTTATGAGCAGCGAGATGGCGTAAAACGCCAGCGACATCAGGAGCAGTTTCGTGAAACGCGCTTTTAGCACGGATCTGGCCTCGAGTTTCACATCACCCGAATACAGCATAAGTTTAACCTCCGTTCTTTGGTCCTCCGACGGGCCCGCCCGTCACAGTTTAGCTATTACCTTTTTATCGCTCCTTATGAGCAGGATCACAGATATGGTGAGGGACACCACCTCCGCTATGGGGAAACACCACCAGACGGCTCGGAGGCCGATGGTCTTGGCGAAGATGTATGCCACCGGCAGAAGGGCCACTATCTGCCGGAAGAAGGAGACGACGGCGCTGTAGACCCCGTTCCCCAGCGCCTGGAACACCGCCCCTATGACGATGCAGGCCCCGCAGATGAGGAAGTGTATGGATATTATCCTGAGGGCCGGTACGCCGATGGCCAGCATCTCCTCCGACGCCTCAAAGAACCCCAGGAGCCACTGGGGCGCCAGTTGGAATAGGGCGAACCCCGCGATGGTGACGCACTCGGCAAATATTATGCTTATCTTTATCGTCCTTCTTATTCTCTGCGGTTTCCGGGCGCCGTAATTGTAGGCGATTATCGGTATCATACCGCTGTTAAAGCCGAATATCGGCATACAGACAAAGCTCTGGACCTTGAAATATGCCCCGAACACCGCTGCGGCGGTGGAGGAGAAAGCCATGAGGATCCTGTTCATGCAGTAGCTCATGACGGAGCCTATGGCCTGCATGACGGTGGTTGGTACGCCCACCACCAGCATCCGCTTTATGAGCCCCCAGTCCACCCGGAAGAACCCCCGGAGCGTCACGGTTATCTCCCGATTCACCCGGCCGTGGAGTATGAGCCCCAGCGTCCCCGCCACGCACTGGCCAAAGACCGTGGCCACCGCCGCGCCGGTGACGCCCATGACCGGGAAACCAAAGTACCCGAAGATGAGTATGGGGTCCAGGATTATATTTATTATCGCACCCGTGGCCTGTATGACCATGGAGTAGACCGTCCGGCCAGTTGATTGGAAGAGCCTCTCAAATATTATCTGCGTAAAAATACCGAAGGAGAATATGCACACCACCGAGAGGTACTGGACGCCGTACTCAAGTATCTGGGGGTCAGTTGTGGCCGTCACCTGGGTGCGCATGAAGGGCCTTGCGAAAAATAGCCCCATCACCAGGAACAGTATGTAGGACACGCCGGCCAGCATTATCCCGTGGCGCGCCACGCGGCTGGCCCCCTCCGGGTCCCTCTCCCCCAGCGCCCGGGAGAGCAGCGCGTTCGTCCCCACGCCCACGCCGTTGGCGAAGGCGATTATGAGCATCTGCACCGGGAACGCCAGTGAGACGGCGGTGAGGGCGTTCTCATTCACTTGGCTCACGAAAACGCTGTCCACGATATTGTATAGCGCCTGGACGAGCTGGGATATCATCATGGGGAGGCACATGTTGAAGAGCAGTTTGCCCTCCGGCATTACCCCCATCTTGTTCTCTTGCATCTCTCTGTCCCCTTATATATTTACCTTTCAATAGTTTATATCTATGGAGCGGGATTGTCAATGAATAACTTAACGCGCAGGAAAAAGCACCAGGAAATCTGCCGACTTTCTGGTGCTCTCCCGTAGTTCCTCCGGGGCGTCCACGGGCGCCCCGGAATTCTCACTTAAAATACTTGACGCCTGACTCAAAGAGGCCCATGTCGTAATTGCCGGGGACGTTCCTATATAGTCCGCCGGCCCGCTCGGTGTGGCCCATCTTGCCGAAGACACGGCCGTCCGGGCTCGTTATGCCCTCGATGGCGCTGTAGGAGCCGTTGGGGTTGAATAGGACGTCCATAGTGGGCTCGCCGGAGAGGTCCACGTACTGGGTGGCTATCTGGCCGTGCTCCGCGAGGTTCGCCAGCACAGCGGGCGAGGCTATGAACTTGCCCTCGCCGTGGGATATGGCCACGCTGTAGACCTCCCCCGGGGCCGTGGCGGCAAACCAGGGGGATTTATTGGAAACCACCCTCGTCCGCACGACCCTCGACTGGTGGCGGCCTATGGTGTTGAAGGTGAGGGTGGGACAGTTGGCGTCCGTCTCCACGATCTTCCCGAAGGGCACGAGGCCCAGTTTCACAAGGGCCTGGAAACCGTTGCATATGCCGCCCATGAGGCCGTCCCTGTGCTCCAAGAGCTCCGTCACCGCCTCATAGACTGGTCCGCTCCTGAAGAACGCCGTTATGAACTTGCCGGAGCCGTCCGGCTCGTCGCCGCCGGAGAACCCGCCGGGGATGAAGACTATCTGGGAATCGCCGACCCTCCGGGCGAAATTCGTGACGGACTCGGAGATGGCGGAGGGCGTCATGTTGCGGACGACGAAAATCTCCGCCTGGGCCCCTGCCCGCTCAAATGCCCTCGCCGTGTCGTACTCGCAGTTCGTGCCGGGGAAGACGGGTATGAGCACTCGGGGACGGGCCGCCTTCACAGCCGGGGCCGCCCGGGTTATGGCGGTGTAGCTCGGTATGCTGACGGGCCCAGAGTCCCGGGTCCTCGTGGGGTAGACCTTCTCGAGACGCCTCTCGTAGACCCGGAGGAGTTCCCGCAGGGGGAGGCTGGAGCCGCCGAACTTTATCATTCTCGTATCCGTGGTCTCGCCCAGGAGCACGCCCCCGCACTCGCCCTCCGTGAGCTCCAGTATGAAGGAGCCGTAGGAGTGGGAGAATATGTCCTCCAGCGTCACGCTTTCGGCATACTTAAAGCCGACGGAGTTGCCGATGCACATCTTGAACACGGCCTCCGCGACGCCGCCGAAGGCGGGTGTATATGCCGCCGCCACGCGGCCCGAACGCATAAGCTTTGTCACCTTGCCGTAGAGGGCCCTCAGGCTCTCCCCCCGGGGGAGGAGACCCTCGTACTCAGGTTTCAGCCAATAGACTTTGTGGCCCGCCGCCTTAAACTCGTTGGAGACTATATCCCCCTCCCTGCCGGTGGTCACCGCGAAGGAGACGAGGGTGGGCGGCACGTCCAGGTCCTCAAAGCTGCCGCTCATGGAGTCCTTGCCGCCGATGGCCCCCACGCCCAGCTCCCGCTGCGCCTTGAGTGCCCCTAAGAGCGCCGCCAGGGGCTGTCCCCAGCGCTCCGGCGCGGCGCCGGGACGGCAGAAGTACTCTTGGAACGTGAGGTACGTGTCCTCAAATGAGGCCCCGGTGGCGATGAGTTTCGATATGGACTCCACCACCGCGAGATACGCCCCGCTGAAGGGGTCCTTTTTGAATATCACTGGGTTATAGCCCCAGGCCATGAAGGAACAGCAGTCCGTGCTGCCCTCAAGGACGGGTATCCTGTGGGCCATAGCCTGGATGGGTGTCAGCTGATTCTTGCCGCCGAAGGGCATGAGGAGCGTGGCCGCGCCGATGGTGGAGTCGAACCGCTCCGCAAGGCCCCGTTTCGAGCAGACGTTGAGGTCGGACAGGAGCGGGGCCATGCTCTCCGCGAATGTGCCGCGGGGGCCCTCCTCCGGGCTCTCCGGGGCTTTTACCCGCACGCTTATGTGTTTCGGCGCGCCGTTTGTATTTAGGAACTCCCGGGATATATTGACTATCTCCCGGCCGTTCCACTCCATGACGAGCCTGGGCTCGCGGGTGACTGTGGCGATCTCCGTGGCCTCTAAGTTCTCGCCCTCCGCCAGTGCCATAAAGGCGTCCCGGTCCTCCAGCGCCACCACAACGGCCATTCTCTCCTGGGACTCGGAAATGGCGAGCTCCGTGCCGTCCAGGCCCTCATATTTCTTCGGCACCCGGTCGAGGTCGATGTGGAGCCCGTCCGCCAGCTCCCCCACCGCCACGGAGACGCCCCCCGCGCCAAAGTCGTTACAGCGCTTAATGAGCCTCGTGGCACGGCTGTCCCTGAAGAGCCGCTGGAGTTTCCGCTCCTCCGGGGCGTTGCCCTTCTGGACCTCCGCGCCGCAGGTCTCCACGGAGTGGGCGTCGTGGGCCTTTGAGGAGCCGGTGGCGCCGCCGATGCCGTCCCGGCCCGTGCGGCCTCCAAGTAGTATCACCACGTCCCCGGGGACGGGCTCCTCCCGGCGGACGGCGCTCTCCGGCGCCGCCCCCAGGACCGCGCCGATCTCCATGTGCTTGGCGGCGTAGCCGGGGTCGTATATCTCGTCAACTATGCCCGTTGCAAGGCCGATCTGGTTGCCGTAAGAGCTGTAGCCCGAGGCCGCGCCCCGGACGAGCTGACGCTGCGGGAGCTTTCCGGCCATAGTCTCGGAGACCGGCGCCGTGGGGTCGGAGGCCCCGGTTATGCGCATGGCGGCGTAGACGTAGGAGCGCCCGGAGAGGGGGTCCCTTATGGCCCCGCCGATGCAGGTGGCCGCGCCGCCGAAGGGCTCTATCTCGGTGGGGTGGTTGTGGGTCTCGTTCTTAAAGAGGAGGAGCCAGTCCTGGGGCTCGCCGTCCACCTCCACCTTCATCTTCACCGTGCAGGCGTTTATCTCATCGGACTCGTCGAGCTTCGTGAGGAGCCCCTTCTTCTTTAGGTACTTCGCGCCGATAGTGGCCATATCCATGAGGCAAACGGGCCGCCTGTCGCCAGACTCCTCCCGCATTTTGAGGTACTCCCTGTACTCCGCCTCCGCCGCCGGGTCCTCAAACTCCACGCTCTCGATGTGCGTGAGGAACGTGGTGTGGCGGCAGTGGTCGGACCAGTAGGTGTCTATCATGCGTATCTCGGTGATGGTGGGCTCGCGCCCCTCCGAGATGAAGTAGTCCCGGCAGAAGAGGAGGTCGTCGGCGTCCATGGCGAGGCCGTACTTCTTGACGAACGCCTCTATCTCCCGGTGGGTGAGGTCGTTGAACCCGTGGAGCGTCTCCACGGCGGTGGGGATGTCGTACTTAACGCAAAGTGTCTCCACCCGCTCCAGGGACGCCTCCCTCGCCTCCACCGGGTTTATGACGTAGCGTTTCACCCGGTCCACATCCTCCCCGGTGAGCTGGCCGCCGAGGACGTACACCTTCGCCGTCCTCACCGCCGGCCTCTCCCCCTGGGAGATTATCTGGATGCACTGGGCCGCGGAGTCCGCCCGCTGGTCGAACTGCCCCGGCAGGTACTCCACCGCGAAGACCGTCCCCTGGGCCTGGAGCTCCGCGAATGTGTCGTCAAGCTGGGGCTCCGCGAAGACCCCGGCGAGACTCTTTTGGAAGAGCGCCTCGTCTATGCCCTCCACGTCGTACCGATTGAGTATCCGAAGGCCCTCAAGGCGCTCTATGCCCACGAGCTCCCGGAGGTCCCTAAGAAGTGAGTCCGCCTCCAGCCGGAGGCCCGGCTTTTTCTCTACAAAAACCCGAAATACCATCTCTCACAATTCCTCTATCAATTTCTGATTTGTTTTTATTTAAGTCCCGGTCACTCCGCCGGCGCCCGGAGGGCCCTGGCGCCTATATCGCTGCGGCAGAAACCGTTCTCAAATTTGACCCGGCCGGCGTAATCGTAGGCCCCGGCCACGGCGTCTTTAAGCGTGTCCTCCACCGCCACGACCCCCAGCACGCGGCCCCCGTGACTCAGGAGTTTCCCGTCTTGGAGCTCCGCGCCGGCCACGTAGATCTCCCGGTTAGCCTCGGGCTCCGGGAGCTCTATCTCACAGCCGCTCTCGTACTTGCCGGGGTAGCCCTTGGAGGCCAGCACCACGCAGCAGGAGTGTTTATCGAAGAATTTGACCTCCACCTCCTTGAGCCGGCCCTCGGTCACCGCCTGCATGACGGTGAGCAGGTCAGACTCCAGCAGCGGCAGCACCACCTGAGTCTCCGGGTCGCCGAAACGGCAGTTGTACTCGATGACCTTGGGGCCGTCCCTCGTCACCATGAGCCCAAAGTAGAGGCACCCCTTGAATGTCCTCCCCTGGGCGCGCATGGCCCTGATGGTGGGGATGAATATCTCCCTCATGCACCGCTCCGCCACCTCGGGGGTGTAATAGGGGTTGGGGGCCACGGTGCCCATGCCGCCGGTGTTGGGGCCGGTGTCGCCATCGTGGGCCCGCTTGTGGTCCATGCTGGATACCATGGGGACTATGGTCTCCCCGTCGGTGAAGGTGAGGACGGAGACCTCGGGCCCCTCCAAATATTCCTCGATGACAACCTTCCGGCCGGAGGCGCCGAACTTGCCGCCCTCCAGCATGTCCCGGACGGCGGTCTTCGCCTCCTCCACGCTCATGGCCACCGTCACGCCCTTGCCCAGGGCCAGGCCGTCCGCCTTCACAACGATGGGCGCGCCCTGCGCCTCGATGTACTCAAGGGCCGGGGCGAGCTCGGTGAACGTCTCGAACCTGGCCGTGGGGATGCCGTACCTGTGCATGAGCTCCTTGGAGAAGGCCTTGCTGCTCTCAATTATCGCCGCGGCGCTGTTGGGGCCGAAACACGGTATGCCCACGGCCTCCAGGGCGTCCACCGCCCCCATTGCCAGTGGGTCGTCCGGCGCCACCACGGCGTAATTCACCCGGTGCTCCGAGGCGAACCGCACGATGGCTCCGATGTCCGTGGCCTTTACCGGCACGCACTCGGCCTCGGAGGCCATACCGCCGTTACCTGGCAGGGCGTAGATCTTACGGACGATGGGGTTCTTTTTGATTGCGCGGACTATGGCGTGCTCACGCCCGCCGCCGCCAACGACTAATACTTTCATCCCTGTACCTCCTTGGCTTAAATGGTGTTTGTTCTATTATCAATGGTGGAAAAGCCTCATGCCCGTGAAGGCCATGGCCATATTGTACTTGTTGCAGACCTCGATGACGTTGTCGTCCCTGACGGAGCCGCCGGGCTGGGCCACGTACCTGACGCCGCTCTTGGCCGCCCGCTCGATGTTGTCCCCGAAGGGGAAGAAGGCGTCGGACCCCAGGGCCACGCCGTCTATGGTGTCAAGGTACGCCCGCTGCTCCTCCGCCGTGAAGGGCTCGGGCCGGGAGGTGAAGTAGCGCTGCCACACGCCCTCCGCGCAGACGTCCTCCTCGTTTTTGTTGATGTACCCGTCGATGACGTTGTCCCTGTCGGCGCGGCCGAGGCCGGGTTTGAAGGGGAGCTCCAGCACCCTTTCGGACTGCCTTAAATGCCAGGTGTCCGCCTTGCCCCCGGCGAGCCGGGTGCAGTGGATGCGACTCTGCTGGCCCGCACCCACGCCGATGGCCTGTCCGTCCACGGCGTAGGCCACGGAGTTTGACTGGGTGTATTTTAGCGTGATGAGCGCCACGATGAGGTCGCGTTTCGCGCTCTCGGGTATGTCCTTATTTTCCGTCACCACGTTCTCCAAGAGCGCCGCGTCTATCTTGAAGTCGTTCCGCCCCTGGGAGAAGGTGACGCCGAAGACGTCCTTCGTCTCCTCGTGCTCAGGGACGTACCCGGGGTCTATCCTGACCACGTTGTAGCCGCCCTTTTTCTTGGAGGAGAGTATCTCCAGGGCCTCGGGTGTGTAACCCGGGGCGATGACGCCGTCGGACACCTCCCGCTTAATTATCCTCGCCGTCACCACGTCGCACACATCCGAGAGGGCTATCCAGTCCCCGAAGGAACTCATGCGGTCAGTGCCCCGGGCTCTGGCGTAGGCGCATGCGAGAGGCGAGTCCTCAAGCCCCTCTATATCCTCCACGAACGCCGCCCGCTTTAGCCTCTCGCCGAGGGGCGCGCCCACGGCGGCCCCGGCGGGGGAGACGTGCTTAAAGCTGGCGGCGGAGGCCATGCCGGTCTCCCGCTTGAGCTCCCGCACAAGCTGCCAGGAGTTCAGGGCGTCCAGGAAGTTTATATATCCGGGCCGGCCGTTCAGCACCTCGATGGGCAGCTCCGCGCCGGAGCGCATGAATATCTTGGCCGGTTTCTGGTTGGGATTGCACCCGTACTTCAGTTCAAATTCCTTCATGATCTCCCCCCGTTCTTATTGAATATTACGGTCTCGCTCTCCCCGGTGGTGAGGTACAAGTACCGCACAAAGAGGGAGACCTTGTTGTCCTCATTTAGGCTCTCCCAGAGGAGCCTCGCGAAACTAAGGGCGTCAGGGCTGTCAATGCCTATGAGTTCCGGCTCCCCCTCAAAGGAGGGGATGGGGTCCCCGTCGCGCTTGTAGGTGTGGATGAAGTGGCCGGTGCCGGCCTTGGGGCTCTCGTACTCATAGAAATACCTACAGCAGCAGCTCTCGTCCCCGTCGAGGCTCTTGAGTATAGAGAGGCTGTAGCGCCCGTCGGGCTCCAATACGCCGGAGATCCTGGGCGTCCAGTTGGGGCCGTCCGGCTCGAAGGTCCTGGTGGCGAGGGCGTGGCGGTAGCAGTGGCCCTGGGCCAGGTGGTCCCTTATGGTGTCCGTCTGGTCGCCGTTTGTGACTATCGTGACGCCGTTATACACCCGCACCGGGTGGTAGATTATGAGGCTCGGGTCCACCATCTGGGACTCGTCGTAAGCACGGGTCCTTATGCCGTCCTCCGTGGCCTCGAATATCCTGTTGCGGCTGTTGACGCTCCTGCCCATTATGAAATACGCGCAGACGGCCTTGTCCCCGTCCTCGGAGCGGCCCAGGATTATTCCCCGGCCCGGGTATGCGTTCTCCTTCAGGAGTTTCGATATATCGTACTTCATTCTCTCTCCTTCATTATTCTCCGGGACACGGTCTCCGCCGCCTCCGGGAGTATTATCCACTCGGCGTTCTCCATGACGCGCCTCTGAAGTGTCTCCGGGGTGTCGCCCTCCTCAACGTACACCGCCCGCTGGGCGATTATCTCGCCGCCGTCGGGTATCTCGTTCACATAGTGTACCGTGGCGCCCGTCACCTTGACGCCGTAATCAAGCGCCGCCTCGTGGACGCGCAGCCCATAGTACCCCTTCCCGCAGAAGGAGGGTATGAGGGCGGGATGTACGTTTATTATCCGCCTGGGGTACCGGGAGGTGAAGCCCCCGGATAGGATGCTCATAAATCCCGCAAGGATGATAAGGTCGATTTTCCGGCTCTCCAACACATCCGAGAGCGCCGCCTCGAACTTCTCCTGTCCCCCCAATAACTTCTTTGAGAGCGTCACCGCCTCTATCCCGGCCTTTTTCGCCCGCTCCAGGGCGTAGGCCCCGGGCACGTTCGACACCACAAGCACTATTTCCCCGCTCTTTATGATGCCGCTCCCTTGCGCGTCGATGAGCGCCTGGAGGTTCGTGCCGCCGCCGGAGACAAGCACAGCTATCCTCGCCTTCAGCATAGCTCCATCCTCACGTCCGACTCCCGGACCTCGCCGCAGACGTACGCCGCCTCACCGGCCTCGCGGAGGACCTCGACTGCCCTCTCCGCCTCTTTGGCCGGGACTATCACCGTCATGCCCACGCCCATGTTGTAGACGTTGAACATCTCCCTCTCCGGGACGCCCCCGAGGCGCGCGAGAAGGGTGAATATGGGCGGGATCTTGAGGCTCTCCCTATTAATTAACGCCCCCAACCCCTCCGGCAGGGCCCGGGGGATGTTCTCATAGAACCCGCCGCCCGTTATGTGGGCTATGGAGCGCACGTTGACGGCCTCTAAGAGCTTTAATATGGGCTTTACATATATCCTCGTGGGGGTGAGCAGCGTCTCGCCGATGGTCCTGCCGCCCAGCTCCTCAAAGGTGTCCGTGAGGGCCGTGCCGGACTCAGCCAAGATCTTCCGGACGAGGGAGAAACCGTTTGAGTGGACCCCGGAGGATGGTATCGCGATGATCGCGTCCCCCGCCTCCACGCTCTCGGGCCGGAGGACCTTCCCCCTGTCCACGATCCCCACGGCGAACCCCGCAAGGTCGTACTCCTCCTCCGGCATGAGGCCCGGGTGCTCCGCCGTCTCGCCGCCGATGAGGGCGCAGCCGCTCTGGACGCACCCCTCCGCCACGCCGCCCACGATGGCGGCGATCTTCTCGGGTATGTTCCTGCCGCAGGCGATGTAGTCAAGGAAGAATATAGGTTTCGCGCCGCAGCAGATGATGTCGTTGACGCACATGGCCACGCAGTCAATGCCCACGGTGTCGTGACGCCGAAGCTCGAAGGCGAGTTTCACCTTCGTGCCCACGCCGTCCGTGCCGGAGACGAGCACCGGCTCCCGCAAGCCCGCAAGATTTGGCACGAATGTGCCGCCGAATCCGCCCACGTCCTCCTCAGCGCCGGGGATGACGGTCCGGGCGATGTGCTTCTTCATGAGCTCCACGGCCTTGTACCCGGCGGTGATGTCCACCCCGGCGGAGGCGTAGAAGTCGGACTTAGAGTTCTCCATATCTCATTCCCTCCCGTTCCAGCAGTATGTGCAGAGCTTGCACTTATCTATACCCACGGCCTCCAAGGTGCCGTCCAGAGTCTGATACTCAAGGGAGTCGAAACCCAATTTCTTGCAGATGAGCTGCCGCATGGCCTTTCCCCGCTCGGTGGTACCGTCCACGTACTCACCGGCCTTCTCAAAGCCGCTCTCGCCCTCCAGTTCTCCGATGGTCCTGCGGGCGATGAGCTCCATCTCCGAGGTGCTGCGGGAGAAATTGAGGTACTTGCAGCCGTACATTATGGGCGGGCATGCCGACCGCATATGCACAGCCTTGGCGCCGTGCGAATAGAGGAATTCCACTGTCTCTTTGAGCTGTGTGCCGCGGACTATGGAGTCGTCTATAAGCAGAAGCCTCTTCCCCTTTATGAGTTCCTGAACGGGGATGAGTTTCATCTTCGCCACCTGGTCGCGTATCTCCTGCTTGTGGGGCATGAAACTTCTGGGCCAGGTGGGGGTGTACTTTATGAAGGGCCGGGCGAAGTCTATGCGGCTCTCGTTGGCGTAGCCGATGGCGTGGGCGGTGCCGGAGTCCGGCACGCCGCAGATGTAGTCCACATCCGGTATCCCCGCGCCGTTCCTGTCGTTTATCGCCATGAGGTGCCCGTTCCGGGCCCTCGCGGTCTCCACGGTGCTGCCCTCATAGACGGAGTTGGGGTAGCCGTAATAGGTCCAGAGGAAGGTGCATATCCTGGTGGTGTCCCCGGCGGGGGCCAGCGTCTCACAGCCCTCGGCTGTTATCCTGACTATCTCCCCGGGGCCCATGTCCCGGACGTAGGTGTAGCCGAGTTTTTCAAAGGCGAAGGACTCGAAGGAGACGCAGTAGCCGTCATTGTCCCGGCCTATTATGACGGGCAGGCGCCCGAACCTGTCCCGCGCCGCGATCATCTCGCCCTTGTCCGTCAGGATGAGCAGCGAGACGGTGCCCTCTATCTTCTCCTGGGCGAACCGGATGCCGTCCTCAAATGTCCTCTGCTGGTTTATCAGCGCCCCCACAAGCTCCGCCTGGTTGACCCGGCCTCCGCCCATGGCCTCGAAGTGGCCGTAGGTGGCGTCGAGAAACCGGCGGGTCAGGTCCTCCATGTTGCGGATGACGCCTATCATACATATGGCATAGACCCCCAGGTGCGAACGGATGAGTATGGGCTGGGGGTCGGTGTCGCTTATCGTGCCGATGCAGGAGGGGCCGGTGAGCTCCACCGCGTCGTGCTCGAACTTCGTGCGGAAGGGTGTGTTCTCTATGTTGTGTATCTCCCGCTGGATGCCCTGTTCCGGACACCAGGCGGCCATGCCGCCCCTGCGGGTACCCAGGTGCGAGTGGTAGTCAGTCCCGAAGAAAACGTCTATAACGCTGTTGCGCTTTGAGGCAACTCCAAAGAAACCGCCCATTTTAATCTCCAATCAAAAATAGAATATCACATGTCCCCGCCGGAGAGGATAGGCCCCCCGGCTGAGGAAAAGCGGGAAAATATCTCCAGTCAGCACAGCTCCTTTGATATCTCCCTGTCCGCCGCCAGGACCTTCTCGGCGCCCTCCCGGCGGGCGGCGTCGAGCTTTGCGGAGAGCTCCGGATCGGAAATCGCCAGCATCTCCACCGCGAGGAGAGCGGCGTTGGCCGCGCCGTTTATCGCCACCGTCGCCACGGGTATGCCGCTGGGCATCTGCACCGTGGAGAGAAGGGCGTCCAGCCCCTCGAGGTTGGAGGACTTGCAGGGTATGCCTATCACCGGCAGGGTGGTGTTTGCCGCCAGGGCCCCCGCGAGATGCGCCGCCATGCCCGCGGCGGCGATGAGTACGCCGAATCCCCTCTCCCGGGCGCGGAGGGCGAAGTCCCTGGCCTCCTCCGGCGTGCGGTGGGCGGAGTAGACGTGGGTCTCAAAGGGGACCCCGTACTCCCTGAGCACTACTGCTGCCTTTTCTACGACGGGCAGGTCGCTGGCGCTGCCCATCAAAATGCCGACCTTCTTCATTGGCCGCTCCTTTCACACTGCCGCGTCGCCCGCGGCAAAAATAGTAGGGGCCCTGCCCGTCTCGCGCTCCTCATTCTTGAAGTCCAAAAGACAGGTGTACCCCCATCAGCACCAATATTCTGATACTAATTATATTTTAGCGTTTTGTACAAGTCAAGATTTTTGAGGGCTCCGGCAAAAAGTCTGTATCTTTGTATAATCCGGGCCTCAAAAAACCGGGAGTGATTCAACAATTTTGCGGGCGGCCATTAATTTTATGTTTTTTGCTATCTTTATATTTGACAAATCCTATTCAATGCTGTAGCATAATAGTGTTTATAATCTTTACTTCGACCGGAGGGTAACTATGGATATATTTTCAAAACTTGTGAACGGCAACGTCCAGGCCCAGGAGGCCCGCGAGCGGGGCATCTACCCCTACTTCCACGCCCTGGAGTCCCGCCAGGACGTGGAGGTCATCATGGAGGGCAAGCGCCGCATCATGCTGGGCTCAAATAACTACCTGGGGCTCACCACCTGTCCCGAGGTGGTGGAGGCGGGCATAAAGGCCATCGAGAAGTACGGCACGGGCTGTTCCGGCTCCCGTTTCCTCAACGGCACGCTGCGTCTCCACCTGGAGCTGGAGGACAAGCTGGCAAAATTCTTAGGGAAAGAGGGCGTGGTCACCTTCTCCACCGGGTTCCAGTCGAACCTCGGCATAATCTCCGCCGTGGTGGGCCACGGCGACTACGTCATCTGCGACAGGGAGAACCACGCCAGCATCTATGACGGCTGCAAGCTCTCCTACGGCACCATGCTGCGTTTCCGCCACAGCGATATGGAGGATCTGGAGCGCCAGCTCAAGAAGGTCCCGGAGGAGGCCGGATGTCTCATCGTCACCGACGGCGTGTTCTCCATGGGCGGGGACATAGCGAATCTGCCGGAGATATGCCGTCTCGCCCGCAAGTACGGCGCGCGGGTGATGGTGGACGACGCCCACGCACTGGGCGTCATCGGCAAGGGCGGCCGCGGCACCGCCAGCTACTATGGTCTCGAGGACCAGGTGGACATATACATGGGCACCTTCTCCAAGTCCCTGGCGTCCCTGGGCGGTTTCATGGCCTCCAGCGCCAACGTCTGCGACTACGTCCGCCACTGCTCCAGGCCCTTCATCTTCTCCGCCTCCATAACCCCCGCCTCATGCGCCACGGCCATCGCCGCCCTTGACTACTTAGAGCGCCACCCGGAGATAGTGGACAACCTCCAGCACATCTCCTCCTACTTCAGAAAACAGCTCCTGGACCGGGGCATCAAGATCCGCATGAGCGAGACGCCCATCATACCCATCTACACCTACGAGATGATTGACACCCTCACCATCACGAAACAACTCTACGACGAGGGCGTGTACGTCAACACCTCCATTCCCCCCGCGGTGGCCCCCCACGAGTGCCTGCTGCGCACATCCCTCATGGCCACCCACACCGAGGCGCTTGTGGAGGAGGCCGCCGGCATCATCGAGAAGGTCCTCCGCGCCAACGGCCTATGCTGAGGGGCGCGGGTAAAGTCGCCCTCGTGACAGGGGGCTCCAGCGGCATCGGCCTTGCGGCGGTCCGGGCCCTCACGGACGCCGGTGTCCGTGTGTATGAGACGAGCCGTCGGGACATAGACCTCCCCGGCGGGGCCATCCACATAAAGGGGGACGTGACGGAGGAGTCCTCCATGGAGCGGGCTGTGAAGACCGTCCTGGAGGCGGAGGGGAAACTCGATATCCTCCTCTGCTGCGCGGGTTTCGGCATCTCCGGGGCCGTGGAGTTCACGAGGCTCGAGGACGCCAAGCGGCAGTTCGAGGTGAACTTCTTCGGCGTTGTGAACGCCGTCAAGGCGGCCCTCCCCGCCATGCGCCGCGCGGGCCGGGGCCGGATAGTCATCGTGAGCTCCGTGGCCGGGGCCATACCCATACCCTTCCAGACGTACTACTCCGCCACGAAGGCCGCCATCAACGCCTACACCTCCGCCCTATCAAATGAAGTGCGCCCCTACGGCGTGACCGTCACGGCGGTGATGCCCGGCGACATCGCCACCGGTTTCACCGACGCCCGCGTGAAGAGCCACGAGGGCAACGGCCAGTACGGCGGCCGCATAGACAGGTCCGTCAGCAAGATGGAGCACGACGAGCGCAGCGGCATGAGCCCTGATACCGCGGGGCGGTACCTCACGGACATGTGCCTCCGGCGCTCCGTCCCGGTGAAGTCCACCATAGGCGCGACATATAAGCTCCTTGTCTCCCTGGCAAAACTCCTGCCCCAGGGACTTGTCTCGAAGGTCGTCTACATGATGTACGCAAAATAGCGTAAAATATTAACTCCCCCCAGTGTTGGACCGCGACTTTTGGTGCGGTTCGCCCGGGGGGAGTTTTCAATGAAACAGCATCGAAACAGTACTGACATTGTGTAGCTGCCAAACAGGAGTACAACAAAGAGAACAGCCATACCTGGAAACCAATCTGGGCATGGCTGTTCTCCTTTAATATCTGAACCCTCTATTGCGGGTTGAATTACTCCAAAATTCCCCGTGCTTTTAATACCTCAATGTTTAATGCATCCTCTATGTCATTTTTCAAGGTGCGCATATTATTATAGAAGCCCTGGCGAATTGCGTTTGTAAAGAAGTTTAATACCACATTTTCCTGTATAAGCTCTTGATCATCACTACTTAGTTGTGAATAAAGAGTTTTGTAATTCCTTGCCGCGATCTTAATTTTGTCTTCAATGCTGATCTCATCAAATTTTATTACTTTGGAGAATCGCGAGTAAATTGGAGCACCAAGACATTTTTCTGCTTCTTCTACCGACGAAAAATTGCTTGTACAAATTATAATACAACTCTCAACATTTACAGAGTAATTTTTATCAACGAACACGCCCTCATCAAACATCTGATAAAACGCATTATAAAAAGAGCGGTCAACTTTATCAAATTCGTCCAAAAGAATTACATTTGATTCTCTCCGAATTAGTTCTCTGGCAAAACTGTCTTCTCCATGCTCTCCCCCAAAAAAATATTTATATGCCTCTCCAGTTTGTTGCATCGAAAACTGTAAACGCAGCATTTCTCCACCAAATTTTGAATTTATAAACTTAGCTGTTTCCGTTTTGCCAACACCAGAACCACCCAAAAACAATATGGCGATTGGTTTCTTCCTTTTTGGGTTTACGAGAGAGTATAACGTGGGTAGCAGTTTACGCAAAACCTTTGGCTGCCCTATAACTTCATTCTCATAATCTGACGCAATTTCTTTGAGCATTTGCAGATTAAGAGAAGGTCGATTAGAGAAAGTCTCAGTAATAATGCTGGAGTATGTTCTTTTTACATCTTCATAAAGCTTTTTAGGCGGATTACTTAAGAATAGGTTTTTAATATGAATACGTGGATTTTTAAAAATATTGTTAGATGCTCCAAGAATGGCCCACTCTTTTATCCCACCATAATCATCAGTATATATTATTAGGTTATCAATTTCTAAAGGTTCATTGTATCGTTTTTCTGCTCCTTCAATCTCAATTATTACTTTGCTAATGTGCCCGAGTACGTTGCCAATTGTGTAGTATGATTCTATACTTTCTGTTAATTTTTTGAAGTCAGAATCAGATCCAAAATGAATAATAACTTTTTCCATATCAATCTGCTATCCCCGCAACAACAACGTCATAAACATCAATTTCCAACGGTTCTCCATTTTCGCTTGCTACAGTATCATATTCAATTCTATTCTTGGTGGCGACCCCAAATTGAAATTCGCTTGTTAAATCCAATTTCTTCTTATCTATCTTGCCTACATTTACAGCATATAAAGACAACTGCATTTTAGGGATATCTGACATAGTATAATTATTTCTAAATGCTGTACTACTAAATCTAAAAATAGTTTCATTTCCGTCAAGAATGGCAATAAACTCATAATAACCACGTCCACGTGAAATAGCAGTTTCAATTTTAGATACGTCTATTGTAAACATCTCTCCATTCTGTCCATTAATTGGGACATTTCCCTTAATCATTGTAAAAAGAGGGGCCATTAACATCATGTATGAAAATGAATTTGCCTGTGGAAACAGTTTAACTTTTTCAAACTGCTTAATTGCGAGATGTCGTTTGTTTTCTTCTTTTTTCTTTTTTGAGTCGGAATCTATTAGTTCTACAAAATCAGCAAGTAAAGTGTTCTCTAAAATGGTCTTAGCAATCTTTTCTTTCTTTGCTTTAACATCGGCTTGACCATCTAATGACACCTCTGCGCCAATTCCCGTCAACGCCTTAAATAATGCTGGAAGTCCTTTACCCTTTGCGTTAGCGCTAACTTCGGCTTGGGCTCCTGCTCCAACATCACCGGTAACATCAGTAATAAACTCTGTTGTTTTCTTTAATTCTCCGCCTGACGTAATCTGCATATAGTCAGCCGCTGTTCCCTCGTCAAAATAAATTACTTTAACAAATTTCATCGTTCTATTCCCTCTATAGTTCTTTCACAATCTCCACAAGCTGCTTCATCCCAACCGCTCCCGGCAGCGGTTCGGCATCGTCAGCGAACACCATGTAATACCTGAACTGGCTCCCCGCCGCGTTGCGCCATGCCTGACCGAGGGCGATTTTATCGCGGCTGTCATCGTTTTTCAGATGCTCGCCTTTTGTCTCGACAAGAATGATCTTCCCGCTGTTCGTCATCAGCATAATGTCCGGGTAGTGATTGATAAAGCCGTTGATGCAGAAACCGTGCCTTGCAATGTTCCGATGCCACCAGCGGATGTTGGGCAGGGCGGTTAGTTCCATCACCAAGTCCTGCTCAAGCTGATTCATATCTTCCTCTGCCTGATAGAGCGACCCGCCAATCATATCCGTGTTGTCCATCGGGTGAATGCACACGGGTAGGCGGTACGATGGGCGGCAGACGATGCGCTCCGTCTCCAGCCAGCGGGCAAAGGTTTCCCTGTAATGCTCCGTCAAAAGCGATTCAATCTTTGCCTTGATCTTTGCGGCGTATCTGAGAGGTGCTTTCTCCATAGCTGCAAGCTGGACTTTGCCCATCGTCCCCACAATCAAATCAATATAGGCCCTCAGCTCGGCGGCGTCCACCGTGTTCATCTTGTTGAGCTGTGAGAACATCATATCCTTGCACTGACGCACACGACTTTCCGGTGGCAGGCTGTTGAAATATTCCTTGAAATACCGTTGGTCGGCGCTGGACATCTTGAACACCTTCGGCAAACCGCCTTCGCTTTGCCGGACATCTACCTTGGCAATCTCATCGTCCGCAGAACCGAAGTCAATATCATATGCCTTGCCCTTCAGCGTAAAGCCCTCCGCAAGCTGTTCCTTTTCCAAAAACTCCAGCGTTCCTTCAGTAAAAAGAGACTCCGGCACCACTTGGAAAAACTGCGGAATCATAAGTTTATCCACATCTTCCCGGAACTGAGGTTGGACATAGAATGTTATCACCCTGTCACGCACCTCCCACGGAAGTGTGTTGATATAGGAATCGTTCTCCACGCCTTTTCGTGCGTCGTCGTAGTCCTGCCCCGCTTTTTCCGCTTCTGTCAGCATATTTTCCGCCCTTTGATGCGTTTCGGATGTTTCGCTCCGCGCACGACGCAGCTCCAGTTCCTTCCCAATTGCCTCGCCGTCTATATAATCGAAACTGTCCACATCTTGCATTTCCGGCTGCTGGATTTCAAGCTGTTCTGGCACATGAGGAACGATTGGTTTCGGGACGGTCGAAGTGGAGAGGCGGTAGTCCTTATCGCTGAATCCGGCGTTGTTGAGCCCATGAATGATTCGGCGAACTGTCTCGTCAAAATCGTTAGAGGATGTCAACACATAGGACATATTCAGTGCTGGCTGGCTGTGTCGAACAGTGTGCGGCAGCCGGAGGATACGCCCCAGAATCTGCTCCACATCCACTTGGCTCGTCTTGTTGGCAAGAGACGCCAATATGTAGGCAAACGGGCAGTCCCAGCCCTCTTTGAGTGCGTTGACGGTGATAATATACCGTACCTGACAGTCCGGCGACATCAGATCAACATTTTTCAGCTCGTTCACATCGGCAGTGCGAATCGCGATCTGCTCCGCAGAGATTCCGGCGTCAATCAACTTTTCCCGCAGTTTTTCAAATGTCGTCGCGTCCTCTTTGCCCTTTGGCTGAGCCTGAAACAGGGCGATAGGGCGGATGTACCGTCCCGTCTTTTTCCGTTCCGCGACGGCGATTTCCTCTAACTTGTTCCGCAGATCGATGGCGTCGGTCAGAACCTCCGTCTGACTGTCCCGGTTATAGACGATCACGGGTAGCTTTACCATGTTTTCATTCTTGAGCTGCACAGCGTCCACATAGGAGATGATATTGCTCTCCTTTTTCGGTGTGGCGGTCAGATCAAGCACAAAGCAGGGATTGAAATTCGCCAGCATCTCGATACTCAACTCAGACCGTGCGTGGTGGCTCTCGTCCACTATCACGAGGGGCGACAACTGATTGATGATCTGAAACAGCGCGGACTCGTCCGCTTTCTCGATGGGATTTTCCGGCTTGCCCAGCACCTTTGCAAAATTCGCAAGATTGCTGTTTTCCTGATAGGCTTTCAGCCCCTCTTTACCGCGCCCACGGAATGAATCGTAAGACAGCACCATGATCGAAAGCTG
>CANQYW010000023.1 GCA_947628185.1 uncultured Oscillospiraceae bacterium
GGGGCGGAGGTCATACCCGGGGACGGCAAGAGTCTCGTGCCGCTCCTCCGCGGGGAGACGGACCCGGACCGGGCGGTGGTGTCGGAACAGTACACATACCTCGCCGCCGGGGGCACCTCTCTCGGCCGGGCGGTCAGGTGGCGCCAGTGGAAATTCATCACCTACTCCGGTTTCCCGGGGGAGGACATGCTCTTTGACCTGGAGTCTGACCCCGGTGAGCGGCGGAACGTCATAGCGGAGCACCCGGACATCGCCGAAAAGCTCCGCCGTGAGACGGAGCGGTATAAGACATATGACCAGGTCATGGAGCACGAGCGCTGGGTGGTGAAACAGCTGCGGGTGCTCATGAAGTGCCCCTACGAGGACCCGGAGGAGCACTGGCAGTGCCCGCCGGAGATAAAAATGCCCGAGGACCGGGTGGCCCGGAAGGCACCATTCCAGCCCACAGCCTGGGCGCCCCTCATGCGTAAGACCATAAACGAGGCAAAATGGTGATCGGAGGCCGGGTATGTCTGAGAGAAGACCGCACATCATAATATTCAACCCCGACGAGATGCGCTGGGACACCATGGGCCACATGGGCAACCCCGCGGCGGCGACGCCATACCTTGACGGGTTCGCCCGCAGCGAGGCGGTGTCCTTCGACTCCGCCTTCTGTCAGAACCCCGTGTGCGTCCCCAGCCGGTGTAGTTTCTTCACCGGCCTCTACCCCCATGTGAACGGCCACCGCACCATGCAGCACCTGCTGCACCCCGGCGAGGAGGACATGTTCTCGGAGCTCCGGGCGGCAGGCTACCATGTGTGGATGAACGCCCGGAACGACCTATACGCCGGTGAGATCCCCGGCTGGGCGGAGAGCCACGCGGACACCATCTGGTACGGCGGCACCCCCGGCCCCAGGGGTCGTGAGAAACGTGCCGGCTGGGCCGGCGAACACGAGGACCTATACTCCCACTACGAGGGACGAATCCTCCCAGACGGAAACAAGATAGGGGACCAGCAGGACGTGGAGGCGGCGGTGGAGTTCTTGGAGTCCTTCCGGGGGGAGAGACCCCTCTGCGTGTTCCTGGGCCTCATGTACCCCCATGTGCCCTACGAGGCGGAGGACCCCTGGTACTCCGCGATAGACCGCCATAAACTCCCGCCCCGGATAGTGCCGGAGGACTGCCGGGGCAAGTCAAAGATGCTGGAGCTCCTGCGAAAATACCAGGGGCTCGACATCCTCTCCCGGGAGGACTGGGATGAGCTGAGGTCGGTGTACCTCGCCATGTGTTCCCGGGTGGACGATATGTTCCGTTTGCTCTGCGATGGCCTCAGGAGGGCCGGTATTTATGACGAGTGCGCCATATTCTTTCTCAGCGACCACGGGGACTTCGCGGGGGACTACGGCGTCACCGAGAAGGCCCAGAGTACATATGAGGACGTGCTGACCCGCGTCCCGTTGCTAATTAAGCCCCCCAAGGGGGAGGCGCTGGACCCGGGCGTCACCCACTCACTGGCGGAGCTCGTGGACTTCTACGCCACCGTCATGGACTACGCCGGCGTGAGGCCCCGCCGGACCCACTTTGGCAGGAGCCTCCGGCCCATCGTTGAAAATCGGAGCCGGGAGGTCCGGGACTTTGTATGCTGTGAGGGGGGCCGCCTCCCGGAGGAGGTCCACTGCGACGAGTTCCACGCCTCCGGCCCCAATGGCCCGGCGCCGGGTTTCGTCTACTACCCCAAGATGCTGGCCCAGACGGACAGTGAGGCCCACGCCAAGGGCGTCATGCTCCGCACGAAACGCTATAAGCTCGTGAGGCGCATCACCGGGGAGGACGAGATCTACGACCTGGAGACCGACCCCGGGGAGAGAGTAAACCGCATAAATGACCCCGCCCTCGCGGGGGAACTCGCCAAGCTCCAGGATAAGCTCACCCGTTGGCTCCTCGCCACCAGCGACGTGGTGCCCTGGGAGCACGACCGGCGGTTCACCGACGAGATGCTATGGAACCGCGTAAAGGCCCTGTGTCCCCCGGAGCGGGAGGCCGAGGTGCGGGAGAAAATAAAAGACGGCATCCCCATGGGCCGCCTCCTACAGGAACTGCGGGCGGGGACGCAAAATAATTTTGATCGTCCGTGCCTCGGGGGGTGAGAGACCGTGAAACACATAAACCTTCTAATCAAACCCGCCTCCAGCCTCTGTAACCTCCGTTGCCGGTACTGTTTCTACGCCGACGAGGCCCAGAAACGCGCGGACGCCAGTCTCGGCGTCATGACCCGGGAGACGGCGGAGACGCTCATCCGCGGGGCCTACTCCGCTGCGGAGCCCGGCGGCACGGTGAGTTTCGCCTTTCAGGGGGGAGAGCCCACCGCGGCAGGGCTCGACTTCTTTCAATTTTTCACGGCGGAGGCGAGGCGGACGAGGCCGGAGCGCGTCGCCATATCCTTCTCCATCCAGACGAACGGGATACTGCTCAACGAACAGTGGGCGGAGTTCCTTCACCGGGAGAACTTTCTGACGGGACTCTCCGTCGACGGCTTTAAGGATGTCCACGACCTCCACCGGGTGGACGCCTCGGGGGAGGGCACGTGGAACCGTGTCCTCCGGGCAAAGGAGCTTTTGAATCGGCACCGGGTGGAGAATAACGCCCTGTGCGTTGTGACCGGCGCGCTGGCGCGGCACCCGGACAGGGCATACGGAAACCTCAAGAAACTTGGTTTCCGCTATATCCAGTTCATCGCCTGTCTCGACCCCCTGGGGGAGACCCGGGGCGGGCGGCCCTGGTCCCTGACGCCGGAGGCCTACGGGAAGTTCCTCTGCCGCGTCTTCGACCTCTGGTACGAGGACTGGAGGCGCGGGGACTACCACAGCGTCCGGCTCTTTGAGGACTACGTCCACATCCTCATAGGGGACGGGGCGGGGACCTGCGCCACCTGCGGGCGGTGCGGGGCCTACTTCGTGGTGGAGGGGGACGGCTCTATCTACCCCTGCGACTTCTTCGCCCTGGATCGCTGGCGGATGGGGAATATTTGCGAAAATTCTCTCTCGGAGCTCGCCAAAAGTGATAGGGCCCGGGAATTTCTCACCTGGGGGACGGAGAAACCCCGGGAGTGCGTGAGCTGTCCATATTTTCG
This sequence comes from uncultured Oscillospiraceae bacterium, assembly GCA_947628185.1. GTDB lineage: Bacteria > Bacillota > Clostridia > Oscillospirales > Oscillospiraceae > RUG626. Next base: position 3,115 of record CANQYW010000023.1, read on the forward strand.
TATCTGCGGCGGCGGCTGTAAGAACGACTGGACCGCCGGGGAGGAGGGCCCCCGCAACTACTACTGCGCCTCCTTCCGGGCGCTCCTCGACTACGCCATGCCGCGCCTTTTGACTGTGGCCCGGGCCGAACTGCGGGCGCGGTCCCGCTAATTTCATGTAAGGGGGGTGTTGGCTGTGACCATCCGCCATCTAAATATATTCCTGGCCGTATGCGCCGAGGGCTGCAACACCACCCGCGCCGCGCAGGCGCTCCACATGACGCAGCCGGCTGTGAGCCTCGCCATACGGGAGTTGGAGCAGTATTACGGCGTGGTCCTCTTTGATAGGCTGGGCCGGCGTCTCGTGCTCACGGAGGCGGGCCATCAGATGGAGGACCGGGCCGCCCACATCTCCGCGCTGTTCCGCGAGCTGGAGCGGGTGCTCAGAGATTGGGACTCCCTGGGCCTCCTCCGGGTGGGGGCCAGCATGACCATAGGTTCCCGGTTCCTGCCCTGGTATGTGAAGGCGTTTCTTGCGAGGTACCCCGGCACCCAGGTGAGGACGCGGGTGGCCCCCTCGGAGGAGCTGGAGCGGGCGCTCCTTGATAGTTCCCTGGACCTCGCCCTCATCGAGGGGCCTACCCACTCGCCCTCTCTCCTGTCGGAGGCGTATATGGAGGACGAACTGGCGGTGATCCGTGCGCCGGGCGGGCCCGGCGGGGGACACATGAGCCTGGAGGAGTTTCGCCGGCAGCGGTTCCTCCTGCGGGAGCCCGGCAGCGGCACCCGGGAGGTCTTTGACAGGGCCATCGAGAGCGCCGGTTTCACCGTGGAGCCGGAGTGGGAGGCCAGCAGCACCACGGCCCTTGTAAACGCGGCCATAGCGGGTCTTGGTATCGCCGTACTGCCGCTCAAAATGGTCTCCGGCCTCATCGGGCGGGGGATCGTCGAGCAGGTCGAGGTGGAGGACCTGGAGCTCAGCCGCAAATTCAACATCGTCTACCACCGGGAGAAATATCTGACAGCCGCCGCCCGCTCCTTCATCGACCTCTGCCGCAATTACGAGCTGGATTACCCCCTCCCCGCCGCCGTTATCCTCTGAGAACGTCCCTTGAGATGGAAAAAGAGCTGCATTTTGCCGCAGCTCTTTTTTGCGTCATATAGATCCAAACTTCACCTGCCTATTAAGGGACAGTTATCTCCACAACGGCCCTGGGGAGGTTCGAGCCCTCGATGACGTTCCTGTCCACGCAGCTGCCCCCCACGTCGGAGGAGAATATCTTGGCTGCGCCCTCACTGCCGAAGAGCAGTACGCGCTTTGTGAATGAGGCGAGCCCCGAGATGGGGGCCACGAGCCCGCTGGACATGCAGACGTCCGCCCTTATCTTGTAGTAGAACCTGGTGTCCACCGTGTAATAGCCCCGGTTGAAGGACACTGGCTCCACGGCGGGGGAGGCCCAGAGGAGTTCCGCTGAGCGGGCCCTCACGTTGAGACCATTGTCCACCGCCGCCTGTGAGTTGGCGGTGAGGTAGACCCTCATATTCTCGAGGCAGTCCTTATCTTTGCAGGAGTCGTAAATCTTACTCGTATGCACGCATACGGCCTCTCTTATGCTCACGTCGCTTTGTACGGGACCTGGTGTTACCCTGGACGGCATGGGATTTCCTCCTTATTTTCATTCATGGGAATGATTTTTTCAATACAGTCTATGCGGGTCAAACTTTTCTGTGATACCCCGATTGTAAAGAATGGCGAGATATGTTAGAATAGAACGCGAACGAATTATTTTTAAGGGGCGGAGAGATGTCTATAATATTGGGCATAGACCCGGGAGTCGCCACGGTGGGTTTCGGCGTCATTGATGCCCGGGGCAGCTCCAACAGGATGCTGAGCTGCGGGGCCATAACGACCCCCGCCCACACGGCCCTCTCGTTGCGTCTGGCTCAGATATATAATGATATGCTGGAGCTCATCGACACATTCAAGCCCGAGGCCATATCCATCGAGGAGCTCTTCTTCAACACGAATATCACCACCGGCATAGCCGTGGCCCATGGCAGGGGCGTAATAATCCTGGCGGGGCAGGAGAGGGGGGTGCCGATGTTCGAGTACACGCCCCTACAGGTGAAACAGGCCATAACAGGCTACGGCCGCGCGGACAAGCGGCAGATGATGGAGATGGTGCGCCGCCTTTTAAACCTCAAGGCCGCCGCGAAACCGGACGACGCCTCGGACGCCCTGGCCCTGGCCATCTGCCACGCGAGGTTTTCGGGGTCGCTCCTAAATATGACCGGAGGAAGTGACGTATGTTCTACTATTTAGAGGGCACGGTTACAGTGATAGAAAAGAACCTGGCCGTTATAGACGCCGGCGGGGTGGGGTTTTTATGCAATACCACCACCACCACCCTCTCCCGCCTTGAGGTGGGTGCCAGGGCCCGGCTCTACACCTACGTCAACGTGGCGGAGACGGCCCTTGACATATACGGTTTTTACGACACCCAGGAGCGGCGGTGTTTTGAGCTCCTGCTCTCCGTCTCCGGCGTGGGGCCGAAGGCGGCGCTCTCCATAATGTCCTCGGTGACGCCGGAGGGGCTGGCCCTGGCCGTCGCCACCGACAACGAGAAGATGCTCACCGCCGCCCCGGGCGTGGGCAAGCGGACGGCCCAGCGCATCATACTGGAGCTCAAGGACAAGATAGTCCGGCAGGATATGAAGATCTCCGCCGCCTCCGCCGCGGCCCCGGCGGCCCCCGGCCCCTCGGGGAAGAAACTCTCCGACGTGACGGCCGCCCTCGCGGTCCTTGGCTACAGCCCGGCGGAGATAACCCTCGCCCTCTCGGGTATGGACCTGGAGAGGAGTACCGAGGAGATAATCCGGGACGTGCTGAAGGGTTCTTTGAAGTGAGGTTTACACTATGATCGACTACTCAAACGACAACGCGGAATTCGAGCCCGGCGGCGGACTCATGACCACCGCCCACACGCCGGATGACGACGGCGAGGGCAGTCTGCGCCCAAGGACCCTCTCGGAGTACATCGGGCAGGAGAAGGCAAAGAGGAATTTGGAGGTGTTCATTGAGAGCGCCAAGCGCCGGGGCGAGCCCCTGGACCACGTGATACTCCACGGCCCTCCCGGCCTCGGGAAGACGACCCTCGCCGCCATAATAGCAAATGAGATGGGCTCCACCCTCCGCAAGACCTCCGGCCCCGCAATAGAGAAACCCCGTGACCTCGCGGCGCTGCTCACGAACCTCAACGAGAACGACATACTCTTTATCGACGAGATACACCGCATGAACCGGACTGTGGAGGAGATACTATACCCCGCCATGGAGGACCGGCAGATAGACATAATAATCGGCCAGGGCCCGGCGGCCACCTCCATATGCCTGGAGCTCAAGAGTTTCACCCTGGTGGGGGCCACCACCCGCTCGGGCCAGCTCTCCTCGCCTTTGAGGGACAGGTTCGGCATAGACTTAAAGCTCGAACTATACGACCCCAAGGATCTAAAGAAGATAATAACCCGCTCGGCGGAGATACTAAAGGTGAGGATAGAGCCCGAGGGGGCCATGGAGATAGCCTCCCGCAGCCGTGGCACGCCCCGAATAGCCAATAGGCTCCTCCGCCGTGTCCGGGACTTTGCGGAGGTCTACGGCGGGGGCGTTATATCAAAGGCCCTGGCGGACGACGCCCTGGGGCGGCTCGAGATAGACAAGACCGGCCTCGACGCCATAGATAGGCGCCTCCTGCGCAGCATTATTGAGCACTACGGCGGCGGGCCCGTGGGACTTGACACCATAGCCGCCACCATCAACGAGGAGCCCGTCACCATCGAGGACGTCTACGAGCCCTATCTCATGCAGCAGGGGTTCTTAACGAGGACGCCCCGGGGCAGGTGCGTCACAAAAAGGGCGTATCAGCACCTGGGAATAGAGTATCTCGGCCAGGAGACGATGGGCCTATGACGGGCCATTTTCACAAAGACCCATAATATACAAAAATTTTTAATTAATTTACAAATTCTCTTGACATTTTGACGGCATGTTCGTATAATATGTTTGCACGAAGTAGGTGAAAGAGCGGTATAACCAATGGATAACTTAGATACCGCCACCGATGAGGCCCTATGGGGGGCCGCCGCCGGGGGCGACGATTCCGCCGAGGAGGCGCTGGTGGAGCGCTACGCCCAGCTTGTCAGGGTCCGGGCGCGTCCCTATTTCCTGGCCGGAGGGGACAGCGAGGACCTTATCCAGGAGGGGATGATTGGCCTCCTCTCCGCTATCAGGCGCTATGACCCCGGTAAAGAGGTACCGTTCAGACAATTCGCGGAGCGCTGTATAATGACCAGGCTCTATACGGCGATCCGGTCCGCTTCAAGATTCAAACACCGCCCGCTAAACGATTGCATATCCATCGAATCTCCTCAATTTGACGAGACCCATGTACTGTCTGCGAGCTATCTGCGGGATCCTGAAGAAATGATGATCACCAGGGAACTGACGGATGAACTTAACTCCGCCTTGACGGAAGGTTTCTCCCGGATGGAGAGGGCTGTCCTGAGGTACTACCTTGAGGGACTTTCTTATGAAGATATAGCGGCAAGGGCCGGAGTGACGGTGAAGTCCGTCGATAATGCCGTCCAGCGCATACGGAGAAAGCTGGCGCGGCTCTTATGATTCAGGCGTTATCAGCATATGGCTGACGCAAATACAGCCCAAAATGGGCAGATATGTCAAAAGTGAGGTCCAATTTATGTACGAAGACAAGACATTGGTATGCAAGGAATGCGGCAAAGAGTTTGTGTTCACCGCCGGTGAGCAGGAGTTCTATGCTGAGCGCGGTTTCCAGAACGAGCCTCAGCGTTGCAAGCCCTGCCGTGACGCCCGCAAGAACGCCGCCCGTGGCCCCCGTGAGTATTTCACCGCCACCTGCGCCGCCTGCGGCCGCGAGGCGAAGGTTCCCTTTGAGCCCAAGTCCGACAGGCCTGTTTACTGCAGCGAGTGCTTTGCTAAGATAAAGGAGCAGCAGGCGTAAGCTGGGAAGGCGACAAAATCCAAGGGAGAGGGACAGGCTCGTTCTGTCCCTCTCTTTCTCTCTCACTGCCATTTTTGGCGCATCGTCACAGATTTAACATCTTTTGCCCCCGAAACGGGGCAGTATTGGTCGTTTCGCTGTATATATGTCGATAGTGGACATAATATTCGTCTTTTTTCATGTTGAAGACGCGGCGGTCTATACTGTAAAATTGGTTTAGTATATTTCCGGACCCTTGAGGTCCGGGAGAATGGAAGGAGAAGTTTATGAAAAACCTAAAGCGAGCGATGCTCCTGGTCCTTGCGCTGTGCATGCTGCTCTCATGCGCCCCGGCCGCCCTGGCGGCAGGCACGGCGGGGGAGAGCGAGGCCGGCGCCGCCACAGCGGGGAGGGGCCTTGAGAAGTTCCCCAAGAGCTACGACCTCCCGAAGATCGACCCGGGGTACGATGATGACGACATCGTGCGCGTCGTCGTAGTCCTGGAGGGCACCCCCACCGCGGACTTCGCGAGAGCGGGGGCCACCATAAGCGCCGCCGGCGGCAGCGCCACGGCGAATATAGCAAAACTCCAGGCGGAACACACCGCCGCCCGCACCGCCATGAGGGGGATAATAAAGCGGGAGGTCAGGGAGTTCACCACGCTCCTCGACGGTTTCTCCTGCGACGTGGCCTACGGCGACATCGAGAAACTTGAGGCCCTGGAGAACGTGAAGGGCGTCTTCGTGGCCTCCGAGTACTCCCTCCCCAGGTATAGCGCGTCGCCCCTCATGGATAGCGCCAACACCATGACCGGCAACGCCGCCGCCTTCGCAAGCGGCTACACCGGCAAGGGCACGGTTGTGGCCATAATCGACACCGGCCTCAACGTGGATCACGAGGCGTTTGCCGACGCGGACGGCAAGGCCGCCGAGGGCGCCACGCTCCATGAGGCGGATATCAAAAAAGCCGAGTACCCCGGCAAGTACCTCAGCGCCAAGATACCCTTCGCCTATGACTACGCCGACGGCGACACGGACGTCACCGACCTTGTGGGTCACGGTACTCACGTCACCGGCATAGCCGCCGGTTCCGCCTACGACGAGGAAAATCATATCTACACCTTCCGGGGCGGCGCCCCCGAGGCCCAGGTGCTGGCCATGAAGGTATTTAGCGACATATCCGAGACCACCACCAGCGACATCTACTTCGCGGCCCTGGAGGACGCATACCTCCTGGGGGCGGACGTCATAAACATGTCCCTGGGCAGCCAGAACGGTTTCGTCTACTCAAATGAGCTGGAGGGCGAGGTCTACGGCAATATCTATAAGCGCTTGGCGGATGAGGGCGTCGTGCTGAGCATCGCCGCCGGCAACGAGGACAACATGGCCACGAACTCCCTGAAGGGTTACATAGGGCCCGACTACCAGGACTACGGCGTGGTGGCGAGCCCCGCCGCCTATGAGGGCAACGTGTCCGTGGCCTCCGTGAATAACGCCTCCGCGCCCTACAACGTCCTTGAGTTTAATGGCACCGAGTACCCCTATCTCGACGGCTCCGAGATGAAGTGGACCGACGTGTACGAGGAGGTTCCTGAGTTTGAGTTCGCGGTGGTCACCGACGCCGAGGGCGGCATAGCCCTGGGCAACCCGGAGGACTTTGAGAACGCCGACGTGGCCGATAAGGTGGCTGTCCTTCTGAGGGGGACCCTGTCCTTCACGGAGAAGGCCAACAACGCCGCCGAGGCCGGGGCCCTGGGCGTGATAGTCGTCAACACCGAGGACGAGCTCTTCAGCATGGACACCACCGGCGCGTACATCCCCGCAATACTCGTCGCCAGCAGCACCGGCGAGGCGCTTTTGGCCGCAAAGGAGGGCACACTCACGTTCCCCGCCGAGCAGAAGTTCCTGGAGAGCGACATGGGCTGGGAGATGAGCGACTTCTCCAGCTGGGGCACCTCGCCCTCGCTGACCATCGACCCCGCCGTCACCTCCGTGGGCGGCGATGTGTACTCCGCGGACTTCTCCAACAAGATGGGTTACGTGGGCATGAGCGGCACATCCATGGCCGCCCCCAACATGGCCGCCACCTTCCTCACGGTGCTGGAGTACCTGAAGGAGAACACGGACCTCACGAAGACCCAGAGGGCCGAGACCGCGAGGGCCCTCATAGAGTCCACGGCGAAGGTGCTCTCCGACCCCACCTTCGGGGATGAGTTCGGCGTCTATTCCGTCCGCCGCCAGGGCGCAGGACTGGGCGTGAGCAGCGCGGCCATCGACGCGCACAAAAACGGCGCGTATATCTCAGACCCCCTCAAGGAGCTGGGGGACGACCCCACGAAGAAAGGCGTTTTCACCTTTGACGTCACCCTCAAAAACGACGGAAACGAGGCCGAGACTTACGATAAGCTCAGCGCCACCGTCATGCACGACCTCATGGAGGACATTGGCGGCGAGTACGCCAACACCCTCACCACCGAGGAGCTGGCCTCCAGCGTGAAGTTCACCAAAGATGGCAGCGACGTCACGTCCGTCACCGTCCCGGCGAAGGACTCTGTCACCGTCACTGTCACCATCACACTTAAACCTGAGACAAAAGCGGAACTTGACGAGATTTTTGACTACGGCTCCTACGTGGAGGGCTACGCTGAGTTCGCGAACGCTGATAGGTCCGTCCACGCCACCTACCTCGCCTATTACGGCGACTGGACGAAGGCCCCGGTCCTTGATAGGCACAACTCCTTTGAGTGCCTGGAGGACGAGACGCTAAATTACGACGTCTACACCGGCGTCACCACCGTGGGCCTCGGCAACACGTACTTTAACATGATGCTCCTCCCCATGGGCGCGAACTTACTCGACGACTCCGGCATCGCGGCATTTGACACCGCCCATCTCGCCTTCACCACGCCCCTCTCCAACGCCGACGAGAACTACGAGGTGGACTGCCTCTACATCGCGACGAGCCTGCTCCGGAACGCCAGGCACCTTGTAATGACCGTCACGGACAAGACCTCAGGCGAGGTCTACTACGTGGACGACACGGAATACCTCCCCAAGGACGTCTTTGACATGTACGAGGGGTGGTTGAGCACCGGCCTCTACATCTGGGACGGCACCGACGAGTCTGGGAACTACGTGCCCTCCGGGACCGTTGCGAATGTCAGTTTCACCGCCGCGCTGCCCTACTCCCGGGACGGGAAGGACGGCACCAATTTGGGCGAAATATGGAACTTTGACGTGACAGTTGACTACGAGACCCCGGTGATCAAGAGCGTGACTCTCGATGAGGACGCCGGTACCCTGACCGTCACCGCCAGCGACGAGAACTACCTCCAGGGCGTGTACCTCACCTCCGACGGCTCCGACATGCTGGACGCCGCCGCCTGCACCCTGGGGAAGGGCGGGGAGTTCACCGCCACCTTCGATATAAGCGACCTCAGGGAGAGTTTCTACTCCGTCACCGTCTGCGCCCTGGACTACGCCCTGAACGAGACCCAGGAGGAGGTCACCCTCTTTGAGGAGAGCGACGAGGCCGTCTCCCTCACCCTCGTGACCCCCTACGGCACATTGAGCGAGACATACACCGTGGGCGACCGGTTCACATTCCCCGACTTCCCCATCGAGGAGGAGGGCTATGAGTTCGTGGTCTGGACCCGCACCGACGCGGAGAACATAACCATCGGCGAGGCGGGACTCGTGGACGGCACCTACCAGCCCGGCGATACCATCACCCTCACCCGGGACGAGACCTTCTACCCCCTGTGCGCCGTGGTTGAGAGACTGCCCGCGGATAAGACGGAGTTCACCCTGAATCAGGAGGAGCTACGGGACTTCTCCGGTATGTGGAGTTTCGTGGGCCTGGACCTCTCAACATACAGCTACGCGCCGGAGGACGTCTGCGCCCTCGGGAGCGCCGGCGAGTCCATATTCCTCTCCGAGATGCCCGACGTGGAGACCACGGAGTACCTCAGAAGTTTCTCCACCAACGAGGAGGGCATCATCTACGAGTTCGCCAAGGCCGGCGTCGATGAGTACACCATAAAGAACGTCTCCACCGGCAAATATGTGGCGCTGGCGGCGGACGGCGGCGAGGAGCTTGAGTACGTCGATACGGTTGACGACCGCGCCCGCTGGACCGTGGAGCTCTCCTACATCGACAACGCGAACTTCGTGATACTCAATGTCTCCGACCCCGACAGGATCCTCTGCTACGACTTCTACGACCAGCGGTTCGCCATCCTCGACGAGACAGTCATCTATGAGTTCGCAGATTCTCCCTGGCTCCCCTCCGAGCTCTTCGCCCCCTGGATGTACAGGGCCTCCAGCGAGGAGCAGCGCCTCACCGGCTACACCACGCGGCCCCAGGTGCCCCAGATATTCAAGGACGCGGCGGCTGACCAGTGGTTTGCCTTCTATGTGAACTACGCCGCCCAGTACGGCCTCATCAGGGGCCGGGACGACGGCGCCTTCGACCCCTACGCCAACATAACGAGGGCGGAGCTCTGGACCCTGCTGACCCGCTTTGAGACCGACCCCGGCGTCGGCGAGGAGGTCTGGTACAGCAACTACCAGGATTGGGTGACCTCCACGCTCTATGACGGCGTGAACCCCATATCCGACGGCGCCGACCCCTTCGTCCGCGCAAACCGGGAGCAGGTGGTCACCGTCCTCTGGCGTCTCGCCCAGTACTTCGGGCTGGACGTCTCAGCCCAGCGTGACCTCAAGGAGTTCCCGGACGCCTCGGAGGTCTCCTCCTGGGCCGTGGAGCCCTTCGAGTGGGCTGTGGAGAACGGCATAATAATTGGCCGTGACGGCAGCCTCTATCCCCACGCCTACGCCACCCGCGCGGAAGTGGCGAAGATATTCTATAAGTTCTTCGAGCTCCTTATGTTCTGAGCCCCCGCGCCTTTTGGCGCATTTGGGTATTGAATTACATGGAATCCAGGGGTATAATAAGGACGAAATAAACAAGGAGGTTTTTCTATGGCATTCACAAAGGATACGATAGTGGCGGAGGTCATGATGAAGGCACCTCAGGCCCAGCCCTTCTTCATGAACATCGGTATGCACTGCCTCGGCTGCGCCCTCGCCACCGGCGAGACCATCGAGCAGGCGTGCCGTGCCCACGGTGTTGACGCGGACCAGTTCCTTGAGGAGCTGAACGACTTCCTCGCCTCCGAGGCGTGATTTTTCGCCGGAGGGCGGCAAGGGGCGGCCTAAGACGTGATGCTCTTAGGCCGCCCTTTAGTTCTATTTTGTGATCATATTTTAAAGTCCTGAGGGCTTTCGGGGGGAACATGGTAAGATTGAGCGATAGGCTCTCCTGCGTGGCGGGGCTCATCCCGCCGGAGGGGGCGGTCATTGACGTGGGCACGGACCACGGCTTTCTGCCGGTGTACTTGGTTGAGAACTGCCCCGGGCGGCGCGTGGGCGCCTCGGACATAAACCCCGGCCCCTTGGCGCATGCCAGGGAGTCGGCGGAGAGGTACGGCGTTGAGGAGAGAATAGAGTTCTACCTCTCTGACGGCCTCGCCTCCTGCGGCGCCGGTTGGGATGCGGTGGTCATGGCCGGTATGGGCGGGGAGACCATGGCGGATATCCTCGCCGCCGCGCCATTCCCCCTGGAGGGGGTAAAACTTGTGCTCCAGCCCCAGAGCAAGCTCCGGGAGGTGGAGCGGTACTTGGAGGGCATAGGTTTCGGGCTTAGCGCCGCCCGGCTCGCCCTGGACGCGGGGAGGATGTACGTCTCCTTCCTCGCCTCATTTGGGGAGAGGAGTCGGAGCCTTGCGGAGGCACTATTTGAGGGCCGGGACCCGAGGCTCTTTGAGTACCTTGCGGCGGAGGCGGCGCGGCTCCGCCGGGCGATTGACGGCATGGAGCGCGCCCATGGGACGCCGGAGGGACTTCTGGAGGCCCGGGAGGAGCTCTCCAGGATAAATACGATGATGGAGGAGATAAAAAGATGGTAACTACCGGTGAAATTTTTGACGCGCTGAACGCCCTCGCCCCTGTCGAGCGGAAGATGGGCAGCGACAACGTGGGACTCCTGGTGGGAGGCCGGGAGGACGGCGTCAGCCGGGTGCTGGCGGCGCTGGACATAACCCTTGAGGTCATAGAGGAGGCCCGGGAGCTGGGGGCGGAGCTCATCGTCTCCCACCACCCGGTGATGTTCGAGCTCAAGAGCGTCGTGTCCTCGGACCTTGTGGGACACCGCGTCCTGAGCCTCGCGAGGGCCGGGATCGACGCCATATGTATGCACACGAATCTCGACGTGGCGGAGCGGGGCGTGAACGACGCCCTCGCCCGGGCGCTGGACCTTGCGGTGACGGGCCCCCTCGGCGAGGAGGGCATAGGCCGCGTGGGGACGGTGGAGGAGCGGGGCCTCCGGGAGTTTTTGCCCTTTGTTAAGTCCCGGCTCGGGGCAAACGGCCTCCGGTTCGTGGACGCAGGAAAAAACGTGCGCGTGGTGGGCGTCTGCGGCGGCTCCGGCGGCTCGGAGCTCATGCGGGCCTTTGAGAAGGGCTGTGACACCTACATCTGCGCGGACGTGAAGTACCACCAGTTCCTGGACGCCCGGGAGCTGGGCGTGAACATCATCGACGCGGGCCACTTCCCCACTGAGAACGTGGTAGTGGAGCCTGTGGCGGAGTATCTAAGGGGTGAGTTCCCGGGGCTCGAGGTGCTGGTCTCGCGGCGCCACCGCCAGGTGGAGGACTTTTTTGTGTGAGGTGCCGATATGATTCTCGCGATAGACATAGGCAACACATACATCGAGGCGGGACTCATGGAGGGGCTGAATATCCTCCGCTCCCTGCGCCTCACGACGAATAAGCAGAGGACGGACTTTGAGTACGCCGCCGACCTTGTGGGGGCCTTTCGTTTCTTCGGCATGGACATATCGAAGATAGACGGCGCGGTGATGTGCTGCGTCGTGCCGCCGCTGACGGCGGTATTCTCCAGCGCCGTGGAGATGGCCGCCGGTGTGCGGCCCCTTGTTGTGGGGAAGGGCATGCGGACGGGGGTCAATATCCTCATCGACGACCCCGCCACCGTGGGGGCGGACCTCATCGCGGCGGCGGCCGGGGCCCTGAGGCTCTATAGGCCGCCCCTCATAATAGTGGACATGAGCACCGCCACCACCATAAGCGTCATTGACGGCAAGGGATCGTTTATAGGCGGCGCCATAAGTCCGGGGCTCACTCTTGGCGTGTCGGCCCTGGCCTCCGGCACCTCGCAGCTACCAAGTATCGCCTCCGACCCGCCGGAGCACGTCATCGGCACCAACACCGTTGACAGTATGCGCAGCGGAAGCGTCATCGGCGCGGCCTCCATGATAGACGGCATGGTGGAGCGCATAGAGGAGGAGCTGGGCAGTCCCGCCCGGGTGATAGCTACCGGCGGTATGGCGGCGAGCGTGGCGCCCCTCTGCCGTAGGGACGTGGAGGTCAACGAGAACCTCCTCCTCACGGGCCTCGCCGTAATTTACTCCAAGAACTTAAAGTCGACAAAGTAAAGTTAAGGAGAGCTTTGCCTGGAGAGAGGCGCTGACGGGTTTCTGGGACAAAAATAGTAATAATGCCGGGCTCATCCCCATAAACATATCTTAGACTTGCTATCAAGGGGGAAATGAGCTTGGAAAACAGCGGCATATATGAGGACATAGCGCTCCGCACCGGGGGAGATATATATATCGGCGTGGTGGGGCCCGTCAGGACGGGGAAGTCCACCTTCATAAAGCGGTTCATGGAGACCATGGTCATACCGCGCATTGAGAACGCCTACACCCGGGAGCGCGCCAAGGATGAGCTGCCTCAGAGCGGCTCCGGAAGGACGATAATGACGGCCGAGCCGAAGTTTGTCCCCGAGGAGGCGGTGAGCATCTCGGTGGACGAGAGGACCAGCATATCCGTGCGCCTTGTGGACTGCGTGGGCTACATGGTGGAGGGGGCGCTGGGGGACACCGAGAACGGCGAGGCCAGGCGCGTCACCACCCCCTGGTTCGACACCGAGATAACCATGCGGGAGGCCGCCGAGGTGGGCACGAGGAAGGTGATAGCCGAGCACTCCACCATGGGCGTGGCTGTCACAACGGACGGTTCCGTCACGGATCTCCCTCGGAGCGCCTACATAGAGGCGGAGGAGCGGGTAATAGGCGAGCTCAAGGCGCTGGGGAAACCCTTCGTGCTCCTTTTAAACTCCGCCCATCCCGAGGACCCGGAGACGGTGGCCCTCGCGGAGGAGTTAGCCTCAAACCACGGCATAAACTGTATGCCTGTTAATTGCATGACGCTCACCGAGAGCGGCATCGCGGGCATCATACGGGAGGTGCTGCGGGAGTTCCCGGTCTACGAGATCGGCATCTTCCTGCCGCCCTGGCTGCGGGCTCTCTCCGGCGGAAGCCGGGTGAAGGAGGCGGTGTACTCCGCCATCCGCGCGGGGGCGGAGAGGACGGAGCTCATCCGGGACCTCGATAGTTTCGTGGCCGGCCTCCAGGGCGAGGAGCTAATTAGCGGCGCCCGGGTCAGGAACATAGATATGGGCTCCGGGATGTCCGAGGTGGAGCTGGAGATCCCAAGGACGCTCTTCTACGACACCATCGGCGAGATGTCCGGGTTCACCATCGGGGACGACGGGGATCTCGTGGAGCTCCTGACGCAGCTCGCCGCCGTCAAAAAACAGTACGACCGGGTGGCGGAGGCCCTACATGACGTGCAGGAGAAGGGCTACGGCATAGTCATGCCGGACCCGGAGGAGCTGACGCTCCAGGAGCCGGAGATCGTGAAACGGGGCGGCAAGTACAGCGTGCGCCTCAAGGCCAGCGCCCCCTCCATACACATGATAGGCGTGGACACGGTGACGGAGGTGTCCCCGGCGGTGGGCGGGGAGCGCTCCTCAGAGGACGTGATAAATTTCCTCCTGCAGGAGTTCGAGGGCGACACCCGGAAGATCTGGGAGTCGAACCTCTTCGGCAAGTCCCTCCACGACATCGCGGCGGAGGGGTTACAGACGAAGATCCGCAAGATGCCCCCGGAGGCCCAGGCGAAACTCCGAAACACCATCGGCAGGATAATAAACGAGGGCGCCGGCGGACTTATATGTATCATAATTTAGCTCTATCACCTTCTGGGGGAGTGCCGCGGGCGCTCCCCCGGAGTTTCCTGTGGGGAGAGGGTGTATTCTGCACAAAATATGAATTATTCAACTAAAGAAAAATTCATAGCTCTATAAAATTCGCTCGGTACTCTTGCTATTTTGCAGGATGAGGCATATAATGACTGTAAAATACATAGTAAGGGGAATAAAATTATGAAGAGCCTTTCGAGTATAGTCACGGCCATCAAGCCCTCGGCCACGCTGGCGATAAACGCCCTCTCAAAGGAGCTGCGGGCCCAGGGCGTGGATGTGGTGGGTTTCGGCGCGGGGGAGCCCGATTTCGCCACGCCCGAGCACATCAAGGAGGCGGGCATAGCCTCCATCCGGGAGGATAAGTCCCACTACACCGCCACCTCCGGCATAGCGCCGCTGAGGGAGGCCATATGCGGCTACATGGCGGGGACATTCTCCGCAAAGTACGAGCCAAAGAACATCTGCGTCTCCAGCGGCGCCAAGCACATGATATTCATAACCCTGGCGGTGCTCCTAAACCCCGGCGACGAGGTGATACTCCCCGCCCCCTACTGGGTGACGTATGAGGAGGCCATAAAGATGTTCGGCGGCGTGCCGGTCATCCTCAACACCACCGAGGAGAGCCGGTTCAAGATAACGCCGGAGGAGCTGGAGGCGGCAGTCACCGACCGCACAAAGTGCGTCATCCTCACGAACCCCTCCAACCCCACGGGTATGCTCTACAGCCGGGAGGAGCTGCAGGCCCTCGCGGAGGTCATAGTGCGCCGGGACCTCTACCTCATCTCGGACGAGATATACGCGAACCTCATCTACAAGGGCGAGTTCGTCAGCGCCGCCGCCATAAGCCCCGAGCTCAAGGAGAGGACCATCATCGTGAACGGCGTCTCCAAGAGCTACGCCATGACGGGCTGGAGGATAGGTTTCGCCGCGGCCCCCGCCAACATAATAAAGCTCATGGACAACTATCTCAGCCACTCCACCGGCAACGCCTGCAACGTGGCCCAGTACGCGGCCCTGGCGGCTTACGCCGGTGACCAGCAGTGCGTTGAGGACATGCGCCGCCAGTTTGAGGCCCGGCGCGGCTACTTCTTGGAGAGGATAGCCAAGATGGACAAGGTGAGCTGCCTTGAGCCGGACGGGGCATTCTACATGTTCATAAACGTGAGCCGCACCTTCGGCACTACAATATGCGGGGAGAAGATAGAGAACTCCGACGACTTCGCCAATGCCCTCCTGCGCCGCGGCCTCGTGGCCACGGTGCCCGGCGCGGCCTTCGGGACGGACACCCACATCCGCTGGTCCTACGCCACCAGCATGGAGAACATAAAGAAGGGCCTTGACAGGCTGGAGAAATTCCTGAACGGCGAGAGTCTTGCCTAAAATTCACAAAAATACTACTTGAATAGCCGCGTGGATGTTGCTATAATGTTATCCGTAGAACATTGGCCCCCCGCGGCTATTCGATTGCCGCTTTCCGCCGGACCTTGGCGCGGCCAATGAAAATTCCACGCATTTATTTACTACACTTATGAATAGGAGCGATACAATATGCCATTAGTAACAACGACTGAGATGTTCAAGAAGGCCTATGACGGCGGTTACGCCGTGGGCGCTTTCAACGTGAACAACATGGAGATCGTCCAGGGCATCACCGAGGCCGCCAGGGAGCAGCACGCCCCCCTCATCCTCCAGGTCTCCAAGGGCGCCAGGGCCTACGCCAACCACACCTACCTTGTGAAATTAGTGGAGGCCGCCGCCATCGAGTGCCCCGAGATACCCATCGCCCTCCATCTGGACCACGGCCCCGACTTCGAGACCTGCAAGTCCTGCATCGACGGCGGGTTCACCTCCGTCATGATCGACGCCTCCTCCAAGCCCTTCGCCGAGAACATTGAGATCACCCGCAAGGTGGTGGAGTACGCCCACGACCACGGCGTGGTCGTTGAGGCGGAGCTTGGGTCCCTCGCGGGCGTTGAGGACGAGGTCAAGGTCGCCGCTGAGGACTCATCCTACACCCGTCCCGAGGAGGTGGAGGAGTTCGTCTCCAAGACGGGCTGCGACTCCCTGGCCATAGCCATCGGCACCAGCCACGGCGCCTACAAGTTCACCGCCGCCCAGTGCACCAGGAACGAGAAGGGCATACTCGTGCCGCCTCCCCTGCGTTTTGACATCCTCGAGGAGGTCTCAAAGCGCCTCCCCGGTTTCCCGATAGTGCTCCACGGCTCCTCCAGCGTGCCCCAGGAGTATGTCAAGATGATAAACGACAACGGCGGCAAGATGCCCGACGCGGTGGGCATCCCCGAGGAGCAGCTGCGCCACGCGGCATCCCTCTCCGTCTGCAAGATAAACATCGACTCCGACCTGCGCCTCGCCATGACCGGCACCATCAGGCAGTATTTTGCCCAGCATCCCGACCACTTCGACCCCCGTCAGTACCTGTCCCCGGCCCGCGCCAACATCAAGGCCGTGGTGACCCACAAGCTGATAGACGTCCTGGGCTGCGCCGGGAAGGCGTGACCTGCCCAAGCATAGATGTTCTTTCGACCGGAAGCGATCCGACATTATTTTGCCCGATCGCTTCCGGCCTTGCCTTATGGAAGGTGGACCTATGGACGAGAACGAGAGGAACGACAAGATAGATTTTTCCGCTTTCGATGAGCTGACGCCGGAGGGCGCGGAGAGCCCCGAGGGGGGCATTGCGGACGCCGGCGAGTCCGGCGCTGAGACTTCCGAGAGCGCCCCGGAGCCATCAGCGGGGAGAAAGACGCCCGAAAAGCGGCGCCGCAAGGCGGCAAGCTCCGGGGGCGGGGCCCGCAGAGTGCTGGGGGGTTTCCGCCCCGGCCAGGGACAGATGAAACTACCCCCCTGGGTAATACTCACCCTTATGCAGTGCGGCGCGGCGGGGCTGCTTTTACTCCTGGCGCGGTTTGTGAAACTGCCGCGGCCGGTGTGGCTGGCTTTCTCATCCGCCGCGGCGGGCATAGGGCTGGCGCCGCTTGTTATGCGGTCGCTCAAGTTCTTTTTTAAGGGCGGCCACAGCGAGCCTGTGATAATGCTCTCAGGGGCGTTTTTGCTCGCGGCCTCGGGGAAGTTCGCGGCGGCGGTCATATGCGCCATAATATATAACGCCGCGGTGACTATATTTGAGGGGTACTCCGACCGGGAGTTCCGGCGGATAACAGACGCCCTCTCCAAGGAGGCCGCCGGTGAGGACATCCGCGCCCACCGCTTGAGGAACACGTTGCGGGAGGCCTCCACCGGCAGGATAAGCGGGGCCGTCCGCTTTACGGAGCTCGACAATAAACTTTTACTCGCGGCGATAGCCGTGACGGTGCTCTTCGGGGGGCTGGTGCCCCTTGTGGCCGGGCGGGAGTTTTCAAAGTGGGTGCCCAGGGCCGTGACGGCGCTGCTGGTGTGCACGGCGTTTTTCGACAGCTCCATAAGGATGGCGTACCTCCGGGCCATAAAGGTGATGTTCGAGGGGGGCGTCTACCCCGCGGGGACGAACGCGCTCTCCGCCTCCTCGGAGATATCCTCCATCGTATTCAATAAGACCGGCACCCTCACCGTGGGCCGGTTCGAGGTGGTGAACATGGACCCCGTCAGGGTGACGCCGGAGGAACTTCTCTATCTCGCCTCCTACGCCGACGCCTACTCCGACCACCCCATAGCCCAGGCCACTCTGCGGCGCTCCGGGGTGGAGGTGGACAAGTCCCGGATAGTCCGCCACCAGCGGGGGCCGGGTTTCGGAAGTATAGTGCAGCTGGACTCCGGCCAGGTCATCTGCGCCGGGAACATCGAGCTCATGGAGCGGCTGGGCGTGAAGGGGGACTTCCTAATAGGGGGCGACACCTCCGTATTTGTGTCGGTGGGGCGCACCTATGTGGGGAGGATAGACTATGAGGACACCCTCCGGCCGGAGGCCGTGGGGGCCGTCTCCGCCCTGCGGCGCTCGGGCGTCGCGAATATTGCCCTCATGACGGGGGACAACGCCATCAGCGCCACAAGCGTTGGCCGGAAGGCGGGGATCAGCGAAATATACTCTGACTGTCAGCCCTCGGACAAGCTGGCAAGGCTCCAGTACATCCTGGCCACCCAGGAGCGGGGCGACCGCCTCGCCTACGTGACGAGCGCGGGGAAGGACCGGGAGCTCCTGGAGCTCGCGAATCTCAGCGTCGTGCTGGGGACGGAGGAGGACATAACGGCGGACTTCCCGGACGTGGTGGTGGACCCGGGGGACCTTGCGAAGATACCCCTGTTTGTGGCCGCCGCCAAGGACGTGCGCCGCAGTCTCGTGACGAATCTCGCCGTCACGGGCGCTGTGAGGGCCCTCATGCTGATCCTGGGGCTCGCGGGCGTCATGGGCCCGGTGCCTGTGGTTATAATAATGCAGCTTTTGGAGTTCGGGGCGTTCCTAAATACCCGCGTCGGCGGGCACGCGCCCCAAAGGGACTTAAAGTCCATACTCAGCTCAACGAGAACGTAAGATATAAGTTTTAGATATAAGATTTAGGAGGTAGACAATGGCTACTCACGTGGTGAACGAGGCCCGCAGGTGCCTTCATTGCAAGAACCCCCAGTGCCGGAAGGGATGTCCCATCGGCACGCCCATACCGGACATGATAGAGCTATTCAGGACCGGCCACAAACGGGAGGCCGGCGAGATGCTATTCGCGAATAACCCTCTCAGCGTTTTCTGCTCTCTGGTGTGCAACCATGAGAACCAGTGCGAGGGGCACTGCGTGCTGGGGCGCAAGGGCGCGCCGGTGCAGATATCCAGCATAGAGAACTACATCTCCGACGCCTACCTCGATAACCCCGACTTCCAGCGGGCGCCGAGGCTGGGGCAGAGAGTGGCGATAATCGGCAGCGGCCCGGCGGGGCTCACCATCGCCGTGGTGCTGGCCCAGAAGGGCTACGACATAACCATATTCGAGAGCAAATTCAAGATAGGCGGCGTCCTGCGCTACGGCATACCCGACTTCCGCCTCCCCAAGACCATAATCGATAGGTACAAAAAACAGCTACTGAAACTGGGTATTAAGATACGCCCCAACGCCGCCATCGGCCTCGCCCTCACCGTGGACGACCTGCAGCGGGACGGCTACGAGGCCATATTCATCGGCACCGGCGTCTGGAAGGCCAACAAGCTGAACGTGAAGGGCGAGAGCCTGGGCCACGTCCACTACGCCATCGACTACCTGGTGGACCCGGACGTCTACATCCTGGGTGAGACGCTGGTGGTCATAGGCGCGGGGAACTCCGCCATGGACGTGGCGAGGACCGCCCTCAGAAAGGGCGTGCGGCACGTCTACATATTCTGCCGGGAGCCCAAGGCCGCGGCCAGCCAGCGGGAGCTCGACTACGCCATCGCCGACGGCGTGGAGATGATCTACGGCGCGGAGACGGTGGAGATAGTGGACGAGGGCGTCATATATAAGCAGCACCGCTACGACGAGGAGGGCAATATCACCGAGACCTCGGAGCCCAAACTATTTAAGACGGACAACGTGATCATCGCCATAAGCCAGGGGGCCCAGAGCCGGATAGTCAACACCACCCACGGCCTCCACATGAACGAGCGGGGGCTCCTCGCCACCGACGAGCACGGCCGCACCACGAGGGACGGCATATTCGCGGCGGGCGACGTGTCCCTGGGGGCGAAGACCGTGGTGGAGGCCGCCCACAGCGCGAAGATCGTGGCGGCGGAGATGGACAAGTACCTCACCGAGCGCCGGGAGAGCCGCGCCGGGGCCGGGGAGTGAGTCCGGCGGGGACCCAACTAAGAAAATGAGAGGGGGCGGGGTCATGGACGCCGCTGAGTATCTGAGAGGGAGCATAGCGTATATATCGACGCCGGTGGTGCTGGTGAGGCGCGCCCAGGAGGGGGACCTCCGGGTGGACACGGAAAATCCCGCCGCCGTGGAGTTTATCGGCGGCCGGGAGAGCGAGCTCATGGAGGCGCTCAGCCGGGAGCTCTCGGCCTTCCCGGAGTCCGGCGGGCTCCATGAGTGGCGCGGGGACCTCTGGGGCAGGCGGGTGGTGGCCCAGTTTGACCGCTGTACCCCGGAACTCTACCTTGTGCACATGTGGGATATGACGGAGGAACTGCGCCGCCTCAAGGAGATGCAGGAGGCCTCCAACGCCGCGCTGAAGAGCGCCCTGGACGCCGCCAACTCCGCCTCAAAGGCCAAGACGGACTTCCTCTCAAATATGTCCCACGACATAAGGACCCCCCTCAACGCCATAATCGGCATGACCACCATAGCCCAGACGCACATAACCGAGCGGGAGAGGGTGGAGGACTGTCTTGAGAAGATCGGCCTCTCCTCCCGGCATCTCCTGGGGCTCATAAACGACATACTCGATATGTCCCGGATAGAGAGCGGCAAGATGACGCTGACGCCCGAGACATTCACGATGGCTGACTTCATCCACTCCCTCATGGCCATATTCCGCCCCCAGGCGGACGAGAAACATCTCTCCGTTGAGATGGACTTCACCGGGCTCCACCACGAGGAGGTCCGGGGGGACGAGCTGAGGATACAGCAGATACTCATAAATATCCTCTCAAACGCCGTGAAGTTCACGCCGGAGGGCGGCTCCATCTCCCTGAAGGTCCGGGAGACCGGGGAGGGCGTCCGTGGCGGCTGCGACTACGCCTACTACGAGTTCACCGTGGCGGACACGGGCATAGGCATGAGCCCGGAGTTCATGAAACGGCTGTTCATGCCCTTTGAGCGGGCGGGGAACGTGAACCGGGTGGAGGGCACGGGCCTCGGCATGGCCATAACGAGCAACCTAATAAAGATGATGAACGGCGAAATATCCGTGGAGAGCCAGGAGGGGCACGGCACGGTTTTCACCGTGACCCTGCCCTTAGAGCAGATAAGGGACGAGGAGCGGGAGCTCTCGCCCCTCCGGGGCCTCAAGGTGCTGGCGGCGGACAGTGAGGCCGCCTCGCTCAGAAATCTCCGGGAGATACTGGCGGATCTCGGCATGGAGTGCGACACCTGCGAGAACGCCTGGACCGCCATGGACAAGGTCTCCGAGGCGAAGATAGACGGCTGGGGATATTTTGCCATACTCCTGGGCTGGCGTCTGCCGCTGGTGGACGGCGTCCAGGCCTCCAAGGAGCTCCGGGCGATACTGGGGAAGGAGACGCCAATATTCGTCATGTCCTCCTACGACTGGACCCTCTCGGAGGACGAGATGCGCAAGAACGGCATAACGGCCTTCATACCGAAACCCCTGTTCCGTTCCCGGCTGGGTGAGGCGCTCTACGCCCACACCCCCGAGGGGAGAGCCGCCTTAGAGAGCGCGGGAGGAGACGAGGGCGTGGCCTTTGGCGGGAGGCGTGTGCTCCTGGTGGAGGACAACGAGATAAATAGGGAGATAGGCGTGGAGCTCATCGGGATGCTGGGCGCCGAGGTGGAGTGCGCCAACGACGGTTCCGAGGCGCTGCGCAAGTTCGGCGAGAGCCCGGCGGGCCATTTTGACCTCATATTCATGGACATCCAGATGCCGGTGATGGACGGCCTCGCGGCGACGCGGGCCATAAGGGCCCTTGAGAGGCCGGACGCCGGGAGCGTGCCAATCGTCGCAATGAGCGCCAACGCCTTCGTGGAGGACATAAAGGCCTCCGAGCGGGCGGGGATGAACGGCCATGTGCCCAAACCCGTGAATCTCCAGAGCATAGAGGAGGCCATGAGGCGGTTCCTCGGCCACCACGTCCCCGGGGACGGAGGTGCGGTATGAGGGAGTATCAGAGGAAGTATCTGGAGCTCCTGAGGACCGTCGCCGGGATAGCCGAGCCATCCTCCGGGGACCTGACGCCGGAGGAGTTCACCGCCAACGTCCGCAAGGCCAACATAATAAGCCGCCAGGCGGTGGTGGAGGGGACGGAGCTGCTGCGCACCGGCCTGTTCCCGGTGCTTGACGACATACTGACCGCCTCCCAGGAGGAGGTGGAGTGCCTATACGAGTTCGCGGGACAGCTCATGAGCGGGCAGTATAAGCAGATGGACGTGGCCCTCCACTGCCGCATACATGAGGCGCTGGTGAGTTACGCCAGACACAAGGGCCTCCGGGACATGCTCATCCGGGAACTCTACCTTGTGGGGATGAGCCTATATAACATGGAGACGATGCTCTCCCCCAACACCATGCGGCTCTTCTCCGCCAGGATGAGGATGTGTTTTAACGAGAGCGCCTCGTATTTTGACACGGAGTACGACGACATAGAGGACCCGGAGACGAAGGGCTACATCCACAGGAGCATGGGGAACATAGCCCTGAGCTACCTTGACAGCTCCCCCGAGAGCTCGGAGAAGAAACTAAAACTCATCGAGCGGTCCCTCAGTATATTGAATGACCCGGAGGTGCGGGCCAAGACCCCGTCCCTCCCCTGGGACACATACGTCTATAAGAGCCACCAGGAGCGCACGTCACTCTTGGCGTACCTGCGCACCGGGCGCGCGGGGCCCAAGGCTTTCGCCCAGGTGCTGGAGTCCGCCCAGATAATAGAGGAGCACCAGCAGCGGGCGGCGAAGGAGCGGAACGCGCCCCTGAATCCCCGTTGGCGCTACGCATACATGGCCGCCAGGTACCACTGCGGGGCCATGACGCTGACGGACCTCTTGGAGGGGCTGTACGCCCTCTCAATAGCCGAGAGCGAGGACGACTTCGGGGACGACAGCATGTTCTCCCACGTCAGCGCCCCGGCGATATTTATGGCCTACACAAAGGCCCTCCCGGATGGCCGGCTCACGCCCCGCATGCTGGAGCAGATGAGGCGCATGACGGAGCGCATGACCCGCTGGATAGTCCGGGCCCCCAGCAACGCGCACAACGAACAGCTACAGTTCTACCTGCGGCAGTTCCTCTACTCCTACCGGGAGGAGCCGGGCGGGGTGCCGTTCTTTGAGGTGGTGGAGGACATCTTTGCCTCCCGCCACCCGGTGAGCTACATGCGGATGTGGATATCCAGCCGCATAGTGGAGAAACTGGTGTACTGGTGCGCGGAGGACTGCCCCCGGGAACTGGTGGGGGTCCTGGGGATGAAGAACGTCTCGGACGTCATATTCCGCCGCCGGGAGATAGCGGATTACGCCATGAAGGCCGCGCGGCTCTACGATATAGGTATGGTACACTTCTTCCACATGGAGAAGTCCGCCTGCCGGGGACAGTTCGAGGAGGAGCAGACGCTCATGGAGCTCCACGCCGGTTTCGGCGCGAGACTCTTAGGGGAGCGGGCCTCCACCAAGGACTTTGAGGACATAGCCTGGGGCCACCACAGGCAGTACGACGAGAAGGGCGGGTTCCCCCTGGACTTCTCCCCCAGGAAGTCGCCGGTGAGGCCCATAATATACCTCATGACGCTGGCTGCCCGTCTCGCCTCCGCCACGGAGGAGACCGCCAGCCGCTACAGCCCGGTGCCGGAGTTTGACGACCTCCTCCGGGACATCGAGAGGGGTTCCGGCACGAAGTACGCCCCCTTCGCCGTGAATCTACTAAGGCCCGAGGAGCGCCGGGCGGAGCTCCGGGACAACATGGAGAACTGGACGAGGGAGGCGTGCCTACACATGTATAGGCGCGTCGCGAAAAACTGAACCAATGACGCAAAGACCCGCTGCCAAATTTCCGGCAGCGGGTCAATTTTGGACTTTATACGTTTATCACTTCTCAAATGGGTAGACGAGCCCCAGGTCCTCCCGGCACTTGTCCATTATCTCCATCACCGCAAGGGTCGCGCTCAGGGGGGCGTAACGGCTCTCGGTGAGGCCCTCCCGGATCTCCCGGGACACGATGTCGAACTCGTTGAGGTAGGTGCACTTCCCGATGACGCGCTTGAAGGAGCCGTCGGAGCGCCAGAGCGTGGCGCTGCCGGCCCGGTGGAACATGCGCAGCCTCACCCGACCCCGGCTGCCCCGGAGCTCGAATCTCTCCAGCCCCTTGAAGTCGGTGATGGCCACGGAGGTGGTGACGGTGAGGCCGGAGGGGAAGGTGAGTGTCACGTCCTCCTCCCAGTCGATGCCCTCCTCCACCCGCCCGCTGCACAGGACGTTCACGGGCTTGCCGAAGAGCCTATATAGGTATGTGATGGCGTAGACGCCCATATCCAATAGGGCGCCGCCGGCGGTGTTGGCGTCCGTCACCCGTGGGGCGTAGTAGCGGCCCATGGTGCGGCAGTAGAGGGTCACGGACTCCACCTCGCCGAACTCGCCGGAGTCCAGCCACCCCTTTATGGCGTTGGCGGCGGGGGCGAACCAGGTCCACATGGCCTCGGCGAAGTAGAGTTTTTTCTCCCGTGCGAGCTCAATGAGCTCCCTCGCCTCCCGGGCGCTGACGGTCAGCGGTTTCTCGCAGAGGACCGGGAGGCCCAGCTCCAGGGCCAGCTTTGAGTACTCGTAGTGGCTGTTGTGGGGGGTGACGACGTACACGCCCTCCACGCCCGGGGCGCGCATGGCGCTCTCGGCGTCCGGGAAGGCGGCGCCGCCCCAAGTCTTCGCGAACTCCTCCGCCCGCTCGGGGGTCCGGCAGTAGACGGAGACTATCCTGTGGCGGCCTGAGGCGGTGATCGCCTTCGCCACCTTCACCCCCAGGGTGCCGCAGCCTATAAAGCACCAACCGAATTTTTCAGCCATGATGCACACTCCTTCGTTTATTTCAAAGTAATTATACCATCCCCTATGGCTCGTGGCAAGAGTGTAAATTCGGCCTGGCGGTGTAGACTTTTCTGTACAACGATGGATCTGCGCCCACAGGGGAATCGCTTAAGAAATAGTTGCAGAGGAGCGAAAATTATGTTAACCTATTAACAATGAAAGGGGATGGGTTA
>CANQYW010000024.1 GCA_947628185.1 uncultured Oscillospiraceae bacterium
CGTCCTCGTTTATGGTGCCGCCGACGGCGCAGAGGGAGTTGTGGCAGTTTGTGAGGACGTAGGGCATGGGGAACTCCCTCATGCCGGAGGCCCTGGCGGTCTGGATTATGCCGACGTAGGTTATATCGTGGCTGGTGAGGCTGTCGAAGACCATCTTGAGGTCCTCCATGTTGCCGCTCTTGTTGTGGGCCTTGAGGATGCCGTAGGCCATTGTGCCCTTGAGGGCCTCAGCTTTTGAGGGGGTCTCGCCGCAGAGGGCCGCGACTTTCTCGCTCTCGCTCTCGGGGACGATCTCGGTTCCGTTTACAAGGTACACGCCGCCGTCATATAATTTCAGCATTTTGATTTCTCCTTTTCTTCTTTATTGTGGGGGGCGGGCGGACCCGCCCCCGGTTTCTTCACGCTTTTACAGGATGAAGGACACGATCAGGTTGTACACCGCGCACAGACCAACGCTGATGGGGACAGCCACGAAGAGCAGACGGTTGAAGAGGGTGTTCCGGTCCTCCTCCTTGCCGCAGGAGCCCAGGATCAGGGAGCCGCCGGAGGAGAAGGGGCTGATGGCGGAGCTCTGAGCGCCCAGGACGGTGCAGGCGAAGAGGGCGATAGGACTGAGGCCAGTGGCGGCGGCGAGACCCGGGATCAGCGGGAACAGGGCCGGGCAGACCACGCCGGTGGTGGAGGAGAAGAAACTCATGACCGCGCCCACCAGACTGAAAGCGATGGGGATGAGGAAAGTGGGAACGTTGCTGCCGATCCAGTCGGAGAGCATCTGGATGGTGCCGGCCTCCACGGCCACGGCGATGAGCATCCCGGCGCCGGCAATCATCAGGATGGTGTTCCAGGGCACCTTGGCGATGATCTCCTTCTGGGGAGCCAGATTCATCAGCAGGGCGATGGTGGCGAAGACCATGGCCACCAGGCCAACGTCCACCTTACCGGCGATGGTGGAGATGATCTCCACGTTGGGGAGGAACATCTTCAGCAGGGGGAATACCAGCACCACAGCCATCATGACGAAGATGAGGGTCAGGGTCTGTTTCTGTTTCTTGTCGTAGGTATCGGGCTTGGTGAAGACCACGCCCTTGCCGATCTCCCGGTTGGCCTTGACGCCGAAACGGAAGACGGTGATTACGATGAGGGAGGACACAATGGCGAGGCCGCACATCATGATGGTGGAGGAGAAGGAGTCAATGGGGGTGAGCTGGGGGTTATTCTCGTAGGCGGTGTCCATGAGGCCCCGGAACACCACGCCCAGGGCAGCGGTGGGGAAGTTGCCGCCCGCCAGGGCGCCGGCATTGATGGCCACCGCGCCGGTGAGCTTATCGAGCTTGGACTCCTCGCAGATGAGCAGAGTGATGGGGGCCAGGAAGGCCAGGACGGTGAAGTAGGCCGCGCCCATGATGGAGAGGATCACCGCCACGAAGAACAGGGCGTAGGGCAGCAGGCCCGGGAAGGAACGGCAGGCGTACAGCAGGGTACGGGAGAGTTTCTCCAGGGTGCCGTTGGCGGCGGCCACGTTGTAAAAGAGGGATACCGCCAGAATGACGAACATGGTGTTGGTGGGCCAGCTGGCGATGAGGTTCTTGGTGGACATCCCCATCACGAAACAACCGATGGCGTAGGCAAAGACGATGCAGAAGAGGCCGGTGTTGATCTTGGTCTTGTAACCCAGGAACACCGCCAGGGCGATAGACGCGATGATGAGCAGACTCAGTACAGTGGGACTCATGAATGTTTCCTCCTATGTATTTTCCTGTGGTGTCAAGGCTCGATCCCCAGCAGATGACTGGGCAGGTCGTGGGTCATGTACCGAATGTGTTCCATGGGTACGCCGTGGTCCGCCAGATACTGCATGTACTGCTCCATGGCGATCTCCCAGTTGGGGTTCTCTGTCTGGCCGCCATCGGTGTCCACCATGACGTTCTTGTAGCCCACGGTGTTGATGATCTCCAGGTTCTCAGGCAGATTGCTGTGGTACTTGCCACCGCCCATGTTCTGAGCGAAACAGCGCTCCAGGATCACGTCGTAGTCCTTTACCAGCCGGATCTGGTCCTCCACGGACATGCCGACCACCCACCACTCCGGATGCGTGATGACCACTTTCTTCACCCCGGCGGCCCGGGCGGCCTCCACTACGATAAAAGCGTCCTCCGGGGAGACGTGGGCGGTGCCAAGCACGGCGTCGTGGTCCTTAACGAGCCGGAACACGTCCAGCAGCTCCGGCACGACCTTGCCGTCCCGGACCACGTCCACCGCGTCGTCGGTGGGCTTTTTCATCATCTCCAGGTGCCGCCGGGCGGACTGGGTGGGCAGCCACACCACCTTGGCCCCCAGTTTCAGGGCGTTCTCCACCGCCACCGGGTTTATGCCGCCCACGCAGCGGTTCAGGGTGACAGACCCGAACATGGTGAAATCGTTGTCGCCGTGGACGATCTTGTTGTAGCGGTTGACCAGATAGGCGCGGTTCGCGGTGTAGCCCAGGTGAGTCTTAATGACGATGGCCCGGGCGCCCACTCGAACGGCGGCGTCGCAGAGCTGGAAGTCGTCGTAGGCCCGCAGCCGCAGGTCGGGGTTGGTGTGGACGTGCATATCAATGACGCCCCTCATCGAGACTTTTTCCATGGATGAGCTCCTTTCAAAATATAGGATATGTGGGTTTGCCGGAGAAAGAGGGAAAACATAGGATGCGCCTTGCTTTTGGATGATTATATGATATAATATTATCAAAAATTCAGCAAGTGCCGTTTCTATATGCCCAATATCGGAAAAACCGATGGAGCGTGTCGTTTTCAACAATTTGTGGTGGGGCTGTATTGTGCAACATGCGAAATAACAAAATAATTTTCAAAAAAGGGGCGGGAGCATGGAACTAAAGGAGCTTGAATACATAGTCGCTGTGGCGGATCAAGGCAGCATAAGCGGCGCCGCGGAGAGGCTTTATATGGCGCAGTCGAGCCTCAGTCAATTTCTGTCCCGGTGCGAGGCGGAACTGGGAGTTCGCCTATTTATGCGCACTGCCGGAGGCGTTCGACTTACCCAGTCCGGGGAGGTCTACGTCCGCTCCGCGCGGCAGATGCTGCGGCAGTACCACCGTTTAAAAGAGGAGCTCAAGGAGTTGAGCCAGCCGGGCGGCGGCAGGATAGATTTCGGGATCTCCAGCTTTCGGGGCAGTTACCTTCTGCCGTGGGTGCTGAGTCAGTTCCGTAGGCAATATCCAGGTGTTGAGGTTATCATACACGAGTTTGACAGCCATGATCTGGTAAAGAAGATGGCCACCGGCGATCTCGATTTGGGCCTGGTGGCGCTCAATCCCGGTGAACACCCGGAGGAGGAACTGACCGTTATGCAGGACGAGGTGCTGCTGGTGGCGGTCCGGGAACACCCGGTCATGGAGTATGTCAACTGGGGGGAGGATGGGCACCCCTGGGTGGAACTGGGGGACACGCTGGAATTTGAGTTCTTCCTCTCAAACCCAACTACTGTGCTTGGCGGGATCGCTCGGCGTCAGTTTGACCGGCTTGGAAGGATGCCCCTGGTGGTGAACTCAAATCTTACCGCCGCTTTCGCCGCGTCCATGGCAAGGCAGGGACTTGGCCTGGCGTTTACATATCGCTCATGCGCGGAGTCATACCCGAACGTGGAGTACATAAGCATCGGCAAAAAGAAGTGTTTCGTGGATCTGGTGCTTGTCTACCCGCCTGACGGCTGCCGCTCCAGGGCGATACGGGCGCTGGAGCGGATGATACGTCAATACATAGTCCGCGTGAACTGATTTTTTTCGCCCGGCCCAAAGGGGACGGCGAGGCCGAGTCGGCACAAAACAGCCCCGGAAGAGCTTTGAGAACTTTTCCAGGGCAATTTTTGCGTTTTATGGGCGATTTACGCGCCGAGTTCTTCCTTCACAAGGCGCTTATACTCCAGGAACTCCTCTGTGAGGGCGAAGTCGCCATCCCGGGGGCGGGGCTCCGTTATAACTATCTCCCGGCTTATGGTGCCGGGGCGGCCCGTCAGGAGGCATATCCTGTCGGAGAGCAGTATGGCCTCGTCCATGTCGTGGGTTATGAAGAGGGTGGAGAGCTTAATTTTATCCATTATGTCCAGGTACCACCTGTGCATGGAGGACTTTGTGAGGGTGTCGAGCGCGGAGAAGGGCTCGTCCAGCAGCGCCACGTCCTTTGAGAAGAGGTATGTCCGGAGTAACGCCGCACGCTGGCGCATACCGCCGGAGAGCTGGGCCGGCCACTTCCTCCCCACGCCCTGGAGCCCGAACTCGGGGAGTTTCTCCCGCACGGCCTCCCTCGCGGTCCGTTTCGACTCGCCGCGGATGAGGAGCGGCAGGGCGCAGTTGTCCTCAATTGTCCTGTAGGGCAGCAGCATGTCCTTTTGCAGCATGTAACTTATCCTGCCGGGGCTGCCGGTGACGTCCTGGCCGTCCAAGAGGACCCTCCCGGCGCTGGGGCGGATGAGGCCGGATATCACGTTAAAGAGCGTGGTCTTCCCCACACCGGAGACGCCGAGGATCGAGACGAGCTCCCCGGGCATAAGCGTCAGGGACACGTCCCGCAGCACCTCGTTATCACCGAAGGAGACGGATACCCCATCGACCTTTAGTTTCTCCATCAGCTCAGATACTCGTTGGTGAAACCGGTCCCCGCGGGGATGGGACTCTCGGTGAGGCCGTTGTCGCCCAGCCACTTATAGAAGGCGTCCCAGCGGGCGGGGTCGATGTAGCCCCACTTCTCCACGTCCGCCTTGTACTGCTGAGAAAGGTACTTCTGGCTCTCGATGACCAGTGTCTCGTTGGAGCGGAGCTCCGGCACGGCCTCCATTAGTATCTCGGCGGCCTCCTCCGGGTGCTCTATGGCGTACTCATAGCCGCGGCGCACGGCGTCCAGGAACGCCTTGGCGGTGTCCGGGTCGTTCTTCAAAAAGTCGTTGTTGCCGATTATGACGGGGGTGTAGTAGTCGAACACCGGGTCGATGTCCGCGAAGGCGAAGTAGTCGATGTCAAGTCCCGCCACCTCGCAGGCCACGCCGGCCCAGCCGTAGAATATCCAGATGGAGTCCACGGAGTTGGTGGAGAGAGCGGAGACCTCGTCGGTTATGTTGTTGGAGGGGATGAGCTGGATCTTGCTGAAATCCCCGCCGTCGGCCTCCACCACCCGCTTGAGCGTGGCCTTCTCTACATCGAGATCCCATGTGGCGTAGGAGTGGCCCTCCATACCGGCGGGGTGGTCCATCCCCTCACCGGCGCGGGAGACGATGCCGGAGGTGTTGTGCTGGACGACAGCCGCCACGGCCGTTATGGGCAGGGCGTCGGAGCCCACCAGAGCCGGGGCCATGGTGTCCTGGAAACTGACGCCGAACTGGGCGCGGTTCGTGGCCACAAGGAGCTCGGTGGAGTCCTCGGAGGGCTGTACCACCGTGACTTTGAGGCCCGCGTCCTCGAAGTACCCCTTGGCCTCCGCCACGTAAATGCCGGTGTGGTTGGTGTTGGGGGTCCAGTCCAGGGCGAAGGTTATCTCGCTGGGCTCTTTTTTGCCGCCGCAGGCGGACAGCGCCAGGATGAGGGACAGGGTGAGTAGTAGAACGATGTATTTTTTCATGGTTGACCTCGTATTTTTACTTTATTTTTGTTCCCGCGCGCGGCGGTAAGGGGTGAGTTCCCGCTCCAGGAGGCCGATGGCCCCCATCAGCACCAGACTTATGGCGGAGATGAGGATTATGACCGCGAACATCTTATCAAAGGCGTAGGCGCTGCGCACCCGGGTCATGTAGACGCCAAGGCCGGAGAACCCACCCAGCCACTCGGCAATCACCGCCCCCACCACGGAGTAGGCGGCGGCTATCCTGAGGCCGGAGAAGAACTGGGGCAGCGCGGAGGGGAGCTTTATGTACCTGAATATCTGGGTCCTGCTGGCGCCCATGGACTTTAGTAGGTCAATGGCGTCGGTGTCCGCCTCCCGGAAACCGTCGCAGAGGCCCACCGTCAGCGGGAAGAAGGTGGTGAGGACTATTAGCACCACCTTGGGGGTTATCTCGTAGCCGAACCACAGCACGAGAAGGGGCGCTATCGCCACCGTGGGGATGGTCTGGGTTATGACGAGTATGGGGTAGAAGGCCCGCCGCACAAGGGGGAAGGCGTCCATCAGCACGGCGGATATGAACCCCAATAGCACCCCCAGGGCCAGGCCGTAAAAGGCCTCGGTGAGCGTCACGGCGGAGTTCTCTAAAAGGAGCGGGAAGTCCGAAATAAACGCCCTCACCACTTTTATTGGCCCCGGGAGCATGAAACTTGGCACAAGGCCGGTGACGGACACGAGCTGCCACAAGAGGAGGAGCCCCACTATCGCCGCCACCGCCGGGAGCTTATTCCGCATGGTGTTTCTTCGTCTTTTTCTCGATGGTGAGCACCTCGCCCTCCGGGCGGTACGTCACCTTGATGTAGGCGCTGACCTCCGGCGCGCCGGCCCTTATGGCCACGTGCTGGCACTCACGGACTATGTCCATGAGCTGGTCATAGTCGTCGCCCTCTATGGCCGTCTCGAAGGGGCCCACGTAGTAGTTAAGGCCCGTGCTCTTGATGTAGTCGATGACCTCGTCCACTATGCGGACAAGTTCCTCGTCGTTCCCCGCCTTGGGGAGTGTCTGGATAGCTACGCTCGCTCTCATGATTTAATTTTACCTCCAATATAGTGTAAAAAATTACGCCCGGCAAGGCCGGACGCAACGAATATGGAGGCACAGCGCCCCCGTATTTCCCTACGCCGGCATTATCCGGATCAGGTTATAGGTCACGGAAAACATCCGTATCTCAGCCCGTCGATTCGAGCCCCCTGTTGTCACGATTATTTTATCACATAATCCGCCGATGTCAAGAGATTTTGCGATTTAATTGCCTGTTTAATTGCCCGTCGCGCCCCCGCCGGGTCACGGCGGGGGCTGGGACGCTCAGAAATTGAGCCCGAGACCCCCGGTGAAACGGGACATGGCCGAGTTCATCTCCTCCGCAGCCCGGTTCAGCGCCTCGTTCACCGCCGCAACAATGGCGTCGGAGAGCATCTCCACGTCCTCGGGCTCCGCCGCGTCAATGACCGCGCTCTCGTCGATGGTGAGGCGCAGAAGTTCGCGTTTGCCGTTCACAACGGCGCTGACCATCCCGCCGCCCGCGGAGGCGGAGAACTCCTTCGCCTCTATCTCCTGCTGCATCTTCACCATCTCCTGCTGCATCCGCTGGGCCTGCTTTATCATGTTCATGTTCATGCCGCCGCCCATCCTGCCGCCGGGGTAACCGCCTTTTGCCATAGTGATCCTCCTTATGAATATGGAAAATTGATTTAGTTAAATTTTACTATGTTGCCGAAACGCATGAGCTCCCGCAGCTTGTCTGAGCCGCCGGAGGGGGGTGTCTCGGGCATCCCGCCGGAGACGAAACTCACGGTGACGCTCCTCCCAAGCGCCGAGGACACCGCCTGGGTGACGGCGCTCCGCACCGTGGCCGTGTTCACCATGCCCAGGACGAAGTCGTTTTTCGCGTGTATCACCACGTTCCCGCCCACGAGCTCCGGCCGCACGTTGGCGGCGTCGGAGAGGAAACGCATGGCGTTGACGTCCGGCGTCCCCATGGCGCTGAGGGCCCGGGCCCACCAGGCGTCCTCTGCCTCGCCGCCGCTGGGGGGCGCCGATGTTTTCTCGGGTTCCGCCGCTTTCTCAGGTTCCGCCGCTTTCGCGGGCTCTGATACTTTTACGGGCTCCGGGGTTTTTACAGGTTCTGCCGCCGTCTTGGGCGACGCTGCTTTAACGGGCTGGGGCGTTCTCGCTGGCTCTGACGCCCTCGACTCGACCCGGGGCTCCTCCGCCGCGCCCCGGAGGCACCCGGAGAGGCGTATGAGGGTGAGCTCCGCCTTTGTGCGCTTGTCCCGGGCGTCGCGCATGGTGTCAAGGGCGCTCTGCAGGACGTCGGATGCCGCGAGCAGAGACCCGGTGGCGAGGCCCTCAGAGAGCTCCCGGAGTTTCTCAGCGTCGAAGGCCCCGGTGAGGAGGCGTCCCGCCCCCTCCGGCGCCACCCGCACCATGAGCATGTCCCTCACGAGGGAGAGGAGGTCGGAGAGCACCGCGTTGAGGTCCGCGCCGCCAAAGTATATCCCGTCAAAGAGCTCCAGCGCCCCGGGGAGGTCCCCCCGGGCAAGGGTCCCCCAGAGCTCCGCTGTCCTGCTGCTGCCGATGAGGCCCACCGCCCGGAGCACGTCCTCCTCGTCAACTTTGTCCCCGGTGACGCACTGGTCAAGGAGCGAGAGGGCGTCCCGCATGGAGCCGTCCCCCAGCCGGGCGAGGAGCGCCGCCGCCGGGTCCGTGAGGGTGAAACCCTCCTCCCGCGCCACATATAGGAGCCTCGCGGCTATGTTCTCCGGCGTTATCCGGTGGAAGGAGAAGTGCTGGCACCGGGAGAGGATGGTGGCCGGTATCTTGCTAAGTTCCGTCGTGGCCAATATGAACACAAGGTGCTCCGGCGGCTCCTCCAATATTTTAAGGAGCGCGTTGAAGGCGGCGCCGGAGAGCATGTGCACCTCGTCGATGATGTAGACACGTTTTTTCACGCTGGCGGGTGTGTAGACCGACTCCTCCCGCAGGGCCCGGATGCTGTCCACGCCGTTATTGGAGGCGGCGTCTATCTCCACCACGTCCAGGATGCTCCCGTCCTCTATCCCCCGGCAGGAGTCGCACTCGTTGCAGGGGTCGCCGTTCACCGGGTGCTGGCAGTTGAGGGCTCGGGAGAGTATCTTGGCGCAGGTGGTCTTGCCGGTGCCCCTGGTGCCCACAAAGAGGTAGGCGTGGGAGGTCCTCTTGGTCTCCACCTGGCGCTTGAGCGTCACTGTCACGTGCTCCTGTCCCACCACGTCGGAAAAGCTCCGGGGCCGGTACTTGCGATAAAGTGCCTGATACATAAACTCCTCCCCAAATAATCAAAAAGCCCCTGCCCCCTGGGGAGCAGAAAGCCCAAAAACCAAAATTCCGCGCGGAAATGTTCCCCCGGGGAGGCACGCCTCCCCGGATACATGTGGCGCAAGCCGGACCGCACACCTGCCTTTGACCGGGACAGTACACCCGTAACGACGAGTCGGAGCTCAGGACCGGCAGCCTCACGGCACACGCGGGACACTGCTTAATGCTGCTCGGTTCCCCGCCTGACATGGTTCACAGGCCAACGTTGCGCGAGACCGGCCCTTCGACGCCCTCTCCCGCCGGCAGACAGCACACAGCCCGGCCGGGGGCAGGAATTCATCCCCGCTGTAGCGGATCGCGGGTCACAGGGCACCGCTATCTCCCCGATTAGTGCGGCCCGGCTTGCGCCACGCCCATTATTATATTATATTACGGTGAAAATATCAAGACAAATTTAGACTGCGCGAAAAAAGGCCCGCCCCAGTCCCGGTACATCCGGGACAGGAGCGGGGGAGAGGAAAGTTTAACGCTACTTTGTTATTCTCACCACCACCAAGACGTCGCTGTTGGTGGGGGAGGAGTTGTACGTCACCTCAAAGCCCTGGTCCTCCAGGGCGCCGAGGGTCTCGGCCTCGACGACGAAACAGACGCGCCCGTCGCTGAGGGCGAACTCCGGGTCCTCGTTCTCCAGGGTTTCCGGGAGCTCGTCGCAGAGGACCGTGGCGCTGTAGCCGGAGGGGATGGTGTCGTAGACATCAACGTATATGCCGTTGTAGAAGTAGTCCTTGCCGCCCTGGATGTACATGCCGCCGTTGTTGGGGGAGGTGGGCTGGGAGGGGAGGGCGTTGTCAAATGCGTCCTCGGGGGCGCTGGGGGGCATGACGCCGTAGGGGCTGCTCTCATCGAGATCCGACTCTTTTGGTTCAAAGCTCCCGGGGCTCATCGTGCCGGCGACGATCTCGTCGTTACTCACGGCGTCGGACTCACTGGCGCCGGCGCCCCGGAGAGCCAGGGCCGCGGGGATGATGACCACCGCCAAAACGGCGGCGGCGGCCAGCCAGTTTGTTAAGACATGGCGGCGGCGGGAGCGGGCGGGGCCGACGGTCTTTGCCATGATGAGGCCCACAAGCTCCTCCGGCGGATCCTCCTCCGGGGGCAGGATATCGGGCAGGAGGTTTGAGAGTGCCAGCCGCTCAGAGCACTCGCCACACTCCTCTAAGTGGAGGGCCAGGGCCTCGCGCTCCTCAGGCGGCAGCTCGCCGGATATAAAGAGCTCCAGCATCTGCCGGTATTTTTCGTGCTCAGGCATCACTTCTCCCTCCTTTCCGTCTTTTAGACTGGCGATCGGGCGGTAAAGTTCCGCCTTTTTTCAATATTTCCGCCAGGGCCATCCTGGCCCGGGCGATCCGGGACTTGACTGTCCCCTCCTCGATGGAGAGCGCCGAGGCGATGTCCTGGTAGCTCATACCGGCGAACTCCCGCATCATAAGTATCTCCCGCTTGTCCCCGGGGAGCTCCTCTATGGCCTCCCGGACGGCCCGGCGGGTGTCCTCCCGCTCCATAAGCTCCTCCGGCGTGGGCCCGGGGTCCGGGAAGTCGAGGGGCGCGCCCTCCTCGTCCACGGGCAGGGGCAGGCCCCCGGCCCGCCGGTTGCGTTTCATGAGATCCATGCAGGCATTGTAGGTGAGTCTATAGAGCCACACGGAGAAACGGCTCTCGCCCCGGAATGAGCCCAGGGCCGTGTACGCCTTGAGAAAGGCGTCCTGGGAGGCGTCCAGGGCGTCCTCCCGGGAGCCGGTGAGCTTGAGGGCCAGGTTGTAGACCTTCTTCTGGTTCTCCTCCACCAGTTTCTCAAAGGCGGAGGCGTCGCCCCTGGCGGCCCTGCGCACCAGCCGCATCTCCTCTTTAGCCTCCATTTGGCCGCCTCCTCTCCTCGTCGCGGAGGAAATCCAAAATGGCCTCCGCCGCCCTGCGAATATCGTCCAGTGTGCTGACGGACATTATCTGCCCCTTGAAAAAGCCCGCCCGGGGCATCCCCCGCAGGTACCAGGCGAAGTGTTTCCGGGCCTCCAGGGCGGCTGTCTTCTCACCCAGGGCCTCCGCTGCCCGCTCGAACTGCCCCAGGGCCACACCCACGCGCTCACTGTAGGGGGGCGGCGGGGGGATGTCGCGGCCCGAGAGCGCCGCCGCGCTCTCCCGGAATATCCAGGGGTAGCCCAGGGCCCCACGGCCTATCATGGCGGCGTCCGCGCCGGTGACGGAGAGTATCTTCGCGGCGTCCTGGGGGGTGAATATGTCGCCGTTGGCGATGACGGGTATATTGAGGGCCGCTTTCACCTCGCCGATTATCTGCCAGTCCGCGCGGCCTGAGTACATCTGGGTCCGGGTCCTCCCATGGACCGCTACGGCGGCGGCCCCGGCGGACTCGCACATCCGGCCAAACTCCACCGCGTTCACGTTTCCGGAGTCAAAGCCCTTGCGGAACTTGACTGTCACCGGGCGGGGCGTGGAACGTACCACGGACTCTATTATCCTCGCGGCCAGGTCCGGCGTGCGCATGAGGGCGGAGCCGTCCCCGGACTTCACCACCTTGCCCACGGGACAGCCCATGTTTATGTCTATTATGTCGCAGTCGGAGAGTTCCGTCACCTTCGCGGCGGCCTCACCCATGCACACGGGGTCGGAGCCGAAGAGCTGTACCGCCGCGGGGTGCTCCCCGGGGGAGAGTTCCATTATGAGCCGGGACTTCCTATCCTGGAGCATCAGCGCCTTGGAGCTCACCATCTCGGTGTAGGTGAGGCCAGCGCCCAGCCCCCGGCACACCTGCCGGAAGGCTATGTCCGTGACGCCCGCCATGGGGGCGAGGGCCAGTTTGCTCTCAATGTTGAGTTCCCCTATCTTCACGCTCGTGCCCCCCTTACTATTTTATGTCGGATAGCGCTATTTTACGGGATTTGAGCCCATATGTCAAGGCAGAGCCAAAAATGGCGCAGGGGAGGAATAATACTCCCCCACGAAAGTCCGCCTGTTTACTTGAAAAGGCTCTTGACAAATCCGTCTACATAGTGTAGACTCAATGTTAGACTACACCATGTAGACGAGGAGGGTGTGTTTATGGCTGAGATCCAATTGGGGGCAGTGGAGGCCCGCTTTGCGGACATCATTTGGGAGAGGGAGCCGGTGACGTCCGCCGAACTTATAAAGCTCGCTGCGGCGGAACTCACCTGGAAGAGGACGACAACGCACACGGTGCTGCGCCGGCTCTGCGACAAGGGGCTCTTTCAGAACAACAACGGCGTGGTGACCTCTCTCCTGTCCCGGCAGGAGTTCTATGCCCTTCACAGCAAGAAGTACGTGGATGAGACCTTTGCGGGTTCACTTCCGGCTTTTCTTGCCGCGTTTACCAGCGAGAAGAAACTGACAGCCGAGGAAATTGCCGAGATACGCGAACTGATCGACAAGGCGGGTGAATGATATGGCCGAGACGTTCGTGAGGGTTTTGAACATGAGCATCGCCGCGAGCTGGCTGATTTTAGCGGTGGTGTTACTTCGGTCCGCGCTGAAAAAGGCGCCGAAGTGGATAGCCGTCCTTCTGTGGGGAATAGTCGCTTTGCGGTTGGCGGTCCCATTCTCCTTCGAGAGCGCGTTGAGCCTCATTCCCAGCGCCGAGACCTTCAACGCCCACAATATCCAA
Source organism: uncultured Oscillospiraceae bacterium (assembly GCA_947628185.1). Lineage (GTDB taxonomy): Bacteria > Bacillota > Clostridia > Oscillospirales > Oscillospiraceae > RUG626. Next base: position 12,641 of record CANQYW010000024.1, read on the forward strand.
TATGAGACGCCCATCATTAGCAGCGGTATCCCCGCCGTCAACGACGCGGTCAACCCCATTCTGGGCGAGACCTTTGCCCCAAACCCGGTGGGCAGCGTCAACCCGCTCTATGCCTGGACGCTTGCGCTGTCGGAGATCTGGCTCATCGGTATAGCCGTTATGCTGCTGTATGCCGCGATCAGTTATGTGCGTGTGCATCGGAGCGTCGCGGAAAGAGTGCCCTATGAGGGAAACATCTTTCTGTGCGATTATGTAAGATCTCCGTTCATTCTGGGGCTGGTCCGGCCCAGGATCTATCTGCCCTCCAACATGGACACCGCGTCCATGGAGCCGGTAATAGCCCACGAGAAGGCGCATCTGGCGAGGCGCGACCACTGGTGGAAACCGCTGGGCTTTCTCATTTTGGCGGTCCACTGGTTCAACCCGCTGTGCTGGGCGGCCTATGCGCTGCTGTGCCGGGACATTGAGCTGGCCTGTGACGAAAAGGTCGTCCGGCAGATGGATGTGGACGGGAAGAAACGATATTCCACCGCTCTGCTGGAGTGCAGCGCCGGGCGGCGGTTGGTCACGGTCTGCCCGCTGGCCTTTGGAGAAGTTGGCGTGAAAGAGAGGGTGAAAAAGGTGTTAAGTTACAAAAAACCGGCGTTTTGGATAGTTGCCGCGGCTGTTGCCGCTTGCGCCGTGGTGGCGGTGTGTTTCGCGACGGATCCGGTGACGGCAGATCCTGTAAAAGCGGAAAACTACGATAAACGTCCAACTCTGCTAATTGACGGCAAAGCCTATGTGGACCCATATATGCCGGTGTCCACGCTGCCCTACGGTTACCGCTCTGCCGGGAAACTGACGGAAGAACAGGCAAACAATACAGGACTTGAGGGTATCGAGTATTTCGTTAGTCCGTCCCATGCGGAGGATTTTTACACATACCAGGAGTGCGGTACGCCCATTGATCTCAACACAGTGGACAGCACCCAGCGCCAGTGGGCGTATGTCCGCTGGATACAGGTGCATAGTCAAGAATAGGTTTTTCTTCATAATAATAAATACCAAAATGAGAAGAGAGTTACCAAGGAAAGCCCTGGTAACTCTCTTCCTTTTTCCGGGGATTTTTCACAGCCCCGTGGGAATCGATTTTGGGGTTAGCTGAGACTTTCGGCGATATCGCCGGTGACTATGAACATATCCGCCAGATCGGTGTAGGCCACGTTGCCGAGGATCTGGTGGCTGCCGTCGGCGAGGTCCATCATCAGGAGCTCGGAGCCGTTGCAGACGAAGATCATGCCGAGGTCCGCTGAGTAGACAAGGGCGTTGGAGGAGTCGGAGATGAAACTCACGTCCCCGACCCAGGAGACCATGTCGTTCTCGGAGCTCCCCAGTTCGCTCACATAGACGGTGTCGGTGAACTGGTCGTAGACCACGTACTTGCTGCCGTCATAGAAGGTGAACATCAGGGGGTCGAGGCCGCCTTCAACGGTGTCCAGGGCCACGGTGTACGCAAAGGTCCCGGCGCCGGTGGCAAGGTCAACGGTGTAGAAGGAGTAGCGGACATCCCAGGTAACGGGGTCCTCGCTGTAAACGAGGGCGTAGAGCGTGCCGTCGAGGAAGTCTATGTCCCGCACCTCGATGATGGCGTCCTCAGAGTAGGCATCCATGTCGCTGAGGGCCTGGGTGAAGGGTATATCCCCTATCTTCTGAGTCTCGCCGGAGGCCGTGAACTTCCAGAGCCAACCCTCGGAGTCTATGCCGTAGAAGTAGCCGTCCTTCTCATTGTAGGCGGCGGTCACAAGGCCGGACTCGATGTCGGAGAGGTCGCAGACACTCTCGCCCTGCTCACCGGGGTTGAGGAGCGGGTAGCTCGTGAGGGCGTTGGGGGAGGCCACGTAGAGCCTCGTCTCCTCACCCACCACGTTCACGGTGCATGTAGCGGAGAACTCGCCGTAGGAGACGGTGATCACCGCCGTGCCACCCGCCACGCCGGTGACGGCGCCGTCAGCGGAGACGGTGGCCACATCGGGGGCGCTGGAGGTGAAGGTGAGGGTCTCGCCCGCGAGGCTGACGCTCACCGGGGTGAGGCTGGCGCTCAGTTTGACTGTCTCGCCGGGCCTCAAGAGGGCGCTGGCGTTCACCATCACGCCGGTGACATCCGGCTTGCCGATGGCGGGGACCTGGGCGGGCTTCGTGTGGAGGCCCGTCACCATGCACCCGGAGAGGCCCATGACGCCCAGCTCCGTGACGGAGGCGTCGGTGAGGTCAACTATGAGGAGCTTGCCGCCGGAGTCACCCATCATGCCCTGGTAGAACTGGCTCCAGTAGACGTTGCCCGTGTCGTAGTCGTAGGTCATGGACTGGTAGGCGTTGAGAGCGCTGTAGCCGGTGGAACCCACGAGGGTGAGGGAGGCGTCGGTCTTATCGACCTTGTAGAGGTCGCCGTCCTCGCTTATGGAGTAGAGCTGCCCCGCGCCGTCACAGGTGAGGGCCGCCATGCCCATCTCGAACTTGCCAACGGTGTAGCAGTCGCCGGTGGCGATGTCCACCATGTAGAGGGTGTTGGAGGAGACGTTCTTCGTGCCGCCCACGGCGTACATGACGCCGGTGGTGTAGTCGAAGGCCATGTCGTGGATATCCGGGAACTTGCCGGCGGTGATATCGGCGTTATATGTCTCCGCGTCCACCACGATGAAGAGGGGAGCCGGGGCCTCCCAGCTCTCCGGGTCGTAGGTGTAGCCGAAACCGTAGATCTTGCCGTCCAGGTACTCGCCGGCGTAGAGCTCGTAGGTGCTGCCGTCAGCCAGGCCGCCGCCGGGGGCTCCGGGGTCGGTGTCGCTGAACTTGGCCCAGAAGTGGTCGCCCATGCCGCCAAGGTCCCCCAGGACATAGCCGTAGACGTCGCCGGTGGAGGCCAGGACCTCGACGGTGAACTCCACCTCAAAGCCGGCCAACGCGCCCTTCACGGTAGTCGTGCCGGGTTTTAGGGCGATTATGGAGCCGTTCTCCACCAGCGCCACGGTGGTGTCCTCCACCGTCCACTGGACGTCCCGGTGGGTGGCGTTGAAGGGTTTAACGAGCACCGGTATGCCGGTGGTGACGCCCTCCATGAGTTTCACCCGGTCCTTCAGCATGGTTACGGACTCCACGGGGACGTCGGGGCGCGGGGGCGCCTCGTAGTCCGGGGCGAAGAGGCAGGTGACGCCGCCGCCGTCCACGGCCCCGAGGTAGACGCACTTGCCGCTCTCAAGGCTTATGTAGTAGATGCCGTCCATGGAGGCGAGATACGCCTGGCCGTTTGAGTGGTCGAAGGCCATACTGCCGCCGTAGGGCACGACGCCGGAGGGCCCGCTGGCCACGGGCGTCACAGCGCCGGTCTCCGGGTCAATGGTGCTGATTATGCCCTCCATGCTGTCAATGGTGTAGAGCTGGCCCTCGGTGGAGCAGCCGAGCACCATGCAATCCTGCTGGAGGGTGCAGACGTACTCCAGCTCACCCGTGAGGGTGTCCACATGGAGGAGGTCGGTGGAGTAATACTCGGTCGCCGCCAGGGCGTAGAGGTAGCCGTCGGCGCAGCTGTAGGCCATATCGTAGACGGTGGCGTAGCCCTCCAGGGAGTCGGAGATCCTGCTGCCCTCGAAGGTCACGGGGTCGATGCGCCAAAGGCCGCCGGTGGAGTCATCAAAGGCGTAGACGAAACCGTCAACGTACTCACCGGCCATATAGCCGGAGAAGGCGGGTTCTGTGAGCACTGCCACGTCGCCGAGGTTCGCCGCCGGGAATGTCACCCACTGGTTCATGATGTCCCTGCTGTAGCCCACGAAACCGTAGAGCGTGGAGCTGGGCTGGGTCACGGTGACAGTCCCCGTGGCGCTAAATGCGCCGTCCAGGGTCTTGGCGGTTATGGTCGCCTCACCGGCGCCCACGGCCCTTATGACGCCGTTGGCGCCAACTGTGGCCACGGAGGTGTCGGAGGAGGTCCACTCAAGGTACCGGGGAGCCATGTACCAGGGCTGGGACACGACGTCGAAGGAGCCTGTCTCACCCACGACGAGGGAGAGGGAGTCCTCCGCGAAGGATATGCCCTCCAGCGCCGCCTCGGGGAGGCTGTAGCCCCGGTCGTCAAGCCGCAGGAGGCCCACGACCTCAACTCTGCCGGGCTGGGCAAATCCGGCCTCGCCCATGGCGCCAACGAGCGTCATCTCCGCGCCGTTCTCCAGGTCTATCCTGTAGAGGTTGCCGCAGGCGTCGCCCTCGGAGTAGAAGGCCCAGTATATGGCGTTGGCGTCGTCATCGAAGGTCATGGACTGGGTGTAGTTCGGCACGTCACCGGTGACGGCGGCGGTGTCGAGAAGTACGTCCTCGTTCCAGAGGCCGGTCTCGGTGTCTATAGTCCGTAGCGCGCCCTCGCCGTCCACGCCGTAGAGCGTGCCGTCCGGGCCGCAGGTGATGGCAACGACAGAGCCGAGGGAGGCGGGCATGCCCCACTCATTTACCTCGCCCACGGTCTTGAGTTCGCCGGTGGTGAGGTCGATGGTGCAGAGCGTCGCCGTGGGGTAGCTGGAGGGGCCGGTCACGGCGTAGAGCGTGCCGGTGGAGGGGTCGAGGGCCATATCAGCTATGCCCACGCCGCTCGGGCCGTAGCCCATGTCAATGCCGAGGGTGGTGATGGTCACCCGGTCCTCCCAGTAGCCCGGGCGCATCCAGACGAGGTGGTCGCCGCCGCCCAGGGTGCTGGCGGTGTCAGCCGCCAGGATGTAGCCGCCCACGTACTCCGCCGCGTTGAGGGCGAAGTCCATGAAGTACTCGGTGTCATATACGGACACCTGGGCCGTCTCGGGGTCGAGCCCCACCCAACCGTAGAGGGACTGATCCTCACCGTACTGGGTGAAGTAGTTATCGTCGTGGACGCGGTAGCCGTAGAGGAGGTTCTCGTCCAGCACCGGGTCGTTGTCGGTGGTTGTTATGAGGTATGCGCTCTCGTTGAAGGCGTAGTCGCCCAGGACCAGGGTGAACTCGTCGCCGTAGCCGGTTATGTCGTAGACGAGTTCCCGGTAGACCATGCCGTTCTCGGTGGCCTCGCCGAGCTCGGCGTCGTCCACGGCGTACTGCTTGAGGACCATGGTCTCCCGCTTATTGAGGAAGTTCACCGCCGCCACGGAGACCTCGTCGGAGACGGATATGACGAGATACTGCTCGCCGTTCTCAAGGACGGACACCATGGGCTCGCCCAAGAGGACGGGGGCCTGGGTGTCGACGGTCACATCGGTGGTCCAGCGGTAGCACTCGTTATTCTCCATGCTGTCGCCGTAGTCGAGTGTCGCCTCGATGTCCAGCGTGAGCTTGGAGCCGGTGGCGAAGGTGGAGCCGTCCTCTAAGAGCAGGTCGTAGGGGACGCTGTCCCAGGAGTAGACGTAGGGGACGACCTGGCCGTAGCTGTCGTTAAAGAAACTCTTGGGCACGTTCTCTATGGAGTCCTGGTGGAGGATGTTCCCCTCCTCGTCCCGCCAGGTGAAGGTGAGGAGCTTTGCGTTGCGCAGGAGTGAGACGTAGATGTCGTCTATGTAGTCGCCGCTGCCGTCGCCGTTGGGGCTCAAGGAGATGTGGGAGACGTCAAAGTCCTCCTCGTAGCCGAAGTAGGGGTTGAGGCCGGGCATCCACTGGGCGCTGAGACCCGCGTAGTTGGTCCAGAGGATGTTGGCGTACTGGCTGGCCGTGGGGGTGGCGCCGGTGTTGTCCCCGAAGAAGTAGGGATCCCAGTAGTAGCCGCTGTCGATGACCGGGGCCTTGGTCCAGTCACCGTAGAATCCCATGTAGGGGAGGGAGAGGTCCACACCCCCGTCGAGGGACTTGAGGACCACGAAGCCGTCCACATATATGCCGTTGGGGAAGTGGGCGTCCATCCAGGACTTGTCGGCGGAGTTGAGGGCCAGGTCAACGCGCAGCTGCATTTCTGCGCCCGGGGCCACGCTGAGGACCGCGTCGCCCATGTTGAGGGCCTCGCCGTCCTGGTCGAAGACGTACTTGCCCACGAGCTCGTCGAGATACGCTTGAACGTCCTTCCGCTCCACCTCGCCGTCGCCCAGCACGTCATAGCGCATGCCGGTGCCGGTGGGGACGGGGTCCGTGCCCTCCGCCATCCTGTAGAGGAGGTAGGCGTCGTGGCTGTTTATTTTGCCGTTGGAGTTGTAGTCGTAGATGTAGGTGAGGTCCCCGGAGATGTGGGCCTGGGTGGTGAGGCCCCGGGGCGTGAGGGACATGAACTCAAGGCCGGGGTAGCCGCCCTCCACCACGTCCTCCGTCTCCACGGAGGCGGTGACGGCGTAGGACAGGGCCTTGCCGCCGAAGTTCTTCACGGTGAAGGAGAAGGAGTATGTACCGTCGGCGCTGTCCTTCAGCTCCGCCTTGGGCACGTCCATGCCGGGGACGCCCAGCACCGCGCCGGTGGATATGGCGAGTTTAGCGTTGGCGAGACCCGCGCCCTGGTTCCGGGGCGAGTAGTACTGGCCGTTGCCGGAGTACACCAGGGGCTCCGCCGTGCTCATGAGGAGCGCGTAGACGAAACTCTGTACCTCTGTGCTCGACATCCCGGGGTAGTTCGCCAGGACGTACTCTTTTACCAGCGCCGCCAGACCCGCCAGGTTCGGGGACGCCATGGAGGTGCCGTCCATGCTCTCGTAGCCGCCGCCGTCCACGGTGGAGTAGATGCCGCTGCCGGGGGCGGTGATGTCGGGCTCCAGCTTGAGGTCCGGCGAGACGCCCCAGGAGGAGAAGTCGCTCATCTGACCGGCCATCTCGTTGGGGATGGTGCCCATCTCGGAGGAGACGGTGAGCTCAAGGCCGGGGTCGGAGGCGAGGGCCGCCTTTATGGCCTCCCCGGCGCTCATGCTTATGATGACGCAGGGGATGGCGGCGCTGCCGCCGGTCATGTCTATGCCCATGGAGCTGGGCTCATTATTGTATATGACGCATGCTATGGCCCCGGCGGCCTCGGCGTTGTCGCACTTGGTGGTGAAGTTCACCTGGCCGCCCCGCTGTACGAGGGCTATCTTGCCCTCCGCACCGGCGTCGGTGAATTCTGAAAGCTCCGCGCCGTAGCCCTCCACCACCGCCACGCCGTAACTGCCGCCGCCCAGTGTGAGCATGGGCGCGTTCGGGCCGTTTACGCCGTCGGAGTAGATGTAGGTCTCGCCGTTGAACCCGAGGTAGTAACTGCGCAGCATCGTCTTGTGGGAGCTGGCCACGGAGAGCGCGCCCGCGTAGGTGGCGGGGGAGCTCACGGTGCTGTTATCCGGGTTGGAGGTGAGGTTGGAGCCGCTGCCCCAGAGATTCCCCTGGCCCATGGCCCCGGAGTTACCGGCGGAGATGGCGAGGATCGTGCCGGTCTCGTTGACGCGGTCGTAGATCTCGTTTATCTCGTCGGCGTTCCTGGTGAAACCGGCGGGGGAGCCCAGACTCATGTTCACCACGTCCGCGCCCAGGAGCATGGCGTCCTCCAGGGCCGCCAACAGGTCCTCGGTGTATGCGCCGCCGTTGGCGCCGAAGACCTTCATGACCATGAGCTGCGCGTTGGGGGCCACGCCCACCACATCGGTGGTGTCCAGGGGGTTCGCCGCGGCGATGCCGCTGACGTGGGTGCCGTGGGTGCCCTGGTTGTCGCCGCCGTGGTCTATGCGCAGACTGTTGTCCACGTAGTTAAAGCCGTAGGCCACTTTCGTGGTGCGGTAGAGACTCCCGGCGGTGAGAACGCCCCGGTAGCTCTTGTAGGAGTTGAGGTTTGTGAGGACCGCCTCGATGTCCCCGGCGTCCATGTAGCCGGAGTACGAGTCGATGAGCTCCTGGGGGAGGGGGCCGAAACTGGGGTGGTCGTCGTCAAGGCCCGTGTCGATGACGGTGATCTTCATGCCCTCGCCCCGGTATCCCGCGTCCCAGGCCTCGTCCCTGCCGATGAGACCGCCCTCGGTGTTTGTCATGGGGCTGTCAGCGCCGCCGGAGGAGAGGGGGCTGTAGACGGGCTGGAGCAGCACCTTCTTCACGCCCTCCAGGGCCTCGATCTCGCGGATCTTGCCGTAGGGGACCTGGGCGGCTATGCCGTTGAGGAGCCATGTGTACTGATAGGCCACTTTGAGCTCTCCGCCCTCCAGTACCTTGGACTCAATGGCGGAGATGACGCTCTCCTGGGCCCTCTCAAGACGCTGGGCCTCCGTCATCGTGACGGCGCTGGGGGTGGCGCCGCTGTCCCGCTCCACCACGGACTTCTCGTCCATGAGGATTATGACCCGGACGAGCTCGTCGCTCTCCGCCATCGCCTCGTCAATGGCCTCCGCCATGTCGTTACCGGCGGCCTCGGAGGCGGTGAGGTCCACGTCGAGGCTCTCCCGGTCTATCTCCTCCGCCCTCGCGGGGCGGGCGTTTGAGAGTATCTCCCGGAGCTTGTCATCAGATGTCTTGACAGTCTCGGCGCGGGCCGGGGTCTCCGGCGCGGCCTCGGTGTCGGGGCTTGCGGCAAATACGGGGCCCATGCCCTCCGCCGCCAGGGAGAAGACGAGCAGGAGGGAGAGCATCAGAGCTATGGACTTTTTAAACTTCATCTCTCACCCCTCCTCTCGCGCCTGTCGCGGCGCAGGAAAATGAATGTGGCGCCCATGCCGCCGGCGCCCACCAGCGCCGCCATCACCCAGAGCCATATATGGGACTCATCGCCCGTGGCGGGGGTGCCGCCCCCTCCGGGTTTCGTGGGGTCGCCGGGTTTCGTGGGATCGCCGGGTTTCGTGGGATCGCCGGGCTTTGTGGGGTCGTCGGGCTTTGCGGGCTCGGTGACGCCCACGGTGAGCTTGACCTCGGAGCCGTCCTCTCCGGCGCCGTAGGCCTCGCCCGTGAGGCCGAGACCCGGGGCGGCGTCCTTCTCAAGGACGGTGAAGGCCACCGTGAAGAGCGCTGCGCCCTCCCCGGCGCCGCCGGCTATCCAGCTCACCTTGAGCTCGCCGGCCTCCGCCGCGTTGGCCGAGTACATGGCGGCGGAGCCCGCCGTCACATCCTCCTCGTCCACCGAGAGGACAGCCGGGTCATAGGTGATGACCGTCAGGCCGTCAGTGGCCGTGCCGTCCGTCCTGATGGGGACGCTTAGCGTCTCCGCCGCGCCGGAGCTGGGCACGGCCTCGAGCCAAACGTTTGGGTCCTCCGCGGCCAGCGCCGGTGTGGCCGAGAGGGGGGCCAACAGCGCCACGGCCAGGAGGACCGCGCCAATTTTTGCTGCTTTCATGTCTTCCTCCTTATGTGGATTCCGCATCTATTTCGACCGAAGACCGTGGCCTCCGGCAGATACGTGAGAAAATATACAAAAATTTTATCACATATACCACGAACTTACAAGAAAAAATTATTACCGTGAGAATTTTTTATCATCCGGCAGGGGAAATTCAAGGGAGACTTGACAAATGCGCATTAAAGGCGCATTATAATGGAGGCATGAGGAGGTGAGGGAAACGAAAAGATCAGACCTCATAAAGTTACTCGAGAGAAACGGTTGGTACTTAAAGAGAAATGGGGGAGACCACGACATATATACAAACGGGACAGAGAGCGAAACGATACCGCGACACAAAGAAGTAAAAGAAAATCTTGCTAAGGCAATAATAAAAAGGAGGGGGTTGAAATAAGCCCCGCTCCCTTTCGCATTGACATATATTTTATGGAGGCAGCCATATGAAAAATTCGTATCCCATTGTTTTAACACCCGATGAAAAAGGTTTTACCGTCTATATCCCCGATTTTGATATCTACACGGAGGGCGACGATATGACGGAGGCCATCGAAATGGCCCGGGACGCCATCGGCTTAATGGGTATTGATATGGAGGACGACGGAAAAGCCTTGCCAGATCCGCGAGCGCCTAAGAGCGTATCAGCGGCGGAGGGCGCGATCGTCTCTCTCGTTGATGTTGACTTTGCGGAGTACCGCCGCAAAAACGAAATGAGGGTAGTTAAGAAGAATTGCACTCTCCCGGGCTGGCTTTGTTATGAGGCGGAAAAAGCAAACATTAATTTCTCCCAGGTTTTACAAACGGCACTAAAGCGCGAGCTCCATATCACAGACTGATAAAAGAGACTCTTGCCCGCCCCTCACGATTTTTGGGGCGGGCAGTATTCTTCCTGATCGATACGCCTTAAAATTATTGGCCGGGGTTGAAAAAACCGGCGCACTGGGATATAATGGGGAGAAACCGGGCGCCCGTCACTCCTCACGGGTGAGCAGGAGTCCCCGGCCGCCCACCAGCACGTCCCCGTTCTCCAGGGATATGAATGGCGAGAACTCCGCCTCGTCGCCCTCGTGGGTGAGGCGGATGGTGACGTCGTTGAAGACGTCGCTGGCGTTGCACTGCACGATGAAGGGCCCGGTCTCCGGGGCCTCGTAGCGGGGTATGAGCTGGGAGGTATCAAGGTCGTTCTCAAAGAGCTGGATGGCCGTGCCGGGGTATCTCGGAATGACGAGGTAGTAGTCCCCGCCGGAGACGTAGTGGACCGGCAGGTCCGGGCTCTCAAGGTATTTTTCCGCGAAATACTCAAGGTCCGCCGTCTCCTGGTACCCGAGGTACGCCACGGCGTAGAGTTCGTCCCCCTCAAAGGGGATGGAGTCTAAGGGGGAGGGTTTCGGCGGCGTATCGTCCTCCGGGGCGGGGTCTGTGTTTCCGGGGCCGAGGTCGGCGTCCCCCGGCGTGCCGCCGGTGACAGCACACCCGGCGAGGGTCAGCAGGCACAGCGCGGCGGTCAGGGCTATAAGTTTTTTCATTACGCACCTCACAAACATTAGGATAGGGATATTATATCTCACTTTTGAATGGGAGAGAATCATGGAACACAATAAAGCAGTAATTGACATGGTCCCCGGGGACGAGGTGGAGGGGTACTACGTCCTGAAGGACGCCGCCCTCAAGACCACCTCCACCGGGAAACCCTTTTTGAGCGGCGCGGTGTCAGACGCCACCGGCGCGGTGGAGATAAAGGTTTGGGACTACTCCGGCCCCATCGGCGGCGAGGACGCCGGCAAGGTCATTATGCTCCGGGGGCTCGTCTCCGAGTTCCGGGGCACGACGCAGATAAACGTGAACCGGCTGCGCCTGGCGGAGCCGGGGGACAGCTACGATCTGGCGGATCTCGTGCCTGTGGCGCCCATCGACCCCCAAGAGCGGCTCCGGGAGGTGGAGGACTTCGCGGCCTCCATCGAGGACGAGGACTACCGCCGTGTGGCGGAGGCGATGCTCTCCCGCCACAGGGACAGTTTCGCCAAGATACCGGCGGCAAAGAGCGTCCACCACAGTTTCATAAACGGACTTCTGATGCACACCTCCAATATGCTGCGGATCGCCGATTTCCTGGCGGACATATACCCCGGGGTCCTCGATAGGAGCCTCCTCCTTGCGGGGACGCTCCTCCATGACCTCGCGAAGGCCCAGGAGTTCACATTCTCCGGGCTGGGGCTCGTCACCGGCTACTCCCTGAAGGGCGAGCTCATCGGCCACCTGGTGCTCTGCGCCCAGGAGGCGGCGGAGGTGGCAAAAGAGACGGGTATGCCGGAGGAGAAGTCGGTACTTTTGCAGCACATGCTCCTCTCCCACCACGGGGACCCGGAGTTCGGCGCCGCCGTCCGCCCAATGTGCGCCGAGGCGGAGCTCCTGGCGGAGATCGACAGGATAGACAGCCGCATGGAGATATATGAGGAGACGTTCCTGGACGTCCCCCCTGGGGAGTTCTCCGAGAGGATATTCGCCCTCGATAAGCGGATATACAATCACGGCGCCGGGGAGATGCCGCCGGAATGAAACTCAAGAGGATGATCCCCTACTGCGAGGCCCAGGTGAAGTTCGACTGTACCCCCGAGGAGGCGGCGGAGCGCATATTCATGTGCCCGGGGGTGGAGGAGCTGAAACTCTACGGCCGCTGGGAGCCGGAGAGCTCCACCCTTCTCCTCACATCCGCCTCAGGCGGCGCTCTGCGGGCACTTCTGCGCCCCCACGTCACCGGGGAGTACACCGGGTCCGGCTTTAAGCTCACCTTCCGCCTCGATAGGACCGTGGAGATACTGACATCCGTCATAACTATCGCCTCGTTCCTGGTGTTCGTATACCTCATAGGGCCGGATATCTACAAGAGGCTCACGCTCAAGTGGCAGACCTTCGTGCCGCTTGCGATGTCCATAGCCGCCCTCGCCGCCCCCAGCGCGTACCTGAAGGGCGCCTCCAGGCAGATGCTCTTTCTCATATCCGAGTCCGTCACCCAGCGCCCCGGAGCGCCCCGGCTGAGACTGCGGTACAGATGAGCTATATTAATTTATTAGTTTGAAAACGGGAGGACCCAAACCGGTCCTCCCGTTTTTATGGGTTATCTATCTATCCTGCGGGGCGGGGATCACACCAGGCACCGGAGGATGTACACGCCGTCGTGCATGGCGTTGAGGTAGATGTAGCCGCGGTCGTCCACCACCAGGTCCTCGGCGGTGCCCAGGGGCTTGTTGGGCATCTTCACGTCGAAGGCCAGCTTCTCGGGGTTGGGGGGGATGAAGTAGGCTATCTCCTTGGGGATGTAGGGGTCGGAGACGTCGTAGACACGGAGTCCCGCGTGGAAGTAGCAGTCGTAGACCCTGTCGGATCTGTCCTCCAGCCAGGGCTTGTGGGTCATGGGCTCGTGGAGGTTGTGGGGGCCCATGGGGCCGGGGTAGTCCAGGCCGCAGATATTGAAGTTCTTGTAGGGGAAGTTCTCGGGGACCTCGGGATAGGGGAATATGGAGACAAGCACCGGATCCTCGGGGTCTGCCACGTCGAACATCTCTATGCCGCAGTAGGAGTGGGTGCCGAACTGCTCATATGTCTTGCGGTCGTAGGTCCAGAAACGCTCGCCCTCCTGCATACCGACGGCATAGTGGGTGCCGTGGATGGGCATGAAGGTGTGGCAGAGGGCACCGCCGAACTTCGTGCAGAAGGGGGGAGTCATCTTCACCTCGCCCAGCACCTGGGGAACCTGGGGGTCGGAGATGTCCAGGATCTTGAATCCGCCGCCGGCGCAGCTTATGTAGGTGAGATTCTTGTCCGTCTCGGCGAAGGGGAAGTGGACGTAACCGGGGTAGGTGTTGTAGCCCTGCCAGCCGTGCCACTCCTTCTCCCGGGTCTTCTTGGTCTGGTTACCGAAGAACTGGCCGGGGTTCCACCAGCGGCCCGCCTCCACCGGGTGCTCGGGGTCGGAGATGTCCACTATGCGGTAGATGTAGTCCTTGAACCCGGGGGCGGTGGCGGAGAGGTGTACGTACCTGCCGCCGTTGTAGGTGAAACGGTGGACTCCCGCGCCGGGGTTGCCCACGTCGCCGGTGGCCCAGAAGGAGAGCTTCTTGGGGTGCTCGGGGTCGTCCTTGAGGCTGAAGATGTGTATTCCGCCGGGGGCCGGGGTGTAGTGCTCCGGGGCGGGGCCGTGGAGGAACTCCAGGCAGTTGCCGTTGGAGACTATCATCAGGTCCTCGCAGATCTGGATCTTCGGGGTGGACATGTAGGTGTACTTCTCTGGGTCCATCACCGGCATGTACTGGACGTGCCTGGGGTGCTCGGGGTCAGTGACCTCCAGTATCTCCACGCCGTTGCCGAAGAAACAGCCGCCGTAGAGGTAGTACCGGCCGTCGGCAGTCTTGTAGAGCTGGGACTGGAAGAGGTAGTGGTTGTCGCAGTCGTGGTGGGCAAGGACCTCAAGGTTCTTGATGTAGCCCTCGTTGCCGGGGCTCTTGGCGTAAAAGGGAACAGGCATATGCAAAACTCCTCTCATTAAAATTATTATAAACTCCCGGCGTCCGCCGGGGCGGGGTGGTTTACCTCATCTGAATATAACCCCTATATTGTGTGAGGTTGTCGGAGGCGGCCATGTCGGAGAGGAACATGCCAACTATGTAGTGGTTGGGCTTTAAGAACGGGAACTG
>CANQYW010000025.1 GCA_947628185.1 uncultured Oscillospiraceae bacterium
ACCAAAAAGAGAAGAGAGTTACCAGGGGGTTCCTTGGCAACTCTCTTCCCGTTTTACGGGGCTTTTTTCACAGCCCCTAATAGATCGGTCACCTGGCGGGCGTCGCCTCTCCCGCATCTCTCGGGTCTCCCCTGTCATACCATCGGCGTGTGGTTGCAACGAAATTTACCACCTCAAGTGACCTATTCTATTCACTTTCTCCGGGTCTTTTTCTCTATCTCTATTGTAACAGATTTCAGAGAAATATCAACAGCATAACCCCAATTCCGCATATAAACCGGCGCGATTTGGGCGATGTAACCTCTGATTGCGGGAATGTAAAGTCCGCGTGGTTGAAACGCAACCGGGTCCCGGCTATACTGGGGCCATCTTGATACGAGGAGGAAAACACCATGAAACTTTCAGAAAAGATCCTGACCCTCAGGAAGAAGGCCGGCATGTCCCAGGAGGAGCTGGCGGAGAAACTTAACCTTTCGCGGCAGGCAGTGTCCCGCTGGGAGGTGGGCTCGGCAGTGCCGGACGCCTACAACGTGCTCCAGCTCAGCAAGCTCTTCGGGGTGACGTCGGACTACCTTCTAAACGACGACTACGAGAGCGACCACGACGTTCCCGCTGTGAAACTCACCAAGGACGCGGGGAACCAGAAGGTCAAGACCGTGATCGCCGCCTGCGCCTCCGCTGTCGGACTGCTCCTCAACTTCGTCATCTACATCCTCTCCCGGTTCATCGAGGTGATGGTGCCCCGGAGAGTCATGGTGGACGGGGTGCTGGTGTACGAGTGGCGGGGCGATCATCTGGGCCGCAGCTACAAGTACTTTATAGATGAGTACGAGCTTGAGTTTCTTGTGTTCTTGGGCTGGGCGCTCTTCCTGGCGGGCCTTATCTACATCATCCTTAAAAACAGCAAGGTAAAAAACTGGCTAAAAAAGCTGCGGGAAAAGCTCCCGCGCCGCCGCTGACGCAAGGTCTAAAAAAGCGCAAAGAATTAAGCCCCACCACGGCCCAAAGTCAGGCCGGAATGGGGCTTAAATTTTGCGGGACGATCAGGTTCTCTCGAGTGGCTGAACACGGGTCAACCATCTGCGGATGTTCCCCGGCAGCTCAGAAATCGAGGCCGAGCCTCTCCGCGATCTCCTCAGCGGACATACCCACTGCCTTCGCCTTGGACATAACTGTCCGCATGGTGATGGGGTGAAGAAGTCTCTGCCTCTGGGCCTCGAGAGCGGCTATCTCCGCCTGTTTCTTCTCGATCTTTTCGTTGATGGCCGCGACACGTTCATTGACTGTTTTCGCAGGCATATTGATTACCAACCTTTCCTTTTTTGTTGATGGTATCAGTTTACACTTTACCGATTCAACTGTCAAGTGATTTGTGCGAATTTGCGAAATTATTTTTTAAGAATAATTAGACAATCCCAGATTGCAGGCAACCATAATTCAACATTTTTCCCGGTATCATGTGATATGCTCCCCGTCAAGAGGACAGAGAAAAGATTAAAAGATAGTTTACAAACTTGGGCTGTGAAAATGTCCCGGTTGTTATGTATATTCCAGAAAAAGCCTCCACAAACAGTGATGCAAGGGAGCGGTAGCGTGCCCTCCACATATCGCTCCACCGTTTCCTTGCCAGTTTCTTTAAATTCATGCACGCATATGTGAGCGCGGCCTTGACTCGTAGCCTCGCTCCGCCGTATTCCTGCGTGTACCGGAACCCGTGGAACTCCTTCGCCATCGCGAACACGCGCTCGATCGTCTCCTGCCTCTGCTTGTAGATTTCCCGCAGTCCCGGCGTGTACTCGTTCTCTATCGCCTCGTCCAGTGCATCCTGCCACACGTGATGTGTCACTACCTTCTGATGTTTTTGACTCTGGGTGCATTGGGAGAGGTATGGGCAGTTCACGCACTTTTCCGGGTCGCTCTTGTACTCCCTGAGACCATCCCTGTCCGTTGTGCTGTACTTCAGCAGCTCGTTGTTCGGGCAAATGAAACAATCGTAATACTCGTCGTACACATAGTCTGCCTTTTTGAAATATCCCTTCTTCGTCTGTGGCCGCTTGTACGTGCTCAGTAGCTTTATGCCCATCTCCTTCAGAAGTTTCGCTATTGCCGGTGTCTTGTACGCCGTGTCTCCCACGATCATCTTCACAGGAAAACACTTCAGCTCCTCCATGAGCTCCGGGAAAGTCTTGCCGTCGTTTTCGTTACCGGGGTGAACGCTGTAGCAGAGTACCATTCCGTTTTTGTCACATGCCGTCTGTACACTGTACGCAAATACGTTCTTATGCTCTCCTTTGCGGAACCATCCGCTCTCCGGGTCCACGGTGCTGGCCTTGCGGTGCTTGAGTTTCTTCTTGGACGTATTGGGGCTCAGCTTTCCCCTGACGCTCTTTTTGGGGATAACTTTTTCGCTTTCGGGGCTGTTTTCGCCCTCGTTGTGGAAAACTTCTCCGTTATCCGAATCGTCATCGTCATCGTCAAACGGTTTCTTTCCGTGCTCCTCACGGTCTGCGTTGATCTCTTCCATCAGCGCCTTTCCGTACCACTGCGCCTGCTCTTCTACTTCCTCGTCCCGGTACTTCTTGCTGTTGGCCCTCGCCTTCACGTGAGTCGAGTCCACAAACACCACGCTGGGGTCCACCAGCCCAGCCGACATGCATTCTGCAAGAATATGACGGAAAATCTGCTCGAACAGGTCTGTCCCCTCAAACCTACGGGTGTAATTCTTGCTGAACGTGGAAAAATGCGGCACTGGGTCCTGAAGTCCCAGGCCGAGGAACCACCGGTAGGCATTGTTCACCGTCACCTCGCGCACGGTCCGGCGCATGCTGTTCAGACCGAACATGTAATTGATCACCGCAAGTTTTACGAGCATCACCGGGTCGATGCTTGGCCGGCCGTTGTCCTCACAGTACAGTGGCTCCACCAGGTCGTAGATGAAACTCCAGTCCAGGGCCATTTCCATTTTCCGTACAAGGTGAGTCCTGGGCACCAAGTCGTCCAGCGTCACCATCTGCAGCTGGTCTCTGTCCTTCTGCGCGTTTCGTGTCAGCATGGGTTGCACCGCCTTTTCCGTTTCTTCCTTTTACTATTATACCACAAACCCACCCCGGGGAATAGGGGTGGGTTTGTCGACGGGCTGAGCGGCAGGAAGTCCAGTTTCCTGCCGCTGCTTTGTGATCATTGACCTATTCGATTATTTCCCCAAAAACTCCCGGGTGACTTTTGCCACGTTCTCAGCGCTAAGGCCGAACGCCTTGAGGAGCGCCAGGGCCGGGCCGGAGTAGCCGTACTCGTCGTTTATGCCGATGCGGCGCACCACGCAGGGTATTCCGGATTCCGCCACCACCGCCGAGACCGCCTCCCCCAGGCCGCCGATTATTGAGTGCTCCTCGCAGGTTATTATCCTCCCGCAATCCCGGGCCGCCTTTAGGGCCATCTCCCTGTCCAGGGGCTTTATGGAGCAGAAGTTTATGACGCGGGCGTCTATCCCCTCCGCCGCCAACGTCTCCGCCGCCTTTAGCGCCTCGTACACCATGAGGCCGGTGGCTATTATGGCCACATCAGAGCCCTCACGCAGGACCTCGCCCTTGCCTATCTCAAACTTAAAATTGGACTCGTCGTGGAATACGGGTATTGCGAGCCGGCCGAAACGGAGGTACACCGGCCCCACGTACTCATAGGACGCCTTCACCGCCGCCGCGGCCTCCACCTCGTCCGAGGGGCAGAGCACCACCATGCCGGGGATGGAGCGCATGAGGGCGAAATCCTCGTTGCACTGGTGGCTGGCGCCGTCCTCGCCCACGCTTATGCCGCCGTGGGAGGCGCCGATCTTCACATTGAGCTGGGTGTAGCCTATGGAGTTGCGTATCTGCTCATAGGCCCGGCCCACGGCGAACATGGCGAAGGAGGACGCAAAAGGCACGAGGCCCATCGCCGCGGCTCCCGCCGCCACGGCCATCATGTTACCCTCCGCGATGCCGCACTCAAAGTGCCTGTCGGGGTACGCCTTCTTGAACATGCCGGTCCTGGTGGACTCGGCGAGGTCCGCGTCAAAGACGATTATGTCGTCATGCTCCGCGCCCAGCTCCACAAGCGCCCTGCCGTAACCCGCGCGGGTATCTGATCTCCTCACATCCGCCATATTATTTCCCCTCCAATTCAGCTAATTGAGCCTTTATCTCAGCGATCGCGACTTCGTACTGGGCGTCGTTTGGCGCCTTGCCGTGCCACTCGGCGGCGTCCGTCATGAAACTGACGCCCCGCCCCTTCGTGGTGCGCATGATTATGGCGAACGGTTTTCCCTTCGTCTCACGGGCCTCGGCGAAGGCGGACTCCATCATGGTGAAGTCGTGGCCGTCTATCTCCGTCACGCCGAAACCGAAGGCCGTGAGTTTCGCCGGCAGGTCCCCCAGATCCATAACGTCCTCCGTGCGGCCATCGATCTGCAGACCGTTCTTATCTATAATGACTACGAGGTTATCTAATTTATAGTTGGAGGCGAACATCATGGCCTCCCAGACCTCGCCCTCCTCTATCTCGCCGTCGCCCAGCAGAGTGTACACCCGGCATGTCTTACCCAGGTGTTTCGCCGCCAGGGCCATGCCGCAGGCGGCGCTGACGCCCTGACCCAGCGAGCCCGTGGACATGTCAACGCCGGGGGTGGAGTTCATATTCGGGTGTCCCTGGAGGTGGCTGCCGATGTGTCTGAGAGTCATCAGATCCTCCCAGGGGAAGAATCCGCGCAACGCGAGGGCGCCGTAGAGCGCGGGGGCGGCGTGCCCCTTGGAAAGCACGAAACGGTCCCGGTCCGGGTCCTTCGGGTTCGCCGGATCCACGTTCATCTCCTTAAAATAGAGATACGTCAGCATGTCCGCCGCGGAGAGGGAGCCCCCCGGGTGTCCTGCCTTCGCCGCGTGGGTACTGTCAATGATACCCATCCGGACCTTCGTGGCCCTAATTGCCAGTTCCCTCTTTTCAAATTCAGTCATTTATCGATCCTCCATGAATCATGCGCTGAGCGCAAAATTTTTTCTGTATTTTCCCCCATAGGTAATGCCGGGATATTGTCTCAACCTTGACCATAGTAGGCCCCGGCGCCGTGCTTGCGGAGGTAGTGTCTATCCAGGAGTTCCCGCTGCATGGGCCCAAGTCCGGGCTCCAGCGCCAGGGCGTGAAAGGCCATGAACGCCAGCTCCTCCAGCACCGCCGCGTTGTGGGCGGCGGTCTTGGGGTCCGGGCCCCAGGTGAATGGCCCGTGGGAGCGCACCAGGACCCCCGGCACCTGGGCCGGCGGTATCCCCCGCTCAAGGAATGTCTCCACAATGACGTTCCCGGTCTCCAGCTCGTACTCCCCGGATATCTCCTCCGGCGTCATGGCCCTGGTGCAGGGCACCTCGCCGTAGAAGTAGTCGCCGTGGGTGGTGCCGAGGGGCGGTATCCCCCGGCCCGCCTGGGCGAAGGACGTGGCCCAGCGGGAGTGGGTGTGGACTATCCCACCCAGCTCCGGGAAGGCCCTATATAGCGCGAGGTGCGTCGGGGTGTCGCTGGAGGGTCTGAGGCGTCCCTCCACGATCTTGCCCTCCAGGTCCACCACCACCATGTCGCCGGCGGTGAGGCTGTCGTACTCCACGCCGGAGGGCTTAATCACAATGAGTCCCCGGGACCTCTCGATGCCGGAGGCGTTGCCCCAGGTGAATGTGACGAGGCCGTACCTCGGCAGCAGGAGATTCGCCTCCAGCACCTGTTGTTTCAGTTCCTCTAACATATGATACCTCACAAAAATTCCAATATGTGCCGGGAGTCAGACGTTCTCCACCGCTGAGCGCTCCACCGGAAGGGCCCTCAGGAACCGCCTGAGGTAGGCGTCAAAGCCCGCTATGTCCTCCCCAGAGGCCATTATCGTATAGGACTTGGCTCCCGCGAATACTTTACTATCAAGGTAGTCCTCCAGCGCCTCACCGGGGGCGCGCCGCAGCATGTAGGAGGCCAGCAGCGCCATACCGTAGGGCCCGCCCTCGCCGGCGGTCTCCATGACGGACACCGGCACTCCGGCGGCGGCGGAGAGGACCCTCTGCCCCACGCCTGGGGTCTTGAAGAACCCGCCGTGGGCGCAGAGACGCGATATCTCCACGCCCTCGCGCACCCTCAGGATATCGAGCCCCGCCTTCAAGGTGGCGAGCGCTGAATAGAGGTGCGCCCTCATGAAATTTGCCAGGGTGAACTCGGCCTCCGGCGTCCTCACGAAGAGCGGACGGCCCCCGTCAAGGCCGGTGACGCCCTCCCCGGAGAGGTAGTTGAACGCGAGAAGTCCGCCGCAGTCGGCCCTGCCCTCCAGGGCAACATTAAATAGCCGCGTGAAAAGCTCCTCCCGCTCCACCTTCACGCCCAGTGTCCCCGCGAACTCGGCGAGGAGCCCAACCCAGGCGTTTATGTCGGAGGTGCAGTTATTGCAGTGTACCATGGCCACCGGCGCGCCGGAGGGCGTGGTCACCATGTCGATCTCCCGGTGTACAACCAGGGGCCTGTCCACCACCACCATGGCGAAGTCCGAGGTCCCGGCGGAGACGTTGCCCGTCCCCACGCGCACGGAGTTCGTGGCCGCCATACCCGTGCCGGCATCCCCCTCGCAGGGGGCCACGGGTATCCCGGGCAGCAGTTCGCCGGTGGGGTCAAGGAATAGCGCCCCCTCCTTCGTGAGGGTCCCGGCCGTCTCCCCGGCGGGGAGGACCTGGGGGAGTACGTCCCGCAGACGCCAGGGGTAGCCCCTGGGGGCTATGAGCCCCTCGAACTTCTCCACCATCGCGGCGTCATAGTCGCGTCCATCGGCCCCTATGGGGAACATGCCCGAGGCCTCCCCCACCCCGGCCGCGAATCTGCCGGTGAGCATAAAGTGGACGTAGACGGCGAGGGTCATGAGGCGGTCAAGGCGAGGCAGGTGCTCCTCACCCCTCAAGATTGCCTCATAGAGGTGGGCTATGGACCAGCGCTGGGGGATATTGAACCCGAAGAGCTCCGTCAGCTCCTCCGCCGCGGGCCCCGTCATGGTGTTGCGCCAGGTGCGAAACTCCGTGAGCTGACGCATGTCCCCGTCAAATGGCAGGTAGCCGTGCATCATGGCGGAGACGCCGATAGCGCCGAGGGTCGTGAGTCTCGCGCCCGTCCTCTCCGCAAGATCCCGCTTGAGGTCCGCAAACGAGTCTCTCAGCCCTGAACACACGTCCTCCAGAGAGTATGTCCACACCCCGTCCACCAGGGCGTTCTCCCACTGGTGACTGCCGGAGGCTATGGGGACGTGCCGCTCATCAAGTATGACCGCCTTTATGCGGGTGGAGCCCAGCTCTATCCCCATGACGGCCTTTTTAAGATTCAACATGTAAGCCCCCTATGTTCGTATCTCTGTAACTACCCTGATTATAAAATAGGACACGTCAAAAATCAACTTATTTCATGAAAAATAAGAGGCCACATGGGAAGGACTGTCGAAATGCCCCGGGGAATGCGTGCCTGCCGCGCCGCTCTTAAATGTTTTAACGAAATAATTTTAAAGTTCACAATTTATAGATTGACCTGGAGGGAAAAAATATGTAGAATTAGGTCGTACGAGGAGGTGACCTCATATGAGAACGAGACGCGCTCTCATAGTGTTATTACTGTTAATATTCTCCATTTCGGCCCTCTGCGCCGGCTGCTCCGGCAGCGGTGACGAGACCCCTCCGCCGGAGGACGGCTCCGGGACCCAGGGTCCACAGGACTCTCAGGACACCCAGGACCCCGGCGGCTCAGGCAGCACCCCGGGCCCCGTCCTGCCCGAGCCGGACCCCCAGCCCCTCACGTTCCCCCAGGACACCGTGATACTGGGCGTTGACCTCTCCGGGAAGGACCTCACAGCGGGGCGCACGGCCCTCAAGAGGATGCTCAATAGATACTCCCTCGCCGTCTCCTTCGGGGAGGGCTCCGCGGAGCTCACCTCCGGCGAGCTGGGGCTTGACGTATCAAAAGACGGCCTCTCCGCCGTCTTGGACTCCCTCTCCGGCGGCGCGGACCCGGCGGATATACAGGAGGCAGGACTCATAACGGCGGACGAGGAGAAGACCTCCAGCGCGGTATATTCCATACCCGGCCTTGAGAGCACCGCCCAGGACGCGAAACTCCGCCTCAACAGTTCCACAGGCCGCTACGAGATAGTCCCCGACGTGGACGGGTACGGCCTCGACGCCTCCGCGCTCTTGGGGTACGTGAAGGACGCCGTATCCACCCTCAAAAAGAGCGTGGACGTGGAGCTCCCCAGGACCACCGTGAAGGCCCGGATAACCGCGGGCAGCGCCACGGCCCAGGACGCCCTGCGCCGCGCCAATGAGATATTCAACCTGAGTCTCGCCTATACATACTCCCCCAGTACCGGGATTCCGGCCACCGAGACGCTCTCCTCCGGCGACATCGCGGGGATAATGTACGTAAAAGACGGCCTCGACCTGGCGGTGGACTCCTACGCCCTCAACTCCTACGTGGACAGGATGTCAAACCTCCACAGCGTGCCGGGCCCCACCAGCCGTTTCAGGACCTCCTCCGGCGGGTACCTCAATCTGAACGTCCGGGCCTCCGGGGAGTTCGTGGACACGGATAAGCTCTATAAGGACATCTACTACTGCCTCACCAGCCGCGTATCCGGCGTGAGAAGCGCCTCCTACTACACGGTGGACGCCAACAGCGACAGCCCCAGCGCCAACTTTGACGGCAACTATGTGGAGGTGGACCTCTCGGCCCAGCACCTCTGGGTCTACAAAAATGGTGAGCTCGTTGTATCCACGCCCATAGTCTCCGGCAGTGTGGCCGGGGGGCACCGCACACCCACGGGCGTCTACACCATCTACGACAAGGACACGGACTGCTACCTCAAGGGCCCCACCTGGTACAACTTCGTCAACTACTGGATGGCCTTCAACGGCCCCATCGGCCTCCACGACGCCAGTTGGCGCGGAAGTTTCGGCGGCGACATATACCTCACCAACGGCTCCCACGGCTGCATCAACATGCCCCACAGCGCCGCCGCCACCACATTCGCCAACGTCTCCGTGGGCACCCATGTGGTGGTCTACGGCGGCGAGAGCGTAGTAAATCAGGAGATCTACGGCACCACCTCCTACACCGTGAAGAAGGGCTCCGCCTCCTTCAAGCTGGACGCCCGGCCCCGTTACTCAACTGGCCTCACCTACTCCTCCAGCGACCCCAATGTGGCATCGGTGGACGGCAGCGGCACGGTCACGCCCGTGGGCGTGGGCACGGCGGTCATAACGGTGACAGCCGACGACGGCTCCGGCGCCACGCTGAAGGTGACTGTCACGGTGGAGGGCACCCCCTGCGACATAAACGGACACTCCTGGGACTCCGGCAAGGTGACGGCAGACCCCACCTGCACCGCCCAGGGCTCAATGACATACATCTGCACCGTCTGCGGCGAGCAGAAGACCGAACCCATCCCCGCCACCGGCCACAAGTGGAACGAGGGTGCGGTGGTGCGGGAGGCCGCCTGCGAGGAGGACGGACTTATAGTCTACACCTGCACCGTCTGCGGCGAGACCCGGGAGGATACGATACCCATGCTGGGCCACGACTTCCAAAACGGCGAGTGTACCCGCTGCCACAAGCCGGACCCCAACTACCAAGCCCCCGGTCCCGAGGACCCGCCGGTGGACCCGCCCCCCGAGGAGCCCGCGCCTGACGTCCCCGTTCCCCCCACCGCCGCGCCGATAATAGACCGGCGCTGCCTCGCGCAGACACGGGTGCGGAGATAGATATTTAACCATAAAAGAGTAAAAATGAGTCCCCATGCGGCAGTTTAGCCGTGTGGGGACTTTTTTGGGGATTTCTATTTGAATATTATATAGTACCAGATGGCCACCGCCTCCCGGAGGTAGTAGTTGAGCTCCAGGATAGGTCTCCCGGTGGAGGCCGCCATGGCCGTCACGTCAGAAAATCCGGCGTCCCGGGCCATTAGTTTCGCCCGGAGGATGTGGTAGCCCGCCGTGACGACCGTCACGGGGCCGGGCTCCCGGTGGAGGCGGAGGAGGATGTCCCGGGAGAACTTTAAATTCTCCTCGGTGTTGACGGCCCTCTCCTCCAAGACGAGGCTGTCCGCCGGGACTCCATTACCAAGGAGCCAGTCGTACATGCACTGGGCCTCCGTTATGTCCTCCCCCTCCCCCTGGCCGCCGGAGAGGATGAGCACTGCGCCGGGGTTTGTTTCCGAAAAGCGGAGGGCCGACCGGAGCCTCGCGGCCAGGGAGAGGGAGGGCCGCTTGCCGTCCACCCCCGCCCCCAGGACTATGGCGTAGTCCGTCTCGGGCGGGTCCTTCGCCCCCAGGGCCTCCGCCACTATGAACCCCTCCGTCACGGCGAAGGCCAGCACAAGAAGGATGACCCCCAAATTGACGACCCTCCTCATTATGAGAGCGGCCCTCCGGCGCCTATTTGAGAGCGCCTGGAGACCTAAATATATTATGTCCAGCGCCGCGCACCCCAAGAGGACGTAGGATAAAAAACTATAACCCACCAGGGCGAACCTGAAGAACGCCGCCAGAAGGAGGAGCATCGCCGCCGTTATTATATATCTCCTATATTTCCCCATCAGCAAAGCGCCTCCCACTGGGTGTAGAGCTCGTCGAGCCGCGCCGTCAGCTCCTCCTGGGCGCGGGTGAGCTCCATGAGCCGGGTGAAGTCCGTGGCCGCGGCCTCCTGGTCCTGCTCGTTTTTCTTGATCTCATTCTCGAGGGCGGATATCTCCCGCTCCACCCGGGCCCGCTCCTTATCTTTGGAGTACTCAGGTCTCTTCCGCTCCCGGCGCTGGGGCTCCTCCCGGGCTACCGCCTCGGCAAAGACCTTCTGCCGCTCAAGGTACGCCCTCATCTCCTCGTAGCCCATGGGGTAGTCCTTCAGCTCCCCGCCGCCCATCACCCATATGCGGGTGGCGAAACGGCTAATGAAGTACCTGTCGTGGGAGACGAAGAGCAATGCCTCGCCGTAGTCCTCCAGCGCCTCCTCTATCCACTCCCGGCTCGCCACGTCCAGATGGTTCGTGGGCTCGTCGAGGATGAGGAGGTTGATCTCCCGGCGCATGAGCATACAGAGCTTGAGGCGGCTCCTCTCACCGCCGGAGAGCTGGGAGACCTGGGTGTCCACCGCCTCGCCCCGGAATAGGAACGCCGCCAGACGGTCCCGGGCCTCCTGGTGGTCGCACTTCCCCTCGTACATCATCGTCTCCAGGACGGTCAGGTTCTCATCCTGGAACTCCACCACCTGGGGGAGGTACGCCGCCTTCACGGCGGGCCCCAGCCTAATAAAGCCGGTGTCCTGGGGCTCCTCGCCCATTATCATCTTAATGAGCGTTGACTTGCCGGTGCCGTTATCGCCAATTAAGGCTATGCGCTCGCCGGGGCGTACCATGAGGTCCGTCTCCCCCAATATCCTCTTCTCGCCGAAGGACTTTGAGAGGCCCTTCGCCACCAGCACCTCGTCCCCGCGAAACTCCGCCTCGCCTATCTTTGAGCGCATCTTCGTCTCGCCCCTGGGGCGGTCGGTGGTGCGCATACGCTCTATGCGTTTCTCCATGGAGAAGGCCCGCTTGTGGAGCTTGTCGCTGCCCATGAAGGCCCAGAGGTGCAGGTCGTCCGCCGCCCGCTGTAGCTGGGCGATCTTCGCCTGCTCCTTCTCGTACCGCTTTAACTGCTCCTCGTACCGGCGGCGCTTCTCCTGGAGGTAGAATGTGTAACCGCCGCTGTAGAACTCCGGGAGGCCGCCAACGAGCTCCACGATCCTCGTGACGGTCCTATCAAGGAAGTACCTATCGTGGGATATTACGAGGACCGTCCCCTTGAACTTCGTTATATACCCCTCCAGCCACTCTGTGGCGCTCATGTCGAGGTGGTTCGTGGGCTCGTCGAGGAGGAGTATGTCGGTGTCCTCAAGTATGAGCCGGGCGAGATTGAGCCTCGTGCGCTCGCCGCCGGATAGCTCCTCCACGGGCTGTTCCCGCTGCCGCTGGGGTATGCCAAGGCCATTCGCCACGGTGTCCCGGAAACGCCGGAGCTCGTATCCCCCCAGGCGCTGGAACTCCGCGGAGACCGCGTCGTACCGGGAGAGGGTGTCGGCGCTTGAGTCCCCCTGGGACATCCGCTCCTCGAGCTGAGCCATCTCCTCGCCCATTTTGTATATCCTCAACTGGGCGGACTTCAGCACGTCCTCCCCAGTGAACCCCGCCGGGTAGACGGGTATCTGGGTGAGGACGCCCACCCGCTTATTTGGGGGCGTCACCACCAGGCCCTCGTCGGAGGAGAGCTCCCCGGAAATTATGCGAAAGAGCGTCGTCTTCCCCGCCCCGTTGCGCCCCAGGATGCCGATGTGCTCCCCGGAGTTTACGTCAAAGGTGACGCCCCTTAGTATGTCGTTGCCCTTCTCAAAGGCTATTCTGACTTTCTGAACGGAAATATCTATCATAATGCACCCATAGTAAAAGGCCCCGCTAACTGGGGCCGAAAGGCCGTAAAATGAAGGCCGCCCCGACATTCATGTGTCAGGGCGGCCCAACAACGCTAAACTGGACTTGCTGTGGTCACGATGTTCCGCCGGGGGTCACGCCTCGTCGTGGCCGTCGTCGACGTCGTCATCATCCTCGTCGTCATAATCGTCATAGTCATCGTCGTCGTCATCGTCATCATCGTCATCAGTGTCGCCGTCTTCGTCATCGCCGTCCTCGGTGAGTTCCAGCTCTAAGGTCTCGCCGCAGGCGGGACACTCAATGACGCCGGCCTCCAGGTCGTGCTCGTCCAGAACCAGCTCCGCGTCGCAGGCGGGGCACTTGACGGAGTACTCGTACTCCTCGTCCTCGTCCTCATCCTCAAGCTCCTCGCCGGGATGGTGGTGATGGTGATGATGGGGATGGGGATGATGGTGGCCGCAGCAGCACTCGTCCTCCTCATCAAGATCCTCGTCAAGATCCTCGTCAGGATCCTCGGACTCGTCGCCGTATACCATGTCCTCCACCAGCTCCAGGTCGTCGGAGACGGCGTTGAGACCGTCCTCCAGCTCCTCAACGGAGTCAGCCAGTTCCTCCTGGCCGAGGGCCAGGTCCTCAAGCACATCCACAATGGCCGCGAGGAGTTTCCCCTCGCCCTTGGCGGTGTCCAGCTCCATGCCCTCAATAAGGCCCTTGATATACGCTACTTTCTCAGCGGGTGTCATAAGGTCATTACCTCCCATTCATAGTATTCCTGTCCCAGGAATAAAAAATCTGATCGTGCCGAATTCGGCTCGCAGGAAAAATCGGGCTCAGCCCTTCGCGCGCTCAAGATACTCGCCGGTGCGGGTGTCGATACGGATGCGGTCGCCCACGTTGATGAAGAGGGGCACCTTGATCTCGGCGCCGGTCTCCAGGGTGGCGGGCTTGAGGGTGTTAGTGGCGGTGTTGCCGGCAAAACCGGGGTCAGTCTCGGTGACCTCAAGCTCCACGAAGTTGGGGGGCTCCACGGAGAAGACCTCGCCCTTGTAGGAGCTTATAACGCAGCGCATATTCTCCTTTACGAAACGGAAGTTGCTGCCGAGTTTCTTCTCGTCCACGGGCTCAAGCTCAAATGTCTCCGGGTCCATGAAGTAGTAGAGGTTGCCATCCTTGTAGGAGAACTCCACCTCCTTGCGGTCCACAAAAGCCTCCTCGAACTTCGCGGTGGGGTTGAAGGACGTCTCCGTGACGGCGCCGGTGATGAGGTTCTTCATCTTGGTGCGCACAAAGGCCGCGCCCTTGCCGGGCTTTACGTGCTGGAATTCCACGACTACGACGGGTTTTCCCTCGTACTCAAAGGTCTTGCCGTTTCTGAAATCGCTGGCGGTTATGGTTGCCATATTACTTATCCTCCCGTAGAGTATTATCAACTATTCGTCTCTATTGTAACGCACATTTTGCCAATTTGCAAGACAAATTATGAACAAAGCACGGAAAGCTCGCTGGAGAGATCCGTTATGTCCTCATTTCCGCCCTCCATGAGCCATATGACGTCCTCGATCCGGACGCCGAACTTGCCGGGGATGTAGATCCCGGGCTCAATGGATATGACTGCGCCCGCCGGGAGCACAGCCGTGGCGCTGGGGGCCGCGTTGGGGGCCTCGTGGATGTCTATGCCCACGCCGTGGGAGAGGGAGTGGGAGAAGTACTCGCCGTACCCCGCCTCCGCGATGACGCCCCTGGCCACGCCGTCCAGCTCCTTGCCGGTGAGGCCCGCCCGGGCCGCCTCGATGGCGGCGGTCTGGGCCTTCAGGACGGTATAATAGACCTTCAGCATCTCCTCCGTGGGCTCGCCGATGGCGACAGTGCGGGTGGTGTCAGAGCAGTAGCCCTCATACAGGGCGCCGAAGTCCATGGTGAGGAACCCCCGCTGGATCTTTATGTCCCGGGGTTTCCCGTGGGGCACGCTGGAGAGGCTGCCGGACACCACGATGGGGTCAAAGGACTTATCCTCCGCGCCGTTCCTGAGCATACGGCAGGTGAGCTCGGCGGCTATCTCCCGCTCGGTGACGCCCAGGGTTATCTCCGCTATCGTCTCGCGGTAGGACTTCTCCGCGATCCTCTGGGCGTGGATGAGGACATCGAGCTCCTCCGAGGTCTTTATCATTCTGAGCTCCGTGAGGAGCTTCTGGCCGGGCAGGAACCGTGCATCGATGAGTTTATCAAGGCTCGTATATTCGGCGTAGGAGAGACTGCCCTCCTCCACCGCGAGGGCCGTGACGCCGTGCTCCGCAAGAAATGCGTTTATGAGCTCGTGGGTCTTCGCGCCGTTAGTGCAGACCACCTTGGCGTTTTTTATCTTCTCGGAGGCCTCCTCAAAGTAACGGGCGTCAATGAAGAGCGCCGCCGCGCCCTCGCCCGTCACCACGAGGCTCCCGGCGCTGGAGCGGAACCCGGTGGCGTAGTAGCGGTTCTGGGGGCTCGTTATGAGTATGGCCCCGGCCTCGCTCTCCCGGACTTTGCCGGCTATCTTCGCGATGTTGTCACGCATGGATATCAATCCTCACTTTCTCTGGCCCGTCTGAAGGGCAGCTCAAAAAAATATCTTATTGCCAAGAATATGTTCGTAAACTTGATGGGCTCCACCAGTATCACCCGCACCCCGGCGAGAGCTCCGGCGATGGTGTCCGTGTATATCTGGTCCCCCACCAGGGCGGCGCGGCGGGCCTCCACCCCGGAGGCCGACAGGGCCTCCCGCACGCCCCGGGGGCTGGGCTTTCCCGCGCGCTTTATAAAGCTTATGTCCAGGAGTTTTGAAAATACCTCCGGCCGCTGGCCCTTGTTATTCGAGACTATAAAGAGCCTCACCCCCGCGTCCTTTATGCTCCGCGCCCACTCGAGGACGGCGGGCTCCAGTGTCAGGGTCTTATAGGGGGCTATGGTGTTGTCCACGTCAAGAATCAGGAGCTCAACGCCCTTCCGCCGCAAAAACTCAGGGGAGATGTCCTCCACCTTCCTAAATTTGTGGTGTGGCCGCAAAGAAAAACTCATAGAACGCACCCTTGGTGAATAAATTTACTATGTGATTATAGCACACCCGAGGGGAATTGTACATGAATGATTTGAAAATTTATCTATCCACCCCGCCGGAAACTGCCAAAGACGCCCTGAAACTCGGCCCCGTCTCCATAATGGCCTACAGGGTGGGGAGGAACTTCCAGCTAAAGCGCCTGGGTTTCCCGCCGGTGAGGTACGATATCATGGACGTGGACATGTCCGACTTCACCGGCTACGGCCCCCACGAGGCACTGGCCGCCCAGATAACCCGGGAGTGCCGCCACATGGGCTACGGCGGCGTGTCCCTGGGGCTGGGCCGCCCCACGCCCCAGCTCACGGCCTTCGCCCAGCGCCTGGCGGAGGCCGCCGATGGCGCGGGCCTCCGGCTCTACCTGCCGCCGGGCTACGCCTCTATCAAGGGACCCGTGACTCTGCTCCTCCCGGCCCAGAACCTCTCCGGGACGTATGATGCGTACATCCGGCACATAGTGGACCTCTACGGCCCCGGCGGGGCCGCGCTGGAATTTGAGCGGGTCTGCACGGACTTCCCCCTCCCCGCCCGCTCCGGCCGGGGGACGGTGCTGACAGAGCGGGAAACGGCGAAACTCCGGGGACAGGCGTTCTACTCCCCGGAGCTCACGGCAAATTACCTCACATACATTTCCTCAATGAGGGCGCACCTCGTCATGTGGGACGACCTGGAGACGCTGAAGGCCAAGATGGAGACCGCCAGGGCCCTTGGCATCCGCGAGGGGTTCTTCTACTACCCCCACGTGGCGGACATAGCCGGGGAGCTCACGGAGTTTGGCCGGTCATAACTCCCCCCATAATAAATCAAGCTCCTGGATTTTCGCGATCCAGGAGCTCTTTTGCGTCTCGACGATAATGTTACTCGCGCAGTTCCCGCAGGGCGGCGGGGAGCCGCTGGGGGTCGCCAACGGCCATCAGCACGGTGGAGCCCACCCGGCTTATCTGGGCGGCCTCCAGGTTCGGTATGGCCCCGGGGCTGTAGAGGCGGCAATTCTCTATCTGGCTTTCCACCCGCGCCCGGCAGGCCTCCTCTGCCCTCCGGGCGGAGTCCTCGTCCTTCAATACGAGCACTGTCACCTCGTCGGCGCTGACGGCTGTGTTCACCGCCTGGTAGCTTATGTACTCCACCAGTGAGTCCGGTTCTATGCCGTATAGGAGCGGCACCACGGAGCTCTCGATTATCGCCATCTCCCCGTCGAACACCCCGGCCTCCACGAGTTTCGTGGCGTCGGCGGTGGTGTAGGGTCTCTCCCCGCCGGAGCACCCGGCCAGGACAAATAAGCATAAGGTCAGCGCAAAAAGCCTCTTCATTGTTCCTCTCCTCCACTTATCTCTCGGCTATAGAAGTATCTCTCGGGGTCTATGGTGTGGGTGCGCAGGTAGTCTGCCCACCGGGGATATCCAAATGAGTTGAAATGTACGCCGTCGCTTGCGAGCTCCGGGATGAGCTGGCCATCCTCATCCCGGTAGACGGAGGCCACGTCCAGCAGTACCACCCGCCGCTGCGCGGCCACCCGGACTATGGCCTCGTTAAAGCGCTCCACATTAGCGCTTGTCTCGTAGGAGAACATGCCGTACTTTCTGGCGATGGCGTCGTTTATTGGCGGCATGGTCTCAAGGTACACCACAGCCCCCGGCTGGGCGGCTATCACCTTCCCCACGAACTCACCGAGCGCCTCCTCATAGGACGCCGGGTCGCAGCCCAACTCGTTTATACCGAGCATTATGTAAACCGCACTGTACTCCTTTTTGGAGAGCGTGCCCAGGAGCGTCACGTCCTCGCCCTCCACATTGAATAGCTTGTAGTCCGGGTCGTCGGCCTGGAACACCATCATACCTCTGTTCCAGTAGAAGTCCCCGTGGGTGAGGCCGCTGTAGAGCTGCAGCCCCTCGGTGCGGGAATCCCCGAGATACACAGCGGTGTCGAACCAGGTGTCCTCCACCGCCTCGCTCGCCTCCAGGGGTGTGCCGAACTCGTAGGGCTCGTAGTCCGGCTCGTCTGTCTCCGGGGTCTGAGGCGACACCGGGACCGGCACGCTCCCGGCCTCGCCGGGACTCAGGGGCTCCGGCCCGGGATTTGCGCCCACCTGATCCGCCCCGGCGGGGGACCCCTGGGGCGGGGCGAATAAATGTTCCCTTAGATAGAGCACACCGCACACCGCGAGGGCCAGGAGCGCGAGACAAGTCAATACGATGAGCGCTATTATCCCGTAGCCAAGCATCATGCGGCCCAACCGCCTACGGCGTCTCCTGCGGCGGACGGGGCCGCCGTTTGCACAGTATTCCATAGTAAAACACCTCACTCTCAGGAGGCAAGTATCCTCCTTATGGCGTAAATATCCATCTCGCTCATCTCCACCGAGGAGTTCACGAGCTTTGTGAGTTCCCAGTCAATGAGGAACACGCCCTCGCCCCTGGCGGTATATACCCGGGCCTCCCTGTAGGGCTCCCCGGCCTGGGGGGCGTAATCGACTATGACTATAATGTCCGCGTAGCCGTCGCCGCTCACGTCCTCAAAGCTCACCGCCGCCACGTCCTTAAACTCAAGGCCGGTGTAGATGGGGCTGAGCTCGAAGTCCGACACAGCGCCGTCATCGCTTATGAAGAAACGCACGTCCTCAAACTCCTCCGTGGGGGCGTAGGAGATGAACATCACCTTGCCCCAGCCGTTGAGGGACACTGAGAAGGACTGCTCCGATATGACATTCTCCTCCAAGATCGTCACCCCCGCTCCGAAGTCCACGTACTCCTCCTTGGGGAGTTCCGGCCTTTTAAGGTCCGCCAGGACCTCGAGATCTATGGACCCGGCCAATGCCTCCAGATCCCACTGCTCGATGCCCTGGTCCGTGCCGCCGTGGACATCCACCGCCAGTATGGAGCTGCCCAAGTCCCCTATTATGAGCGACCGGGCCTCCCCCAGGGCCAGGACGAGGGTCCTGTCCCCCACGCTCATCTGGCGTTCGCTGTACTTCTCGTCCCCCACTGAGGGAAGGAAGTCCGTGAACGCGCCCCGGACCGCCCGCACTATCCTATACTGGATCTTGTGGAAACTATCGAGCCTGAAGGCGCCGTCCACATAGAAACTCCCGTCCTCGTGCATGAACCGCACGTCGATGCTGTTGCGGGCGGCGAGGAAGTCGCCCACATCGCTCATAAACTCAGTGGGACTCAACAGGGCGAAATCCTCGTGGACCTCCAGGCCGTGGCGCTGGGCTATGGCGTCGTAGCTGGCGTTGGAGCCGTCGCTGACAAGCCACTGGGCCAGGGCCTGGCTCTCCGGCGCGGCGGAGTAATCCTCTATGGTGTCGATGACGCCGTTGTCCGCCTCCTCCGGCTCCGTGGGTCTCATGCCGAAGAAACCGGTGGCGGAGGCTGTTATGGTGAATGCCGCCAAGAGCGCCGCCACGGCGGCGATGACAGCCGTCCGGCGCAGTGCGCCGCCCACCTTGGGCCTCTTCCGGCCCTCAAAGTCCGATATGTCAAACTCGTATGACGACTTGACCTTGGAGAACGTCTCCTTATATAGCTTGCTGTCCATCACAGGGCCCCCTCTCTAAGATCGTCTCTCAGCAGGTCCCTCCCCCGGGAGAGCCGCGTCGTCACCGCCGACTCGCGGATCCCCAGGATGGAGGCTATCTCCCTCACTGAGTAGTCCTCGTAATAGTAAAGGTAGAGCACAGTCCTGTACCTCTCCGGCAGGCCCATCACCGCCGAGAAGAGGGCGATCTGCTCCTCCGCCTCAAAGGGCACCGAGGCCGCCAGGTTCTCCGGCGGCATGGGGGCGCGCTTGGAGCCCGCCCTCAGTAGGTTCTTGCAGTAGTTTACCGTCACCCGGATGAGCCAGTTCTTTACGTGCTCATCCCCCTCGAAGGGCCTCTCGGCGAGATAGAGTTTCATCAGCACGTCCTGCACCGCGTCCTCGGCGTCCTGGACGTTCCCGCTCATATTAAGGGCGACGCGGTATATGGTGTCCTTGTACTTCTCCGCGTATTCGCAAAATGAGTCTCTCTCCATCCCGTCACCTCTCTCAACGCTCACTAATAATACACCCGGCGGGGATATTTTGTCACAGGCTGGGGAAAAATATTTTTATCCCATTTTTGTAACACAATACTCTCGATTTTTACCATTTGTTACTGTATAATGGTGGCAGTACATATGAGAGGAAGGATCACATGCGAAAACTCGTATCCATCTTTTTAGCCGCGGTACTCATACTCTCCCTCGCCGCCTGCGGCGGGGACACCGATTCACCGGGCCCGGAGGACCCCACCCCACCGGCCCCAGACCCGGCCCCAGCGCCGGAGCCCGACCCCGCGCCGCAGCCCGGGGACGACACACAGCCCGGCGACGACACGCAGCCCGGGGATGACACGCCCCCCGAGACCACTCCCCTGCCGGACTACAACGCCCCGCACTTCGAGCGCTCCGAGCTGCCCCGGTTTGACGGCTCCACCTCCACCGTGCCCCTGGCGGAGGCAGTCTGCGCCATGCTGCTGGGCGTCGAGAGGGACGAGGTGGGGGACATAATAAGTTTCTCCAAGACCACGAACTCCTACCTCAATCTCATGGACGGCACGGCGGACATACTCATCGCCGGCGAGGCCAACGACTACGTCTACGAGGAGCGGGAGCGCCGGAACTTTGACTGGCTCATGACGCCCTTCTCCTCCGACGCCTTCGTCTTCGTAGTCAACGAGGGCAACCCCGTGGACTCCATAACAATCGACGAGGCCCGCAGGATCTACACCGGCGAGATAACGAACTGGAAGGAGCTGGGCGGCGACGACCAGGAGATAATCCCCTTCCAGCGCAACGAGGGCGCGGGCAGTCAGGGGCTCATGGAGCGGCTCGTGATGCGCGGCGAGCCCATGATGGAGGCCCCAACCCAGTACGTCATCACCACCATGGGTGAGCTCATGGAGGCGGTGAAGGGTTACGACAACTCCCCCGGGGCCATCGGCTACAGCGTCTACTATTACGCCGAGGAGATGCGCATGGCGGAGGGGCTGAAACTGCTGAAACTCGAGGGCGTGGAGCCCAACGCCGAGACCATACGCGGGGGGCAGTACCCCTTCGTCATATCGAACTACGTGGTCATACCCGCCGACGCCCCGGAGGGGTCGCCCAACAGGGTAATTTACGACTGGCTCCTCTCCCCCGGCGGCCAGAGGCTGGTGGCGGAGGAGGGCTACGTCTCCATCTACGACTTCGAGGTGGCCCAGCACCAGATAAAGCCCCTGGTGGGCGGCAGGTGGTACCCGGACTACACCGGCGAACTGCTGACAAGGCCGGACTACGGCGACCTCATACCCTTCGCCGGTGAGCGCCACGGCCAGGGCTTTGAGGCTTCAGACGGGTGCCTCTACGGGCTCATGACCCGGGACGGGCGCGTGGTGGTGGACCCGGTCTACACGGACGTCCAGCGCAACGGGCAGCTTTTGATGCTCTCCGAGGCCACGGAGGATGGGACCCCCAAGATGGCAGTGGCGTCCTATGACGGCTCCACCATCACGGGGTTTGACTACAGTTTCTGCGTCTACTCCGGGGAGGGCGACATACTATTCTCCGACGACGCCATAACCCTCATGCGGGACGACGGCGCCATAGCCGCGGTGCTCACCCGGGAGAGCACAGGCATCTCGGAGGAGGAGTGGCAGAAGATAGCGCTCGATAACTCCGAACACTTCTGGTCCTCGGAGTGGTACGGCGACACCGTGGGCCTCTCCCTCCGGGGCGACTACGACGAGGAGCAGACCGTACTCACCTACAACTGCGCCACCGGTGAGCTCAAGGAGCTGAGTTTTGAGGACTGGAACAGTTTCCTCTCTGAGCACATGGGCGAGACCGTCCCGCCGGAAATACCCATCGAGGGCGCCATGCCCATCTATGACTCACTCCTGGGCCTCGACGCCCCGTATATCCTCGACGTCACCGACTACAACACCATGGTATCCTCCTACTACTACGCGGACGGCACTCCCATAGAGGGGTTCGACAACATGAAGGTGGACTACGAGTCGCGGCAGGTGTCCCTGGTGGGCGGGCTCATAGAGGTGCTGGAGTTAAACTACGCCAGTTACTACGACCTGGAGACCGCCCAGTGCGTATTCAGGACCTACTTAGATTACGAGCCCGCAGAGAACTATTGAGCATAAGTAACAAAAACGGGGACTGTGAAGACCCGGGCGCAACTGCCCGCTATTCACAGTCCCTGTTATTTTGTATGTGTTATGTCTATGGGCTCACGCCATTTTCTCCAGCGCGCTGCGCTGTTTCTCGAATTGCAGGGAGTAGAGCTTATAGTACCTGCCGCGCTTGTGGAGGAGCTCCTGGTGGGTACCCTGCTCCAAGATCTGGCCGTGGGACAGGACGATTATGTTGTCCGCGTGCTGGATGGTGGAGAGCCTGTGGGCAACGATTAGCATCGTGCCGATGTTCTTCATGCGGTCCAGGGAGTCCTGGATGAGTATCTCGGTCTCCGTGTCGATGTTGGCGGTGGCCTCGTCCAAAATCATGACCTCCGGCTTGTGGAGGATGGTCCTGGCGAAACTCAAAAGCTGCCGCTGTCCCGCGGAGAAGTTGTTGCCCCGCTCCCGGACGGGCTCGTCGAGGCCGGCCTCCAACTTATTAATGAAGTGGTCGGCATTCACGTACTTGCATGCCTGCCAGATCTCCTCGTCGGTGAAACTCTCCTCCCGGAGGACTATGTTGCTGCGGATGGTGCCGGAGAAGAGGAACACGTCCTGGAGCATCTGTCCGAAGTGGCGGCGGAGCGAGGATATCTTGATGTGCTTTATATCTATCCCGTCAATGAGTATCTGGCCCTTTTGTATGTCATAGTTGCGGCAGATGAGGCTCAAGATAGTGGTCTTCCCGGAGCCGGTGGAGCCCACGAAGGCCACGGTCTCCTTGGGGCTCACGTGGAACGACACGCCCTTCAGCACCCACTCCCCGGGGTTGTAGGCGAACCACACGTCCTTGAACTCGATCTCGCCACGGAGCTCCTGGATCTCCACGGCGTCCGGCTCGTCCACGAGCTCGGGCTCCATGTCGAATATGGAGAATATCTTCTCGGCGGAGGCGAAGGCCGACTGGAGCTGGTTAAACTGCTCCGCAAGAGTCTGGATGGGGTTGAAGAACTTCGATATGTACATATAGAATGTGACGAGGGTGCCGCTGGTGATGACCTGCCCTAAGAACTCGGTGTTCTTAATGTATCCGCGCCCGCACAGATATAGAAGGCAGAGCACGGAGGAGATGTAGAGCATGTAGACCATGGGCCGGAAGATGCCGAAGACGAATATCTGGTTCTGCTTGGCCTTCTTGAGCTCGTTGCTCTTCTCAAGGAACTCCTCACGCTTGCGCTTCTCCCGGTTGAAGGACTGGGTGATCTTTATGCCCGAGAGGTTTTCGGAGAGGTAGGTGTTTATGTCGGTGGTCCTGTCCTTCACCGTGCGGAAGACGCGCCTTGTGAAGGCGCGGAATATGACGGTGAAGAGGAGCAGAAACGGGATAAAACACAATACCATAAATGAGAGCATGTAGTTCTTTATGAGCATCGCCGCCAGGACGCCCACCACCACGAAGACGTTCTTCACCATATTCACCAGGATATTTGTGAACATCATGGATATGGCGTTGGGGTCGTTGGTGACGCGGGTGACGAGCTTGCCCACGGGGATCTGGTTCAGCTGGTTGTGGGACAGGCTCTCGATGTGGGTGAAGATGTCCTGCCGGATGGAGGAGAGTATCTTCTGGCCGGTCTTCTGGAGGATGATGGACTGAAAATACGTGCAGACCATGGAGATTATGAGTATCCCGGCGTACACGGCCACGTACTCAAAGAGGATATTTAGTTCAAAGTCGTCCTTGATGAGCTCCTCGATGTCGCCCACGATTATGGGCGAAACGATATCGTAGGCGATGGAGGCCACCATCACCACCAGCACCAGGAGGAAACTTCTCCAGTGGGGCCGGGCGTATTTCATGAGGCGGCTGACTATCTCCCGGTCGGGCATGTTGCGGTCGAAGGTGACGTTTGCCTTCCGGCGGCGGAGCATAACGTAGGCCGTGAGGAAGAGCGCCGCAAACACGCAGATTATGGCGACGACGACGATTATCGGCAAAAATTCACGCATTGAGCTCACTCCCCTCCTCCTCAAGTCTCTGGATGTCCACCATGTGGCGGTACGCGGGGCAGGTCTCGTAGAGACCGCTGTGGGGACCCACAGCCACCACCTTGCCGTCCTCGATGTATATTATCTTGTCAAGCCCCTCGATGGTGGAGATGCGGTGGGCTATAAGTATTGTGGTGCGCCCGGCGCGGGACTCCGCCAGGTTCTTGAGGATCGTCCTCTCGGTGCCCGTGTCAACGGCGGAGACAGAGTCATCCAAGATGAGTATGGGGGCGTCCTTCAGGAGCGCGCGGGCTATGGATATCCTCTGTTTCTGTCCGCCGGAGACCGTCACGCCGCGCTCGCCCAGGACCGTCTTATAGCCCTCGCTGAACTCCCGGATGTTGTCGTCCACGTCCGAGAGCACGGCGGCGTTCACCACGTCGCCCTCGGCGGCGCCGTCCACCGCGAAGGCGATGTTCCTGGCGATGGTGTCGCTGAAGAGGAAGTTGTCCTGGGGGACGTAGGCGCAGGCGGCGCGGACATCCTTTATCTTCACGGAGTTCACGTCGCGGCCGTCCACGAAGAGGGTGCCGTCAGGGACGTTGTAGGTCCTGAGGATCAGGTCCACTATCGTGGTCTTGCCGGCGCCGGTCCTCCCCACTATTCCGACGCTCTCGCCGGCGTTTATCTTGAAGGACACCCCGTCCAGCACGTCATACTCGCCGTCCGGGTAGCGGAAAGTGAGATTTTTAAACTCTATGTCGCCCCGGACGTCCTTGAGCTCGGCGGCGTCCTCCCGGTCCACCACCTCGCGCCTGGCGTCCAGGAGCTCGCTGACGCGCTTGAGGGAGGCTTTGCCCCGGCTCGTCATGTCTATGAGCTCAGAGACCGCCATTATGGGCCAAACGATGGCGTTGAAGTAGCCGATGTACTCCACCAGCTGCCCCGCGTTGAACTCGCCCTTGTAGGTGAGGTATCCGCCGTAACCCAGCACCACGCATATGACGGACTCCACAAAGAGCGTCACGAATATGTGCAGCAGCACCGAGGCCCTGGTGAATTCAACGTTCGCCACCTCGTTCTCCCGGTTGAGGGCCTTGAAGGCCCAGAGCTCCTTGGCCTCCTTGACGAACGCCTTCACCACCGCTATGCCGGAGAAGGACTCCTGGGAGAAGTCGGAAAGCTTGGAGTAGGCCGCCTGGCGTATGTCCCACTTGCGCTCCATGTAGCTGCCCACCACCGTGCTGACCGCCAGCAGCAGCCCCATGGGTATGAGGGTAAAACCGGTGAGGACGCGGTCCATCCTCCACATCCTGTAGAGCGCCATAGCCCCGAGGGCCAGGGCGTCCGCCAGCATCAAGAGGCCGGAGCCATAGCAGTCCTGGACGGTCTCGATGTCGTTGGTGAAGAGGCTCATGAGCGTACCCACTTTGTTGACCTGGTAGTACTCCTGGTTGAGCTCGGTGCAGTGGTCGAACATCTTGTTCCGGAGGTCCGTCTCCACCTTTATGGCCGCGCCAAAGAAACATATGCGCCATAAAAACCGGCCTATCACCATGAGTATCACTATGACGAGCATGGGAAAGCATATCCTGTCCAGCAGGAAGTCCATGTCGAACCGCATCACCACGCCGTCCACAAGCACCTCGCCGTCGTTGATGCCGTTTACCACCATCTGGTAGAGGTTCGGTATCACGAGCTGGATATAGTCAACCAGCAAAAGTGCCAGGAGCCCAAAGAGCAGCCTGGGGCCGTGCTTTATGTAGTACCTATTTATATACTTTCCGAATATCATGACTAACTCCCGAAACAGAAAACAAAATTGTACGCAACCTATTCTGACCGCAAGGGTCTATATTGTATCACACCTCGCGTCGCTTTTCCAGTAGCACAGTGGTTTAATCGAGAATTTTTTTGCCCATCAGCCACAAAATGGTAATAAAAAACCGGCGAGCCGCAAAAAACAGCCCGCCGGTTGTCCGATTGCCGATAATAACGGGTGATCACCAAGTAGTTTTCCACACTTTCAACAAGTTTTCCACCGCGGGGGGTGATGTGGCCTATTTTGCGCGTGAACTTCGGACATATTCTTAGCACAGGGCTGCCGTATCCCTGGTACTCGAGGATCCGAATAAACTGCCCGATGTCACAAGGGTCCTCTATCCGGAAGTTGCGAAACACTTCGGGACCACGCCGAGTTCTGTGGAGAAGGATATGCGCATGGTCGTTCAGAAGGCGTGGGAGAGAAATCCCGATCTGCTGTGCGAATGGGCAGGGTATCCCTTGAAGGGAAAACCGCCGGTGACAAGATTTATCGCCATTCTGGCGTATCACTGTGAGCAAAACGGTATCGAGGCCTAATTTTAGGGGCTGTGAAAAAAGCCCCGTAAAACGGGAAGAGAGTTACCAAGGAACCCCCTGGTAACTCGAAACTTGTCAAGATTAGTGGACACCTAAAAGAGAGAAAAACGTACTTGGTGCGCTGTATCCTATGCCGGAGTGGA
>CANQYW010000026.1 GCA_947628185.1 uncultured Oscillospiraceae bacterium
TATTGACAGTTGGGAAGATCAGCACGCAATCGACGTACATCACGCCTCTCCCATGATGGCTCAAATCGCTGAACTTCGAGAGAAATACGATCTGCACATGAGGGCAGAGCGGTATATCTCCGATGACAGCGGTTTTACAAGCGCGGACAAAGAATTCCTGCGGGAATAATAACACTAAGCGATTTGCCGAGGGGTCTTTCACCTATAAGCTATTCTTCTATGGATATGCGACAACCGGCAGTTGAGTTTCTTTCCTACATTATTGAATACGTGTCGCTTTCTTTTTTTGCACCGGCATGATATGATGATCACATTACAGGAAGGGGCGAATGGCATGATAAATAAACGGCATTTTGGAAAGCGGACTGCGGATCTCCGGCGTAGATTGGGTCTTTCTCAAGCAGAACTGGCGGAGAAACTGGGCGTTAGCGCCCAGGCGGTCAGCAAATGGGAGACAGCGGCGGCACTCCCGGACGTGGAACTGCTGCTTGAACTCTCCAAGCTGTACGGCGTTTCCGTGAATGAGCTTTTGGAGAGCACCGGCCTTTTGGCTCGTATCGCAAACCGTTCCTTTCAGGAGAAGGACGGTATTGTCTATTTTGTGCCGGACGCAACAGACCCGGATGTCGTACAGTGGGAGCGGGACATGCGAACAGAGGGCTGGATCGCGCGAAACTGGCACGACGCCTGGGGCCAGCCTGGCGGCTGGGCAGACAGCAAGTATGGCAGAAATGTTATCGGTGAACGTGGCCGGCCAAGCGATTTAAGAATCGGCCGGAAAATCGCGGAGCATGGCGGTGTTATTCTTGACATTGGTTCAGGACCGGGCGGCGGATATATGCCGTTCATTCTCCAGGCCGACCCGTCCGCACAGATAATCGTCAGTGACCTCAACCACACCGTAGTGGAAGAGTGGAAACACCTTCTGGATAAAGAACTGGACTCTCCTTTTTTGTACTACGCATCATTGGATTTCTGCGATATACCATTTAAAAGCTGCACGGTGGACGTGATCGCTGACCACGGCGGGATCATCAACTGCATCGGCGATCAAAGCACCGCTCTGCGGGAATGCTATCGGGTATTAAAGCCCGGCGGTATTCTCGTCAGTCTGAACGGTTTCGTGACAAAAGAGACACTGGCCGCCCTGCCGGAGTTCGCTCAGCGGGCTCTATTGAGAGAGTATCCGTCTATTTTCAACGATCTCTACGAGGACACTGTTCTGGCGGGTTTCCGAAAAATTGACAGTATGGTAACGGATACCTGGACGACCGATGAGGGTGACAGCGGTATCGCTGAATTTGTCCGCGGCCTTGGCATAACACTGAAATTTACCGAATATGTACGGTTCTGCGAAAAATAGCGGCTGTAAGGAGGCCCCAATTATGAAAAAGCGGTTTTTATCTCTCTCCCTCGCGTTCCTGTTACTGTCAACGGTATTCACAGGTTGCGGTACACAGAATGAGCCGGCGGCGGATGATCCCGGAAATCAGGACCAGCCGTCAAACAATGCAACTCCGCCGGAAAAAGCTCCTGAGAAGGACGACGAGCCAACAGACAGTGAAAATGACAGCACCCCGCCGGAGGGTCAGACGGAACCCGATTTGGGTGTTCCCACCGTCTACATGACGGCCGACATCTCCCCGGAGGGGATGGTGGCGGTTTATGAGGCTCTTGGCTGGTCGCCAACCGGTCGTGTGGCCGTCAAGCTCTCCACCGGCGAGCCTCCTCGGCGTCGCCTCCCCGCTCTGTATGTACGGCACGATCCCAATCGCGGCGTCCTTCTCCAAACACGGCATGCGCCACGACTGGCTGGCGGCATTCATGATGTCCAGCGTCTTACTGAACCCCCAGCTCATCATGTACTCCACCGCTTTAGGCGTGACAGCGCTTGTGATCCGCATCGTGTCCTGCGCGGTGTGCGGCATTGTGGCGGGCATCGTGGTACACATCTTCTACAAAGAAAAGCCGTTTTTCAATTTCGAGGGCTTTGAGCCCAGGGCCAGTCACGACACACACCCGAATCTCCTTATGCGGTTTCTATTGAATCTCGGCAGAAACATCAAAGCGACGGGACTGTACTTCTTGCTGGGCGTGTTGCTGTCGGCGCTCTTCCAGCGGTACGTCCCGGCGGACAAGTTCGCGGCCCTGTTCGGCGAGGCCAATGAGGGTTTCGGTGTCCTCATGGCGGCCACCATCGGCGTGCCCCTCTACGCCTGCGGCGGCGGGACGATCCCGCTCATACGTGAATGGCTCATGATGGGCATGAGCATGGGCAGCGCCTCGGCCTTCATGATAACCGGCCCCGCCACCAAAATTACGAACCTGGGCGCGCTGAAGATCGTATTGGGCATGAGACGTTTCCTTTTGTATATCGCCTTTGTCATGGTGTTTTCCCTGGCGACGGGTCTGCTCGTCAACCTGATAATAAAATAATATACTAAGCCCAAAAAACATATTGACGCCGTGTCAGAATAGTGCTATACTAATCGTGCTGACACAGTGTCAGTATATGCTTGCAAGTCTGGAGGAGGTATTTGATCATCATGAAGAAAAATGTTGGGTCGCTGCTGGCGCTTTATCCAACGCCTGTGACGGTTATCGGGGCCATGAACGGTGAGAAACCCACCTGGACGCTGGTGGCACATATTGGGATCATCGGCCACGACAGGGTGCTGGTGAGTCTCGCCGCGCCGCACTTCATAAACAGGTGCATCAAGGGGACTAAAAAGCTCTCTATCAATCTTGTGGACGAGGCGATGCTGCCGGAGGCCGACTTTGTGGGCTCGGTCAGCGGGGTGAAGGCGGACAAATCCGATGTGTTTGAGTATGATTTGGGCGACGCCGGCGCGCCGGTCATCCGCAAATCTCCTTTGACGATAGAGTGCAGCGTTGTGGACGTCTACAACACGCCCAATTTTGAGAGTTTCATCTGCACCATCGACAACACCTATGTGGCGGAGGAACATCTTAATGAGAAGGGCAAGGTGGATTATAGGACCCTGAAACCTGTACTTTTCGAGTTCCCCACCTATGAGTATCTGAAGACCGGCGAAGTTATTGGAAAATGCCTGTCTTTCAAGAGGACGCCGTAAAAAATAAGGAGGCCGCAATATGCCAAAAGGATCGCCGGAGCTGACAGAGGCCCGCAGAGAGGAGATCATCAACGCCTGCGAAAAGCTCTACCAGACCATGAGTTTCAAGGAGATCACCATCAAGGAGATCGGGAACGCCACCAGTTTCACGCGCACCTCCATTTACAACTACTTTCAGACGAAAGAGGAGATCTTCCTGGCGCTGCTGAAACGCGAGTATGAGCTGTGGAGCGCCTCGCTCAAGGACGCCATGGATTGGGTCGAGGCGATGTCAAAAGATGACTTTGCGAAAATGATGGCCAACTCTCTCAGCGATCGTGAGCAGCTTTTGAAGATCATGTCCATGAACCACTACGACATGGAGACCGGCAGCCGCCCGGAGCACCTGAGAGATTTTAAGGTCGCGTATGGCGAATCCATCCGCACGGTCAGGGCGGCTCTCGATAAGTATTTTCCAGATATGGCGGCGCAGCAGAAACAGGATTTCATCTACACCTTTTTCCCGTTTATGTTCGGCATATACCCCTACACCTACGTCACTGAAAAACAGCGGACGGCTATGGATGAGGCGGGCGTCAACTACGTATTTATGTCGATCTATGAGATCACGTATAACTGCGTGAGGAAGTTGTTGGGAGACTAAATGACATGTTCTCGCATTAATAAAGAACCAAAAAGAGCTTTAGAGCGCGCCAAGTCTTGCAGTATCCCGGCTTTTTCGCACGGTAACGGTACTTCATCACTTCATGATCATCAACTATAGGAGGAAAACAAAATGGAAAAAATCACTCAAACCGCCGGAAGGGATCAACTGGGCACCTTCGCGCCGGATTTTGCCCACTATAACGACGACGTCCTCTTCGGCGAGAACTGGAACAATCACGACATCGACCTCAAGACCCGTTGTGTCATCACCGTGGTGGCGCTGATGTCCTCCGGCATCACCGACTCGTCCCTCATCTACCACCTGGAGAACGCCAAGGCCCACGGGGTTACGAGGGCGGAGATCGCCGCCATTGTGACCCACGTCGGTTTCTACGTGGGCTGGCCCAAGGCCTGGGCTGTGTTCAGACTCGCCAAGGACGTGTGGAACGAGGCGGAGCCGGAGCTGACGGAGAGGGACAGGTATCAGAACACCATTCTCTTCCCCATAGGCGCGCCCAACGACGGTTTCAAGCAGTATTTCTCCGGGCAGAGCTACCTGGCCCCCGTGTCCCGCGAGCAGGTGGGCATCTTCAACGTGACCTTCGAGCCCGGATGCCGCAATAATTGGCACGTCCATCACGCAGATAAAGGCGGCGGACAGATCCTCATCTGCGTCGGAGGACGCGGCTATTACCAGGAGTGGGGCAAACCCGCCGTGGAGATGAGACCCGGCGACTGCGTAAACATTCCCGAGGGCGTCAAGCACTGGCACGGCGCCGCGCCGGACAGTTGGTTCTCTCACCTCGCCATCGAGGTCCCCGGCGAGAACGGCTCCAACGAGTGGCTGGAGCCTGTGGACGACGAGCAGTACGGAGGCCTAAAATGAAAAGAGCGCTGTGTATTTTACTGGCG
Organism: uncultured Oscillospiraceae bacterium; assembly: GCA_947628185.1. Lineage (GTDB taxonomy): Bacteria > Bacillota > Clostridia > Oscillospirales > Oscillospiraceae > RUG626. The sequence goes on from CANQYW010000026.1 coordinate 4,653, forward strand.
GCCGTGATGGTCCTGTCCCTCGCGGCCTGCGCCGGCGAGACTGAGCCGGACAGCAATTCCGAACCGCCCCAGGATAACAATACTCCAAATGAGCCCGACACCCCCTCCACCCCGGAGGACGAGACCCCGCAGCCCAATGATACGCCTGACACACCGCCGGAGGACTCCCCCTCCGAGCCTGATGACACCCCCGAGGGCAGCAAAATACTTGTTGCCTATTTCTCCGCTACCAACAACACCGAGGGCGTGGCTCAGAAACTTGCCGATAGCCTCGGCGCCGACATATACGAGATAACACCCGCCGAGCCCTACACGGAGGAGGACCTGGATTACGGCAACTCAAAAAGCCGTTCCTCTGTTGAGATGGACGACCCCGACGCCCGCCCAGCGATCTCCGGCTCCGTTGAGAATATGGAACAGTACGATGTGGTATTTATTGGATATCCGATATGGTGGGGCGAAGCGCCTCGGATCATGAGCACATTTATTGAGAGCTACGACTTCACCGGCAAGACGCTCGTCGCCTTCTGCACCTCCGCCAGCAGCGGATTTGGCAGCAGCGATTCGGCGCTGAGGGCCGCCGCGGGCGGCGCCGCGTGGCTGGAGGGACACCGTTTCTCCGCCGGCGCCTCATCGGAGGACATCCTCGCGTGGGCCAACGACCTCGCACTGGAATAGAAAATGAACACCGAGGATCGCATATTTTGCAGTCCTCGGTGTTGTCTATTATTTTTGTTCCATCTTTTCCTTGGTGACGTATGCCACCAAAATCGAGATGAATTGCGCCGCCGTAGGCGCCCGGGTCAGGGGCCCTCCGGCGAGCTCCTCAAGTAGCCCCCTATTGTTCTTCCAGGCCGCCCGGGACACTGTGCGTATATTTCTCTCCACGCAATTTCCCTCGGTATCCTGGTCCTTCGCCACGTCCCTATAGAGGCGTTTTGAGATCAGCACAAGGCTTTCCGGGTCGCGTATCGCCATATTGACAGCAACGTACGTCTGCTTATATCCCCTGCAATTCGAGAAGATGCAGAAATCATGCAGTATCTTACGTACCTCAAAAGTGTAATCGTCGCTGATATCCCGCGCCATTTGCAATCAACTACCCTTCTTTGATTCTCTCGGGCTCTATATTATTTCTCGCCGTTATTTTGCGGACATCATGCGCTTGAAGGTCTCATGGAGTGCGGCGATGTCTATCGGCTTTGAGATGTGCTCGTTCATGCCGCTACTGAGCGCTCTCTGCACGTCCTCGGTGAACGCATTCGCCGTCATGGCGGCTATGGGCACGGTGAGGGCGTCCGGGTGCCCGCTAGCGCGGATCGCCATTGTGGCTTCGTAGCCGTTCATCCTGGGCATCTGGATGTCCATAAGTATCATGTCGTAGTACCCGGGCTCTGAGTTCACGAACATCTCCACCGCCTCGACGCCGTCATGGGCTATGTCGAAACTCACGCCCTCCAGCTTTAGGACCTCGCCGAGGATCTCAGCGTTTATCTCGTTGTCCTCGGCGCACAAGATCCTCTTTCCCACGAGCACCCGCTCGGTGTCCTCCTTGGGTTTTACGGGCTCGGGCCTCACCGTCTGGACGGGCAGGGCAAACTCCAGGTCCACCGTGAAGGTGCTCCCCTCGCCCTTCCTGCTCCTCACGGATATGGCGCCGCTCATGAGCGCCACAAGATTCTTCGTTATAGCCATGCCGAGGCCGGTGCCCTGGACCTTATTTGTCATGGAGTTGACCTCCCGCGTGAAGGGGTCAAATATCGTCTTCTGGAACTCCTCGCTCATGCCGATGCCGTCGTCGGTGACGACGAACCGCAGGTGGGCATAGTTCGGCTTCCGCTGGCCGCAGTTTATGACGCCGAGCTCGATATTGCCGCCCTCGGGGGTGTACTTCACCGCGTTTGTCAGCAGATTGATTATCACCTGCTCCAGGCGCAGCTGGTCGCCCATTATCCACTCCGGCGGCTGATCCTTCACGTTGATGGTGAAGTTCTGGTTCTTTTTCCTGGCCTGGGGCAGTATGATGGAGGATATGCCGTCAAGGAACTCACCCGTCGAGATCTGGGCCACGTTTAGCGCCATATTCCCGCTCTCGATCCTGCTCATATCCAGGATGTCGTTAATAAGCCCCAGGAGGTGCCGGCTGGAGGTGGCGATCCTCTGGGCGTACTTGCGAACTTTCTCCGGGTTCTCCGCCTCCCTCTCAAGGAGTGCCGAGAAACCCACTATGGCGTTCATGGGCGTGCGGATGTCGTGGGACATATTGGCGAGGAACATATTCTTCGCCTCATTGGCCTGGCGCGCCTGGATGAGGGCGTCCTTCAGGATGGCGTTTTGCCTCTCCTCACTGCGGATGATATGCTCAATGCTCCGGATACCCATCACCACGGAGACGGGCACGCCGTCCACCCGCTCATTGACGGTGAAGGCCACCACGCACCACTCCTCGCCGCCGTCCGGCAAGTTGCATATGTAGCGGTACTCCACCACGTTCTCCTCCGCCAGGGCCTGCTGTATCGCCTCCGGCTGGAGGCTCTGGCGAATGTTCCCATGGACCCGGGCGTCGGTCTTCTCGAATGCCACGCGCCTCTCCATGAGCTCCGCGTAATTTCCGCGCTCGGCCACGTTGTGGTTATCCGGGTAGATCATACGGTAGTAGCTGTTGACCAGGTCCAGCATGTACACCTCCCGGTAGGAGTACGCCGTGCTCTGGAGCGCCGTGCGCAGCAGCTCCTGGTCGCGCAGTTCACTTATAAGCTCATTCTCCCGCTTTGTGTGGTTCTGTACCCTATCCGTCACGTCGCTGATGAACACATAGAACACGCCGCCGTACACATCGCTCTTTACGTAATGGCCGAAATCCTCCACCCAGCGCACCTCGCCGTCACGGCAGATGATTCGGTACTCGACGTAGTCGAGGTTCCGGCAGTTCTTGACGATCTGCTCCTCTATGCTCTGCTCCACCTCATCCAAGTCGCTGGGGTGTACCATTCCTCTAAAGGAGTTGCCAGTCAGCTCCCGAAACTGCTCCATCGTCTCGCATTTGTAGAGATACAGCACCTCGCTGTTGGCGTAGATTATCTCCTCGTTCCCGTCGGCGTGATAGATGAAGAACCCGCCGGGTATGCCCGACATCACTTCCTCTAATCCGAATCTGTTTATACGCTCCAATGTGTTCCCCCCATATCGACGCGGCTGTGTGCTTTAGATTATACCAGCAAACTTTAGTAAAAACAAGATAGGTCGATCAATATCATCATTCTTATTTTGATATAATGGGAAAAAACGGCGTCCGGCCCTTTTTTTAGAGCCGGACGCATATTAATAATTACATATCGTCGAAAGTCTTAACGCACAGTCTCCCCTATCGCCTCGCTGAATGTGGGGTGGGGATAGATGACCTTCGCGAGGCTCTCGAGCGTGAGTCCATTCTCGATGGCCGCCGTGAACTCACTTATCATATCCGTGGCCCGGGCGCACATCATCTGGGCGCCGAGTATCCTGCCGGTACTCTTATCTGCCACGACCTTTATAAATCCCCTCTCTAACCCCGCAAGCACCGTCTTGCCGTTTGCGGACATGGGGTACTTCTTTATCGTGATGTCCATGCCCCGGTGCTTCGCCTCGTCCTGGGTGATCCCCACGGTACCGATCTCCGGGTTCGTGTAGACGCACCCGGGCACGTTGTCCATACTGTAAACTGCCCCCTTGCCCGCCATGTGGCGGACGGCGTTCAGGGCCTCGGCGGCGGCGGCGTGGGCAAGCATGGAACCCCCGGTCACGTCCCCAACGGCGTAGACGCCCGGCACGCTCGTCTCGCCGTTCCCATCGGTCACGATGCGCCCGCGCTCCATCTCCACGCCGAACCCCGGGGCGAAGAGGCCGTCCGTATTCGGCCTGCGGCCCGTGGCGATGAGTATCCCATCCGCCGGTGCCTCCCGGTGCTCCTCCTTCTCCACATAGCGGCAGACGAGCCGCCCGTCCTCCCGGGCTATGCTCTCCACGCGGGAACTGGTGTGGATATCAACACCCCGCTTGCCGAGGATCATCTTTAAATTCCGGGATATCTCCCTATCCATATTGGGGAGTATGTTGTCCATAAACTCGATGACCGTCACCCGGGCGCCAAGGTCGCTGTAGATGGAGGCGAACTCCATACCGATGACCCCGCCGCCCACTATGACAAGACTGGGGTACACCTGGGCCCTCTCAAGGAGTTGGTCGCTGGTCACGACGTCCGGGAGCTCCGCGCCGGGTATCGGCGGCACCGCGGGGACGGAGCCCGTGGCGATGAGCACCCTCTCAGATGAGAACTCCTGCCCGTCGCTTGATTTTACCGTGTGGGCGTCAGTCAATGTCGCGAAACCGCCCACGACGGTTATCTTATTCTTTTTAAGGCGTATCTCCAGACCCTCACGGAGCTCAGATACGACCTCCGCCTTTCTCCGCTGGATCTCGCCCATGTCGTAGCTTAAACCCTCGACGTGTATGCCGAACCTGGCGCCGCCCCGGGCTGCGGAGTAGAGCTCCGCTGAGTGGAGGAGCGACTTTGTGGGGATGCACCCCCTATTGAGGCACGTGCCGCCCAGCTCCCGCCCCTCAATAAGGAGCGTCCGCATACCGAGTCCCGCGGCCTCAAACGCCGCGGTGTACCCCGCCGGGCCGCCGCCTATGATGGTCAAATCAAATCTATCGCCCATGTTCCCCTCCCTTTCCGCTCACAGAGCGGATAAGATAAATTCCTTTATGTCGCGCACAATTTCCCCAGGCTCCGCGGAGAGGCCGTCAAGCTTTGAGACGATATCCCCCGTGTCATACCGGCAGCCGGTGAGGAGTTTTTCCAATTCGGAAGGAAACGACTCATCCATGGCGTCGGAGTAGACCCTCGCCTCCCGTATGACGCCGGCCTCCACATTGAACCCGATGCTTATGCCGCCCCAGGGGAAACGGCGCTCTATCTCATTTTGGAAAGCTATCCGGCGGCCGTACTTCCACTCCCAGGAGGCGAACTGCGCCTCCCACCTCTCGACCTCGCTCCAGTCCACCCGGCTATCGGGTAGTTCCACCGCCGGGAGGCCGTAGGTCTGTGCGAACGCCTCCGCAAGGGCGCTCTTGAGGGCCGGTATGGTGAGCCCGGGGCAGAGCTCCTTTAGATTCACCGTCCTCGACCTGACGGACTCCACGCCGTTTGACCTCAACTTCTCGGCTCTGACATTTAAGTACCTCTCCATCTCCCGCCGGTCCACGTCCACAAGGAGCGTGCCGTGGTGACAGCACCGGCCGCCGGAGCGGCAAAAGGCGTTCCCGGAGAACTTCCGTCCCTGGGCGGTGAGGTCGTTGCGGCCGGACATCGCGGCCTCGATCCCAAGGCCCCTCACAGCCCTTAGTATGACCTCCATCTGCCGGGGGACGTCCTCGTCCTCCTCCCGCACACAGAAGGTAAAGTTGAGGTTCCCCAGGTCGTGGAAGACAGCCCCTCCGCCGGAGAGGCGGCGGGCGAGATGCCCGCCCGCCGCCTCCAACTCACTGACACGGCACTCCCTCCAGCAGTTCTGGTTCTTGCCTATGACGACCGTCTTCCTATTCTGCCAGAGAAATAGTATGCACTCCCCGGGCTCCACGGCCATGGTGAGGCCGAGCTCGATTGCGAGGTTCCTGTAGGGGTCCTGGCTCTCGGTGGAGTAAACGCTGAGTCTCTCTATCATAACTCACTTCCACCCGTCCGGGAAGGCGTAGCGGAGGACCGGCTTTCTCGCGGCCTGCACCTCGTCGGGCCTACCAATGCTGGTGCGGGACGGGGCGGCCCGGAGCCTCTCCGGGTCGGATTGGGAGAGCTCGTAGATCTCCCGGAACACCGCGATGGCCTCGTCCAGGGTCTCGCGGCTCTCAGTCTCCGTGGGCTCCACCATCAGCGCCTCGTGGACTATGAGCGGGAAGTACATCGTGGGGGGATGGATGCCGTAGTCCAAGAGCGCCTTTGCCACGTCCATGGCGGAGACGTCCCAATCGTGTTTCATGTTCTCAAGACTCATGACGAACTCGTGCATACAGACGTCGTCAAAGGCCATATGGTATATGTCCCGGAGGCGGCGCATCATGTAGTTTGCGTTGAGCACCGCGTTGCGGGCGGCGTCGGCGACGCCGGAGCGGCCAAGTATCATGATGTACGTCAGCGCCTTCACCACCACGAGGAAGTTCCCGTAGAACGTCCTGACGCTGCCGATGGACCTGGGCGGCATGGCGAGGGTCAGATCGTCGCCGTCCCAAACCGGCTGTGGCCCCGGGAGGAAATCGCTGAGAAACGCCTTGCACCCCACGGGCCCGCTGCCGGGTCCGCCGCCCCCGTGGGGGGTGGAGAACGTCTTGTGGAGGTTTATGTGCACCACGTCAAAGCCCATGTCACCGGGCCGGGCGATCCCCATGATGGCGTTGAGGTTCGCCCCGTCGTAGTAGTTGAGGCCCCCGGCCTTGTGGACGATGGAGGTTATCTCCAATATGTTCCTGTCAAAGAGGCCCACGGTGTTGGGGTTCGTGAGCATGAGGCCGGCGGTGTCGTCCCCCACCGCCTCACGGAGTTTATCAAGGTCCACGCAGCCGTCCGCCCCGGAGGGGATGTTCACCACCTCAAACCCCGCCATCACGGCGCTGGCGGGATTCGTGCCGTGAGCGGAGTCCGGGACGATGATCTTCGTGCGCTTTTTGTCCCCGCGGCTCTCGTGGTACGCCTTTATGAGCAAAAGTCCCGTGAACTCCCCGTGGGCTCCAGCGGCGGGCTGCATTGTCATGTCGTCCATGCCGGTTATCTCGCAGAGGAGTTCCTGGGCCCTTTTGAGGACGTCAAGGCACCCCTGGACGGTCCCCACGGGCTGGAGCGGATGGATGCCGGTGAACCCCGGGAGGGCGGCGGCGACCTCATTCACCTTGGGGTTATACTTCATGGTACAGGAGCCCAGGGGGTAGAACCCGCTGTTGACGCCGTGTACCTCGCCCGCGAGCTCGGTGTAATGGCGGCTTATCTCGTTCTCGGACACGTGGGGCAGGCGGAGGGGCAGTTCCCTCCCGGGCGTCTCCAGGTGGAACTCCGGCACGTCCGGCTCCGGAAGGACGGTGCACCCCTGGCCCTCATGGCCCCGCTCAAATATAAGTTTCATGTCACGCCTCCTTCACGATCGCCGCGACGCGCTCTATGTCCCCGCGGCTGTTCTTCTCGGTGGCGCACCAGAGCATCTTGTGGTCCCCCAGCGGCAGTCCGCCGAGTATCCCCCGCTCCTCCAGCGCCTTCAGGACGGTACCCGTGTCCTTTTCGGACACGGTGACAAATTCGTGGAAAAACGGCCTATCGTACTTTAGCCTAAATCCCGCGCCCTCCAACTGGCGCTGGAGGTAGTGCGCCTTTGAGAGGCAAAGCTGGGCGCACTCCTTTAGCCCCCTCTCTCCCATGGCGGAGAGGTAGACCGCGGCCGTCAGGGCGCAGAGTGCCTCGTTTGAGCAGATATTGCTGCTGGCCTTCTCCCGGCGAATATGCTGTTCCCTCGCCTGGAGCGTCAGCACGAAGGCCCTGCGGCCCTCGCTGTCCACCGTCTCCCCCACGATCCTGCCGGGGAGCTTGCGGACCATCTTGTCGCTGGCCGCCATAAATCCCAAATACGGCCCGCCGAAGTTGAGGCCCAGCCCCAGGGGCTGTCCCTCCCCCACCGCGATATCCGCGCCGCACTCGCCGGGGGTCTTGAGGAGCGCCAGGGCGATGGGGTTGCAGCCCATTATGAACTTGGCTCCTGCCTCGTGGGCAAGGCTCCCCAGGAGCTCCGCGTCCTCGATGACGCCGTAAAAATTCGGGTACTGGATGTATAGGCAGGCGGCGCTATTTTCAGCTAAGAGCGTCTTCAGCGCCTCCACGTCCGTGGCGCCCTCCCTCTCCGGCACCACAACGACATCGGCGCCGCTGCCGTGGCAGTAGGTGCGTATCACCCGGAGCACCTGGGGGTCCACCGCCCCGGAAATGAGCGCCGTCTGGCGTTTCCGGTCCCTGCACATGGCCACGGCCTCGGCGGCGGCGGTACCGCCGTCATAGACAGAGGCGTTGCTGGCCTCCATGCCCGTCAGCTCGCATATCATCGTCTGGTACTCGAATATGGACTGCAATACCCCCTGGCTTATCTCCGCCTGATAGGGGGTGTAGGCCGTCACGAACTCCTCTTTTGACGTGACGCTCTTGACTATCGCCGGTATGTAGTGGTCGTAGGCCCCGGCGCCCCGGAAAATGCGGCGGAAACGCCTGTTCCGCTCCGCCAGCTCCTCCACCTGCTCCAGGGCCTCCATCTCGGAGAGGCCCTCCGGGATGTGGAGCTCCCGGACCTTCACCTCCTCCGGGATGTGGGCGAAGAGGCCGTCAAAACTCTCAAAACCTATATCCCGCAGCATGCGGGCCTGCTCCTCAGGCGTATTTGATAAATAGGAACCCATAAAGTTTCCCTCCAAACTCATGGCGCGGCGCACCGCGCCGGTCTACTTTTTACGCGCCCGCTGTCACTCCTGGTTCTCGTAGAAGTTTACATAATCTCCGGAGTCCATGAGCTCCTCCCGGTCCGTGATGTTCTCAACCTTTATGAGCCAAGCGCCGTAGGGGTCCTCGTTCATCATCTCGGGGGAGTCCAAGAGGTCCTCGTTTATCTCGGCCACCGTCCCTGTCACCGGGGAGAAGACGTCGGACACCGCCTTCACGGACTCCACATCCGCGAACGCCTCACCCGCCGTGACCTCGTCCCCCACCTCCGGGAGATTCACGAACACCAGGTCGCCCAGAGCGTCCTGGGCGTAGTCCGTGAGGCCGATGAGGGCCGTGGTGTCGTCCAGGAATTTCGCCCACTCGTGGGACTTGCTGTAAAGAAGTTCATCAGGATGATTCATAATAAATACCTCACTTTATAATTTTATTGGTGTTTAAGGTCCTAAAAATTACTTTTTGCTCCTCTTGTAAAACGGCAGGGGCACGATCTCTGCCGCCACTTTCCGCCCACGCACGTCTACCTCCACCGCCGTGCCGATCTCGGCGTGCCGGACGTCTAATAGCGCCATGGCGATGGACTCCTTGAGGTACGGGGCGAAGGTGCCGGAGGTGGTGACGCCTATCTTCTCGCCGCCCATGAGGACGTCAAGGTGCTCCCTAAGTATGCCGCGCCCCGTGGCCTTGAGCCCCACGCGGACCCTCTCCGGGGCGCCCCGGCTCTCAAGGGCGGTCTTCCCCACGAACTCCTCCTTGCCCATCTTGACGAAGGTGCCGAGGCCCGCCTCCAACGGTGTTATGGAGTCCGTCATCTCGTGGCCGTAGAGGGGCATGGCCGCCTCCAGGCGCAGGGTATCCCGGGCCCCCAGGCCGCAGCAGATGAGGCCCTCCTGGCGTCCGCTCTCCAACAGCAGCTCCCACATCCTCTCCGCGTCCTCCGCCGCGAGGTAGAGTTCGTACCCGTCCTCGCCGGTGTAGCCGGTCTTGGAGATGATGCAGTCCATCCCCGCCACGTCGCAGTGGAACTTGCAGCTATAGTACTTCTTCGGTATCTGGTCCTCGGAGGCGAGTTTCCGCAGTATCTCCGGGGCCCTCGGGCCCTGAAGGGCTATCTGGGCGACTTTTTCGGAGATGTCCGTGAACACGGCGTCGCCGAAGGCGTGACTTTGCATCCAGGCGTAGTCCTTGTCCTTGTTGGCGGCGTTCACCACGATGAAGTAGCTCTCCTCCCTCACCTTGTAGACGATGAGGTCGTCCACCACGCCCCCCTCCTCGTTGCACATGGGGCTGTACCTGGCCTGGCCGTCATACATGGTGGTGTAGTCGTTCGTGAGAATGTGGTTGAGGTTGCGAAACGCGTCACGCCCCTGGCAGGTGATCTCACCCATGTGGGACACGTCAAAGAGCCCGCAGGCCGTCCGCACCGCCTGGTGCTCCGCGATGACCCCAGAGCCGTACTGCACCGGCAGGAGATACCCCGCGAAGGGCACGATCTTTCCCCCGTGCCTCACGTGGGCCTCGTATAACGGCGTCTTTTTTTCCATTCTTGCTCCCCCTTCAAAATTTATTTTTCGGAAAGTTCTTGCCGCGCTTTGTGGCTTTAAAGAAAAAGACGCACAGTGACGTACCACGAGAGTGGTCACACTGTGCATCTCTGTCTTTTGGCCTGAAAGATTATCCCCTTTGACGGGCTTGCTTCTTCGGCGCGCAATTGCTTTCCAGAGTGTCGTCCGCATCCGGTCCTTTTGCCTGAGAGTTTGCTGCCACTTCCCCTTCGGCGCCACATAGCGTGGTCTCTCCCAGATCCTTCATCCGACATATTAACTTGTCGCTATAAAAATAAACCATTTTTGCCATTTTGTCAAGGTGTTTTTTGTGGATTTTCTATGCAAAAGCCGTATTGATCTCCAAACTGATTGTGTAAAATGTCAAAAGCAAATCCGGCGGCGGGAAACCCTCACATTTAGTCCAGAGTCTCGGTGTCGTCATCGCTCAACTTCTCTGTCTCGTACATCTCCTCATAGTCGCCGTCGAGGCGCTGGGTGAATTCGCCGATATCCCGGCGGCGTCTCTCCCGGATCTCCCGCTCCTGGGCCGCGTAACGCCTTATTCCCCGGTTGGAGCGGATGGTCAGCGCGGCCCTCTTTATGGGGCCGAGACTGCCGCAGCGCTCCAGGGCCTCCGCCGCCTCACCGGCGGTACTGTATCTCGCGTCACTCTCCGGGGCGGTCATTCTCTCCAAAACCGCCTCCAGCCCCACGGAGACATCCCGCCTTAAATATCTTATGGGTGCGCGGGAGTTCATGTCAAAGTTCTGGGGACTTAGTAGGTACTCCATCGTCCTGCCCAGGCCATAGATATCCGCCGTGGGCCCGCAGGGCGCCTTGCGGCTATACTGCTCCGGGGCGGCAAACCCCCTCGTCCCCATGAGCATCCACGGGGCGACGCCGCCGGTCTCGGTCAGGATCGCCGTATTGAAGTCGATGAGGTGTATGTCGCCGAATTTGTCCCGGATGAGGTTACCGGGTTTCATATCCCGGTAGACTATTCCGCTCTCGTGGAGGCGCGCCAGAATTTTCAGCACCTTCCGGCCTATGCCCACCACCTCCTCCTCGGAGAGCGCGGTATCCGACTTCAGGGACTCGCCGGATATGAAACTCTCGATGAGGAACACCTGTCTCTCGTCCATGTACCAGTCCAAGAGCACCGGCACATTGGGGCAGGAGGAGCTCATGAGCTCCGAGAGGACCGCCCGCTCGGTCTCAAAACACTCAAGCGTCACGTTCCCCATGTATGAGTCCCCGATATTGCCGCACTTCACCGCAGAGAGCGCCCCGGTCCTGTTGTGCCTCGCGAGGAACACCTGGGCGATACCACCGGCGCCCAGTTTACTGAGGATGGTATAGCTCCCCATGAATCCCCGCTCCGCGTCCCCGGTCCTCTCCGGGGTGAAGACCTCCGCGCTCTGGTAGAGCGTGTTACTTGATATCGCCTCGCAGAGGGACCGCTGGAAATCGCTCTCCCGGGAGTAGAACGACCGGTGTATCGACTGTATGTCCCCCAGTAGAAGGCTGAGACCGCTGCTCAGCACCGTCTCCTCTATGTATATGACCACGATATTCTTGTCCAGCTCCGTGGCCATGCCGATCTCTTTGCGGACAAATTTCGATTTCACCGAGTTCGACGATATGATCACCAGGAACTGGTCGCACTGGTCGATCTTTTTCCCCAGCTCCTCCGCCCACTCGACGCCGGACTTGAGCCCCATATCGTACCAGAAACGGAAGTGGTTCGCCCGCAGTATCCTGAGTATATCCTGCACCGGCTCAAGGTCCTGCCTTGAGTAGCTGACAAAGAGGAAGGGTTTCCCCTCCACCTCGTCCGGCCTCACCGTTCTCGGTCTGTCTCCCATGTCCATCACCCCCAAACTCGCGGGTTCGGCGGGGCGCTGCCGTCAGGGCTGCGCGGCGCCGTGTCCCCCGCCCATGTTTATTATGTAGAGGAGTTTATCGTTGAAGTGCTTTCCGCTGAGCTCGCTGGGCGGCGGGCAGATGTCCGGGGTCTCAAAGGGGATGGGCTCTATGCACTCCGGGCCCTTCTGACTCAGGGCGTACCGCCACTCCATATTCACCCACTTAGACTGGCGGGCGTAATTCGACCAGCAGAGGAAAAAAACGTCCCTCTTCTCTATCTCCCGGTGGAGGGCCAGCTCCCAGTCCTCGCCGCTGCGAAGGTTCTCCACGTCAAAGAATACGTCCATGTCCGGCCGCACCTTCTTCATGCCCTGTATCACCGTGGCCACCCGGTTCCTGTCCTGGCTGGCGTAGGATATGAAGGCGGAGAGGACGTCCTCCCGGGTAACCGTCAGTTTCTGTTCCGCCGCGGAGGAGCACTTGGCCACGAATTTGAGTCTCGTGGCTATTACGTCGTCAATATACACCGAGGCGCTGAAGAAGACCTGGTGCTTGGCGTAGTTCTCCGGCAGGAACACGGCGAAGTTATAATCAAGATATCCCCCATGCCACCGGCGCGTCTCCTCGGCGTCCCCTATCTCCACGTCCGGCGAGCTCAGAACCACCTTCACCATGGCGTCCTGGCCCACCTCACTCACGCCGGAGCGGGCCTCCTGGGCGGGGCTCTCGGCGCTCTCAAGGAGCCCATCGACGATATACCTAAACTGCTCCTCGTACATGACGACGTCGATCACCGTGTACTCGCCCTTCACTATGTTTTTTGGCGCGACGGCGGAGAACTCCACGAGGCTCAATTTAAGGTCCTGAGTTTCCCCCGGCGCCGGCGCCGCGCCGTCATGCCCCCAGGACCCGCGCCTATGGAGCGTAATATCCGGGATATCAGTGACGCCGTTCACGAGCCGGGCGGAGGTCCGCACCATGCCACCCAGCGTCTCCATCTGTGAGCGCAGCTCCTCTGAGGCGCCCTCGCCCTCATGCGTGAGGACCAGGGCGCTCTTGAAGTAATCATTCAGGGACGCCTCTAACTCCTCCGGGGTCGAGGGTATCACGGAGCCCGTTTCCGAGTCCGTCCCTCTCTTCCCCTTCAGCCCGTCCCTCACCTGTTTCCTCGCCTTGCGGGAGAGCCACCACAACTTGCCGTAACTGGCGTAGTTCGCGACAGGCGAGGCACTCACAGCGCCTATGAGCCCCGGGATCATGACGCCGCTCCCCTTTAGGGACTCCATTTTCTCCCTCAGCGTCCTCTCATACCAGGCGCGCTGCTCCCTGAGTTGGACAATGAGGGTGATGAGTTTCTCCCGCCCATCATCACCGGCCACGGCGGGCAGTTTCCCCAGTAGGGCCTCCAGGGCCAACAGGAGATCGTTTATCTTCAAAAGCAAGCCGTCCATATCGGCGTAGAGCTTGAGATCCGCATTCTCTGACATCCCAGCACCCCCATTTCGATAGGACAATTTTACATCCCCGCAGTCCCCTTGTCAAACGGTAATTGAGTGTCCCAGACTGCAAACCGTGCTCCCGGCCGGTGCAACCTGTGCGCGGGCCATTGATTTTTATTTTGCGGCAATTATAATGGAAATTGAAAAGGGGGGAAGTACATGAAAATACGCTTAGCCGTCAGCGAGGAGAGCTACGACCGGGTGGCGGAATTCCTCACGTCCCACGGCTTTGAGCTTGACGACTCCGCCGGATTTGTCCTCTCTGAGTCCGAGCGGTTCGTCAGCCACATACCCGTGCGGGATCAGGAGGGGCGGCGCCTGCACATCGCCACGGAGGACATAATCTACATCGAGTCCTACGGCCACACGGTGGAGGTCCACACCGTTGACGGCACCTATGAGACTCGGGATAGGCTCTATGAGCTGTGCTACATGCTGGACCCCGCCAGATTTCTCCGGATAAGCAACTCCGTCATCATCGAGCGGGGCAAGGTGAAGAAGATAATCCCCTCTCTCTCCATGAAGTTCGTGCTCGTCATGTCCGACGGCCGCAAACTTGACGTCACCCGCACATACTACAACATATTTAAAGAATACTTCGGGATATAGGAGGTCCAAAATGAGCAGTATAAATATGCGCTTATTACTCACCGTATTCCTCGCCGCCCTGGCGGTGGGACTTGTAGCGGGGTACCTTGTCATCTATAAAAACAGGGTCAACAAAACCATCCGGGGCGAGGCCCGTCCCACGCACATGCCCGAGCCCAGGAACGTCTGGAAGTTCGTAGTTATCATCGTCCTGGCGGTATTCCTCATAAATGCGGCCCGGGATCTAAAAACCGACATCGAGAACCTGCGGGGCGAGTACCTCCGGGAGATAAACAGCCTGAGGTCTGACATCTCGGACCTCACCAGCTACATCGACCAGCGCATCACCGCCCAGGAGAGCCTCTTCGCCTCCATTGACTATGAGTGTGTCGAGACCGACCTCACGAAGGGGACTATGACGGTCAAATTCACCGCCGTCCCCAAATCCTACACCCAGGACACATCCGTCAGCGTCACATTCGGCGAGTACACCGGCGCCCTTCGCGGCTCCTCCGGCGTCTACACCGGCACGGTGGAGGTTAGCGCCCTGGAGGACCTATACTTTGACAACGCGGTGCTCTCGATTTCCGAGGGCGGCCAGAGCCGCACGGAGGTCTTCACCCTTGACCTCCAGTGGGCGGTGACTAGGTTTCTCCCGAAGGTGGACGTCAGCATTCTCGAGAACGAGTGCAAGCGCCAGGGCGATGTCATCAGCTTGACCCTCAAGGCCGGCGTCACGATAGCCGTCTCGGAGCTGGACGTTGAGAGGGTCTGGGCCCTCGTGGAGGTGGACGGCGAAGAAGTCCGCAAGGTGGACGTGACGGACGAGTTCACAAAGGATAAAAACATCCGTTACGCAACCGTTGACTTCAGCGGCGAATACAGCGCGCCCCAGGACTCCGGCGCGGTCTTCTCCATCCTCTACGAGGACTCCACCGGTTCCGCGCCCCACCGCATTGACATCTGCCGTTACAACACGGACGGCGTGTTTGAGATATTTGCCCTGCCGGACTACGGAATTTGAGCTGTCGGGCAAAGGCCCGACGCACTGTGGGGCGGCCGGAATTCCGGCCGCCCCAGTTTGTTGCGCGCTTATTGGGTTTTTGCGCTTGCCTCAGATAACCTGCATGTAGACCGCCACGATCTTCGCGATGTGGGAGCGGAGCGCGGTGCTGTTGGGATTGAGCGCGCCGGTGTCGTCGCCCTCGATTATCCCCTTCGCGACTGCCCAGCTCATGGCGTCCCCGGCCCAGTCGGCTACGGCGCCGGCATCCTTGAAGGACGTGAGGTCGGCAGCGGCGGAAACGTCAACGCCAATGTACTTCGCGAAACGGTAGATCATGGTCACGGCCTCCTGACGGGTCACACCCCGGAACGGGTCGGTGCCGTCAGAGACGCCAGCGGACATAGCCCAACGCTGATAGGTATCAGCCCAAGTGGCGTCGGTCGGCAGAGTCTCGGGGGTGAAGGTGGGATCCAGCCTTGAGAGCATGGTCCAGAGCTCCGCCCTCGTGAGGGTGGCGTAGGCATCGAAGGAACCATCGTCGCGGCCCTTCATGACGCCCTTCTTCGTGACGTAGTCAACGTACTCGTGATACCACTCATTCTGGATCTTAGCGGCGTCAGTGTAAACGGCGCTCGGGCAGTTCTCGAGGTCGGTCTCGTCGTCGTAGGTGGAATCATCCTCGATGGCGGGGATGGTCACTGTGCCCACGGGCTCCTCGTAGGGATCCGAAATCTCGGTCTTATTGTCCTCAACGAGGGTCATGCCGAACTCGGGAGCACGCTCGAAGGAGGCGGGGTCGTAGGTAAAGGTGAGCTCAGCTATCTTGCCGTCCACATCGCCAGCGGCGGCGGCGCCCACGGTGATCTCGCCAGGCGCGGTGACGGCGGCGCTGACAAGGGTCTTGCCGGTGGGCTCTATGCCGGCGTAGTCAAGGACGTTGGCATTGTAGCTGACGGTGAACTTGCTGTTGGTGAAGTCAGAGACATACACCGGCAGGGTGAGGGTGTGGTTCTCGGTGTCCAGCTTGAGGCCGGTGGAATCGTCCTCGGAGTCGACAGGCTCGGTGGGCAGGTCAACACTGTTGAGGGAGCCGGTGGGGGTAACGCTGGGGGCGCTCTCCTCCCTCTCCGCGACCTCGGCAAGCTCCTCGGTACTGAGGCTGACGGCCTCCACGTGCTCCACGTCCCTCACCGCGGCGGTGTAGTCCGGCACGGCGTCGGGGTCATTGAGCGTGACCTCAAGGATGAGTCCGGGGTAGACGTAGTAACCGAAGTCGCCTAGGAAGATCGAATGGTAGATGTCGGTCTTCTCGTCGTAGGCCAGCCGGTAGATCTCACTGGTCTCCTCCTCAGTCTTAACGGAGTAGTAGAGGGCCCCGTCCTCGCCCAGGACCATGTTGGACCAGGGGCTGTTGCCGTATTCGGCGTAAGCGGGAAGGTCGGTGTCCGCCACGCTGGAGAGCGCGGCGCGCTTGCCCTCAGAATTTGTGTACACCAGGAACTCGTAGACCTTGTTGTTCTCATCGTCCAGGGCGAAGATTATGAGGTCGCCATTGTACTTCTCCCCGGTCTCATCGTCGGTGTACTCCCACTCAGCGTCAACGGAGGCTATGCCGTGGAGTCTGGCGGTGTCGTCATTGAGCTCAAAGCCCTCATATGTGGGCTCCTGGGCGTTGTCCTCGATCATGATGAAGTAGTAGTAGGTCCAGTTAAGACCGCCCTTGGAAGGGGCCATATCCCAGACGGCTATGGCGTCAGTGGCGTCCCAGGGCCATGGACCATCGATCACATCACCCGTCTCGCGGCTCAGCTTATACATGTTGTAGTTGTAGTCATCGTCGATACCGGCGTCAAAGATGTAGAAACTCTCATCATCTATCGTGCCCGCGGTGTCGGGGAACATGGCGAGGTCGCCGTAGGACTCAAAGGTGTCGTCCTCGAAGTTCCAGTTGTAGAAATGGTTCTCGGCGTCCTCGTCGCTGAAAACGCCGTTGGCTGTGACCTTGAGCTCGTAGACATTGACAGAGCAGATTGCGGAGATTTTATTGCCCTCGCTGTCTCCCAGCACACTGGTGGCAGTTATGGTGGCGCTGCCGGAGCTGACGCCCGTCACGGTGCCGTCCGGGTCCACGGTAGCGACGGTGTCGTCGCTGGAGGACCAGGTGACGGAGTGATCCGTCAGGGCCTTCGGCATGAGCTTGGCGGTGAGCCGCGCGGTCTCGCCGGGCCTCAGATCCACGGACTTCTTATTGAGGGTGACGCTCTCCACTATCTCGGTGGGCTCCATATCCACGCCCAGCACGTAGGTGGAGATGTTACCGGCGGAGTCCATGACCTCAACGGTGTAGTTGTCGGCGCCCAGTACGTCCTCGTATGTCCAGTAGTCGCAGCCGTCCACGTAGGAGTTGTAGCAGTCGTAGACGCCGTCGAACTTCACGGTGACCTCCTCATCGGGGCCGGTGGGGGTGAAGTTTATCTCCTCGTCCGGGCCGTACTCGGAGGGGCCGTAGGCGTAGACGGGCTCGTAGCCGTCCTCGGGGGTGAGGGATATCTTGTTGACGCTGGCGTTGTCCTTGGCGGTGACGTAGACGTGCCGCTCGCCGTCCTCCATCACCCAGTAGGTCTTGTCCGCGCCCTCTATGACCTCGGGGGCGGTGTTATCCAGGGTGAAGGTGAAGTTGAGGTACGCGCCCTTGCCCAGCTCCCCGTTGGACTCGTCGCCGTCGGTGAGTTTTTCCCAGTCGTAGTCATATTTGGCGTAATACTCCGGGGCCAGGATGATAGAGATCTCGATCTTAGTCCCATCGGGCAGGTCCTCGGAGGGCTGCCAGTAGAGGTCCAGATACTGCTCGGAGCTGTACCAGAACCCGTAATCGTCGCTGTAGTAGGGGGCGCGCAGCTCACCGAACTCGTCGGTCCACTCAACGTGTTTCACGCCTTCGGCGTCGGTGTACGTTATGCGGCCGACGCCGTTGCCCACAGCGCGGATGGGCGTGACTACGCACACCTCCACGCCGTCATAGGAGTTGACGCTGTCGCCGTCAAAGATGAATGTACTGTAGTCATTCATAAAGACGTTGGTGGCCAGGGGCTCTATCTCGCCGTAGATATAGGGGTAACGGTCCGTAAAGTCGTCCTCATACCACTGGCGGCCGGTGCCGTAGTCGAACATGGATGGGTCGGTCCAGTTGCCGTAATATGCGAGAACGGGGACGCTGAGTGTGGGGAGAACAACGCCCTCCTCGGTGGACTTAGGCGCGGCGTAGATGTAGGCCTCCACATACGCGCCGGTGGGATTCTCCCGCGCGAGGCGCTCCCTCTCGGCGTCGCTGAGGGTGATGGTGACGGTGACCTCCAGGTCCTCCGCGCCCTCCATGGAGAGCTCGTTGCCGAGGAGTATGTGGACGTCCCAGGTGTTCACTTTGCCGTCGCCGTTGACGTCGGCGTTCTCAGAGTTCTTCTTGAGGGCCGCGCCGAAGGTGACGTAGTCGAGGAGCGCCTGGGCATCGGCGTCGTCGGACTTGCCGTCGCCGTTGAAATCGTACTTCAGGTTATCTGTGGGGACCTCTATCCCCTTGGAATCGTACTCCACGGTGGCGTCCATGGGACGGGTGCTGCCGTTGTACATGCCCTTCTCAAAGGCCTGGGTGAAGACGTCAGTTGAGAGGGCGTACTCCACCTTCTCACCGGTGAGGTTGTGGATGGTGAATTTTACGGTGTAGACGCCGGTCTTCGCGGGGTCGTCGCCCAGCTCCGCCTTCACCTTGCCGTCGGGGGTGCCCTCAACGGTTATGTAGGCCGGGGTGCTGACGGCGCTGTATGCGTTCACAAGTCCCGCGCCCTGGCGGAGGAGCGGATAGTACTCGCCGCTGCCGTCCTTGAGGGGCGTGGCGGTGGACATGAGGAGGGACTGGGTGAGGGCCCGGGAGGTGAGGCCGTCGGCGCTCAGCTCCTTGTACCTCAGGTACTGCTGGACGAGGGCGGCTATGCCCGCGACCTGGGGGGCCGCCATGGAGCTGCCGCTCATGAGTTCATAGGCCGTCCCGTCCTTCACGGCGCCGTTCACGGAGTAGATGTTGCCGCCGGGGGCCACGAGCTCCGGCTTCATGGCGAGGTCCCCCGTGCCGCCCCAGGAGCTGAAGGAGCTGATGGTGTAATATGCGGCGTCACCGGGTACCACGTCGGGGGTGCTGTTCACCTTGATGGTGCCGGTGTAGTATCCGGCCTCGTTCTTCTCGGAGTTTGCCTTGATGAACTCCCCGTCCGCCTGGGTGATGCTGACGCAGGGGATGGTGGCGGAGCTGTCGGAGAGGTCAAGGCCGATGGTGCCCTCCTGGTTATTTATGATGATACAGGCGAGACCATCGACGGCCTCCACGGCCTCGTGTTTCTCGTAGAATTTACTTCCGCCGCCGCGGTTCACCATGACGATCTTGTTCTTGGTGAGCTCGCTATACTCCTCCATGAGGTTCACGCCGTCCTCATCGACGCCGGGATCATCAAAGAGGACGAAGGGATACTCCGTGCCCTTCCCGGACTTATCGAGGGTGGCGATGGGGGCGTTGGTGTACTCGCTGGTCTCGTTGAAGGTGAACTTCTTCCCCGCTACCTCCAGGGTGCTGCCCACGAACCCGTTGTTGTCGATGGATGCCACGGCCAGGGAGTTGGTGTAGGAGCCGGGGGTGCCCATGGTGGCGTTATTGACGTCCTCGCTGTAGAGCGCGCCGGGCTTTGTGTCCTCCGCCCAGTCGCTGTTGTTGCCGCCGGAGGTGACAACAACGGTGTCGCTCTCTGTTAAAGCGTCGAGGATATCCTTATAGGTGGAGCTGGTGGAGTTACCGGCGTTGGCGCTGCCCAGGGACAGGTTCACGGAGTCAGCGCCCAGGACTATGGCGTCCTCGATGGCCGCCATGTAGTCGGAGTCATAGGCTCCGCCCTCCTGGCCGAACACCTTCATTATGAGGAGCTGGGCGTCGGGGGCGTTACCGGCCACGTGGACGGTCTCCAGGGCGTCCTCATAGACGCCGTCCTTGTCGGTGTCCACATAGCGGTTGGCGGCGGCAATACCGGCCACGTGTGAGCCGTGCTCGGTCTGGTCGTCGTTATCGTGGGTCACGTCATAGCTGCTGTCAACATAGTTGTAGGCGAAAGGCACCTTGGAGCTCCGGTAGAGACCGGCGACGCTGGTGACGCCGTGGTCCTCGTAGATGTTGAGCTCCCTGAGGAGTTTCGCCGTGAGGTCGCCCCGCTCCATGATGTCAAAGGTCTTGTTCTGGCTCTGGAGCTCGGCCAGGGCGTACTCGAAGGCCGCCGGGTCAAAGGACTGGTGGTCGAGGTCGAGGCCGGTGTCGATTATGGCGATCTTGGAGCCCGCGCCGGTGGCGCCCTGGAGCCAGGCGCTCTGGGCGTCGGTCATGCCTCCGGCGATGGCCATATTGGGCTTGTACTCCCCGCCGGTAGTGACCACCTCGGGCTCGTAGCGGGTCTCAATGACCACGTCCTTGACGCCCTCAACGGCCTTTATGGCCTCTATCTCCCCGTACTTGACGTTGGCGGAGATGATGTTGGCGGCGAGGGTCAGGTTCCACTTGACGTCCAGCTCCCTGCCCTTCAGGGCCTGGGTCTCGATCTTGCTCTGGGTGTCGGCCTGCTCACGGCGAAGGCCGTCCCTGTAGCTCATGGCGCTCGTGTTCTCGGCTATGTTCATAGTGGAGTAACCGGCGTCGAGGGTGGATCTGCCGTCAAGCACTATTGAGACGCGCACCGTCTCCGTGGGGTCCGGCTCCTCTTTCACGGGCGCCGCCGGCACTTTCGCGGAGGTACCGTTCTCCACCTTCTCAACGGTGAAGGTCCCCCGGGTCTCTCCCGCCGCTGAGACAGGTATGACCGCGACGCCCATCAGCATGACAACTGACAGCGCCACAGCCAATATCCGCCTCGCGGTACATGTGTTCTTCCGTTCTTGCATTTACTGACCTCCATTCGTCTGACTGCGTACCGCACCAGATACGCAAACACATAATAGTTAACTATTACTTTAATACATTTTACAGGAATCGTCAAGACATATAGCGTCATTTATCTGACAAATTTTTGGATGGTCCGACAGGTCTTCGGTATGTGACGGCGGCCGGGGATATCCCCGGCCGCCGGAACACATTTTTGAGGGTTTTTCTGTGCCTCAGATCACCTGCATGTAGACCGCCACGATCTTCGCGATGTGAGAGCGGAGCGCGGTGCTGTTGGGATTGAGAGCGCCGGTGTCGTCGCCCTCGATTATCCCCTTCGCGACTGCCCAGCTCATGGCGTCCCCGGCCCAGTCGGCCACGGC
>CANQYW010000027.1 GCA_947628185.1 uncultured Oscillospiraceae bacterium
GATGCAGTATCCGCAGCTCTTGCACCGCTCCTTGATGATCTCTACCTTGCCTAATGCCATTTCCTTCGCTCCTTTGATTTTTATTTGCCAGGAACTATTTTTTATTCTTTCACCCACTCGTAAGTGAGTTTGAGAGCAAGCGGCAGCACCGGGGCGGGAAGTTTACCCGCGAGACCCGGCGCCAGGTCCTCCCGGACCGTGTAGAACTCTATGGGCTTATATGGCCCCACCATGGACTCAAGATTCTCCGCCCCGGAGACGATATCCTCCGCCGTGGTCTCCGGCCCCAGGTTCGGGTTGCCGGCAATATGTACGCTCTCAAGGCGGACGTGGGAGACGCCGAGCGTCTCACCCAGCACCTTGTCGATGTGGTCAATGTCCAGCGACCAGGGCCTATAGGGGTTCACCACGTAAAATACCCTGGTGGAGGGGGAATTCAGGACCGGCGCGTAGCCGCCGATGGACCGGGCGCCGATGTAGTCCCCGCCCACGTCCAGCACCGTGTAGACGGTCTCGTCCCGCAGTAACCTCATGACGCCCCCCACCACCGTGGGGGCGTCCATGAACTGCTCCTCATAGTGGAATTCTATTCCCTGGGCGGTGAGAAATTCCGCCTGGTCCCTGGTGCGGAACAGGGGCTTTGTCATGTCGAGGTCGTAGAGGTGTACGGGCCTCCCGCCCAGCTCCCGGAGCTTTAGCGCCACGTTTATGGCGATCTCGCTCTTGCCGCTCCCGGCCTCGCCTATAAATACCAAGTTCCTGGTCTCCTCAGAGCCCAGGAGGAACCCCAACCCACATTCGGACATGAGCCCACATTCAGACATATATGTACCCCTCTTCTTCGCCGCGCTGTATTGGTAACGATTCACCCACCCGTTATTATATCCCAGTATGCACTAAAACGCAAGAGTATTTTGGGCCCGCGATGTACAAAATGACAATTAAATAGAGCCGTCCGCCCCCGGCGGCCTCATTTCGGCGCCGGGGGCGGCAGGTACTATCTCGTCATATTCTCATTTACACGTCCGGCTCAAACCGGTAGGCGAAACTTATATCCCTCTCGCTTATCCTGTGGGCGGGGTCCAGCTCCGGGCCGCAGGAGTTTGAGCCAAGGCCGCCGACCCGGTAGTCCACCCGCAGGTGGACGTTGCCGTCCCGCTCAAGCTCGTTAGTGTGGCGGGCCCTGAAGAGGTCAAGGGCTGTGAACTCCGAGACGTTGGCGGCGAACTCCCCGGTAAAGCGAAGTCCACCTATTCTGAGTTCCCTCACGCCCATGTGGTTCCCGTGCTCCTGGGGCCTAACGTAATTTACGTACTCATCCGCGGCGGAGCTCCTGTAGAGCCCCGTGAGGGCGCAGTGGCTCATGTCGGAGTAGTTCTCCCCGGGGCCCTTGCCGTAATAGGTGAAGTCCCCGCTGCCGCCGGGGAGTGTCCACTCGAACCCCAGCCGAGGCAGCCAGAATACGCCCTCCCGGACCTGGGCGTGGAGGGTGGTCTCAACACCTCCATCGGCGAAGAACTCACATCGCATGTCAAAACGTATCGCCGGCTCCCGGGAGACACCGGCCAGGGAACCCCTGACGGATATGGCGTTCCCCTCCACTGTCACGTCATAGACTTTCGTGAACGTCTTGTTCCAGTTCTCCCCCGTCCACTCGTCGTCATCCACCCAGAGGGAACGGATGTTCCTGTCGTTATCCGTGGGGGCCCGGAACACGGTGAGGGCCACGGGCCCCGCGAGGCGCTCTGAACCCGCTATGACGGCGCTTACAAATGTGCCATGGAGTTTTGAGAAGGCGTACTCAAAGCCCTCGCCCCGGGCGTAGACGTATCTCGCGTCCTGGGTGAGCTCAAGGGGCGCGGCGGAGCGGGGGGCGGGCTCAATCTTGGAGGGCAGTGGGTGCTCCGTCGCGGCCCACTCCGCGCTGTCACGAACGAGCCGGCACCTGAGGTGCGCCCCCAGGCGGCAGGAGGCGGGGGACTCCGGGAGTTCCACCTCCGCCCACTTATGGGGCGGCAGGTCAAGACTCAGCTCCCGGGAACTCACTATCTCGCCGTCCCGCTCCACCTCCAATATGAGCGCGTACTCATTGAGATTTGTGAAGTCCAGCCTATTGCGGACCCGCAGGCGGCCCTCCCGAAGCTGGGTCTCGATGGGCTGGTAGGCGGCCTTTATCTCCCTGGAGCCGGACTTTAGCTCCCTGGAGGCGAAGACCATGCCGTCACAGCAGAAATTGCCGCTGTTCGTGAGCTCCCCGGGGAAGTCGCCGCCGTAGAGTTGGACGCCGTCCCGCACCGCCACGTGGTCCGCCCACTCCCAGACGCACCCTCCGATGAGCTTGGGATATCTATCAAATAGCGCGTTGTAATCCCAGACGTCCCCGGGGCCGTTGCCCATGGCGTGGGAGTACTCGCAGAAGAACACCGGGCGGCGGATATTCTGGTCCCGGGCCGCGCTCTCCAGCCGCTCCCTTGAGGTGTACATCCAGGAGACGACGCCGGGCGTCTCGTAGTCCCCGGAGGCGCTGGCGCCCTCGTAGTGGGCAAGGCGCGAGGGGTCGCGCCGTTTCAGGTACTCGAACATCGCCCTGTGGTTCTCGCCATAGCCGCTCTCGTTCCCCAGGGACCACATTATGACGGAGGGGCTATTCTTAAAGCACTCCACCGCCCTCTCCATGCGTGAGAGGAATTCCCCGCGCCACTCACTATTGGTGCAGGGCCACTCGCCGGGGGCGTTATCGTATCTGTAGGGCGTGTTGGCACGGCGCCTCAAAAAGCCGTGGGTCTCGATGTCCGTCTCCAGCACCACGTATAGCCCTAACTCGTCGCAGAGTCGCAAAAACACCGGCGAGGGCGGGTAGTGGGAGGTACGCACGCAATTTATGTTGAGGGACTTCATGAGCTCCAGGTCCTTCCGCAGCTCCTCCGCAGTCTGGCACCAGCCCCGGAACTTGCTGGTGTCGTGGTGGTTGACGCCGTGGAGCTTGACGGGGACGCCGTTCACAAGGAGCTCGCACTCCCCGGAGACGGATACCTCCCGGAGCCCAGTGAATAGCTCAATGGTCTCCCCTGCCCTTGAGAGCTCCACTTTGTATAGGAATGGTTTTTCCGCGTTCCAAAGTATAGGGTTTTCGGGGAAATACTCAAATTCGTCCACAAAGTCCGCCTCGGTGAGTTTCTCCTCCCCGGCGAATATCCCCACATGGGCGGGGCCATGGAGACGTAGGCGGATGGATCTGCCATTTGGTATCATCTCAACGTCGCCTATGTGTCCCCGGGGGCGCTCAAGGAGGTATGTGTCCCGGAAGATCCCGTTATAGCGAAAGGCGTCCTGGTCCTCCAGGTAACTGCCGAAACACCACTTGAGGACGTAGACTCTAAGGGTGTTCACACCAATGTGCAGGAACTCCGTCACGTCAAACTCCGCCATCAGGCGGCTGCCCTGGGTGTACCCGGCGTAGACGTCGTTCACCGTGACGAAGGCGCAGGAGCTGACGCCCTCCAGCACGTAATAGACCCTCCCCCAGATCTCCCGGAGCTCAAAGTCCCGCTCGTAGACCCCGCAGGGGTTGGAGTCCGGCACATAGGGCATGTCCACCGGGAAGGGGTAGTTTACATTGGTGTAGTTCGGGGGCTCGTACCCCTGGTTCTGCCAGCAGGAGGGCACGGGGATGGTGTCCCACCGCTCTATCCTCTCCGGCACCTGATCGTCCTCCGGGAAAAAGGCAAAACGCCACTCCCCGTTGAGGTCCACCCGGCGGCTCACACCGCCGGGGATGTAGTAGCTCCGGGGCGGGAGCCGGTTCTCCCCGGAGAGGCGCGGATCCTCATATTTACGCATGTTCGTCCTCCAAAATTGTGATAGCGTTATTTTACCACCATTCGGCGGCGGTGTCGAGGGTCTGCCCGCCGGGGGACGGCGGGCAAATTTTTTCGTGTGGTTTCACCAAAATCAGCGTATAATCAAGTGGGGGTGACGCGGCCGTGGACAGTGAACTCATAGAGCTCTTGAAAGCCGGGACGCCGGAGGGCCTTGCGGAGCTGCGCCACCGGTTCGGCCCCCTCATACGATATGTTGTTGAGGGGATACTACAGGACCGCCGGGACGCGGAGGAGTGCGTGAACGACGTCTACATGAGACTCTGGTCCGCCGCCGGCACTTTGGACCCGGGGCGGCCCCTCAAACCGTTCGTCATAGCCGTGGCCCGCAACGCCGCCGTCTCCCGCCTGAGGGCCCGCGCTCCGGAGGAGGGCGAACTCACGGAGGGTATACCCGGCGGCTCCACGCCGGAGGACGAGCTCCTGCGCCGGGAACGCCTTGAGGAGCTAAAGTCCGCCCTGGGGCGGCTCTCCCCCTCCGACAGGCAGCTAATCTATAGAAAATATTACTACCGCCAGTCCATCCCCCAGATGGCGGCGGAGCTGGGCCTCACGGAGAGGTCCGTGGAGGGAAGGCTCTACCGGCTGCGGCGGCGTCTTCGGGACTTATTGGGAGGTGATGAGGGTGGACGATAAGTTGGAGGAGCTATTCGACTCCTGTGACGCGCCCCAGGGGATAGACAGTGTGGACCCCTGGCGGCGGCCATTTCGCTTTTTGATCTGGGGGATACTATTAACGACGGTGAGTCTCAACTTCCTCCGCCTCGACCTCATCCTGCCAGCCCTGGGACTCGCCCTCATGTATCTGGGGTCCCGGCCCCTGAGACGGACGAACTGGGGGTTCACTGCGGTATATATTATCTCGGCGGCGCGGCTCCTGCTCTTTTACGTCTATCACCTATTCCTCCCTGCGGTGTCGGCGGCGCTCTCGCTCATCTCCATCGCCCTGGGCCTTGCCGTCATCGTCGCACTGAGGGCGGGTATATGCGGCGTATTTGACGCGGCGGGTGTCCCCCGCGCCACCGGGAGCGTGAACGCCCTTCTCGTCTCCGAGGTCCTTCTCTCGGCCCTCGCGGCGGCGGGGGCGGAACTCTCCGAGCCAATTGTGATCGTATTCGCGCTCCTTCACATATGCGCCGTGGTGTCCCTCTACCTCATACCCCGGGCCCTGGGGGACACGGGCTACGCCCTCAGGAACGCCGGCGTGCGCTGGGGGGATATGCCGGCACTCGCGGTCCTCGTCCTCTCCCTCGCCCTCTCGGCCTTCGCGGGCTGGGGGATGTGGATCTACCGGAGCACGCCCGGCGCTGACGTCTGGGAGGAGCCGGACACCACGTCCCTCGAGGGCCGCCTCCCTGATGGGTTCCTCTCCGCGCTCACACCCGAGGACGCGCGGCTCCTTGAGTCCGCCGGGGACATCCAGTGGAAGTCCCGCTCCCCCACGCCCTTCCCGGATGGGACGGAGCTCCATCTCCTCACCGTGGCCGCCAAACTCCCGGAGGGGCACAGTGTGGCGGTGTTTCAATATTTTGAGTACCTGGAGGGCGGCCCCGCCACCGGGGACGGGGCCGCCATGTGGGCGCAGTACCCAATATCCCCCACAGACTCCCTACACTCACAGCTAATTTATGACCTGGAGGGCGTCACATACCGCTCCTCTCCCCTACAAATCACCACCGGCTCCATCGACTCGCCCATAGCGGCGCTCTCTCCGGGGTCCGACGATCACATGTTCGCCGACATCTACGCCCCCGCGGGGGCGCGGAACGTCCGGGGGTACTTTAGCTACACCTTCTCCATCACCCCCACGGACATACTAAACTTCAATGCCGAGATAACATACCTCCACACCGGGGGGCTCCAGACCTTCCCCGGCTCCCGCCCCACGGAGCTCCTCAAATCGGGACGCGCGGAGGGGGATTATATCTCGGAACACCTGACGCTATTTACGGAATATTGGGAGTAGCAAAAACCGGGAGGGGCAAAAAGCCTCTCCCGATCGTATTTTATCGCCAGAATAGTCCCACGGACTCCGAGAGCACCGTGCCGTCCGCCTCCGAGACCTGCTGGACTGTCAGCGCGCTGCCCGCCTCCGGCGGCTCGTCGAGGTCCACGGTGAGGGTCTCGCTGTCCACAAAGACCGTCTCCAGGCCCTCGTCCTCTATGGCCACACGGCTCCAGGGGGTGAAACCTTGGCCCCGGACGGTGAGGATACCGTTCTCGTAGACCGTGTCCGTCACGCGGATGGGCGTGACGCCCATGTGGAGGTCGGTGGCGGTGTAGGGGTTCTTGCCCCCGGCGCAGTAGTACTCGCCGTAGAGCATGTCGTACTCCAAGAGCTGCAGCCCCTCCAGGTAGTCCTCGCTGTCGCGCATCTGCAGGTGGTACTTCGTGAGGAGGCCGCTGTCTATCCCCAGGTCCCCCAGCACCTTGGCTGAGAGCTGGTAGGCGCTCAGGTCCTCGTCGAGCTCCGGGGCGGCGAAGTTCGACCAGATGACGTACTCCGTTTGGAATATGTCCCCGTTCTCCAACTGCTGGGTGCCGATGTTGAAATTCGGCAGGTGGTCGCCGTAGAGCACCACCACAGTGGGCTCGCTGCGGCGGTCAAGGGCATCTATGAGGTCGCCGATGAACTGGTCCGTCTCTTTAAGCTGCGTGAGGTAGTAGGCGAATGCCTCCTCGTCCTCCGGGTCGTCCTCCCAGGTGATGTTGAGGTTCTCCGTCTCCTCGCTGTCCACGCCCCGCTGGTACTTGCCGTGGCCCTGGACGGTTATCGTGAATATGAAGTCCTGGTTCTCGGTGGAATCCAGGGCCTTTATTATCTCGTCCTTCAGCACCGCGTCCTTGGCCCAGCCGATGGGGTTATACTCCACGCCGTTCATGTACTCTATGGGCACGAAGTTGTCAAAGCCAAGCTGGGCGAAGACCTTGTCGCGGCCGTAGAAGGTGCCGGTGTTATTATGTATGGCGGTGCCGGTGTAGCCCAGCGCCGAGAGGTCCCGCACCACCGTCTCGCAGGGTTTCTCCTGGAGTATGGTCTTGTAGGGGTACTCACCCATGCCGAAGAAGTCGAGGCTCATGCCGGAGAGCACCTCGAACTCCGTGTTGGCGGTCCCGGCGCCCACGGAGGGGACGGTGAGGAACCCCGAGGAGCACTGGTCCTTGAGCCGGGTGAAGTTGGGGATGGGGTTCTCGTCGTAGTGGACGTCGTCCAAGTAGGCCACGTCAAAGAACGACTCAAGCTGTACCATCACGATATTGGGCCGCATGGAGCTCTCCTCACCTGGTTTTAGGTTGCCCACGAGCCAGTTTACCGCGGACTTTGAGTAGAAGTCCGGCATGTCTATGCCGGTGTCCACCGCGCCGGTGAAGAAACAGTAGACGAAACCGTACTGGGAGTAGGCGTCCGCTATGTTGGCGAAGGTGTCCTGCCGCTCCTGCCGGTGGCCCACAACGGTGAGGCTGTAGAGCCCGAGGGAGGAGAGGGTGGAGGCCACGATGAGTATCGCCGCGAACCTCAAATTCACTGGGTACTTCTTCGACTTCAGGAATAGTACCACCAGCCCGGCTATCACCGCCAGCACCGCCGCCACTATGAGGACTATTTGCCAGACCTCCAGATACACGCCCATGATGGAGAAGACGGAGGACAGGAGCCGGATGTCTATGAGCCCCAGGGGCGTCACGCGGAATATGAGCATGATGCCGTTTACTATGCCCATGCCGAGGCAGAGCCCGGCAAAGAGCGTCAGGAAGAAGGACCTCTTTTTAAAGAGGTTGCTGAGGGAGACGATCGCCGTCACGATGGCGAAGTTCGTGAGGAAGTTCACCGGGTGCGCGAACATGAATACGACGCACCTTATTATTGAGTGGCGGCTGGCGCACTCGATGAGGAATGTCACCGCGAAGGCGAGGACGATGGAGGCCTTCGCCGGGTGCTCTAAGTAGAACTCCCAGGCGTCCCCAGCGGCGCCCTTGAATTTTCGCTTTTTTACATCTAAAGCCATAAGGTATCCTCCAATTTGGGAGGGGCGGGAGTGTGGGATTATAACCTGGCGACTCCGCTCTCCCGGGCGGCATCGGCCACGGCCTTGGCCACGGCGGGGCCGACTCTCGGGTCAAATGCCTCGGGTATAATGTAGTTGGCGCTGAGCTTATCCTCCGGCACCAGCTCCGCCAGCGCCCTGGCGGCGGCGAGCTTCATGGGCTCGTTTATGTCCCTGGCCCGGACATCGAAGGCGCCCCGGAAGACGCCGGGGAAGGCCAGGACGTTATTTATCTGGTTGGGGTAGTCGGACCGGCCGGTGGATACCACCGCCGCGCCCCCGGCTATGGCGTCCTCGGGGAATATCTCCGGCGTGGGGTTGGCGCAGGCGAAGATTATGGCGTCCCGGTTCATGCTCCGGACCATCTCCGTTGTGACGGCGCCGGGGCCGGAGACCCCGATGAAGACGTCCGCCCCCGCGAGGGCGTCCGCGAGGCTCCCATGGAGACCCCGGAGGTTCGTCACCTCCGCCATCTCCTCCTTTATCCAGTTAAGGCCCTCCCGGCCAGCGTATATGGCGCCGCGCCTGTCGCACATGGTTATGTCCCGGAACCCGGCGGAGAGCAGGAGCTTCACTATGGACACCGCCGCCGCGCCGGCGCCGGAGGTCACCACCTTCACGTCCTCCCGGCTCTTGCCCACCACCTTGAGGGCGTTTGTGAGGCCCGCCAGGGTTATTATGGCCGTGCCGTGCTGGTCGTCGTGGAATATGGGTATGTCGCAGCGCTCCTTTAGTTTGCGCTCTATCTCAAAGCACCTGGGGGCGGATATGTCCTCCAGGTTTATCCCGCCGAAGGAGCCGGAGAGGAGATAGACGGTATTCACAAACTCGTCCACGTCCTTGGTCTTTATGCAAAGAGGGAATGCGTCCACCCCGCCGAAGGTCTTGAAGAGCACGCACTTGCCCTCCATAACAGGCATACCGGCCTCGGGACCTATGTCCCCCAGCCCTAAGACGGCCGAGCCGTCCGTTATGACGGCGCAGAGGTTGTGGCGGCGGGTGAGCTCATAGGAGCGCTCCGGGTCCTTTTGTATCTCGAGACAGGGCTGGGCCACACCGGGGGTGTAGGCGAGGCTCAGGTCCTCCTTGGTGCTCACGGGGACCGTAGCCACCACTTCGATCTTTCCCTTCCACTCTCCGTGGAGCCTCAGTGATTCCTTTGCGTAATCCATAATACTCTCCTATTTAATATTTTTATTGTTTATTTATTATTTTTGGGAGCGTGGAGCCCCCGTAGGGCATCACGAGCACCCGGGCCTCCGGCCCATACTCTTTAAGCGCCGCCGTGAGGGCGCTCTGGGCGTCCGGGGCGGGCTCCAAAAATGCCCGCCGGACCTGCTCCTCCGGCATCTCGGAGACGAGCACCACCCTGGCCCGCTCCAAGACCTGGGCGATGGCCGCCGCCTTGTGGCCGCCGAGCTGGAAGTCCCGCCTCACCCGCTCCACGAGGCTGTGGGGGTCGGGGGCTGAGTTTATCCACTCCTCAAATACCCTCTCCCCGTAGCCCTCCCGGCAGGAGCCTATCAGTATCACCGTGCCGCCGTCCCGGACGGCGTGGCGGGCGTTGTCGAGGGCCTTCTGGGTCTGGTAGAGGTTTATGTCCTTCGGCGCGCCGCCCTGGGAGACGATGACTATGTCAGCGGGCGCGTCTATCTCCTTGAGGTACAGGCTATCGAGGAACCGGCAGCCCTCCCGGTGGGCGGCCCTCACGTCCCCCGCCACTGCGCGAATTATCTCCTTGTGCTCGTCGAGCACCACGTTCAGTATGAAGTCCACCCCGCAGAGAGCGGCGGCCTCCTCTATGTCCTCCCGGAGGTTGTTGCCCTCTAAAAGTCCCGCCCGGGAGGTCTCCTCCACCATGCGGGAGTGGTTCGCCTGTATGGCCGCCCGGGTGGAGACGCCGGGCATTATGGCCTTGGCGCCGCCGGAGTACCCGGCGAAGTAGTGAAACTCAATATTCCCGAGGCATATCCGCCTGCCGGCATTGGCCACGGGGGCGAATATGTCCACCGGCGTCCCCCGGCTCGTGACGCCGAGCGTGACGCAGTCCGAGGGGTCGGAGTCTATACACCGGATCTCGGAATACGCCCTCTCCCCGGCAAGGCGCCGCCGCTCCTCCTCCGTCTGGCGCCTATGGCTCCCCAGGGCGAAGACGAGGGTCACGTCCTCCGGGCGGACCCCGGCGCTGTATATCTCATCAAGGAGCGCCGGCATGACCTTCGCCGTGGGCATCGGGCGCGTTATGTCGCTGGTGACTATGGCGACGCTCTCCCCGGGGCGCAGTATGTCCCGGAGGCGCGGCGAGCCGATGGGCGCGGCGAGCGCCCGCCTCACCTCCGCCTCGCCCGTGAGGCCCCGCTCCACACGATTTGGCAGCAGAACATCGGCCAGGTTCTCCTCCGGCACGTCTACTTTTTGGGATTTAGTACCAAATCCCAGCTCAAACACCATAAAATCACCCCATAGATGGTGATATTATACCTCTAAACCGGCATAAATCAAAGGCACAGGTCTCACCAATTTTTCACCTGTGCCCCGTGAAAAAATATAGGATTTTACTAAATCTATCCTCAAATGAGGGATTTATAGAACTCAAGCGTCGGAAATCCCCGGCCCAGCTGGGTCACGAGGTAGCTCTCGGTTATCCTGCCGAGCTCCCGCCTCGTCCCCTCCCCCACGGAGAAGGAGAAGGCGCGTTTCGGCGGGGCTTTAAGGATATAGCGCATGGCGTCGAGGGTCCCCCGGCTGAGGGCGAGGCAGTCAAACTCATCCTGTGGCCTACATCCCGCGCAGTAGAGCGTCCCGCCGCTCAAGGTGAGGACGGGGGCCTCCGGCGTCTCCCGGCCGCACTGGGCGCAGCAGTCCATAAGGGGCTCAAAGCCGGCTGCCGCCGCGGCCCGCAGCTCGAAGGCCGCCTTTATGATTTCCGGGTGGCGCAGCCCCTCGGAGAGGGCGTAGAGGGCGTTGAGGCCGAGGGAGAGCACCTCGGGGTTTGGCGCGTCCTCGTCGGACACGCTCTCCAGCACCTCCCCGAAGTAGGAGCCCAGCGCCAGCTTGCCCACGTCCTCCCGGAGGCCCCTGAAGAGCTCCACGGTCCTGGCCTCAGAGAGGAGGTACCTGTCCTTCTGGCAAAATAGCGTCATCTCAGAGAGTGTCAGGAGCTGCGCCGCCGCGGCTATGCGGCTCCCCTTCCTCTTGGCGCCCTTGGCGCTGACGGTTATCTTCCCCTCGGTGGAGGTGAGGACCGTCAGTATCCTGCTGGACTCCTTATATTCCGTCTCGCGGAGCACAAGCCCCATAGTAGTTATGTACATCCCGGCCCCCGCCGGCAAGGCGCTCCTTGCCGGCCATCACGGCCCTCAGGCCGTACCATCAAGCTTTTCCCGACTCTCAAGCTCCTTGTACATGGCGTAAAAGAGGGCGTTGCCCGTCTGCCAAAAGAGCCTCCAAAGAGTTTCCTTCTCCATAATACCTCTCCTCGTGTCTCGGTATTATTGTCTGCCGCTGAAACGCCAATATGAGAGGTAAAAAATAGACTGTCGAAAAATTTATTTACTCGGAGTATCCAAATGTCTTGAGGTTCGCGCCGCTGTCCCGCCAGTTCTCCTTCACCTTCACCCATGTGTTGAGGTAGACTTTGGTGTCCAAAAGGTGCTCCATATCGAGCCGCGCCGCCTCGCCCACGGCCTTTAGCATCTCGCCGTTCTTTCCGATGATTATCCCCTTGTGGCTCTCCCGCTCGCAGTAGATGGTGGCGGATATCTCGGTGACGCCGTCCTCCCGGACCCGGAAACCCTCTATCTCCACCGCCGTGCCGTGGGGCACCTCGGACTGGAGGCGCAGAAGTAACTTCTCCCTTATTATCTCGGCGCACATGAGCCGCTCCGGCTGGTCCGTCACCATGTCCTCCGGGAAGAGCTGCGCCCCCTCCACGGCGTAGCGCTGGAGCTCAGTGAACAGCTCCTCCACGCCGTCGAGGCGCTTTGCGGAGATGGGCACCACCGCGTCAAAGTCGTGGGCCGCCGCGTAGAGGGCTATGACAGCCAATAGGTCCTCCTTCTTCACGGTGTCTATCTTATTTATGACCAGCACCGCCGGCGCGCCCGTGGACTTTATCCGCTCAATTAAGAGCTCCTCCTGCCGCCCGATGCTGGCCTTCGGCTCCACCACCAGGCACACGGCGTCCACGTCGTCCACCGACTCCTCGGCCACCTTCACCATGTAGTCCCCCAATTTCGTGCGGGCACGGTGAAAACCGGGGGTGTCCACGAATACGAGCTGTGTGTCCCCCCGCTGCGCCACACCGAAGATCCTATTGCGGGTGGTCTGGGGTTTCGGGGTGACTATGGATATCTTCTCCCCAACTAAGGCGTTTACAAGTGTGGACTTCCCCACATTCGGGCGTCCGACGATGGTTATCATGGCGGTTTTTGTTATCATAGGTGGTCCTCAACTTCCATTTTTGTTGAACTTTTATCGCGGTATATTTAACTTTTCCATTATGGCGTCCTCCCGGGCGCGCATGAGGGCCCTCTCCGGCCCCTCGTCCATGTGGTCGTAGCCCAGAAGGTGCAGCAGAGAGTGGACGGCGAGATAGCTCACCTCCCGGCGGTACCCGTGGCCGAACTCCTCCCCCTGGCTCTCACACCGGGGGATGTTTATCACCATGTCGCCCAGGAGTATCTCGCCGGTGTCGTAGTCCATCTCGCATACTTCCGGGGAGAAGTGGCCGGGTGTCAGCTCGTTTAGCGGGAAACTCAGCACATCCGTGGGGGCGTCCACGCCCCGGGTCTCGGCGTTTATCTCCCGTATGCCCTCGTCGTCAGTGAGCAGCACCTCCACGTGGCAGGGCTCCTCTATCCCCTCCGCCGCGAGGCCCGCCGCGATGGCCCGCCGCAGGAGGGGTGCCGTCTCCGGGCGGCCCAGGTTCTTTTTCGCCCGCGTCACCTCAACACTTATCAAGGCCGTAGACCTCCGTAAACTTTCTCTGGAGGTAGTCCGTGTAGTAATGGGGGTCGAAGGGCCCGCCGAACGCCGCCTCCATGAGCTCCGTGGGCTTTTTGAGGCGGCCGTACTTCCAGATGTGCTCCCGCAGCCACCCGTTCACCGGCGAGAGGTCCCCCGCCGCGATGGCCCCGTAGATGTCCACGCTCTCCCGCATCTTGGCAAGGAGCTGTGCCCCGTAGGCGCTGCCCAGGGCGTAGGAGGGGAAGTACCCTATCCCGCCGCCGGACCAGTGGGAGTCCTGGAGTATCCCGCGCCGGGCGTCAGGCACGTCCACGCCCAGGTACTCCTTATATAGGGCGTTCCACATATCGGGGAGTTCCCCGGTTTTTACGCCGCCCTCTATCATGGCCTTCTCCATCTCGTAGCGCACCATTATGTGGAGGCTGTAGGTGAGCTCGTCCGCCTCCGTGCGGATAAGGCTCGGCG
The DNA here is from genome assembly GCA_947628185.1 of uncultured Oscillospiraceae bacterium. Taxonomy (GTDB): domain Bacteria; phylum Bacillota; class Clostridia; order Oscillospirales; family Oscillospiraceae; genus RUG626. The sequence goes on from CANQYW010000027.1 coordinate 13,358, forward strand.
CGGCCACGTTCGCCGCCCTATATAGCTCCTCCGGCGTATGCTCGCCGAGGGCCGGGCAGAGGAGCACAAGGTCCGGGTATATGAGCTTTATAAACTCCCGGGACCTCCCGATTACATTCTCATAGAACCTGGACTGGCTCTCGTGCACGCCCATGGAGATGCCGCCGCAGAGGCTCGTGTACATATCCCTGTCCTCCCCGCCCAGCTCATAGAGGGCGTGGCCGCCCTCGTGGACGACGGAGTAGAGGGAGGAGAGGAAGTTCCTGGTGTCGTAATTCGTTGTTATGCGCACGTCCCACTTGGTGAAGTTCGTGGTGAAGGGGTGCTCCACCTCTCCTATGCCGCAGTAACGCCTGTCGATACCTATACGCTCCATGAGCCTATTTGAGAGTTTCCTCTGGTCCTCCAGGGGGAAGTCAACGGAGAGGAACCCGGTCTCTATCTGGGGGGCGGCCTTCACCCGCTCCAAGAGCGGCACTATCTCCCGCCGAAGCTCCCCGAAGAACTCGTCGCACCGCTCCTTCGTGAGGCCCTCCTCGTACTGGTCGAGGCAGTAGTTATATGGGTCCATGTCCGGCGCCACGAGCCCGGCGAAACGCCGGTTGGCGTCGATTATCTTTCCAAGATATGGCTCGAACATGGGGTAGTCGGACTTCACCTTCGCCTCGTGCCAGACGGCGCTGACCTCGTTTAAGAGCTCCTGGTAGCCGGTGTACTCCTCCTGAGGGATGGCCCGGAGTTCCCTCATGCTCTTCTCCCGGAGCTCCACCCGCCGCCGGTCCCCCTCCGAGAGCTCATCCATGTGCTCACGAAGGGCGTCGAGGATCCTCATGGCCTCCTCCCCGGTGGAGAGCTTGTAGACCTCGCCGGAGAGTATGCCCATTGTCCTGCCCCGGGGCTCCGCGCCCCCCTTGGGCGCGGAGGTCTCGCCGTCATAACTTAGTATGCCCAGGGCGTGGTTGTAGGCAAACTCCTTCGCCTCCAGGTCGTTTAGTTTTTTTAAAGCCTCGCTTAGTTCCATTGTCACCGCTCCTTTCCGCCTCTTTTGTTCCTATTTTGACCGTTCCCCTGGCCCCCGGACTGGCGGGAGCGCTCGTACCTGTCGTATGCCTCCACTATCCTCTGCACCAAGACGTGCCTCACCACGTCCGCCCCGGTGAGGCGGCATATGGCTATGTCCTCCACGCCCTCCAGCACCCGGACGGCCTCCTTTAGGCCGCTCACCTTGTCCGCCGGCAGGTCTATCTGGGTCTCGTCACCGGTTATGACTATCTTGGAGCCGAACCCCAGGCGCGTGAGGAACATCTTCATCTGCTCCCGGGAGGTGTTCTGGGCCTCGTCGAGGATTATAAAGCTGTCGTCCAGCGTCCGGCCCCGCATGTACGCCAGCGGCGCCACCTCTATGTCCCCCCGCTCCAGGTACTTCTGATATGTCTCCGCGCCCAGCATGTCAAATAGCGCGTCGTAGAGGGGCCGGAGGTAGGGGTCCACCTTCGACTGCAGATCCCCCGGCAGGAACCCCAATCTCTCCCCGGCCTCCACCGCCGGGCGGGTGAGGATTATCCTGTTTACAGCCTTCGCCCTGAAGGCCGCCACCGCCGCCGCCACCGCGAGGTACGTCTTCCCCGTGCCGGCGGGACCTATGCCCAGTGTGACGGTGTTCTTCTGTATGGCGTCCACATATTTCTTCTGCCCCAGCGTCTTCGCCTTTATGGGCTTTCCCTTGGCGGTGACACATATGACGTCCCTTGCGAGCTCGCCTATCCGTCCCTCCTCGCCGCTGCGCACAAGGCCGATGACGTACCTGACGCTCTGGGAGTTTATGCTCTCCCCCTTGGCGGCCAGTGTCATGAGCCCCTCTATGGCCCTTCTTGCCAGGGCCACGTTCTCCACGTCCCCGGAGAGCTTGAGCTCCGACTCCCTGTCCGTCACATGTACCGAGAGCTCCGTCTCTATGAGCCTCAGGTTCTCATCAAAGGAGCCGAAGACGTCTATGACGTTCTCCATCCTGTCAATGCTCATAGTCTCTTCCGTTATCATAAGTGCTCATCCTTTCTCTAAGGCGATGGGAGTTGGATCTCCGCCGCCACGCCCTGGGCCACGCCTATCTCCTCAAGGCACTCGGCCCTCAGCGTGACATAGAGGAGCCCGCCCTCCTCCCGGCTCTCGAACCGGGTGTCCGTGACGCTCCCCTCGCCTATCTCCCGCTCTAAGAGGTACATAAGGCGGCTGCGGAGCAGACGCTCGGCGTCCTCCGCCGTCAGGGCCTCGCTCACCCTTTCATACTCGTCGTACGTCTCCCTCACCACCGTCACGGGCAGGACCGTGCCGCCGGGGAGGGTGAGCGTCTCATACTCTGTTATCTTATCATAACACCCATATGGATTTCCACCAGAAAAATATAAATTTAAACGTTTTCCGCCAAAAATTATCGCCGTCCTGCGGCGCGTCTCCCCGGTGTACCGCTTTTTCACCGTCTCCAGCGGTGTGGAGAGGGTGAGCTCGTACCAGGTCCTGGCGGTGACGCGCCCCTCCGCGTGGACATTCCTCCCATTCCCCACCGGCACGAAGGAGGATATGAGCTCATCACCCACGCCCACGGTGTCCCCAGGGGCCACCGTGGCCCAGCCCTCCAGGACCTCCATATCGGTTATTATACCCGCTTTCCCGGCGAATACCGACGTGGGGACGGCGGGGTCAAATAGTTCCGGCCTCTCCCGCGCCTCCCGCACCACCACCTCCAGCCGGCAGCCGTGGGTGTTGAGGGATATGAAGGAGAGCTCCGGCATCTCAAGGAGCACCCTATTTGAGACCCGCTCCTGGGAGACCTTCAGCGCGTTCACCCCGATGTCCACCCCCGCGTCCCTGAGGGCGGAGAGTATAGCGGCGCTGGGCACCTTCTCGTTGCCCACCACGTCTATCTGCCAGACGAAGAAGGAGGTGTAGGCCACCGCCGCGAGGCACGCTATTAGCCCCGCGAATAGGACGTACCTCCTCCTTATCCGCCAAAGAAAAAAGGGCGCCCCCCGCCTCCCCAGGACGCGCACGGTGAAGGCGCCCGTCTTCTCCGCCACCTCCCGGAGCTTGAGATACCCCGGGATGTAGACCGTCACCTCCGCGGCGCCGCCCTCGCCCCGCCGGAGGTCCCAGAAGTCCACCCCGCTGGAGGCGCATATGTTCACCACCCTCTCGCTGTACTTGGAGCGCAGCTCTACACGAACCGTCCCCCGGACATAGTTTATCGCCCCGCTCATGGCCCCCTCCTTAACTTAAAAACTCCACGCCCAGGATATTGCCCGTCACCACCAGCTCCAGGTCGCTCATGGCCTCTATCTCCATCCCGGCGCCCCGTATCTTCACCGTCATCCCCCGGGCGTTCACGGCTATGAGCTCGCCGCTGTACTCCAAAAGCCCCCTGTGGTTCTCCACATGCACCCGGCTGTTGCCGGTGACTGTCACCCTGGGCACCCCGGAGGCGGCCTCCCCTGGTATGTCGAATATGGCGGCGGTCTTGGCCGCCAGCTCCGCTCCCCTCATCTTTCTCATGAGCTCCCACCTTTCCGGGCTTATCCTATGCGGGAAAAGTCTATTTTAGGCCAGTGGGCTCATAGACTTTATTGTCCCATACGGGCGCAATAAGGAGGGCAAATATGGATCTATCTTCGGTTCGCAGGAATACCTTCGACTTTCTCTCGTGTATCGGCCTCGTGGCGGTGACGGTGGGACTCATCTTGAACCCCGCCACCATGGTGGAGTCGGCGCGGGAGGGCGTGGAGCTCTCCTTCAACGTCCTCCTCCCCTCGCTCTTCCCCTTCTTCGTAATCTCCTCCCTCACGGTGGAGCTGGGACTGGCGGATAGGCTGGGGCGTCTGGCGTCGCCCATCATGGGGCCGCTCTTCAACGTGAACGGCAGCTGCGCCAGCGCGCTGGTCCTGGGGCTCATAGGCGGCTACCCCGTGGGGGCGAAGACGGTCATCGGCCTATATAAGTCCGGCAAGTGTACAAAGGCGGAGGCCGAGAGGATGCTGGCCTTCTCAAATAACTCAGGCCCCGCCTTCATACTGGGCGTCGTGGGCGCGGGGATATTCTCCTCCGGGGCCGTGGGCCTCGCGCTATACCTAATACACATAGTGAGCTCCCTCGTGGTGGGGCTCATATTCCGGGGCTACGGGCCCAGTGCACCCTACGTCCGCGCCCGGCGCGAGGCGCGGCAGGAGCACGCCGCCCTCCCCGCCGCCTTTGTGCGGAGCGTCAGCTCCTCATTCACCTCCACCCTCGGGATATGCGGGTTCGTCATATTCTTCACGGTGCTCATAAGGCTCCTGCTGCTCTCGGGTGTCATGGAAACATTGGCGGGGGTCCTGGGCGGGGTATTTAATTTCGCGGGGCTCGACGAGGAGTGGGCATTGAGGCTCCTCACCGGCCTTGTGGAGCTCACCAGCGGCGTCTGGAGCCTCCGGGGGGCCCAGGGCCTCACGGCCTCCGCCGCCATGGCGGCCTTCATGCTGGGCTGGGCGGGCCTCTCCGTCCACTGCCAGGTCCTCTCCTTCATCGGGGAGACGGGGCTCGGCGTCCGGAGCTACATAATGGGTAAGCTCCTCCACGGCCTCATCTCCGCCGGTCTTGCTGGGGTGGTGTTCTCCCTCGTCCCCATGGACGCGCCCGTGGCGGCCATATTGGCGGAGCGGCTCTCCGGCATAACGGAGCTGGGGTTCGGCTCGGCCCTCGCGGCGTCGGCGGCGCTCTCGGCGGCGATATTTGTTTTTTTCCTGGCGGCCGCCATTATTTCCACAAAAATATGTGGAAAAACCGGGCGCAAAGGTCTATAATAGAGCCGAGGAGGTGCCGGGATGATTTTTAATAAGGACATAGACCGGTCCTGCGCCTACTGCCTGAGCGGGACGAGGATAAGCGAGACCGAGGTGGCGTGCCTGAGGCGGGGCGTCGTGGACGCAGCCGGGAGCTGCCGGAGATTTAAATACGACCCCATAAAGCGGGAGCCCGCCCATATGGCCCCCCTTAAAACCGATAAGTTCACGCCGGAGGACTTCTCCCTGTGACCGGGGCCCAAAAATTTTACAAAAATTCACACTAAAAATGCGCCCTCTTTGGGGAAAGATATGATTGAATCTTTCCGAAAGAAGGGCGCATATACTATGTGTACTGAATTTGCAAAGGGCATAGCCATTGGCATGATAGCCGGCGGCGCCGTTGGGGCCGTCATCGCCATGCCGAAACACAAGATGACCATGACAGGCCGTATGCTCAAGGCCGCGGGCCACCTGGTGGACTCGCTGTCCGAGACATTCGGCATGTAACTTCCTGTTGAAAAGTCCTAAGGGCCTTTTCGGCAAGCGGAACACAGGGGGCTCAGAAGAGCTCCCTGTTCCTCTCGTAGAAACTCTTTATGCAGGAGAAGGTCTCCGCGCTTATGTCGTGCTCTATCTTGCAGGCCTCCCGGGCGGCGTTCTCCTCCGGGACGCCAAGGGCCGTCAGGATCTCCGTCAGCAGCAGATGGCGCTCGTACATACGGTTCGCCACCTCCCGTCCGCGGTCGGTGAGACGGATATCCTTGTGCTCGTCCACGTCGATATACCCGTTCTCCCGGAGCCGGCGCATGGCGATGCTGATGCTGGGCTTTGAGTACCCGAGCTCGGTGGCTATGTCTATGGAGCGCACAGCGCCGGTGCGGCTCTCCAGCATGAGTATGGTCTCCAAATAGTCCTCGCCCGATTCGTGTATATCCATGGCGGACCTCCTTTCAGTGCGAGTACAGGAAAAGGCGCTCAGGCTTAGAAGAACTTCTTTATGCCGTCAGTGGCGCTGTCGGCGTCGGCGCTGATGGTCATGGTGAAGTTCACGCCCTCCCGGGCGCTAAAGCCGTCGCACCAGGCCAGGAACTCCTCCGCCTCGTTCAGGGACTCGGTGCCGGCAAGCTTAAAGAGGCCGTCCAAGAAGATGTGGGTGATGTCATAATTCCCGGCGCAGAGGCCGCAGATGACGCCCTTTAGATGGGGGTAGCCGATAAGCTTATAGTCAGAGAGCTTGATGAGCCGCACGCTCATTGGTATGTCGTACCTCAGGGCCTCGTCCTTCTCGATGCAGACCACGTTGCCCTGCTCCTCCTCCGCCGCCTTGCGGACCAGCTCTATTAATTTCTTCGTTTTACCGTGACCCTTGAGTCCCATGATGACCTTGACCATAGTAAACACTCCTCTCAATTAATTTACATATCCATTTTAACATTTTTCCACGGGCGATTCAACATGAATTTTTGCAATTTTACCGGCTTAAAATAAAATTCAAAAAACGGCAAAATCTGATATCAAATTCCCGGCTCCCGCATATTATGTTATAGGCTCTCTATGAGCCCGGGAGGAATTGGATGAGATCTAATTGTTATGACTCAAACGATACGAACCGCGACGACTTTGACGGGAACGTCATAAACTGCGGCTGCACACCAACCTACTGCGCCGGGCCCCGGGGACCCCAGGGCATACCCGGACCCCAGGGTCCCCAGGGGCCGGAGGGTCCCGTGGGCCCACAGGGTCCCCAAGGAGCCACAGGGGCTACGGGCGCGCAGGGTCCGGCGGGCCCCATAGGCCCAGCAGGTCCCACGGGTCCGATCGGTCCACAGGGTCCTCAGGGTCCTGCCGGTCCCGCTGGAGCGACAGGCGCAACTGGCGCAACGGGGGCAACTGGCGCGACTGGTCCCGCGGGTCCCGTGGGTCCTCAGGGGCCCGCCGCCACGGTTGCCATTGGCTCCGTCACCACCGGCGCTCCGGGGTCTGACGCCGCCGTCACGAACGTGGGCACGGACACTGCCGCCATCTTAAACTTCGTCATCCCCGCCGGCGCGACTGGCGCGACGGGCGCTACCGGCCCCGCCGGTCCCCAGGGTCCTGCCGGTCCCGCTGGAGCGACCGGCGCAACGGGTGCAACTGGGGCCACTGGCGCGACTGGTCCCGCGGGTCCCGTGGGTCCTCAGGGGCCCGCCGCCACGGTTGCCATCGGCTCCGTCACCACCGGCGCTCCGGGGTCTGACGCCGCCGTCACGAACGTGGGCACCGACTCCGCCGCCATTCTAAACTTCGTCATACCCGCCGGCGCGACCGGCGCTACGGGCGCTACCGGCCCCGCCGGTCCCCAGGGTCCTCAGGGTCCTGCCGGCCCCGCTGGAGCGACAGGCGCAACTGGTGCGACAGGGGCCACGGGCGCTACTGGGGCCACTGGTCCTGCCGGGGCGGCAGCCACGGTGACCGTCGGCACCACGACGACGGCCGCGCCGGGCATACCGGCCTCGGTCACGAACTCCGGCACGGACTCCGCCGCGGTACTAAACTTCGTACTGCCGGCGCCCACACAGGGCTACGCCGACTTCTACGGCCTCCAGCCCACGGACAACGCCGCCCCCATCGCCCCGGGAGACAGCGTCGCATTCCCGACAGCCGGGTCCGCTGACGGCGGGATAGTCTCCTCCGCCGGGGGCACGGTCTTCACCGTGACGGACCCGGGGGCGTACCTCATAGCCTTCCGAGTGCCCGTCACCGCCGGGGGACAGCTTGTGCTGGCGGTGAACGGCGGCGATATTGCCTCCACCATCACCGGCAGGGCAGCCGGTGACTCGGACATCCTGGGGCTCAGCATCGAGACGCTGACCGCCGGCTCCACCATATCTGTGCGGAACCCCGCCAGCGGCACCTCGTCCATCACGGTGACGCCCAGCGCCGGAGGCGCCGCCCCGGTATCCGCGCACCTTGTGATAGTGAAGTTGGCCTGAGGCCACGGCCCCGCGTGCCGGTTTTCGGTGCGCGGGGCCGGAAAAATTTACATACAGGCGTAAAATACAGTACCACTATTCGCCATTTTGTGGTATAATAACCGCATACAGAAATCGGAGGCGGTTTTGTGGACATACACGCCTGGGCGGCCAATGTGGCCGAGCGCATATACGCTAAGTCCCTCATTGTCGCGGAGCGGAACCGCGGCAGGATACCATATACGACGGACCCGCAGGGGCGTTTCGACGACCGGGGCGGTGAGGATATAACATGGTGGACCAACGGATTTTGGGCGGGGATGCTCTGGCAGCTCCACGGTATGCGTCAGTGCCCGCTCTTCCGGACTATCGCCCAGGAGACGGAGTCCAAGCTCGACGGGTGTTTCCTCTCCTCTGCCGGCATGGACCACGACGGCGGCTTTAGGTGGCTCACCACCGCCGGAGCGGATTTCAAGCTAACTGGCAACGCCGCGTCCCGGAATAGACTGATACTCGCGGCCTCGGCCCTCGCGGGGCGGTTTAACATAACGGGCTCCTTCATCCGGGCCTGGAACGACTCCGGCGACGGCTCCACGGCGGGGGTCAGCATAATTGACACCCTCATGGACCTGCCCCTCCTCTACCGGGCGAGCCGGGAGCTGAAGGACCCGCGTTTTCGCAAGATTGCCACCGCCCACGCCAGGATGGCGCGGCGCGTCTTTGTCCGGCAAGACGGCTCCTGCGCCCACATCCTCCGCTTTGACCCGGAGACCGGGGAACTCCTGGAGTCCCGGCGCGGCCAGGGCATGGACTACACCTCCTCCTGGTGCCGGGGACAGGCCTGGGCGCTCTACGGGTTCACATTAAGCTACCTCAACACCGGCGACGGCGCGTTTCTGGAGACCGCGAGGCGTGTGGCGGACTACTTCCTTGCCCACATCCCGAAGGGCCACTTGATCCCCGTGGACTTCTGCCAGGACGATGAGGTCCCCTGGGAGGACTCCTCCGCCGCGGCCATAGCCTCCTGCGGGCTAATAGAGCTCTCCCGCGCCACCGGCGACCCGCGATACCAGACGGCGGCGGTGGGGCTCCTCGTGACCTTAGAGGAGCGCCGGTGCGACTTCGCCCCCGAGCGGGACAACCTCCTCACGAACTGCTCCGAGTCCTACCACGAGGGAGAACACAACATCCCCCTCATCTACGGCGACTACTTCTTCACCGAGGCGATACTCAAGCTCGCCGGCCGCGAGACGCGGATCTGGACTTAAAACTTTACATATGACTGACCGCCGACTCCATTCTCACAGGGAACCGGCGGTCTTAATTTTGCTCTCAGTCAGCAGATATGGGATCGTAACCCTCGAAACAACGGGGCTCCGCGCCTCTATAGTAGATCTTCTCCCCCAGCGGCATCACGGCGCCGGTGAACTGGTCGAGGTCTCCCGGCTCCAGGCTCTCCCCGGTGAAGAGGGGCGAGGCCATGAGCGTGAGCTCCCCGCAGGAGAGCTCCTCCGAGTAGACCGTCAAAGACTGCGCGGCGGCGCGGGGCTGGGCGTCGGGGTACGTGAGGTAGGGCGTTCTAATCTCCCCCTCCTCCGTCACATGGAACCGCTCGGAGCTGCCGGAGTATAGCGGGAAGGCCCGGAGGGACACGATGGACATGGGGCGGTCATAGCTGACTCTCCCGGCCTCCATCGTCTCACCGTCCCGGCGGTCGAAGACGCTCAGCTCAAAGGGCGTGCCCCGGGGGTCCAGGTTGCGGATGTACCCGTCGTCACTTGATATGACGGCGTCGGTGAAGCCGCTCTCCGTGAGGACATCCGCGAGATAGTCCGCTATGAATGCGTTCCTCATCCAATATAGGTCCACCGCCGGGGAGAGCTCCTCCCTTGCAAGGAAGTCAAGGTACTCCTGGGACACGCTGAGCCGGGCCCTATTCTCCCCCAGGAGCTCGATGTCCACATGCGCGGGGTCGGCGGCGTAGGCGGCGATACTGCGGAACATGCCGCCGATGAGCTCGCTGCTCACGGGGTCAAACTCCGCCGCCTGCCAGTCCTGGGTGTAGGAGAAGACGTTGTCGTAGACCCCGAAGGCGGGGCCGAGGTAG
>CANQYW010000028.1 GCA_947628185.1 uncultured Oscillospiraceae bacterium
CACCCCATGAGACGCCTGAGACTGCTGGCGTCGATCTTCCTACTGGCGGCGCTGCTGACGTCCTGCTACCCCGAGGAGAGCGAGACCCCCACCCCGGACCCTGACGACACCGGGGACGATGTCAGTGAGACGCCGCCCCAGGAGGGGTATCTCGCGGCGGACGACATCTTCACCCTCAACTACTCGCCCGGGGAGTCCCTAAATCCCCTGACGAGCCTCGACGTATATAATGAACAGCTCTTCGGGCTCATATACGAGGGGCTATTCGCCCTCGACGGGGAGCTCAAGCCCCACCCGGTGCTCTGCGAGAGCTATGAGACCCGGGACGGCAAGGTCTTCGACCTCAAGCTCCGGGATGGTGTGAAGTTCCACGGCGGCGGCGCCCTCACGGCCACGGACGTGGTTTACTCCCTCATAATCGCCCGGGGCACCGCCAAGTACTCCTCACGCCTGGGGGACATAGAGGACGTGACCGCCACGGAGGACGGGGGCGTCAGGATAACGCTGAAGAAGGTGAACTACTGCCTCCCCTCCCTTCTTGACGTGCCCATAATCGAGACGGGGGAGGCGGACAAGCCGGAGCCCCGGGGCACGGGGCCATACATCCGGGACGGGCAGCGCCTCACGGCCTTCACCGGCCACAGGGACTACGGTCCGGACACGCTGGAGACCATAAATCTCAAGAGTTTCCCGGACACGGGCCTCGCGGCGGCCTTCACGGATAGGACCCTCGACCTCATAGGTTACGACCCCACGGGACCCCTGGAGCTCAACATACACCTCCTCCACGAGAAGAGGTTCTATGACACCACGGACCTTATCTATCTCGGGTTCAACACCCGGGAGAAGACCCTCTCTGACGTCACCGTCCGGCGGGCGCTCATGAGGCTCGTGAACGCGGAGGCCATCTCCTCGGACATATTTGACGACGCTGTCCGGCCCAGCCGGTTCATATTGAACCCGGCATTGGGGTACTACACCGAGGCGGACACCCGCGGCTATGAGTACTCCCGGCAGGACTTCTCGCGCCTCGCGCTGGTGGCGGGCCTTGCGGACGCCAATGGCGACGGGTACCTGGAGCACGGCACGGAGGAGATATCCTGGGAGTTCATAGTCTGCGAGGACTCGCCCCGCAAGGCGGCCGCCGCCCGCAGGATAGTGAACGACATGCAGAACGTGGGCCTCCGGGTGGAGCTCAGGACGCTCTCCTGGGAGGATTACGAGGAGGCTCTCAGGGAGGGTGACTTTGATATGTACCTGGCGGAGGCGAAACTCCGGGCGGACTTTGACATCACCCCCATGGTAGCGGGCGGGGCGCTGGACTTCGGCGGGGCATCCGACCCCGGTTACGCCGGGGTCATAGAGGCGTACCTCTCCGCGCCGGAGGAGGAGTCCCGGGCCCGGGCGGCCCTGGAGCTCTGCCGGTTCGTGGCGGAGGACGCCGCCATCGTCCCAATAGCCTATAAGCAGTACGCAATGCTCACCCACTTGGGGGTGGTGTCCGGGGCGGAGCCCTCGGAGTCGGGCCTCTTTAACGGCGCCGCCCAGTGGAGCGTGGACATGGGCCGGAGATAAAAAAGAAAAAACAGAAAGGAAGAACATGGCATGACGGACAGAGAGCTAATAAACTTCGCCATCGAGGCGGCGGGGAACGCCTATGCGCCCTACTCCAAGTTCCGGGTGGGCGCGGCGATAGAGTGCTCCGACGGCACGGTGGTGACAGGCTGCAACGTGGAGAACGCCTCCCTGGGGGCGGCCATATGCGCGGAGCGGGCGGCTGTGGCGAAGGCCGTCTCGGAGGGCAAGCGCTCCTTCAGGCGCATAGCCGTCTACTCCCGGGAGAGCGCCGACTACTGTTCGCCCTGCGGCATATGCCGTCAGGTGCTCAGCGAGTTCTCGCCGGAGGCGGAGGTGCTGTGCGTGCGCTCAGACGGCCGGTACGTGAGCTACCGCCTTCGCGAGCTCATGCCGCTCATGTTCTCCAGGGAGCACTTTGAGTAGATCGATAGAAAAAAGTGAACAAAAATAAGCGCCACCGGGCATCCAACATTGGACGCCCGGTGGCTTTTTAGTCTGTGCCTTCAAAATACGCGAATACAGCCCGGAGGACGTTGACGGCCATCTGCTTTCGCTCCAGCGGCTGCCCGTCCAAGAGTTGGCGGAGCTGGTCCATGATGTTGTCGTCCGTCCCGGAGACGGAATCGGACAGCAGGTAGTCCACCGTTACCCCGAGCCGGGAGGCCAGCATGACGAGAGTGTCCAGCGACAGCCCCCGCTCGCCCCGCTCAATGGCCCCCATGTAAGTGTCCGAGATGTCGATGTCCTCCGCAAGCTGCGCCTGCGTGAGCCGCAAATGCAGCCGTTCCTCCCGGATACGGCCGCCGAGACGCTTGTAATCCACGTTGTCCATATTATCACCCATGACTATTGTAACTAATGTAGTTGGCCACAAGAAACACCTGTGAGGGGTTTTGATATTGACTTTAAGGGGTGTTGCTGATGCCAAGAGCTCCGCCCGCCGGAGGTTTTCTCTTTCGCATTTTTGAAAAATTCTTGATTTTGCGAAATAGATATGTGAAAGCAAAAGAAGTGCTCGCCCATGCAGAACACAGCAGTATCCTGACACGGTACGAGCAAGTGCACTTGTGCGATTGGACCGCCGTGTACCCAACGGTACGCACGGTGGCGTGAGAGGCCGGCTACCCAACTAATGGATAGCCTCCTACTCGATCGTCTCTCAATACTCGGAGCTTAGCAGGAAATCGGCGATGTGCATCGTCTTGATGCCCTCGTAATTCCCGCCGGCAAACTCATCGGTGGTCAGAACATACTTCGGGTAATTGTCGCGTATTTCGAGCAGTCTATTGTATTCGCGCTTTTCGGTCTTTTCGGAGCTGATGGTCTGCGTCACCTGAACATACAGCTTTTCGTTCTGCCTGGCCGCCACAAAGTCGATCTCGCCGTCGCTTGTTTTCCCGATATACACGGCATATCCCCGGCGGCAAAGCTCAAGGTAGACGGCGTTTTCAAGGCTGGACGCGACCGTACCGGCGTTGTAGCCCAGAACGCTGTACCGCAAGGAGGTGTCCGCGAGATAAAACTTCTCCTGGGTTTTCAGGATCTCCTTACCTTGCAGATCATATCGTGAACAGCGGTGGATGAGATATGCTTTCTCCAGCTTTTCAAGGTAGCTGTACACGGTCTCGTTGTCGATCTTTCTGCTCTCCGATTTCAGATAGTCTGAAATGGACTTGGCGGAAAATGTGTTGCCAACATTACTGAAAGTGTATTTTACCACTCGTTCAAGCTGGTCGATTTTTCGCACCTGATTGCGTTTTACGATGTCGGAGAAGATCGTCGAATTGTAAATATCTCGGACGATCGTGTATATCTCGTCCTGTGAGTAATTTTGAAGCCGGGTAGCGGGAAAGCCCCCCAGACGGACATAATCGGCCAGCTCAGATTTTGGGTCGCCGACTGCTCCATAGGACTGCTTGAACGTGAGATACTCGGCAAAAGAAAGCGTATAGACGCGAAAAGCGATATATCTGCCGGTCAGATAGGTCGAAATTTCCGACGACATCATTCTGGAATTGGAACCGGTGACATACAAGTCCACATCGTGATCGGAAGCAAGCGAGTTTACGACTCTTTCCCAACCCGCGATCTCCTGCACTTCATCGAGAAACAGATATGTTTTGCCGGTATGAGATAGGTTCGCTTTTAGATCCGCGAACATCTCCTTTGCGGTCATATCCACATATTCCATGGAATCGTAACGGCGGCTGACAATATGGTCCTCGGGAATGTTTCGCTCCGTTCTAAGCTTTTCCATGATCATTTTCAGGATCGTTGACTTGCCGCAGCGGCGCACCCCTGTCAGCACCTTGACGAAAGGCGCGTCCGTATAAGCCATGACCTTATCAACATACGTCGGTCTGTCGATCAAAGTAACCGCCCCCTTTATTGGAGAGCATACCGCAAAACAGCGAAAATGTCAAGATGTTTTGCGGATTGAAACCGCAATATGTGCTGCTTATAAGAGGCAAAAAACTCTGGCGACTGCGCCAAAGTGATTCAAGTTATGATTTGAGCGTAACTTCATCCTTGCGTGGCAGGGGTCTCTGTGATACAATGGGTGTGCCGCGGGGTTCCTTCCAATATAAAGACAAAAATGTGGCGGAGACCCCGCCGCGGGGCCGCAAACCCTTGAAAAATCAGGAGGTATAGGGAAAAATGAAATTAGGAATCGTGGGACTGCCGAACGTGGGGAAGTCCACGCTCTTTAACGCAATAACGAACGCCGGGGCGGAGGCGGCCAACTACCCCTTCTGCACCATTGAGCCGAACGTGGGCGTGGTGTCCGTGCCGGACAAGCGCCTGGAGTTTTTGCGGGACATGTACTCCCCCAAGAAGTTCACGCCCGCCGTCATAGAGTTCGTGGACATCGCGGGGCTCGTGAAGGGCGCCTCTAAGGGGGAGGGCCTTGGCAACAAGTTTCTTGAGAACATCCGCCGCACCGACGCCATAGTCCACGTGGTGCGCTGCTTTGACGACGAGAACGTCATACACGTGGAGGGCTCCACCGACCCCGGCAGGGACATCGACATAATAGACCTGGAGCTCATAATGGCGGACCTGGAGATGGTGACCCGCCGGCTCGACAAGACCCGCAAAGCCGCGAAGTCCGGTGACAAGCGGCTGCGCCGCCAGGCGGAGCTCTTGGAGGCGCTGGAGGCCCACTTAAACGACGGCCGCTCCGCCAGGAGCTTTGAGGCCGATGAGGAGGACGCGGCGCTCTTTGCGGACCTCCTCTCCGTGAAACCCGTCATATACGCCGCCAACATGGACGAGGAGGGCATAGCGAACTACGAGTCCAACCCCTACTACGCGGCGGTCAAGGCCCGGGCCGACGCCGAGGGGGCCCGGGTACTGCCCATCTGCGCCAAGACCGAGCAGGAGCTCACGGAGCTCTCGGAGGAGGAGCAGGCAATATTCCTGGAGGAGCTGGGACTGCAGGAGTCCGGCCTCCAGAGGCTCATAAAGTGCTCCTACGAGCTCTTGGGGCTCATATCCTTCCTCACCGCCGGCGCCGACGAGTGCCGCGCCTGGACCATAACCCGGGGCACAAAGGCCCCCCAGGCCGCGGGGAAGATCCACTCCGACTTCGAGCGCGGGTTCATCAGGGCCGAGATCGTGGCCTTTGAGGACCTGCGGGAGTGCGGCAGTATGGCCGCCGCCAAGGAGCGGGGCCTCGTTCGCAGCGAGGGCAAGGAGTACGTCATGCGGGACGGCGACGTCACCCTCTTCCGGTTCAACGTCTGATGGACGAAAAAAGACAGCGGATACAGATAATCGACGCGCTGCGGGGGCTCTCCCTGGTGCTGATGGTGATACACCACTTCCTGCTGGACCTGGTGGTGCTCTGCGGCGCACCGGGGTGGCTATTCTCAAACCCCGTGTTCGACATCCTCCACTACATCTTCGCCGGGGCCTTCGTCTTTCTGGCGGGGGTGTCTTGCCGGCTCTCCCGCTCGAACCTCAAGCGTGGTATAAAGTGCCTGGCGGTGGCGATGGTCATAACGGCGGCCACAAGCCTGCCCATCATCGACTCCCCCATACTATTCGGCGTCCTACACCTCCTGGGCTGCTCCATGCTCATCTTCGCCCTCACCCACGCCGCCTGGGACGCCATCCCCCGGCGCGTCATGCCCTTCCTATACACCGCGCTCATCGCGGCCTCCGCGTACCTTGTGGAGAGGACGAGCATCGGGGACGCGGCGAAATATCTATTCATGTTCGGCTGGACACCGAAGGGATTTTACAGCGCCGACTACTTCCCCCTCTTTCCCTGGTTCTTCGTGTTCCTCCTGGGGACCTGGTTCGGGCTCCCGGTGGTGGAGAGGCGGCTGCCGGAGCGGTTCTACACATTTAACTGTCCCGTTCTGCCGGAGATAGGCCGCCGCTCGCTCCTGATTTACGTCCTCCACCAGCCGGTGCTCTACGCCGCCATTTACGCCGTGAAGTTCATTCTCAATAAATAAGGACAGAGATATCCGCCTGTGGGGGTCCCGCAGGCGGATATTTTTCAGTGCTGTATATTCCCCAGGGACTCCCGCTCCAGGCGCTGTTGGGCGGGGACCAGGACTTTCGGCGCCGCGGCCATGAGACGATGGTCGTGGTTCACCGCCACCCGGGGGTTGGGGCCCAGGAGCATGGTGTGCTCCTCGCCGGGGCGGCAGGGGGGCCAGGGGGGCAGTTCCTCGGAGCTGGGGACGCCCTCTCGGGCGAAGGATAGGAGGGCCTGGGAGGCGGCGGTCTCCACCCGGCGGGTGACGTCCGGGTCGCCGCCCTGGGGGTACTCCACGAGGCCGGTGTTGTGGAAGAAGTAGGGTATGTCGCTGCAGTGCCAGGGGGTGGTGGAGCCGTTTATGGGCTGGTCCATGTCGAAGATGTAGGAGTAGACGGCGCTGCCCATAGCGGCGCGTTTGGCGATGTAGGCTATCTCCGGAGCGCGGAAGAAGGAGTCGAGCCGCAGCATGTGGAGCGGCGGGCGGCCGGGGTAGGCGGACGCAAACTCGCCCATGAGCTCCTTGGCCTCGCCGCCCAGGAGTTCCCGGAGGTACGCCCGCTGGGCGTCCTCACCGGCGGTGACGTCATAGGGCACGGGGGCGAAGGAGAGGAACTCGCTGAAGACGCTCCCCACCATGAGGGGCACGTGCCGGGTCTCCTCCCTGAAACCGTGGACGTTGGGGTCGCCGGCGTAAAAACTGTTGGGGCGGGGGCAGCAGCCCACGTAGCGTCCCGCGGCGGCGAGGCCGCCCCGGACCCGCAGATACGCCCGGGCCAGGGCCCGGTAGTCGGCGCTCTCCAGGTCCCGGACGCCGGAGACGCCCAGCTCCCCCATGACGGCCCCCGCCAGCTCCCCGCCGGGGCCGGGCAGACCGTCCATCAGGGAGTCGATGACGCCGCTCATTATGACGCCCTTGGAGATTAGCCCGTCGGCGGATGGTGACTGGAGCAGCGCCGTCACCTTGGCGCCGCCGCCGGACTGCCCGAAGACGGTGACGTTCCCCGGGTCGCCGCCAAAGGCAGCGATGTTCCGGTTTATCCACCTGAGCGCCGCCGCGATGTCCTCCGTGCCGGCGTTGGCGGAGTTGGCGTACTCCTCCCCGAAGTCCGAGAGATCGAAGTACCCAAGTATGTTGAGCCGGTGGTTCACGGTGACGAGCACCACGTCCCCAAGACGAGCGAGGTTCGCGCCGTCGTAGGCTATGTGCTCGATGGCGGAGCCCGCCTCGAACCCGCCGCCGTGGAGCCAGACGAGCACCGGCCTCGCGCCGGAGCCGAGACCCGGCGTCCAGATGTTGAGGTTGAGGCAGTCCTCGTCCGTGGGCCAGAACCGGTGGGGGACGTATAGCTCCCCGCCGGGGCGGTCGTTCGTCAGGAGCGGGCAGACGGGGCCGTAGCTGGTGGCGTCGAACTCTCCGGACCAGTGGGCCTCCTCCGGCATGTGGAACCTCCGCGCCCGGGCGTAGGGTATGCCCTTGAATATGGAGAGGCCCCCGTACTCATATCCCCTGACGGGCCCGGAGGTGGTCTCCACCCTCGCGGCGCCCTTCTCAAAAATAAATCCGCGTCCCATCCCGCGCCTCCTTTTGTTAAATTGATAAATAGATATTTATGAACTTGACACGCGGCTCCCGCCGCGCTATAATAACGGTGAGAGGGGCGGACCTGTTGCAGCAGGTCCCGGCTCAACCTCTTTACAAGTTTGGAGCTTGAAGATTTGGCCGGTTCCTATTGCTGGGGGCCGGTTACTTCTTTGTTATCGTGTTGATAACTCCGAAGATAACAACGGCTAACAGGTTAAGTAGTGCGAGGACTTCTAACACTGTCATGTTGTCACCTCCTGTCTTTTGCATCAGGAGGCCGAGCCATTCCCCTCTTGTCCCCATTATAACACACTTGGGGGCATATGTGAATCCATTAATACGGAAATTAAATCGGGGCTCCGGGGCGCTGAAGGGCGTCCCGGGGACTTTTTATCCCCAAAAACGGCGGATGGCGCGGATTTACTTGAAGTCAGGGCGGTTATAGTGTATAATGTGGCAAGCTGGTCTTTTGGAGTAAAGGGCCGCCGGTGGGAATAGAATTAGTTGTACCACCTAAAAAGGAGCGATGGCTTTGGCAAACCAGAAAAAATCCAGTTATCTAACGGGCGCGGCAATACTGGCCGCCACGGTGGCTGTGACGAAAGTGGTGGGGATGGTGTACAAGATCCCCCTCTACAACCTGCTGGGTGACGAGGGGACGTCGCACTTCAGCGTGATGTACAACATCTACACCTTCATACTCACCATCGCCACGGCGGGCGTGCCGGTGGCGCTCTCCCGGCTCATATCCGCCGCCAGGGCCACAAATCGGCCCAACCAGCTGCGCCGGTACTACAACGTGGGTTACGCCGCCTTCGGACTCATCGGACTTCTGGGCGCGGCGTTCATGATAATCTTCGCCCGGCCTTTAGCTGAATTCATGAAGGACCCCGAGGTGGTGCCGGGGATAATCGCCCTGGCGCCGGCGGTGTTCTTCGCCTGCCTCGACGCCGTCCTCCGGGGACACTCCCAGGGGCACAACAACATGGTCCCCACGGCGGTATCCCAGATAATGGAGGTCATGTGCAAGCTCGTCTTCGGCCTCGCCATAGCCTGGTATCTGAGCCGGAGGGGATACTCCCTCGCCATCGTGGCGGCGGGGGCCATCGTGGGCGTGACCATCGGTATGGGCCTCTCTGTGCCGGCGCTGACGCTCATGAAGCGCCGTTACACCGCCAGGACCCCCATGCCCCTCATCAATGATAAGCCCATGTCCCGGGCAGCGACGCTCCGGCAGCTCCTCTCCGTGGCCATACCCATAACTCTCAGCTCCTCGGTGCTGAACATAATAAATCTATTGGACGCCAGCCTCGTCCGGGGACGGCTCAACACGGCGGCGGGGTTCCCACTGACGGACGTGAACATCCTATACGGCGTCTACTCCAAGGGCTTGACGCTCTTCACCGTCCCCTCCGCATTCATAACGCCCATAGCCGTGGCGGTGGTGCCGGTGATATCGGGCGCCGTGGCCCGGCGCGAGCGGGAGAGCGCCAAGGCGACCATGGAGTCCAGCATGAAACTCACAAACCTCCTGGCCATGCCGGCGGCGGTGGGCCTTGCGGTGCTCTCGGGACCGATATTCGACGTGCTGTTCCCGGGCTCTAACGAGAACGGCCCCGCGCTCCTCTCCATGCTGGGCCTCGCCTCCTACTTCGTCTGCGCATACCTCATAACTAACGGCATACTCCAGGCCAGCGGCCACGAGAAGTTGGCCCTCATCGCCCTGCCGGTGGGGGGGCTTGTGAAGATAGCCGTGAACTACGTGCTGGTGGGCAACCCGGCCATCAACATAACCGGCGCGCCCATCGGGACGCTGGTGTGCTACGCCGTGATAACCGCCCTCAACATAGCCTTCATCACCGTGAAGATGCCGGAGAGGCCGGACTATCTCGCCATAACGGCCCGGCCCATGGCCTGCGCCCTCATAATGGGCGCCGCCGCCTGGGGTGTCAACGGTCTCGCGGACCGGTTCCTCCTCCCCGCCCTCGGGGGCGGCAGGATCGCGGGGGCCCTGTGCCTGGCGCTCACCGTCGTCGTGGCGGTGGCGGTGTACGGCGCGCTCATCATAGCGCTGAAGGCCGTCACAAGGGAGGACGTCCTCTTAGCGCCCGGCGGAGAAAAACTGGCCCGGTTACTGAAACTTAAATAATAAAAGTAAAATATTTCTAAATTACTATTGCGGTGGGGTGAAAAATGTGATAGAGTTTGATTTCAAGGACAGGTATGATATAGGGGACCTCCGGCGGATAATAAAATTGCTGCGGGCCCCCGGCGGGTGCCCCTGGGACAGGGAGCAGACCCACGAGAGCACGAGGCGCGGTTTCCTTGAGGAGGCCTACGAGGTGGCGGAGGCCATAGATAATAAGGATCTCGAAAACCTCCGGGAGGAGCTGGGGGACATGATGCTCCAGGTGCTCTTCCACGCGGAGATGGAGGAGGAGGCCGGGCACTTTGACGCCGACGACGTGGCGGACGCCGAGTGCAAGAAACTCATACACCGCCATCCCCACGTCTTCGGGGACGTGAGGGCGGAGGACTCCCAGACTGTCCTCAAAAACTGGGACGAGATAAAGCGTCAGGAGAAGAAACAGGACACCGCCGCAAGCTCCATGCGCAGCGTCCCCAGGGCCATGCCGGCCCTCTGGCGGGCGGAGAAGGTCCAGCGGCGGGGCGCGGAGTATGATCCCGGCGAGTGGGCGGCCAAAAGGGCCCGGGAGTGCGCCGGCGGCGAGGCGGAGGCCTCAGATGCCCTCCTCGCGGCGGCGGAGAGAGTGGAGCGCACGGCGGCGGATTTTCGCGCCGCGGCGGCCCAGGGCGCGGACCCGGAGCTGGAGCTGGGGCTACTGCTATTTAGCTGCGTGGGCGCGGCGGCGTCACTGAAGATAGACCCGGAGAGGGCCCTATCTCGGGCAGTGGATGAGTTCATCGCCCAGGCGGAGCTCAAGGAGAGCACGAGTCAGGACAAGCATTAAAGAGGGCGTAAAGCGTGCCCCTTTAAAATATCACCAAGTAAAACCACAGGAGGACACAGAAAATGAACAAGACAGAACTCGTAGGAGAGGTATCTAAGAAGACCGGCCTCACAAGGGAGAACGCGGACAGGGCGCTCGGCGCCGTTGTGGAGGCCATAACCGAGGCGTTGGCCGCCGGTGAGAAGGTACAGCTGGTGGGTTTCGGATCCTTTGAGGTGCGCGAGCGCCCCGAGCGGACTGGGCGCAACCCCCGCAGCGGCGAGACGATCGTTATCCCCGCCGCCGTCACACCCGTCTTCAAGCCCGGCAAGGGTCTCAAGGACGCGGTGGCGAAGTAAGCTCATACAAAGTAGAGAAGTACCTGCGGGGAGAGCCCCGGGCCATGAGGCATCCGGGGGCCCCCCGGGAGACGCGGCCCTAAGCGGGGGGATTGGAGGCGCGAAAGTGCGGCTTGACAAGTTTTTAAAGGTATCGAGGCTCATAAAGCGCAGGACGGTGGCCGCCGAGGCCTGCGACGGCGGCAGGGTGTCCGTCAACGGCAAGACGGCCAAGCCCTCCCGGGAGGTGGAGGTGGGGGACATCATAGAGATGTCCTTCGGCCAGCGGAGACTGCGGGTGGAGGTCCTATCCGTCCAGGAACAGGCGGGCAAGGACGCCGCCGCCGGCATGTACAGGGAGATAGCAGATTAAGCGAGGTTATTTCGTGGGATGAAGAATTTTAAGTGGGATAAGAAGTACCTATACTGGGGCGTGACGGCGTTCCTGGTGGTGGTGGCCAGTATAGCCTTTTTCTGGGTGCTGAACACCTGGTCCGGGCTCACGAAGGGTCTCAGCACGCTCATGGGCGTACTGGCCCCGGTGACATACGGCGTGCTCATAGCGTACCTTCTGAACCGGGTGCTGGTGACATTCGAGAACGGGATCTTTAGGCCCCTGGCCGCCAAGGTGTTCCCCAGGAGACCGGTGACGGCCCGGAAGACCGCGAGGATCCTCTCGATACTCCTCACAATGACGCTGACCATCGGGTTCATAGTGGGGCTCCTCATGATAGTCCTGCCGGAGATAACCCGGAGCATAGTGGACCTTGTGAATCAGTCCCAGCACTACGCGGACGTGGTGGTGCGCTGGCTGGAGAAGGTCCTAAACGGCGAGGCCCTGGAGCCCGTGGTGGTCAATTGGATAAACAGCATCTCGGATAACATCGTGGGCTGGCTGGAGACGAACGTCCTGCCCCGTATAACCGCCATGCTCACCAGCATCACCGACGGCGTCATAAGCGTCGTGGGGACGATAGTGAATCTCCTCTTAGGGCTCGTCATATCCGTGTACGTCATGTACAACAAGGAGACGTTCTGCGCCCAGGCGAAGAAACTCCTCTACTCGGCCTTCAAGCCCAGGACGGTCCACAACCTCCTCTCGGAGCTGGGGTTCATCGACGACGCATTCGGCAACTACATCATAGGGACGCTCATCGACGCGCTCATCGTGGGCGTGGCGAACTACATATTCATGGCGATCATGGGTATGCCCTATGTGGCCCTCATTAGTATAATCGTGGGCGTCACGAATATCATCCCCATGTTCGGGCCCTTCATCGGGGCGGTGCCCTCCGGGCTGCTGCTGGTGCTGGAGAGTCCCACCCAGTGCCTCTTCTTCCTAATATTCACCGTCGTGCTGCAGCAGATAGACGGCCAGATATTAAAGCCCAGGATACACTCCTCCAGGACGGGTCTCTCGGGCTTTTGGATAACCTTTGCCATCATATTCTTCGGCGGCCTATTCGGGATCATGGGCATGATAGTGGGCGTCCCCATAACGACAGTCCTCTACAGCCTGTTCCGCCGGCTCAATAATAAGCGTCTGCGCCGCCGGGGCCTCCCGGAGGGGACGGACTTCTACATGGATATAGAGTCCATCGACCCGGAGACCGGCGAGCCCATCTATAAGCCCGGCCGGGGGCCGGAGGAGCCGGAGGAGACCGCCCCGGCACACGCCGTTGAGGCGGAGGAGGAGAGCCATGAGGATACTGGTGATTGACGGCCAGGGCGGCGGCATGGGGGCCATGATAGTCCGGGCCCTCCTGGAGCGGGGCGAGACGGATATAACCGCCATCGGCACCAACTCCTCGGCGACACTGGCGATGATGAGGGCCGGCGCCCGCGCGGCGGCAACAGGCGAGAACCCGGTGGTCCGGGCGGCCCCCAGGGCGGAGGTCATAATGGGCCCCATCGGCATAATAGCGGCCCACTCCATAATGGGCGAGGTCACCCCGGCAATGGCGGAGGCCGTCTCCGGCAGCGACGCCAAGAAGGTGCTCCTGCCCGTCACCAACTGCAACGTCACCATCCCGGGCCTCCGGGACGCCAAACTCCCGGAGCTCGTCTCCGAGGCGGTGGAACTGGCACTGACTGCTAATTAACACTCAGCACATCGAATATCGCACGCATCAAATTGATCACCCAAATGCGGCCCCGGGCTGTGTTTGGGTGATTTTTTAATTTAGTAAACACCGCATTATAAAGTCGTTCAATATAGTATTTAACTGTTTGCTTTTCCTCATAGGAAAATCGTGACCTGTTTTCTGTAATGTGATCGTTTGACAATGAACGTTACCGCCAAGGAGAATGAGCGAAGATTTTATATAATGGACTTCACCCGATCCACAGATTGCCAACATAGGGACGTTGATAGCATCGTACATGGGAAACGATTTTAAATCCAATGTGTTTTTGAAAAATGAACGATAGACTTGCGGGGTTACATCTTTTGAGTATTTCACCATGTACTCCGCCTGGGATTTAGTCAGGTTCCAATATTGCCCCTGGAGCCGCACCAGCCAGCCTATGTGCAACAATTTTGCGGATATGGCCGCAAGAGAGCAATACAGTTTTACGGCGATTGGATTTGGAATAACCCAGGCGCTCAAAAAGATGGCGAAACTGAATTGATTTGACCGCTGACAGACAAGCATAATAGCCAACTGAGCCCCCAGAGAATGACCGATTACACCAATTTTTGGTTTATGGAAACTGTCAATCAATTCAAATAAATCCCGTTTTACCATTTCAGGCTCATACGGTTGAGCGGCTGCTTTCCCGGCACCAGGTAGGTGTGGAACGATCAGATGATACTTGGTTGAAAGGCAGTATTGCCCAGCGAATGTGTCAAGGGCCCCTGCACCGTGCAGGAGCAGAATTGATGGGTTCATTTTATCCCCATATTCGTTATATGCAATCATTCCAATTCCTCCAAAAATCGATCGATCTCCAGATCAACCGTTTCGCTGTTATCAAAGTTTGCGTTGTGGGCGGCGTTTGGAATGATCCGCAGTGGAAATCCAGTATTTCTTGCCCAAGCTGTGCAATACTTCCGCACCTTCACTGTTCTGTCATATTTTCCAACAAGTATTAGTACCGGGCAGGAGATATTGAGGTCGCAGTTCTCTTCTAAGAATCCCACATAGCCGATACCCAGCTTGCCGCAGCCACCACATATCGGATCTTGAGTAATACCCTGATCCAAAGGGGCAGGTATCAATTCCTACAAACCCCTTTACCATCTCTGGCCAGTATTTCAAAATAGTTTGTGTGATAAACCCGCCCATGGATTGACCAACAAAAACAGATCTCTCAACTTGCTCTCTCTCCAGAATTGCCTTTAGGTTCTGACCGGCACGGAAATATGTAAAATCGCGGTAAGGCCGTGACATACCATGCGCTGGGGTGTCCCAGCAGATGATATTAAAGCGATCCAAATAATGCGGTATCTGTCTCTCAAACAGAGTGTGGTCCGCCGTGAGGCCATGGAGAAAAACAAGTGTAGTATCAAAGTGCTGATTGCTCACACAATAGACCACTGGACCATGGGGTGTATCAAGTATCTTTTTCTCTATTATTTCAAATACACTTTTCTCCATTGTTCTATCATCCTCAAATAATCGTTTTCGATGCGGTCGGGGTCGAGTGCACCTGAGTTTGTCATTTCTCGCAAATACCCATCCGATGCCCACAGCAGCTCTTGATACAGTAACCTCACATCTATATCATCACGAAATACGGAAAAATCTATCGTGCTTAAAATCATTGTTTTACTTTGATTGCTGGCGGACTGAAAGCTGTCCCTGATACTCTCTTTGATAGTTTCCTCCTGCTCATAATACGCCTTTACAGAAAAGGAATACAAATACGGATATTCACGCATGAGTGAACATTTGGCAAGCAAACTGCGGCGCAGCATTTCAAAAAAATCCGTGGTATTTGCCACTTGAGACTCTTCCGTTGCCTTTCGTGTGCGTTCTATGGCTTTGCCCCAAAGATACATATAAAGTTCCTTTTTATTTGTAAAGTAATGAAATAGAAGCGCCTTTGAAATGTCCCCGGCCTCAGCAATCTCTGACATAGGCGCTTTTTTATAGACGTTTTCGGAGAATACTTTATACGCCGCGTTAATAATACGAGTTTGCTTTTCCTCTGGAAGATCAAAGAATTTGTCGTTCATGTTGCCCTCCGTTGACCGTATCGGTCAATACAGATATATTATAAGGTTGTTGACCGTTTTTGAGAAGGATGAAATTACAGATCCTTTTTCCCGGAGCGCCAAAGGCCCTGGCCTTTGGCACCATACACCAAGCCCGCTTGCCGTCGATACGGTAAGCGGGCTTAAACTTACGTCTATGGGGTAGACATTGGCCTTTGGCGACAGAACCGTCAAATCTCTTTAAATCCCTTGCCTATTATCTCAGATGAGCTCACCATTGTTATGAAGGCGTGGGAGTCCACGCGGCGGATGTAGCCCCGGAGGATCACGGCCTGGCGGCGGGAGAGGACGGTTATTATGACCTTCTCGGGCCTATCGGTGAAGGCGCCGTGGGCGTCCAGGATCGTGGCGCCGCGCTTGAGGCGCGAGAGGATGAAGTCCCGCACCTCCTCCGGTTTCGAGGAGATGATGGTGCAGAATTTCTTGGAGTTTATGCCGTCTATGACGATGTCCACCAGGAACGTCTTGAAGATGAGGCCGAGGATGGAGTAGAGGGCGGTCTTGGCGTCGAAGATGAAGAAGGTGGAGAGCGTCACCGCGATGTCCGTCACCAGCAGCGCCTTGCCCACCTCCAGGGAGGTGTGCTTGGAGAGTATCATAGCCAGTATGTCCGTGCCGCCGGTGGAGGCGCCGATGTTGAAGGCCAGCGCCGAGCCCACGCCGGGGAGCATCACCGCCCAGACGAGCTCCAGGAAGGTGTCGTCCGTCAGCGGGGCGGTGAGGGGGAAGAGCCACTCAAAGAGGGACACATAGGCCGACATCGCCACTGAGGCGTAGATGGCGGAGATGCCGAAGTCCCGCCCCAGGAACATGAATCCCACAAGCAAGAGCACCGCGTTTATGATGGTTATGGCGCTGCCCACGTTCAGTTTCGGCGCCACGGCGGAGAGCACCACCGCCATGCCGCTGGCCCCGCCCATGGCGAAGTGGTTGGGGGATTTGAATATAGCTATCCCCGCGGCTGTGATCATGAGCCCAACGTTGAAGATGAGAAACCAGATAACGCGCTCCTTAAATGTCCCCTTTGACATGGTGCGCCCCTCCAAAATAGGCTTATTACCTCGACGGCCACACTATTATACTACATTTCCCCGTTATCGCAAGCGGTTTTTTCGGCTATATTCCAAAAATCTCGAAGATCCTCGCCGCGAGGAACGAGAGCGCCGCGCCAACTGCCGTGGGGAGGACTAAGGCCGCGAGAGTCCACTTGAGACTCCCCGTCTCCCGCCGGATGGTGAGGACGGTGGTGGCGCAGGGCCAGTGGAAGAGGGCGAAGAGCGTCACGCACACGGCCCTGCCTATCCCCCAGCCGTTGGCGGCCAAAATCGAGCGGAGGGAGGCGAGGTCGCATTCCGCCAGTGTCCCGGAGGCGGCGTAGGCCATCACCATTATGGGTATGACCGTCTCGTTGGCGGGGAGTCCCAGGATGAAGGCCGCCAGGATCACGCCGTCCATCCCCAGGGCCCGGCCCAGGGGGTCGAGGGCCCCGACGATGTGGGAGAGGACGGTGCCGCCGGCGAGGTGGACGTTGGCCGCGAGGTAGATAATAAGCCCCGCCGGGGCCGCCACCGCCGCCGCCCGGCCCAGGACGAATAATGTGCGGTCAAGGAGCGAGCGGGTCAGCACCTCCGGCACGTTGGGCGGCCGGAAGGGCGGCAGTTCCAGCGTGAGGGCG
This sequence comes from uncultured Oscillospiraceae bacterium, assembly GCA_947628185.1. Classification (GTDB taxonomy): domain Bacteria; phylum Bacillota; class Clostridia; order Oscillospirales; family Oscillospiraceae; genus RUG626. The sequence continues at coordinate 16,839 of CANQYW010000028.1, forward strand.
GAGGGTTTACCCCGCAGGAGGGTGGAGCTCAGAAACTTCGAGGCGGCGAGAGTCACAAGGACAGAGAGGGCGATGAGGAGCGTCAGCACGCAGGCCGCCTCCGCCGTCCCCCAGGGGCCCCCGCTCCCCACGAAGAAGAGCGTTATGAGGGTTATGAGCATGGGGAACCGGCCGTTGCAGGGCACGAGGGAGTTTGTGAGCTGGGCTATGAGCCGCTCCCGGGGGGAGTCGATTATCCGGCATCCCACCACCCCGGCGGCGTTACAGCCGAAACCCATTGCCATGGTGAGGCATTGTTTGCCGCAGGCTCCGGCCTTGCGGAATCCGGAGTCCAGGTCGAAGGCCACCCTGGGGAGATACCCTAAGTCCTCCAAGAGCGTGAAGAGCGGGAAGAATATGGCCATGGGGGGCAGCATAACCGAGATGACCCACCCCAGCACCCGCCAGATCCCCAGCACCAGGGCCTCCCTGATGGGATCAGACGCCCCCAGCGCCGTGAGGGCGCTGTCCAACTCATCCCCCACCCACTCCGAGCAGCGCATCAGCACCCCGGAGGGGTAGTCCGCGCCCTTTATCGTTATGAAGAATATGAGGGAGAGCAGGAGGAGCATCACCGGTATGCCCATGGCCCGGCGGGTGAGGGCCCGGTCGAGGCGCAGTTGGCGGAGGTCGTACTCACGCCCGCCCCGGACGCACTCCGCGGCCACGGCCTCGGCCCGGCGGTAGATGGAGGCGATGACCTCCTCCCGCAGCGCCGTGACGCCGGAGGCCGCGAGACGCGCCCTCGCGGAGCTTATGGCCCCGGCGACGCCCGGCTCCAAAACGAGCTCCCGCCCTATGCGTCGATTCACGGCGGAGACGGCCTCCGCGTCCCCCTCTAAGAGCCGCAGGGCGGCCCAACGGGAGGGGACGGACCCCATAAGATCCCGGGGCAGGGCGCGTTCCACGGATTCTATTGCGGCCTCAAGGGCGTCCGAGTAGCGGGGGAGGCGGGGGCTCGGGGGCGTACTATAGGAGGCCACGGCGTCTTTTAATTCCCGGAATCCCCGGCCCCGCCGGGCGCTCATGGCCACCGCTGGGACCCCCAGCGCCCGGGAGAGGGCCGGGACGTCCACCTCTATGCCCCGGCTCTGGGCCTGGTCCATGAGGTTCACCGCCACGAGGACCCGGGGCGTCACCTCCATTATTTGGAGGAGTAGGTTTAAGTTCCGCTCAAGGCATGAGGCGTCGCAGACCACCACCGTCACATCCGCGCCGCCGAAGACTATGTAGTCCCGGGCGGCCTCCTCCTCGCCGGAGGCGGCCCGCAGGGAGTATGCGCCGGGCGTGTCCACAACGGTGTACTCCCGGCCCCGGTAGGAGTAGGTCCCCTGGGCGCTCACCACGGTCTTGCCCGTCCAGTTGCCGGTGTGCTGGTGGAGACCCGTGAGGCCGTTGAAGACGGTGCTCTTCCCCACGTTGGGGTTCCCAGCGAGGGCCACGGTCAGCCCCTGGGAGGGCGAGACCCTCCGCCGCCGGAGGTCAGAGCGGGAGTCCATCGCCCGCCCCCAGTGTCACTTTTACGGCCCCGGATTCGCTGTCCCGGAGGGCTATGACCGTCCCCCGCACCAGGTACGCCCTGGGGTCCCCGGAGGGTGCGGAGAAGAGGCACTCCACCGGCGTCCCGGGGGTGAACCCCAGGTCCATGAGCCGCCGTTTGCCCTCGCCGGGGATATCCAGCGCCCCCACCCGGGCCCTCACGCCCTCCGGCAGGGCGAGTAGTGTTTTTTCCATCGGAAACATCCTTTCCCCTTGTTCTCCCCATATTCTATGACCGGCCCCACGCCCCGGACACAGGGCCCAGGGCGAAAAAATCCCGCCCCGCACTTGCGAACGGGGCGGAATTATAATAAAATCCAAAGTAAGAAACGGGAAAGGCGGCGTTGACTATGGAGAGATACACAACGGAGCGGGAGGGGGAGCTCGACTTCTACCGCGCGTTCCTGCCTCTCGTTGACCCGGAGGCGGACTTGGGGGAGATGATCTCGGACAATAACGACGGCGTCCTCAACGGCAACCTGCTGGAGTTCAAGCTGCGGGCCGGCGACCTCAACGCCGCCCTATTCCAGTGCGTGAAGAACCTCTCCGCCCGGCGGCTCCGGGGGCGGCCAGTGCCAGCCAATATCATCATCGTGGATCTCAACGCCGGGGAGGCGTACCTATATAAGTCCCAGGACTATCTGAGTGAGATAGAGAGGGTCTATTCCGGCGGGGCCTCCCGCTCAAACACCGGTTTCATAGGCCGGGAGTACGACCGGAAGTTCCCCTACGGCTCAGATGAGCTGGCGGCGGCGGACCTCGCAAACTGCCTCCGGGAGCGGCGGTTCACCCGCATACACATCGACGAGAACTGCATCGTGGGCTGGGCCTCGGCCTACTACCGGGCTCTGCCCGGCGCCGGGAAGGAGGACTTCTTGGGGGACGAGTCCGGCGGGCACAGGACCCTGGGCGAGATACGCCGCCCCACCATCTTCGCGGAGTACATCTACCCCTACACCGGCAGGACGAATCTCCGTTTCCAGTACCTCATGGACCGGCTAAACGACACGCTCCAGAAGAAGGACCTGGGCGCCTTCTACACCCCGGCCCCCTATGCCCGCCTCGCGCACCGGCTCCTGCGCCGGGCCATCGGGCGGGTCCCGGCGGGGAACGACTACGTCATCATCGACCGCTGCGCCGGCACGGGGAACCTTGAGAGGGATCTAACGGAGGAGGAGCTCTCCCACTGTATCCTATCCACAGTGGAGTATTACGAATATAAGGTGCTGCAGGAGGTATTGGGCCCCAAGGTCCGGGCGCTCATCCCGCCCCGGGAGGAGGCCGGTACATTCCAAGCGGGGCTCGTGAAGGGGGCGGACGCCCTGAGCCGGGAGTTCCTGGAGGACCCGGTGATCCGCCAGTACGTGGAGGACCCCGGGTGTACCGTGATACTCCTTGAGAACCCGCCCTACGCGGAGGCCCACGGCTCCGAGCGGAATATGTCCGGCGCCTGGAAGGGGAGTTTCCTCCACCGGGAGATGAAGTCCGCCGCCGGTGGCCGGGCCGCCGACGATCTGGGTAACATCTTCATATGGTCGGCGTTCCGCTACTATCTGCGCCAGCCCACGGACAGTTACGTTCTATTCTCGCCCGCCAAGTACTGGAAGGCCCAGCACCTGGTGGACAGGCGGTTCTTGGGCGGTTACGCCCTCAACCGCCGGCACTTCCACACGAATATTGACGCCTGTATCCTCTGCGTCCTCTGGTCGAACGAGGAGGAGCCGGGGCTGGAGGAGTTCACCGTCCGGGGCTATGACCTGACGCCCTCCGGCGAACTGTCGGACGCGGGGGACCTGACCGTCCGGCGGATACACCGGAGTTACAGCCAGTGCTATTACGATAAGTCCCCTCGCCCGGGTGATGAGCCCGGCATTGCCTGTGACGCGGAGGGCCTGGAGCGCCGGGACGGTCTCTCGCTGAGACCAATTTACAATGAGGACATCGTCGGCTATCTGGCGCCCAAGGGCGCGGGGTTCGATAAGCCGGACCTCAACTGCACCCTCACCCGCTGTGCCTTCTATAACGCCCACGGGTTCTACCTCCGGCGGGATAATTATCTTCGGAGCCTCCCCATGTTCTGCGCCTCCCGGTACATAACGTACAATAGGGGTTGGACGGAGCGCACCCGCGTGATGAAGTCCGCCGACGGCGCGGAGCGGTATCTCACTGACGCCGCCTCCGGGAGACTGGAACCCTGGCTCCTCCGGTGCCTCCTCTTCACATGTCTTGAGATGCAGAACCACATGAGGACATTCACCGGCAGTGACGGGCGCTTTTACCGCAACGAGCTCTGCCTTGACACCACAAACGGCGAGACCCTGGCCTCCGCCCGTCTCCGGGACTTGACGCCGGGGGATGCCGAGAGGGAGCTCCTGACCCAGTGGCGGCTGCTCCTCTCCGCCGCCCGCCGCACGGCCCAGTACGACCCCGGGAAGACCTACGGCGTCTACGAGATCTACGCGGGGATAGACACCTCCCACCGTGACGAGGAGGGGAGGATCATTTTTGACAATCCGGAAGTCCACTCCGCCCTCCAGACCCTCAAGACCCTTGTGAGGGACTACTATAACCGCGAGATCGTCCCGGGATTGTTTGAGTATGAGTTTATAAAGTGACAGAGAGATAAAACAAGCCGGCGGAATGGGCGCAAGCCCATCCCGCCGGACGGAAGGTTGGTTATTCTAATGCGGCTTAATATTTAATCGTCAGCATTTAGATCATCCATCAGCTCAGCGACGGATGAAAAGCCCCGGCTCATTCCCTCCCTGCGTCTCGCGCTCTCTATGGCCTGGAGCGTCTCGAGGTTGGGCAGGGGATTGCCCACCCTAAAGGGAATCGCCTGCTCCCGGACGGCCTGCCGCAAAAACATATTGATCGCGGCGCTCAAACTTAATCCGAAACTCTCAAAAAGTGCCTGCGCCTGTTCCTTCAGCACGGGGTCGATTTTGATGTTGGTGCTTACCGGCGTCATGATACGCGCCCTCTTCCTTGCCCCTATTATATGCCTATTATACCTCGCTTGTAAATACTTTAGGCGCGGCTTTCAAAAAACCCCGCGAGGAAATTTTATGAACTGCTCATTTTTGACCCAGCTCAATCCTTTGCTCAACCTTTTTTGAAAAAACAAAACGCGAGCCCAGCGGAGCGGGTCGCGTTTTGGGAGGAGGAGCGACCGTCAAGGGCCGCCTCGGATTGTGATCCAACCGACCGAAGTTTTCGGAGGGAGGGGAGCTCGAGGGGAACCGTCAGGGTTCCGCCTCGAATTAAAATACAAAATAGTCCAGTCGCCAGACTGGAGCTATTTTGGGGAGCTCGAGGGGAACCGTCAGGGTTCCTCCTCGAATTTGAAATCTCGCTCCAAAAAAATACCGCCCCTACGGGCGGCATTTTTTGGAATAAGTGGTTAAAAATCCTACTTTTCCAAAAGCCTTGCGCCGCAAGGGGTTTAAGAAATAATGAGTCAACGTGGTTCTCAGGCTTCCTCACTTTTGAACAGCGTGGTACCCATATCGAACGCCCTTTTGCGCTCCTGCGGGAATACCGTTTCGTGCCGGAGCTTTTTGGCTTCAGGGTCGAAGAGAGACCATTCCCAATCCGTTTTGTTGTAATCGTGAAGTTGGAGTGTGTCCCGCTGACAAGAACTTCAGTGGGACCAATGAAACGTGTCCCTGCCCGATGCGCCTGCCATGTGCGGGCGCTTTTTCGCGCCACTGACACTGGGAAAACACTTGAAAAATTTTTGCGTGAAAAGTGCCATGGTATGGCACCACATTATGTGCCCGTTCCGCTCTGGAAGTTTGACTGCTCAGGTAAAAAGAGTATCAACAAGGCGGATTTGTTTTCAAAACGCATAAATATAAGGAAGTTTTTCTTCGGATAGCCTCTTTTCACAGTGCCATAGTCTGGCCTGTCCTTTCACCGAGCAGGAAGATAGAATAAGCACATAAAGGGCTGCGAGAAGTGCCGGCATCGTCCCTGGTGCTGGAAGTATAACCATCGCGACAAGGTTCAAGGCAAATAACCCCAGCTCGTTCCAGGCCATTTTATTTCTCCTTTTTTCATTTCCCTCCCGGGTCGCTCCCGGGAGGGTGCCCCCCGAGGCTAACAGGGGGGCACTGTCTACATTCAACGCAGGGGGCTTGAAAATGGATTCCAATATCAACGAAAATGTCGTTGTATACGACTGGCTTTCTTTCACCAGCAAGAAGCACACGCCGCAAGAGCTCATTGAGGCTCTT
>CANQYW010000029.1 GCA_947628185.1 uncultured Oscillospiraceae bacterium
TCCACTCCGGCATAGGATACAGCGCACCAAGTACGTTTTTCTCTCTTTTAGGTGTCCACTAATCTTGACAAGTTTCGCTCACGGAGCCAGATCTGGACGTAGAGCGCGCCCAGGGTAAACTAAAAAAAGCTCACCGAGAAGACGGCCCCATCGCGGGGCCGGTTTCTTTGAGAGGCGGTGTGAAACAGATGATACTTGTCTATCCCGCTTGTTTTTATCCATGTGAGAGTGATCCCGGTTTCACTGTCGAGGTGCCGGATCTGCCCGGTTGCGTGACGGAGGGCGATTCGCTTGCCGAGGCCATCCGCATGGCGGAGGACGCCGCCTCCGGGTGGGTGCTTGACGAGCTGGAGGACGGAAAACCCGTGCCTGCCGCCAGCCGCTTGCAGGACGTACACCCCAACGACCCCGACGGCTTTGTCAGCCTCATCACGTTAGATATGGACGCATGCGGAAAAAATTTTACAATAGATCCTGCCGTCCGCCTGACGGGCGGGGACAGAGAGATGGAGGGATGACAGATGGCGAATTTTCAGATAATCGTCAAGAGGGGCGATATCCCGTTTACGATCTCCGCCGGGGAGATAGACCGGTGCATCAGGGAGCACTGTTGCAGCGGCGAGATCAGGTGGACGGAGTACCTCTACGACGAGGCTGGTGACGTCTGCGGGCTGCGGGGCAGCGCGGATCTGGGGCGCGGTTACGGTTTCAACTACGGCTGGAGGGAGTTCACCATCAAAATGGGCGAGACATACTCCTTCACCAGCTCCTTCACCTCCATCGACGGCCCCTCGGACTGGTCGGAGGACAGCTTTGAGGTCACGCTGAAAATGGTGCGGATATAGAGCGTCGAGGGGTCGTAGATCTGCGAATCTTTTCCCCATTATTTCGCAAAAAACTCTTGCAATTTAAGTCGAAGGGGAGTATAGTATGGGGCGTGAAAGAGAGTGGTTGTACACCTTCCAATTCCAAAGATTTTCACCTTTAGCACTCCTTTCATGCCGCCCGGCATTTTTCGGGCGGCCTCTTTTTATCCTCACTCCCAAATGACCCCAGGAGGCCGCCATGACACACACCCTGATCCTACCTCCCGACATCTTCCGCGAGGTCCGCGCCGGACGCCGCACCTTCGACCTCCGGCCCCTGGACGACCGCCGCCGCCTCATCGAGGTCGGCGACACCCTCGAGTTCACCCTCCGCCGGGACAGATCCCAGACCTTCGCCGCGGAGGTGACGGAGCTCCGCGCCGTCTCAGACCCCGAGGAGCTCGCCGCCCTCCGGATAGACTCCCCCGGCCCCTGGCTCTACATCGGGTTCCGCGTGCTGTGGGACGGCGCGGCCACCCACTCGGACCTCAGCCGGTATCTCTGCCTCATCCTGCGCCACGAGCCCTGGCGGGCGGGTGTCACGCTGGACGAGGAGGGATGGGCGGACACCCGCCAGCTCCTGGAGGGCGTGTCGAGGACCCATCCCATCACCATGGAGACGCTGGAGGACATCGTCGCCAGGGACGACAAGCGCCGCTACTCATTTAATAATGATCACACCCGCATACGCACGAACTACGGCCACTCCATCCCGCTGAAGTTTAAGCGTGAGCCGAAGGAGCCGCCGGAGACGCTCTGGCACGGCACGGGTGCGGGGACGGTGGAGCGCATCGAGCGTGAGGGGCTGCGGCCCATGAGCCGCACGTCGGTGTATCTCTCCCCGGATCCCCGGACGGCGGCGCAAGTGGGGTCCCGTCACGGCCGCCCGGTGGTACTGCGGGTGGCGTCGGGGCAGATGTACCGTGACGGCTATCGGTTCTACCTCACCCCCGGCGACACCTGGCTCACCCAGTACGTCCCGCCGTGCTACATCTCCCGGGATCAGCCGTGATTTTGTATCACGCGACAACAAAACCCCCTGGGCGAGGACTCCCACCTTTCGGGAAGTCCCAGACCCAGGGGTTTATTCTATCGCAACCTAACCTGATCTAATCCCCCCTCTCCCTCCATCGTTTTTTGTGTGCGATTTAATTAAACTAACCAAAAACATCTTCCGTCGCTCTTGACTTATTGGGCAAATAGTTTATAATATTAGGTAAGTGGCAATATTAACCTAACGCATACTGCCGATAATTTTTACAGGAGGGAATTAACCATGAACGAGATCCTAAAGGAAATATCCCAGATCGGTATAGTTCCGGTTGTGGCCATCGAGGACGCCAAGAAGGCCGTGCCTCTGGCCCGCGCCCTTGTGGCGGGCGGTCTGCCCACGGCTGAGATCACCTTCCGCACCGCCGCCGCCGAGGACGCCATGCGGGCTATCACCGCCGAGGTCCCCGAGATGCTGGTGGGCGCCGGGACCGTCCTCACGCCGGACCAGCTCGACAGAGCCTTAGACGCGGGCTCCAAGTTCATAGTGAGCCCCGGTTTCAACCCTGAGATGGTGAAGTACGGCCTCTCCAAGGGCGCCCTCATGCTCCCCGGCACCGCCACCGGCGGCGAGATGGAGCAGGCTATGGCCCTGGGCCTGGAGGTCGTCAAGTTCTTCCCCGCCGAGCAGAACGGCGGCATAGCGAAGATCAAGGCCCTGGCCGGCCCCTACAAGAAACTCCGCTGGATGCCCACTGGGGGCGTCACCACCAAGAACATGATGGACTACCTCTCCTTCGACCAGATAGTCGCCTGCGGCGGCACCTGGATGGTCAAAGCCGACCTCATCGAGGGCGAGCGCTGGGACGAGATTACCGCCATCTGCCGCGAGGCCGTGAAGACCATGCTGGGCCTCCAGATAATGCACGTGGGCGTCAACTGCGCCGACGCCGAGGAGGCGGAGAGGACCGCCAAGACCTTCGCCGGGCTCTTCGGGTTCCCCTACAAGGCCGGCAACTCCTCCGACTTCGCTGGGACCGTCGTTGAGTGCATGAAGAAACCGGGCCGGGGCCTCCACGGTCACATCGGCATCGGCGCCAACAGCGTGGAGCGGGCCATGTACCACCTGGGCCGCCAGGGCGTGGAGTTCGACGAGACCAGCGTCAAGACCAACGCCAAGGGCCAGGTGACGAACGTCTACCTCAAGGACGAGGTGGCCGGTTTCGCCATCCATGTGATGCGTAAATAATTAAGCTTAAACCACTAATTACTTATTATTAAGGAGAGATAACTATGAAAGTCGTAACTTTCGGCGAACTTATGATACGTCTCCAGCCCTACAACTACGAGCGCTTTGTCCAGGCGGACCACTTGGAGTTCACCTTCGGCGGCGGCGAGGCCAACGTGGCGGTGTCCCTGGCGAATTACGGCGCCCAGGCCGTATATGTGACGAAACTCCCCGCCCACGCCATCGGCCAGGCGGCCGTCAACAGTCTGCGCCGCTACGGCGTGGACACCAGCAAGATCGTCCGCGGCGGCGACCGTGTTGGTATCTACTTCAACGAGAAGGGCGCCTCCCAGAGGCCGAGCGTGTGCATCTACGACCGGGCCCACTCCGCCATCCAGGAGGCCGACCCCTCCGAGTTTGACTGGGACGATATCTTCGAGGGCGCCGACTGGTTCCACTTCACCGGCATCACCCCGGCCCTGGGCCCCAACATGGTGGAGGCGTGCCTCGCGGCCTGCAAGGCGGCGAAGGCCAGGGGCGTCAAGATATCCTGCGACCTCAACTACCGCGGCAAGCTCTGGACGAGGGAGCAGGCCAGGGAGGCCATGACGAAACTCTGCGAGTACGTGGACGTGTGCATCTCCAACGAGGAGGACGCCAAGGACGTGTTCGGCATCGAGGCCGAGGCCACGGACATCACCGCCGGCGCCCTCAACAAGGAGGGCTACAAGTCCGTGGCGAAACAGCTTGCGGACAAGTTCGGCTTTGAGAAGGTGGCCATCACGCTCCGGGAGAGCAAGTCCGCCTTCGATAACGACTGGAGCGCCATGCTCTACGACGTGGCAAGCGGCGAGTACTGTTTCTCCAAGCTCTATCACCTCCACATCATCGACCGCATAGGCGGCGGCGACTCCTTCGGCGGCGGGCTCATCTATGCCCTCCTGGACGGCCGCAGCACTCAGGCGGCGGTGGAGTTCGCTGTGGCGGCCTCCGCCCTCAAGCACTCCATCGAGGGGGACTACAACTTCGCCACCATCGCGGAGGTGGAGAAACTGGCCGGGGGCGACGGCTCCGGCCGCGTGCAGAGATAAGGAGGCATAAATGGAGCACTCCAACCCCCTGACCCGCGGCGGCAGGGTAGGCAAGAAGTTCATAACCTTCGGGGAGATCATGCTCCGGCTGACCCCTCCGAATTACGGCAAGATCCGCGTCGCCAACAACTTCGAGGCGAGTTACGGCGGCAGCGAGGCGAACATAGCGTTGGCTCTCGCGAACCTGGGCGTGGACAGCACCTTCTTCAGCGTCGTCCCCAATAACTCCCTGGGCAAGAGCGCCGTCAGGATGCTCCGCTCCAACGACGTCCACTGCACCCCTGTCATACTCTCCACCCCGGAGGAGACCCCCACCCACCGCCTGGGCACATACTACCTGGAGACGGGCTACGGGATACGCCCCAGCAAGGTGACGTACGACAGGCAGCACAGCGCCATCGCGGAGTACGACTTTAGCCACGTGGACGCGGAGGCGCTGCTCTCGGACTTCGAGTGGCTGCACCTCTCGGGCATCACCCCCGCCCTATCCCCCAGCTGCGCCGAGTTCATCCTCCGGTGCATGAGGACCGCCCACGAGAAGGGCCTCACGGTGAGTTTTGACGGCAACTTCCGCAGTCTCCTCTGGAGCTGGGAGGCGGCCCGCGACTACTGCACCCAGTGCCTGCCATATGTGGACGTGCTCTTCGGCGTGGAGCCCTACCACCTCTGGGTGGACGAGGAGGACCACTCCAAGGGGGACGTGAAGGACGGCAAGCCCCGCCAGCCCAGTTACGAGGAGCAGGACGAGATATGCGAGGCGTTCGTCAAGCGCTATCCCAACATAAAGTGCATCGCCCGCCACGTCCGTTTCGCCCACTCCGGCAGTGAGAACAGCCTCATGGCCTACATGTGGTACCAGGGCCACACCTTTGAGAGCAAGCTCTTCACCTTCAACATCCTGGACCGCGTGGGCGGCGGCGACGCCTTCGCCAGCGGCCTCATCTACGCCATGATGATGGGCTACAAGCCCATGGACATGGTGAACTTCGCCGTGGCCAGCTCCGTCATCAAGCACACCATCCACGGCGACGGCAACATCACCGATGACGTGGACAGCATAAAGAACCTGATGAACATGAATTACGACATCAAGCGCTAACAGAGTAAAAGGAGGTAAAAGCCCGCCCCCATGGGCGGGGGCGGGCATTCTATTATGAGAGAATTTATGGACAGGGACTTCCTTCTGGAGACCGAGACCGCGAAACACCTCTACCACGACTACGCCGCCGGTATGCCCCTCGTTGACTACCACTGCCACATCTCCCCCAGGGAGATCTACGAGGACCGGCGTTTCCACGACATCGTTGAGGTCTGGCTGGGCGGCGAGAACCCGGACGGCACATACTTCGGCGACCACTACAAGTGGCGCGTCATGCGCTCCAACGGCGTGCCGGAGGAGTACGTCACCGGCTCCAAGCCCGGTTACGAGCGGTTCCTCAAATTCGTGGAGTCCCTGGAGATGGCCATCGGCAACCCCATGTACCACTGGTGCAACTTGGAGCTACGCCAGTTCTTCGGCTACACGAAACCCCTGACGGTGGAGAACGCCAAGGAGTGCTGGGACTTCGTAAACGAGAAACTTCAAAATGACCCGGACCTCACCGTCCGCGGCATAATAAAGCGCTCCAACGTGGCGATGATCGGCACCACGGACGACCCGGTGGACACCCTGGAGTGGCACGAGAAGATAGCCGCCGACCCCACCATCACCGTGAAGGTCTACCCCTCCTTCCGGCCCGACAAGGCCATCAATATTAATAAGGCCGGTTTCCGGGAGTACATAGCGAAACTCGCCGCGAGCGTGGGGAAAGAGACCCTGGAGTCCGTTGAGGACGTGAAGGCCGCGTTAACCCAGCGCCTTGAGTTCTTCGCCAGTCTCGGCTGCCGGGCCAGCGACCACGGCCTTGACTACATCCCCTACCGCCCCGCCTGCCCCAAGTGCGTGGACGCCATCTACAAGAAGGCAATGGCCGGCGAGGAGCTGACCCTTGAGGAGGCGGAGAAGTACCAGACCGCCATACTCATGCACCTGGGCCGGGAGTACCACAGGCTCGACATCGTGATGCAGCACCACTACAGCTGCAAGCGCAACGTGAACACCCGCCTCTACAAGAAACTGGGCCCGGACACCGGCGTTGACATGATCGCCCAGAACACCTGCGGCGGCGACATCGCCGACTACCTGGCGGCCCTTGACGAGACCGGCGAGTGCCCCAAGACCATCCTCTACAGCCTGAACCCCGCCGACAACGAGCAAATCGACACCCTCATCGGCTGTTTCCAGAGCGACGAGGTCCCCGGCAAGATCCAGCACGGCTCCGCCTGGTGGTTCAACGACACCAAGTCCGGCATGGAGGACCAGATGAGGTCCCTTGCGAATCTCGGCCTCCTGGGGAACTTCGTCGGAATGCTGACGGACTCCCGCTCCTTCCTGAGCTACGCCCGGCACGACTACTTCCGCCGCATACTCTGCAACCTCGTAGGCAATTGGGTGGAGAACGGCGAATACCCCGCCATCGAGAGCTCCCTCAAGAAGATAGTGGAGGGCATATCCTACAACAACGCCGCCCGTTATTTCCGCTTGAGCTGACCTTTGTAGCATAATTGAAAATCTCCTCCTTATGTGATAATATAAGGGGGAGATTTTTTGATAACTGGTTTTACGAGGTGCCATATGTCCAAGATTTACTGTCTCACCGGCAAGAGCGGCTCCGGGAAGGACACGCTCTACGCCGCCATAATGGCCTCCGCCGGCCCGGAACTCCGGCCCGTGACGCCCTGCACCACCCGTCCCCGCCGCAGCGGCGAGAAGGACGGGGACAGTTACTTCTTCGTGACGGACTCAGAGCTCGCGGAGCTGGAATCCCGGGGCCTCGTGGTGGAGAGGCGGGTCTACAACACCGTCCACGGCCCCTGGACCTACTTCACGAGGAAGTTTGACCTCATAGAGGGGGAGAACTACCTCCTCATCACGACTCTCGAGGGCGCCCGCTCCTTCATCGGCGCCTTCGGCCGGGAGAGGGTGGAGATCGTCTACCTCCAGGTGGCGGACAAGCTCCGCCTCACCCGGTGCGTGGAGCGGGAGTCCGCCCAGAGCGCCCCCGACTACCGGGAGGTCTGCCGGAGGTACCTCGCGGACGAGGTGGACTTCTCGCCGGAGAAGATAGCGGCCCTGGAGCCAGTGCACATCATTGACTCCTCCCGTCCCCTCCCCGACTGCCTCCGCCGCTGGCGGGAGATCTATACTCTAAATTGAGGGTCCTTTTTGGCGGGCGGGGCGGTAGGCAGGAATTTACTCCTTTTTCGAGCCATGAGCGGCCCTGATGATGGCGCATACCATGTTCCCGAGCAGTCCCACCCAAATCACGATCGCTGAAACCGACATAACGGCAGGGTCCATATCTCCAAACACCTCCGCTGTCAATGGAATAGCCGCGAAAACTTCAACAATTATAAAGATGATTTGCAGCGCACGAACTTTATTCATCAGAACGATCTCCCCTTGATTTGGACTCCATCTTCGCGGCAATAATGCCGGTACAGGTGACGACCACGACGCAGATATACATGCCCATCCCCAAAACGCAGGCGGCGCCGTAATCACCCATGCCGTTAAAGAACTGTCCCCCAAGAGCGGAAAAGATTATTCCGCCGATCGCAACGACGCACCCAAGCAAAAAGTAAAGTCCGATTTTCTTCATACCGATCTCCATTCCATTAAATATAGATTTGTCTCTCAAGGCTTATCCCAAGCCTCATTCTGTTTCTACGAACACCATATCTCCTTCGTGGTATATATCAATAAAACATTCGTGGAATTCGCGGCTGAATGTGAGATACCCGCTGAATTTCGTCGTGTTATACCCATAAGTTTCATCCATAACGGAAAAACCGAAAGGAGCGGCATTTGCGATAAAGTCCTTCAAAAACATTTTTTTACCCGTAAAGGTGCTCTCATTTCCCGTTACGCCCAACAGATAAGCGAAACTAAATTCCCACTGAACATCATGGAACTCCACATACCCATCTACCTGGGAAGGCGGCGGAGCAGTCCTCACCATGCCTGATTGTGTTCTCATTATGATATCGTTGCCATTGACCTCAAAAGCGATCACATTCATGTCATGTAAGCTGTATACGGGGTCAATATTCTCGCGAATGGTTCTCTTCATTTCAGTCTAACCCCTTTGTCAAACTTGCCGCTTATTTTTCCCTCACGATAAACCCAAAAATCGAAAAGCCCAGTCCCACGAATACAGACACCAGGGATACAGCCTGCATGATTGGCCACTGGGCCTGCGTAGAAATATAGGCTATGCTGAGTCCAAACAATATCACAGCGATACCAAATACTATTTTCTTCATGTCGTTTACCTCCATAGATCCCGATCGTATCTCCAAACTGGAACTATTCTGTGTCCAAAGGACAATCAATGATCACCTTCCCGCAATCCCGACACAGATACGCCTCAACAGAGGAACCTTTGATAAATGAACGCGGAGCTAAACAGACCGCGCCGTCATACATGTCAGAGCGGTTGATAAGGTGTCTCTTTTTTTGCCAGTTTATTTCCTGGGCGCTTTGAATTACGCCTTGTTCCATATCCCTGCCGCAATAGGGGCACTTCATATATCTGATCCCTCCTCGTAATTTCCACTCGGTAACTGATTATCGTACCACCCAAATGTGAACTAATCAACTGCCCGGCAAGCGTTCATCCTCCAAGCGTCAATTCCCCATATCCATATCTATGCTCTCTCTCCATTGTCTATATTCCGGCGTATCGTCCCACTCCAATGCCCTGTCGATATAGTAATCAGCCAACTCAAGGGACGCCGGGGGCGTCAACACTATGAAAAGATAATAGGCCATTAAAAACGCGCAGCGGGCGGCGGCCTTCAAACTATTCTCCCTCTGGAACCTGTGTAACGACGCCTCTAATTCAAAGAACAGGTTGAGCCGATCCACCTCATCCTCATCCCCGTAAAAGTCGTTAAGATCGTTAAGTGTCATCTCAAAGATGGCCTTTTCATCAAAATACGGATGTCCGAAATCTATGCTGATCTTCATCCTGTTCTCTCCTTCAAAGTTCCGATTTTAAATCACAGTTTCTTTTCAAACACATACTGCTGGGGCGTCATGCCCATGGCCTTGTACATGGCGATAGCGCCCTTGTTGAATTCCCAGGTGTACACATCCAGGCGGACGGCTCCCTGCTCCCTGGCCCAGGACTCCACCTCGGCAAAGAGCTTTGCCGCGATACCCCGGCGGCGATAGGCGGGCAAAATGTAGATGTCATCGAGACACACGGTCTTCAGACCCTTGACCATGCCGCTTTCGTTCCAAAGCGTCGCCCTGACAACGCCCGCGAGCCGCTCACCGTCAAAGGCCCCCAGCTGCAGCACTTCAGAATTGGCCAAATTCTGTAGATAAGCCTCCCGGGGGTATGTCTCCTCCTTCTCCCGAAGGACGAAATAGTCCGGCCGCGCCTCGGCGTGAAGCGCGTCTAAAGCCGTGTATTGTTCAAGGACTTGTTCATAATCGGATTCTGTCAGTTTTCTAATTTCCATATATTCCACCCTTTTCATTAAATTGAGATTTGTCGAACAGCCGCCCATTCAACATTTAGCATTATATCACTAAAATAAGGGTCTGGCAACTGCACTCGGCAGTTGTCAGGCCCTTCAGCTTTTCGTTTTCTTTTTGCGGCTCTTGGGCCGCTCGATCACCCGGCAGGTCTCTATCTTGTCCACCCGGCAGAGTTTGAGCCGCTGCTCCTCCTCCGGCCCCTCGTCCTCCTCGATGATCCGCCCCTCCACGCAGAAGTGGCCGTCCCTCAGTATGAGCTCCACCGGCTCCATGAGGCGCGTGGTCCGGCGGCCGGTCTTGGCGCTCTGGTGCCCCACCTCTAAGAGTGCCCCGCGGCGTATCGCCCCGGATATTTTGAAAATCGTATCCCGGAGTCCCGGCGCGCCCTCCCGCTCGGTGTAGCTCTCCAGATCCTTTGCCGCCTGGGCCCGCAGCTCCTTGCGCTCCTCCGGCGGCATGACGCAGGAGATGAGCTTTTCGGAGAGCGCCTCCGCCTCGGAATTTTTAAGGAGCCGCACGCTCATGACCTGGTTCCAGATGAGCCTGAAATCCCCGCTGCCGATGCCGTGGGACTCCAGCCCCACGAGCTTGTAGCCCCGGAGACCCCGGTCGTACACCACCCGCGCCCCCGGATGGTCCCGCTCCAGGTACGCCCTTATGAGATCTATGTCCCGCTGTACGCTCCGCTCGGCCACGCCGTACTCCCGCGCGAGTTTCGCCTTGTTCAGGATCTCGCCCCGCAAAAACCGCGTGTACATGGAGAGTGTCCTCATTGACTTTATGTCATTATGTTGGCGCATTACGAACTCCTTACTGAACTTCTTGCCGAAATTCTTGAAGAAATATGTATCATTGTATCATTAAATCGTACGTTTTGCAACAAGAAATTACGGTAATTACCTCACTTTTATTTACGTAGACATATCATTTTATGGGGTAATAACACAAAATAAAATTATGGTATCATAGCAGCAAGGGGACACTCGTAATGAAGGACATAAACAGAGTATTCGGCGAACGGCTGTTCATCGCCAGGCGGGCGCGGAGACTCACGAGGGAGGAGCTTTCGGAGCTTGTGGGGATAAGTCCCCGATTTTTAGCGGACGTGGAGTACGGGAAGGCGGGTGTGTCGCTGACGAATCTGGCGGCGCTGTGCCGGGCGCTCTCGGTGTCGGCGAACTTCCTGCTGGGGCTGGAGCCCCTGGAGGACAGCGACGCCCGGCGGGAGCTCATATCGGCGGCGAACCGTCTGCCGGAGAGGCTCATTCCCTACGCCGTGTCGCTACTGAAGGTCCTGGAGGCCGCCGACTCCGCCGAGAGGTGAAAACCGGAAAAGCTCTTGAAGTCCTCGTGCTCCAAGAGCTCTCTTTTTACCCCTCCGGGCATTCGGTCAGGAGAGCTGACGTAAACCACCAGAATTCGACGTTTGCGCGCAGCCCATCAGCCTCAGTTCCGTGAGCACACGCTGGGCTATGGGCGTCAGCACCTGATGTCTCCCCCAGATGAGGTACATCCGCGTCTCGAGTCTCGGCTCCAGGGGCCGGAAGACGAGGCCGCTTGAGGGGCTGGTGTCGATAAGCCTATCGAAGGTGAGGAGGAACCCCAACCCCTCCCGCACGAATAGGGAGGCGTTGTATGGTAGGCGGAAGGAGCCCTCCAGATGTAGGTTCTCCATCTCCTCCCCGCACCAGGCGGGGATGTCCCGCCGCCAGCCCTGTTCCGAGCAAAATAGCGGCAGCCCCGCGATGTCCCGGGCCCGGATGCTCTCCCGCCGGGCCAACGGGTGCCCGGCGGGCGCCACGAGGCCCCAGACGTCCGGCTCCGGGAATGGGAGGAAATTATACTTCGCGGCCTCCGGCTCCTCCGCCAGCACGGCGAAGTCCAGAAGGCCCCTGTCGAGTTTCTCCGTCACCTGCTCCGTGTCGCCGCTGCTTATGTGGTAGCGTAGGCCGGGGTAGAGCCCCTTGAGGCGCTTTATCTCTCGGGCCAGGTAGCGTATCTGGTAGGACTCCGCCAGCCCGAAGTGCACGTCCCCGCCGGTCACGTCGTCCAGCGCCGTGAACTCCCCCGCTATCTTGTCCGCCAGGGAGATAAGATCCTCCGCCCGCCGCCGCAGGAGCCGCCCCTCCTCCGTGAGCTCGATGTGGAAACTGCGGCGGACGAATAGTTTCCGCCCCAGCTCCTCCTCCAGGGACTGTATCTGCTTTGAGAGGGTGGGTTGGGAGACGTGCAAACGCTCCGCGGCCCGGGTCATGTTCTCCTCCCTGGCCACGGCCAGGAAGTGGCGAAGTGTCCGTATCTCCATGGCCGCCCTCCCTGTCATTCCTAAATCGAATAGTATGTTATTAATTATAACGATTAGCGGCCGCGCCGTCAAGCGTGTATAATGAAACCCATGGGCGAGAAGTTGGTACTGACGGAGGTCTGGGACAAGACCTTCCCTAAATCTGAGAAATACGCCATCCCATTCGGGAAACTGGAGGACTTCTTCAGGAAGTACCTCGGGTGATGGAGTCAAGATGAGACAGCTGATCGCCTTAGGTGTTATTATCATGCTGATGCTGGGACTCGTCTCCCAGTCGGAGCCCAACATTTTTTCACTCCAATGCCCGGTATCCGTTCTTCTCACCGTGGCCCAGGAGGTACAAAAAGGCGAAAGCGGGGATACGTATGAGATCCGGGCCGGATCTCGTGTTGTGGACGCCGAAGTCCTGGGCGTTTTTTGTCACGACGATGGACAGCGCCGCCTCGCCGCAAAGCTCCACTATGGCGTCGTCATCGGCGATGGGCGCCCCCTCCCGGTACTTCACCTCGATGAGGATATTCTTAGCGCTGGGGCGCTCCAGGACTATGTCCACCTCCTTCCCCTTCCTGCCGCCCCGGTAATACCCCACCGAGGCCGCGTCCCTGTAATATAGGGCCGCCAGGTGCTTATATACGGCGGTCTCCACTATCTTCCCCATCTCCACGGGGTCAGTCAACAGCGAGTCGTCCATCAGGACGGCGTTTCTTATGGCGGCGTCCGCTATATATATCTTGGGGCTCGCCTTCAGGACCCTCTTCCCCGCCATGTTGACCGGCCAGCTCTGGTAGATGAGGTTCGCGCTCTCTAAATACTGGATATAGTTCTCCACCGTGGGCCGGGAGACGCCGTTGAGCTCCCGCGCTATGGCGTCGAGGGACACCACCTCCGAGGAGACGTTGCAGAGGTATAAGAATATCCGCTCCAGCTCCGTGGCGTTCCTGATGTTGTAGAGCGAGGGGAGGTCGCGTTTCAGCACCTTGTCCACCACGTCCTCCCGCATGATCTGCTGCGCCAGCACGTCGCTGCCGGCCAACGCCAGCTCCGGGAATCCCCCCACCTGCAAGTAGCGGGTGAAGTGGTTCTGCACCTTGGAGAGCTGGAGCATAATTTTCGTGCGCTCCGGCTGGGTCATACTGAGGAACTCCGTCACCCGGAGCCCCGCCGGAAGTGACGGCCTCTCCACGCCCGTGAGCTCGCAGTACTCATAGAAGGACATTGTGGGGACTTGGATAGTAGTCCAGCGCCCGGCGCCGCTCTCCCGGCTGCCCTTTATGAGCGCGGGACTGGCGGAGCCCGTGGCCACCACCTTGGTGTCCGGCTGCGTGTCGTAGATGGTCTTGAGCCACTTGTCCCAGTCCTGGGCGTACTGCACCTCGTCAAAAAAATAGTAGACGTCCTGATCGGGGCAGATGTTCTCGTGATAGCACTCCAAAATATCGCTAAATCCGCCAAGTTTCAGCATGGGATGGTCCATGGATATGAAGACGATCCTCTGGGGCGGGACGCCGCCTTTGAGTAGTTCCTCGATCATCTGGTACTGTATGGTGGTCTTCCCCACACGGCGGGTCCCCGTCAGGACGACTATCCGGCGTATGTCCTTCTGGGCGAGCCAACCCATCGCCTCGTAAAACGCGAACCGCTTATAGGTCTTCGCAAGTCTCGGATTTATCGTCCCGGTCCTCCACCAGGGGTTATAGGATGAGAGCACCTTGAGTATGCCCTCTCTGCTGATAATAGCCATGGGGTCACCTCCTTTGTGGGGATTATACCCCAAATCTTCATCTTTGTCAACAAACTCTTAAAGTATACTTATAATCTTTGCCGACAAATATTGATATTTTGCGCGCAAGCGGCAAAAATAGTGGCCTGGCGTCTCGTGATGAGGCGCCGGGCCCTTCTATCTTTTTCGTTCTTTGTCATTCTACTCTCGTGCCGTGCACCAATAGGCGGTACGCGCTGCTGCCGTGGGGGTGACAGGTGACGAGGGTGCAGCGGTCGGCCTCCTCCTCTATGGCGAGGCTCTCTATCTCCTCCGGGAGCACAACTTGGAGGTTATCCACACTGTACGTCACCTCCCGGCCTAATACCGTGAGGGTGAAGGTGTCGCCCATCGAGAGTTTGTCGAGGTCGTGAAAGAGGTCGGCGGTGGACTGGTCCCGGTGGCCGCAGAGGACCGTGTGACAGCTCTCCCCGCCAACGGGCAGCGACGAGCCCGGTATGTGGCCCACGGCCTTCGCCAATGTGTCCTCGTCCGCCGTGTGGTAGATGGGGAGGTGGACGCCGATTTTCGGTATCTCTATGTACCCCATCATGCCGGTGCCCTGGGGGTCGAGGAGCGCGGCGTACTCCGCCAAGTCCTCCTCGCCCAGGATGAAGTGCGCCCCGAGATCGAGGTTTGAGTTATACTCGTCGGCGGCGCTCAGGATATCCTCCTTTTCCGCCTCCGTGAGATCCGCCGCGGCCTTTTCGTAGCTCGAGATGGCGGCGTCCATGCGAATAGAGTGGAGCCAGCGATTTATGGGCGCGTAGCCCAGGAGGTACAGGCTCGCAAGGAGCGAGAGGCCCAGGAGCGCCCAGACCAGGGGCCGCAGATTTCTGGCCCTCCGCCCCTGGGCGGGGACGGTGACGGCAGTCTCACCGCCGTCCCGCCACTTTTTATGTTCTATTGCCTCCATATCGCTCACCGCTCACGGCGCTTTCTGAGCATCAGCGCGGCGGAACCCAGTGTCATGAGCGCGAGGCCGGCAAACACGTAGGTGTACGCCCCCGGCCCGCCGGACTCCGGCAGTACGTACTGGGTCTGCGGGTCGCCAACGGTCAATTTACCGCCGGGCAGAGCCACCACGGCGTCCGGATAGTTTTCCTTGTCAATCTTGCTCTCAAATCCAAAATAGAACAGGACAGGTTCCTCTAACATATCATACCCAAACGGAGCTTTGGTCTCTTCGATGATATAGTAGTTATCGGGCGCCAGGTTCCAGTTTCTACCCTCGCCGCCAATGTGGAAGGTGCCGTCCTCGCCGGTGGTAATCACCCAATCGCTCTTGGTGTAGCAGCTGTATGTCTTCTCTCCAATTTGGATGGGCTTGGTCTCCTCCAACCCAGAGTCCTTCTGGCGCACGATATAAAACTGGAACTCCGCCCCGGACAGTTTCTTGTTGCTGTCCGTGCTGTCGGTCTTTTCAAAGGTCAGTTCGCTGACGCTGCCGGAGCCGCCGGCGGAGATGTCGTTGACCTTTAGAGATTTCTCGAAACTGCTGTCGGAGCGCTCCACGCCGTCGATGCTGGCCCTGTTGGTCACGGGCACGCTGTCCCCGAAGTCGGTGACCAGCGCCTGGTAGGTGATGTGCAGCGAAACTCCGTCGGGGACTTTGAGCTTGAACTGGCCCTCCGTCTCCTCGGGGAGGCGGCCCCACTGGTCGGACTCCAGCTCCTTGTCGAGGGTAATATTGCCCAAGTCCGTCAGCGCCTCAAGCGTCCCGTCATCTTTTACCTTGCTGACAACAATGCTCTCCGACCGGATCTCGATACCGGTGCTCTCGTCGGTCACAATCAGGTAGTCTTTGTTCGGGTCCAGATCCGCGCCAGCCGCGTTCATCTCCAGGGTAAACTCGATCAGGTTAGTGTCGCCCACCTGCTGGGCTGTCTTGGTCAACCGGTTGGGCAGATATGGGATGCTCTTGTCAACATCCCAATGGGTCGAGTTTTTGTCCTTGATCTCGGCGTGGTTATCTATCCAAGCCGCGCTCTCGTCTTCGGCGTGCTCTATCAGCCACGCGCGGCTGGCCTTGAGGGTGTAGTGGAACGAAATCTCCGTCCATTTGTCAGCCCCCTTGACCGCATCGTGCATCCCCAAACTCCCCGACCAGAAGTTAATCAGCGGCGCGGAGATGGATCTCCCGTCCTCGCTCAATTCAGACCCCCTGCTGGTCAGATACGCGAAGGTTTGGGTGTTTCCGTACCAATCCGTTGTCACCGCGTACAGGCTGCCCGGCACGTAGTCCCAGCCCTCGGGCAGCTTGTCGTAAAACTCAGCCTGCATCGTGTACTGATAGTCCCAGCTATTGTATTTACCGAAGCTGTCGTAAACGTCCTGCCCGACCTTCTTGAAGTAGTCCCGGACGGTGTCGTCCGACAATCCCACGGTGACGGTGTAGTCGATGGTGTTGGTGTTCTTGTCCGGCACGCCGGTCTTGTTGATGTCCTCGATGTTGTTGAAAAAGGTCACGTAGCCGGGGTTGTACTTGCTGAAACGGAGGTTGACGTTGTTCGTGACGCCGGCGTGCAGTATCTGCTCCGGGGTCAGGGTCCTTTTGGTTTTGGTATCAAGACTCTTGACGGTCAGCTCTGTCTCACCGGACAGATCCAGGTCGTACTCCGTGATGACCAGCCGGTCTTTATCATAGTCCCAGCTGCCCCAATTTCCCCAGTATTCGTTATAGTTCCTCGTGTGGTCGAAACCAAAGATGATGTACATCGTCCTATCAGCGAAGTAATAGACATACTGATCCACATTCGTGGTTCCGTCCTCGTTCGTGGCTTTATAGCCCTCCGGCTTGCTGTTGTCGCCGAAGGTATAAAAGTCGAAACCCTGCAGCGATTGGGCCTGGTCCACGAAGGTCTGAAGGTCCCCCTCGAGTTTGTCGGGGTCCTCATTGTCTTTCCAGCCGAACTGGCCGTCGGGCAGGTCCACGGCCCTGACCGTCACGCTGTCGACAGCGACCCGGCCGCCGTCCTTGTTGAACTCCTCGATGTACCAGCGCTCGCCGCCGTAATTGACGTACATATCGTCCTGGATAAAGAGGGGCGCCCACTTGCCCTTCGGGATCACCGTGTAGAGGGTGTAGTGCAGCTTGTGCGTGGCCTCGTCATAGTGCTGGTCCTTGAAGATCA
>CANQYW010000030.1 GCA_947628185.1 uncultured Oscillospiraceae bacterium
ACCGCGCCTGCCCCACGGTCCTCATCCCCATGGATAAGGCCCGCTACAACCACCTGGGCGCCCAGGAGACGGTGAACGACAGGATCCTCCGCCAGTACATACACCCCGCCGTCTGCGAGAGCTGCCAGCTCTCCATGGGCATGACCACCCTGCTCACCGGGAACGTCTGGAACACCATGCCCAGCCACACCCATGAGCGCCGCATGGAGGTCTACCTCTACTTCGAGGTGGCGCCGGACCAGTGCGTCTTCCACATGATGGGCCAGCCCCAGGAGACAAGGCACCTCGTCATGCACAACGAGGAGGCTGTCATATCCCCCAGTTGGTCCATACACTCGGGCGTCGGCACCGCCAACTACACCTTCATCTGGGGCATGTGCGGCGAGAACCAGGACTTTGACGACATGGACGGCATCCCCACGGCGGACCTCCTCTAATTTAATATTAAACTTACAGAAAGGGCAGCGTTATGAGATTTCACATAGTGTATAGATCCTCTGTCTCCGCCTGCTTTGAGCTTGATAACAACGTCCCCTACTACTCCCCGGAGCCCTTCGACGTGAAGGTGAACGGCGAGACGGTGCTAACCGACGTGCGGACGAACGTCTTCTCCGTCTTTGACCTCCACCCGGACCGGGAGTACACGGTTTCCGTGGGGGACGACGACGAGGTGTTCTCCACCCGCAAGGAGAGCGGGGCGGTGAGCGTGAAGGATTTCGGCGCGGTGGGCGACGGCGTCGCCGACGACACCGTGGCCATCCAGAGCGCCATACTCATCTGCCCCAAATACGGGCGCGTGGTGGTGCCCCCCGGGAACTATAGGATACGGCCCATAGTCCTGAAGTCCCACTTGACTCTGGAGCTCAAGGAGGGCGCCACGCTCCTTGGGGACAACGTGGAGGAGCACTACCCCGTCCTCTCCGGCGAGATGCAGGACGCGGAGACGGGGGAGTCCAAGATAATGGCCCTCTGGGAGGGGTACGTGGGCCCCATACACCAGAGCCTCATCTCCGCCTACAACGCGGAGGACATAATAATCGTGGGGCGGGGGACGATAGACGGCGACGCCCAGAACTCCACCTGGTGGAGGGACGTGAAAAAACGCAAGATAGGCCGTCCCCAGCTCTTCTACACCGCCCACTGCGAGCACATAACCATCCACGGCATAGTGGCCCAGAACTCGCCCTCCTGGAATTTCCATCCCTCCTACAGCCGCCGGGTGCACTTCTATGACGTCTGGGTCAAGGCCCCCAGCGACAGCCCCAACACCGACGGCGCCGACCCCGAGAGCTGCGACCGTGTGGACTTCATCGGTATGCGTTTCTCCGTGGGTGACGACGCCATAGCCATAAAGTCCGGCAAAAAGTACATAGGCATGAAGTACCGCACGCCCGCCAGCCGCCACGTCATAAGGAACTGCCTCATGGAGCGGGCCCACGGCGCGGTGGTATTGGGGAGCGAGATGAGCGCCGGCATAAGGGACCTCACCGTGAGCCAATGCTACTTCGCCAAGACCGACCGGGGACTCAGGATAAAGACCCGCCGGGGCCGCGGCAAGTACTCCGTGGTGGATGGGGTGGAGTTCTCAAATATCGTGATGGATAACGTCATGACGCCCCTCGTCATCAATATGTACTATAATTGCGACGTGACGCCCGAGAACGCGGCGTATGTCGCGAGCAAAGAGCCCCAGCCGGTGAATGACGACACCCCCTACCTCGGCGCCTTCACCTTCCGGAATATAGAGTGCCGGGACTGCGAGTGGGCGGCGGGCTACTTCTACGGCCTCCCGGAGCGGCCCATCGAGTCCGTGGCGCTGGAGAACGTGGACTTCACCTACAAGCCGGAGGCCACCGCCGGCCAGCCCGCCATGATGGACGGCATGGAGGATACCTGCAAGCTGGGCCTCTCCTTCAACGAGGTAAAGCGTGTGAAACTCCGCAACGTCAGTATAAAGGGCCAGGAGGGCCAGAAGATAATTCTAAATAATGTCAAAGAGGTGATCAAGGAGTGAATACCATCGAACGCTGCGTGGAGCGCTTTATGGCGGAGTCCACGCCAGACGCCCCCCTCTGGAACATCGAAAAGATCCACCAGGGGAAGATCAACGGCTGGAACTACATCGACGGCTGCATGATGATAGCCCTGCTCAACATGTACAAGATAACTGGCGAGCAGCGCTACTTCGACTTCGTGGAGAACTTTTTGAGCTACTACGTCCATGAGGACGGCACCATTTTAGGCTTTGACGAGAGCGACTACAACCTCGATAACGTCTGCGAGGGGCGGGTGCTCTTCGACGTCTACGCCGCCACCGGCAAGGAGAAGTACCGCAAGGCCATGGAGCTCATCCACGGCCAGATCCTCCGCCAGCCCCGCACATACGAGGGGAACTTCTGGCACAAGAAGATATACCCCAACCAGGTCTGGCTGGACGGCCTCTATATGGCCCAGGTATTCTATATCCGTTACACCACCCAGTACGAGAACTGTGCCGCCTATGAGGACATCCGCCGCCAGTTCGCCACGGTGCGGAAACGCATGTTCGACCCGGAGACGGGCCTCTACCGCCACGGTTACGACGCCAGCAAGACCGCCTTCTGGGCGGGCGAGGACGGCCGGTCCAAAAATCCGTGGCTCAGGTCCCTGGGCTGGTTCTGCGCGGCGCTGGTGGACGTCATCGGCTACATAGAGGATGGTCACGAGGACTTCAAGGCGGAGCTCACGGATATCGCGAGGGAGCTCGCCGCGAACCTCCTCCCCTACATCGACAAGACCACGGGTATGCTCTACCAGGTGCCCACTGAGATAGGCCGGGAGGGCAACTATCCCGAGACCTCTGGCTCCGCCATGGTGGCCTACTTCTACCTAAAGGGCGCGAGGACTGGCGTCCTCTCCCCGGAGTACGGCCCCAAGGGCGAGGCGATATTCAACAGCATCTGCGAGAGGTATCTAACCGAGCGGGACGGCAAGTTAAATCTCGGCGGCATATGCCTTGTGGCGGGTCTCGGCCCCGAGAACAACCGCCGCCGCGACGGCTCCTACGAGTATTACATCTCCGAGCCGGTGGTGGAGAACGACGCCAAAGGCGTTGCCCCGTTCCTGCTGTGCTATACAGAGCTTTTGCTCTCAAAGTAATAACAAGTTAAGTCCATGCATAAAGTTTTGCCCTCCCGATCCCGGGAGGGCAAAATTTATGGCAGAGTTTGTCAGCTATTCTTCACCGGCGCAATTACGATACCGCAATCAGCACAGTAAAACGCGGCGGCTCTATACCCATTCGCTTTAAAAGGCGAAAATTTATTATCGAGTGTGACTCCCGTTTCTGACGTTGAGAAAGAGAGCAGAGACGGCCTCTCCCCCTCGGGGATCCATTGTACAGGTTGATACCCGTTGGGTATGTAACCTGACTCCATCTCTTTCCCGCAATACGGACACTTCATAATTTACCTCCAAATTAATTTAGCATGTGCGCCGGGGTAGGACATGGGCTTATTCTTTTAGTTTCCTCTCAAGTCTCTCGGCCATGGCCTCCTCCAGTGTCACATCAGAGGGGAGTATACCGTAGAGGGACTTGACTGCGTCCACCCGGTCCTGATAGGGGTTTGACAGCTTAGCGATAACTTTTCCGTTTCGGGTGATGAAAATATCCTCGCTCTCTGCAAGCCGAAGGTATTTTCCGAGGTTAAGTTTCAACTCGGTCGCGGTGATAGACATTCCGATCGCCTCCTTTTGCGGGTATTACGTCTACACTTACAGTATAGCAAAACCGTTCGATTTATGCAAGCCAATCGAACGGTTTTTATCTGCCAAAAGGCCAAAAATCTCAGTCAAAGCCAAAGGAAGAGTCTGGAAAGAATCCGGGCAATAATTTACTTGACATTTGTTTATACTATGTATATACTAAAAGTGGGAGGTGGTCGAAATGTACGCCACGATACAAAAGTGGGGCAACAGCCAGGGGCTGCGGATACCGAAAGCGGTACTGGAGTCCGTGGGGCTCCGGGAGAACGACAGGGTGGAGATACTCCAAGTTGGCAACAGTTTGCAAATAAGGGCGGCGGCGGTGCGGCACCGCACGCTGGAGGAGCGGCTGACGTCCTTCTACGGACGGGACGTCCGTGAGCTGGGGCGCGTGGACGGCGAGCCGGAAGTTGACTGGGGCAAATCGGAGGGCGCGGAGGAATGGTGAACATCTTCGAGCAAGGGGACATCGTCTATCTTGACTTTGGCCCCCAGTCCGGCCACGAGCAGCGGGGACGGCGTCCTGCGCTGGTGGTGAGCAACGATCTATTCAACCGGGTCAGCAGTCTCACGATGGTGTGTCCCATCACGCACACGGACCGGGGGCACCCATTCCACGTCCGGCTTGACGGCCGCACGAAGACGGAGGGCGTCATACTTTGCGACCAGGCGCGGATGCTGGACCTCGCGGCCCGCCATACCGCATTTGAGGAGCGCGCCCCGGAGGACATCACCGCCGAGGCGGTAGATCTGATAATAGGCTTTGTGGAGATGAGCTAAAACCCGCCGGGTTCCTTGCCCTCCGCCGAACAGAGGGCCAAGTAGTCGTCCACGACGCCGTGGAAGTCCTCCACCAACTCTTTTGCGGTGGTACCCTTATAGGAAAGCAGCCTGCGGATCCCAATCACCTTGCCGAAGAACACCCCGCCGGCCTCGGAAAATTCCACGCTGCCGATGCAACCTTTATATTCCATCGTATTGCTCAAATTGGCCCCCTCTACGGCCTCCAATGTGAGCCAGCCGTCCGTTTCGCCGGATCTGCGGCCCTCCGCCAACTCGCCCATGAGCCGGAGTGTCGCCTGTGTTTTCTCATAGTCCGCCATATCCAGTATGACATATCTGCCCCGCCCGTTTTTGGTCAGAAAGACCGGCTCGCCTACGGCCACGTCCCGCAGAACGTCGTTGTAATTACGGAGATCTGAGAAGGGTTTTATGTTCGGCATACCGCTCAACTCCTTCACCATACAGTGTAGTTCAATCTGCTGTAAAATTCAACTGCAAATTTTACAGCAACTCCCGACAACACAAATGCACCATCGACCGCTCTGACTCCCGGCCCGGCCGCTGGGGCCCCCGCGCAATCGAAAATCGCGTGGGGAGAGGAGGAGCGACAACCGGCCCGAAGTCTTCGGAGGGAGGGGAGCTCGAGGGGAACCGTCAGGGGTCCCGCCTCGAATTGAAATATTGCCGTAGACGCTGAAAAATGGGGCCCCCGCGCGGTTGAAAAATCGCGTGGGGAGAGGAGGAACGACAACCGGCCCTAAGTCTTCGGAGGGAGGGGAGCTCGAGGGGGACCGTCAGGGTCCCGCCTCGAATTGAATTGGCACCATGAGGGGGGACCGCAAAGCGATCCCCCCTCATGGTGCCGGTGGCCGGACTCGAACCGGCACGCCTTGCGGCACTTGATTTTGAGTCAAGCACGTCTACCGATTCCATCACACCGGCATGGACGTGATTATACACTATTTCCCGGGAAAATGCAAGTCCTCACCGAGGGGCGGGACAAAATGTCACAAATTTTTTAAAGCTCCTCGTGGGGAATGAAGATGAGCTCCTCCGGCGGCGGCTCCAGGGCGCATATCCCGGCGGAGGCGCCGGGGAGGGTGTAGAGCCGGGACTGGACCCGGGGGTCCGGCGCTATGATGCAGCCCCCCTCCAGGGAGAAACAGAGCTTATTGAGCTCACAGGGCAGGAACCCCACAAGCTTTATGTAGCTCTCCTTTAATACCCACAGGTCGAAGAAGGGCAGGGCCGCCAGCTCCGCCTCGCCGCAGACACGCTTCTCTACCGACGCCCGGAGGGGGCGGCGGACCTCCACGTCGCAGCCGCAGGGTGCGGCGGAGACGGCCGCCATCACGAACCGCCCCGTGTGGCTTATGGAGAAGTGTATGTCCCGGCGGAGGGGAAAGTAGGGCTTGCCCCGGGGGTCCTTCGCCACCTCCGGGCAGGGTATGCCGCAGACCCGCTCCACGGCGAGGGCGAGGAGCGCGTAGGCGTCGGCGCGCCTTCCGGAGTCACTATAGTATGCCCGCATTTGCCGGTACCTCCATTTTGGTGTTTTCATGGGTAGATTCTAACACATAATTGAGAAATAAAACACTACCAAAAATTAAATTACTGTGTTATAATGGTATGCGTATTTTTGTGCTCCGGCGGAGGGGAGGCGGCAGCGGTGAGGAAATGGATACTGGTCCTGGCGGCGCTCGTCCTGATGCTGGCCCTCTCGGGGTGCATGGACGCGGCGGCGGACGACCTCTACACACTGCCGGAACTCTCGGAGGGGTACTTAAAGCTCCAGAGCGTCATCGACGGCGTCTTGAGCTCCGGGGCGGAGTACGCCGCCCCCACGGCCGGCGCCAACAGGCAGCCTGTCCAGCGGGAGGATCTGGACGGCGACGGCGTCCGGGAGGTGCTGGCCTTCTTCAACTTCGCGGGCTCCGATAGACCCCTGAAGATCTATATCTTCCGCACCGACGGCGAGACGTACACCGAGGCTGCGCGGATAGAGGGGGACGGCACCAGCATCGACAGCGTCTCCTACCTCGACATGGACGGCGACGGCGTCCGGGAGATCGCCGTGGGCTGGCAGATGGGCCCCGGCATAAACATGCTCTCCGTCTACTCCACCAAGGGTTTCCAGCTAAACCAGATAATCAACACAAATTACACGGAGTACACCGTCTGCAACATCGAGGAGGGCTCCGGCAGCGAGGTCATGGTGCTGCGGCTCTCCACCTCGGATCTCACGGGGGAGGCGGAGCTCTACTCGCTCCTCTCGGACGGGGAGGTCCAGCGCTCCATGGCGCTGCTATCTAATAACATAGAGGGGCTGCTGCGGGTCCGCAGCACACAGCTCCTGGACGGCCCCGGCGGGATACTCGTGGAGAGCACCGCCGCCGGCGGGGGCATCATAACGGACATACTGACAATTAAAAATAACAAACTCAGGAATGTGACCCTCGATGAGACCGCCGGCATAAGCGTGAGCACCCGGCGGGGGGCCACGGTCTACTGCCGGGACATAAACGGCGACGGCGTCCTGGAGGTGCCGAAACTTGTGCCCTTCCCCTCCGCCACGGAGGGCACCGTCTACTACATGACGGAGTGGCACGCCTACTACTCCTCGGGGAGGGACATCGTCTCCCGGGTGGCGTATATAAACTACACGGACTTCTGGTCACTGACACTCCCGGAACAGTGGATAGGCCGCATCGGCGTCCGCCGGGAGGAGGGGGCCGTGGGGGAGAGGATGATCATCTTCTCAACGGTGGACGACACCGGGGCCGCCAAGGAGGACTTTCTCATAATATACACCCTCACCGGGGACAACCGGGCGGAGAGGGCCGTCAGCGGCGGCAGGTTCCTGCTCCAAGAGGAGGAGGAGACCATCTGCTCGGCGAAGATATTGGTGGACGCCAGCAGTTTCGAGCTGCCGGTGAGCCGGGAGCTGGTGCGGGAGAATTTCGGGTTCATCTATTCTGAGTGGAGCACGGGGGAGATCTGAGATGAAAAAGGTACTCATATTGGAGGACGAGGCCAGCATCCGCAGTTTTGTGGTGATAAACCTCAGGCGCTCGGGTTACGACCCCATAGAGGCCGCCACCGGGGCGGAGGCCCTGAGGATGATGGAGCAGAACCCGGACATCCGGGTTGCGCTGCTGGACATCATGCTGCCGGACATAGACGGTTTCGAGGTCTGCCGCCAGATACGCGCCACAAACTCCAAGATCGGCATAATCATGCTCACCGCCCGGACCCAGGAGATGGACAAGGTGACGGGCCTCATGACCGGCGCGGACGACTATGTGACAAAGCCCTTCTCCCCGGCGGAGCTCACCGCCCGGATAGACGCCCTCTATAGGCGGGTGGGCGGCGACGAGGCCGCCCCCTCGGACGAGATAGTTCAGGGACCCTTCCATCTAAACTTCCGCAACAGGACGCTGGAGAAGAACGGCGAGCGCGTGCGGCTCACACAGGTGGAGTACGCCATCATAAAGCTATTCATGGATAATCCGGGCCGGGCTCTCTCCAGGGAGGACATCTTGAACGCCGTCTGGGGCCGTGACTACTTCGGGGAGCTCAAGATAGTGGACGTGAACATCCGCCGTCTGCGCATAAAGATAGAGGACGACCCCACGAACCCCACGTATATAACTACCGTCTGGGGTTACGGCTACAAGTGGGGATTCTGAGAGGATAGACAGATCATAGTTAAGAGTATGTTCCGGGGGAGGTGACGGGCGCGATGGCAGAGAGAGGGCGGGCCAAGATGGGCGGCCTCAGACGCAGGTACATGATGACCACGTTCCTCGTGATGCTGCTGGTGGTGGTGCTGGCGGTGACGGCCTACTCCGTCTCCATGGCGGGTAGCATCTACCAGAACATGCGTGAGGGGCTGTACACCAAGGCCAAGACGGCCACGGACTTCTTCGCCAACTATATAACCCGCACCTACGCCGAGTATTATGACAGCGCCTACCTCTATATAGCCGGTTTTGACGACAGGAACAAGCTGGAGCTCCAATTCATAAACACCAGCGGCCGCATCGAGCTCAGTTCCCACAGCATGACCGCCGGCAACATGCCTGGCACCGGGGACATAACGGACGCCATCGCCACGAAGAAGATATCCCCCTGGGAGGGGCACAGCGAGTCCACCGGGGAGCACCTTATGAGCGTCTCGGCGCCCATAATCTTCTCAAACGGCCAGGTGGTGGGCATAATGCGCTACGTCACGAGCCTCAAGGCGGCGGACGCCCTGGTGAGGACGAACATCCTCATCGCCGTGGCCCTGGGGGCGGCGCTTATGCTGCTCGTCGCCGTAATAAGCATGGTGTTCTTGAGCTCCGTGGTGGAGCCTGTGCGGGAGATAACAGCCGCCGCCAAACAGATCTCCAGCGGCAGTTACGGCATACAGATAGGCAACAAGTACCGGGACGAGATGGGCGACATGGTGAAGGCCATAAACGAGATGTCCCTCAAGATAAGCCAGTCCGAGAAGGCCCAGACGGAGTTCATCTCTTCCGTCTCCCACGAGCTCCGCACGCCCCTCACCGCCATCACCGGCTGGGGCGAGACGCTAATATATGACGACACCCTGGACGAGGAGACGAAACGGGGCATCGGCATAATCCTCAAGGAGGCCCGGCGGCTCACAAAGATGGTGGAGGAGCTACTTGAGTTCACCCGTATGCAGGACGGCCGTTTCACCCTCAACGCCCGTCCCATGGACGTGGCGGCGGAGCTGGAGGACTCCATCTTCGCCTACAGGGAGCTATTAAAGCAGGACGACATGCGCATTGAGTACGAGCCCTGCGAGGAGGATCTGCCCCTCATAAACGGCGACCCCGCGAGGCTCCGTCAGGTCTTCTACAACCTATTCGACAACGCCGCCAAGTACGCCCGGGAGGGCAAGCGGATATCCGTCAGCACCAGGACAGACGGCCTCAACGTATTCATAAGGATCCGGGACTACGGCCCCGGCATCCCGGAGGACGAGCTGGAGCGGGTGAAACTTAAATTCTACAAGGGCGCCTCCAAGGAGCGGGGCAGCGGCATCGGCCTTGCGGTCTGCGACGAGATAATAAAGTACCACGGCGGCGACCTCACCCTCTCCAACGCCGAGGGGGGCGGGACGCTGGTGACCATAAGGATACCCATAGAGCCCACATTCACAGGTGGGGATTAAGGAGAGCGCGTACTTTGAGCAAAAAAACGAGCAAATCAAGCGCCGGGGACGTGAAATTCTGCACGTCCATCGGCGGACAGGCCCTGATGGAGGGCATACTCATGCGGGGGCCGGAGTCCCAGGCCATAGTCGTGCGCCGGCCCGACGGGGAGCTGGAGCGGAAGGTGGAGCCCGTGAGGGCACTAAAGGATAAGTACAAGATACTTGGTGTCCCCTTCATCCGGGGCTCTATAAGCTTTGTGGAGACAATGGTGACGGGCGTCCGGGCCCTCATGTACTCCGTTGAGTTCCTGCCGGAGGAGGAGCAGGGGGAGCCCGACAAATTGGACCTCTGGCTCGAGAAACACCTCCCCGGGGACAAGGCGGAGAAGGCGATAATCAGCGTCTCCGTGTTTTTGGGGATACTATTGGCGGTGGGGCTATTCTTCCTGCTGCCCACGGTGCTGGCTGGGTTCTTCACCGAGTTCGTTCATAGCAGCATCCTTCGGAACCTCATAGAGGGCGTCATCAGGATACTCATCTTCCTCACCTACATAATCCTGGCCTCGAAGGTGAAGGAGATAAAGCGGGTCTGGATGTACCACGGCGCGGAGCACAAGACAATATTCTGCTATGAGAAGGGCCTTGACCTCACGCCGGAGAACGCCCGCAGCCAGCCCCGGCTCCATCCCCGCTGCGGGACGAGTTTCCTATTCATCGTGATGATAGTTAGCATACTTGTCACGAGCGTCGTGAGCTGGACGAACGTCTGGGTGAGGCTCATACTGCGCCTCGCGCTCCTCCCCGTGATAGTGAATATTAGCTATGAGATAATAAAGTACGCCGGGCGGCACCAGAACCTTCTGACGAAGATACTCTCCGCCCCCGGCAAGGCGCTGCAGCTCGTCACAACGGCGGAGCCGGACGACTCCATGCTGGAGGTGGCCATAGAGGCGCTCAAACTTGTACTCCCAAAAGAGCCGGGTACGGACCGGTGGTGAGAAAGGCGGCTGAGGGACATTAAGACATATAACGACATCTACCTCGAGGCCCGCAAGCGCCTGAAGGCGGCGGGCACGGAGGACTACAGCATGGAGTCGCGGCTCTTACTCGCGGCGGCGGCGGAGAAGACGAAAGAGGAGCTTATAAGGGACATGAAACTCTACTCCTCCGAGGCTGTGGAGCGGCGGTTCGAGGAACTTATGGCCCGGCGTCTCGCGGGGGAGCCGCTCGCCTACGTGCTGGGGGAGTGGGAGTTCATGGGCCTCCCGTTTTGTGTGGATAGGAACGTCCTCATACCCCGGCCAGACACGGAGCTCCTGACGGAGCTTGCGCTAAAGCTGGTGCGGAGCCGTGTGGAGGGTTCCATGAGGGTCTTGGATCTCGGCTGCGGCAGCGGGTGCATCGGGATTTCAATTGCGAAACTTGCCGCCACCTCCCGGGTGGTGATGGTGGATAACTCCATGTTCGCCCTGAGGGTCGCACGGGCCAACGTGGCCCGGAACTCTGTGGCCCGGAATGCCACCTGTGTGGAGGCGGACGCCCTGAGACCCCCACCCATGCTATTGGGGAAGTTCGACATTATAGTCTCAAATCCACCCTACATCCCCACGAAGGAGATAGAGACCTTAGACGCCGGCGTCCGGGACTACGAGCCCCGCGCCGCGCTCGACGGCGGCGAGGACGGCCTTAAATTCTACCGGGCCATAATACCAAAGTGGAAGACGCTCCTCAAAGACCGGGGATGTATGCTCTTTGAGTGCGGCGAGGGCCAGGCCGAGGCCGTGGAGGACATACTGCGGCAGGAGGGTTTCTCCGGCACAGCCGCCCACCGGGACGGCGCGGGGACCCTGCGGGTCGTGGCCGGAGTTTTATGATAAGTATATACATGATATAATATAGGAGGAATAGGCATGGCAGCTGGAAATAAGAAGGCCCAGGCGACACCCATCGTCAACATCCCGCCGGACGCGGAGGCCAAGAAGAAGGCCCTGGAGACGGCTATCTCCCAGATAGAAAAGAGTTACGGCAAGGGCTCCATAATGCGCCTGGGGGCGGGCATGCAGGTGAACGTGGAGGCCCTGCCCACGGGTTCCCTGGCTCTCGATTTCGCCCTGGGCATCGGGGGACTCCCCAAGGGCAGGATAGTGGAGATATACGGCCCCGAGAGCTGCGGCAAGACGACCCTCGCCCTCCACGTCGTGGCCCAGGCCCAGAAGAGGGGCGGCGAGGCCGCCTACATCGACGTGGAGCACGCCCTGGAGCCGGCCTACGCCAGAGCCCTGGGCGTTGACATTGAGAGCCTCCTCATCTCCCAGCCGGACACCGGCGAGGACGCCCTCGCTATAACGGAGACACTTGTGCGCTCCGGCGCGGTGGACGTGGTGGTGGTGGACTCCGTGGCGGCACTGGTGCCCCGGAGCGAGATAGAGGGCGAGATGGGGGACTCGAGCGTCGGCGTCGTGGCGCGGCTCATGAGTCAGGCCCTTAGGAAACTGGCCGGGAGCATATCCAAGACGAACTGCATCGTCATATTCATAAACCAGCTCCGGGAGAAGATAGGCGTCATGTACGGCAACCCCGAGACCACCCCCGGCGGCCGGGCGCTCAAATACTTCTCCTCCGTGCGCATCGACATGCGGAAGATGGAGACATTAAAGAACGGCACCGAGATGGTGGGCAGCCACACGAAGGCGAAGATCGTGAAAAATAAGGTGGCCCCGCCCTTCCGGGAGGCGGAGTTCGACATAATGTACGGCGAGGGCATATCCCGCTACGGGGAGCTGGTGGATCTGGCGGTGAAACTCGACATCATAGAGAAGGGCGGCGCCTGGTACACCTATGGCGACACCCGCATCCAGGGCCGGGACGGCATGAAACAGTTCTTAGCGGACAACCCGGATCTGGCGGACGAGGTGGAGGCCAAGATACGCGCCAACTCCTTCGAGCTCATGAGTCCCCAGGCCAAGATAGCCGCCCGGGCCTCCGGCAGGGCCATAGATATCTCGGCGGAGGACTTCGATGGCTGAGGCCATAGTGGAGCTCACATCCCTTGTGAAGTCAAAGCACGTGCCGGACAGGTGGTACGCTGAGTTCTCCACCGGCGAGACCCTGGAGGTGAACGTGGCGCTCATCGCGGACTTCTCCCTCTACACCGGGCGGGAGCTCGCGGCGGAGGAGTTCGCGGCACTAAAAAAACGCACGGCGTCGGTGCGCGCCAAGGCCCGGGCCCTTCGCATACTGGGCCAGCGGCAGATGTCCCAGAAGGAGCTTGAGGACAGACTCATAGAGCGGGGCGAGAGCCCCGAGGACGCCAGTGAGGCGGTCCGGTATCTCGCAGATCTGGGCCTCATGGACGACGGGGAGTACGCCGCCTCCATCGTGCGGCACTACGCCGCCCGGGGCTACGGGAAGGGCCGGATACGGCAGGAGTTCTACCGCCGGGGCGTGCCCAAGGAGCTCTGGGAGGAGGCGCTACGGGAACTCCCGGAGGGGACGGAGGCCATCGACGGGCTAATAGAGCGCCGTCTCCGGGGCACTGAGCCCGACAGGCGGGAGCTCAAACGCCTCACGGACATGTTGCTGCGCCGGGGCTACGGCTGGGAGGAGATACGCAGCGCCATGGCGAGATACGCTGACACGGAGGAACTGACCGATGAGTAAAATATGCCTCATTTCCCTGGGGTGCGCCAAGAACCTCATAGATTCCGAGCAGATGCTCTCCCAGCTCCAGGACGCGGGCTACGTCCTGACGCCGGAGCCGGAGGAGGCGGACATCGCCATTGTGAACACCTGCGCTTTCATAGAGAGCGCCAAGGAGGAGTCCATCGAGAATATCCTCCGGACGGCGGAGCTCAAGAGCGGCGGGAGACTCCGTCGGCTCATCGTGGCCGGGTGCCTCGCTCAGAGGTACCGGGAGGAGCTGGCGGAGGCCATGCCGGAGATAGACGTGCTGGTGGGCGCGGGGAGCGTCCAGGACATAGTGAATGCCGTCACGGCCCCTGAGGGCGCCGGGTTCTTCGGGGACGTGAACGCCCCGGTGCCGGACACCGGGCGGCTCATATCCACCGGCCCCGGCTGGGCCTATATAAAGATAGCGGAGGGCTGCTCCAATAACTGCGCCTACTGCGTCATACCCTCCATCCGGGGCAAGTTCCGTTCCCGGCCCATGGAGAGCATAGAGGAGGAGGCCCGGGGCCTCGCCTCCGCCGGGGTGCGGGAGCTCATAGTTGTGGCCCAGGACCCCACCATGTACGGCGCGGACATATACCATAGGCGGAGTTTAGCCGAGCTCACGCGGCGTCTTTGTAAAATAGAGGGCATAGAGTGGATACGCCTCCACTACCTCTACCCGGACGGCCTCACGGATGAGCTCATCGACACCATAGCAAATGAGCCGAAAGTGCTGAAATATCTCGACATCCCCATCCAGCACATAAATAACGGTATCCTCCGGGCCATGCGCCGCCGGGGGACCGGGGACGAGATACGCCGCCTCCTGCCGGAACTCCGGCGGAGGATACCGGGCCTCGTCCTCAGAACGAGCATCATAACTGGACTCCCCGGCGAGGGGGAGGCGGAGTTTGAGGAGCTCTGCGACTTCCTCCGGGAGGCCAGGATAGAGCGGGCGGGGGTCTTCCCCTTCTCCCCGGAGGAGGGCACCGACGCCTACTCCATGGAGCATGTGGACACCGCCGAGGCCGTGCGGAGAGCGGAGATAGTCCAGGAGATCCAGGCGGAGATAATGGAGCGGTACAATGAGAGCCGCGTGGGGGAGCGGGTCCGGGTGCTCTGCGAGGGGTACGACGAGGAGACCTGCCTCTACACCGGCCGGAGTTTCGCCGAGTCCCCGGACGTGGACGGGATGATACTATTTGCCGCCGAGGACGCCGTGCCGGGGGAGATGTACACCGTCGTCCTCCGGGGCGAGCTCGACGGGGACATGGTGGGCGAGACTATAGCAGATACTGGCCCTCAAAATGGGCAGGAGGAGGGAAGAATAGATGAATCTTCCAAATAAGCTGACGGTCCTCAGGATAATCCTGGTGCCGGTATTTATGGCGCTGCTGCTCCTGGGGTACGGGTACGCGGCCCTGGCGGTGTTTATCGTCGCCAGCCTCACCGACCTACTGGACGGGCAGATCGCCCGGCGGCAGGGGCTCGTCACCACCTTCGGCAAGTTCATGGACCCCCTGGCGGACAAGATACTCGTCATATCCGCCATAGTCATAATGGTGGAGCAGGGGATATTCCCCTCCTGGGCGGCAATGATAGTCATAGCCCGGGAGCTGGCCGTCACCGGCCTTAGGACCATCGCCGCCTCGGAGGGCATAATAATGGCCGCCGGGTGGAGCGGCAAGATTAAGACCGCCTGCACGATGGTGGGCCTCTGTGTGATGATGACCCCGGTGGGGAAACTGGGCCTCGGGCCGGTGAGCCTCAATGCCGTCATCGTGGGCATAATAGTGGTCACAACGCTATACTCCGGCTGTGAGTATTTCGTGAAGAACGGCCACGTGCTGAAGATAAAGTAATTAACTGAGCTTGTCACCGTGGAACGCTGGGTCCTCGGGGCATAATATGTTTTGCCGCAATGAACGGGAGAAGTAACGCGGGGAACGCCGGCAGAGAGGGCGCGCCGAGGCTGGGAGCGCGCCTGGGCGGGAGCGCGTGAAATGCGCCCGGGAGCGGGGAGGCAGGAAATGGCCTCCCGTTTCGCCGCGTTAAGGCGGGCCGGCGGGGTTTTTCCCCGGCGGGTGAGTCAGAAACGGGAGTGGAACCGCGGCCTGCCGCCTCCTATGGACAAAAGTCCATGGGGGGCGTTTTCTTTTATTCTGAAAGGGTGTATAATATGGGCATTAGAGGATTTTTGGGGGAGCTCCGGGAGACGGTGGACTCCTACAGGCGCCGGGACCCGGCGGCGGACTCGGCGCTGGAGATACTGCTGCTCTACCCGGGCGTCCGGGCCATGCGGGGCTACAGGCGGGCCCACAGGGCCTGGGAGCGGGGCCACAAGCTCCGGGCGCGGATGATATCTGAGCGCGTCAAACGCCGCACGGGCATAGAGATCCACCCCGGCGCCAAGATAGGCCGCAGGCTCGTCATTGACCACGGCACCGGCATTGTGATCGGCGAGACGGCGGAGATAGGCGACGACGTCCTCATCTACCAGGGCGTGACTCTCGGGGGCACCGGCAAGGACCACGGGAAACGCCACCCCACGATAGGCAACAACGTGCTAATCGGCGCGGGGGCCAAGGTGCTGGGGCCCTTCACCGTGGGTGACGGGAGCCGCGTGGCGGCGGGGGCCGTGGTGCTGAAGGCCGTCCCGCCCAACGCCACCGCCGTGGGGGTCCCCGCCAGGATTGTGAAGATAGACGGGAAACCCGTGAGTTACGCCGAGGAGGTGGACCAGGTGAGCGTCACCGACCCCATCCTTGAGGAGCTCACGGAGCTCCGGGCCCGGGTAGACAAGCTCTCGCGCCTTGCGGGCCTCACGGGAGACAATAATACGAAATAAAGATTGGAGCGAGAAAACATGTACTTATATAATTCCGCGACACGCAAAGTGGAGGAAGTTGTGACCCACGAGCCGGGCGTCCTGCAGCTCTATACCTGCGGCCCCACGGTCTACCACTTCGCCCACATCGGGAACCTCAGGACCTACATCATGGAGGACGTACTGGAGCGGGGTCTCAGAAACGAGGGGCTGAAGGTCAACCGGGTCATGAACATAACCGACGTGGGCCACCTCTCCTCCGACGCGGACGAGGGCGAGGACAAGATGCTAAAGGGCGCACGCCGTGAGCACAAGACAGTCATGGAGATAGCGAAGTTCTACACCGACGCCTTTTTCGCGGACTGCGAGCGGCTCAACATTAGGACCCCGGACGTGGTGCAGCCGGCGACGGGATTAATTGATAACTACATCGCCATGATATCCAGGCTTTTGGAGAAGGGCTTTGCCTACATCGCCGGGGGGAACGTATATTTTGACACCTCCAAGCTCCAGCGGTACTACATCTTCGGCGACCACGACGAGGAGGACCTGGCCGTGGGCGTCCGGGAGGGCGTGGAGGAGGACGCCAACAAGCGCAACAAGGCGGACTTCGTCCTCTGGTTCACGAAGTCGAAGTTCGAGGACCAGGCCCTCAAGTGGGACTCCCCCTGGGGCGTGGGCTACCCCGGCT
>CANQYW010000031.1 GCA_947628185.1 uncultured Oscillospiraceae bacterium
GCCCAGCTCATGGCGTCCCCGGCCCAGTCGGCCACGGCGTCAGCATCCTTGAAGGACGTGAGGTCGGCGGCGGCGGAAACGTCAACGCCAATGTACTTCGCGAAACGATAGATCATGGTAACGGCCTCCTGACGGGTCACGCCCCGGAACGGGTCGGTGCCGTCAGAGACGCCAGCGGACATAGCCCAGCGCTGATAGGTGTCAGCCCAAGTGGCATCGGTCGGCAGAGTCTCGGGGGTGAAGGTGGGATCCAGCCTTGAGAGCATGGTCCAGAGCTCCGCCCTCGTGAGGGTGGCGTAGGCATCGAAGGAACCATCGTCGCGGCCCTTCATGACGCCCTTCTTCGTGACGTAGTCAACGTACTCGTGATACCACTCATTCTGGATCTTAGCGGCGTCAGTGTAAACGGCGCTCGGGCAGTTCTCGAGGTCGGTCTCGTCGTCGTAGGTGGAATCATCCTCGATGGCGGGGATGGTCACTGTGCCCACGGGCTCCTCGTAGGGATCCGAAATCTCGGTCTTATTGTCCTCAACGAGGGTCATGCCGAACTCGGGAGCACGCTCGAAGGAGGCGGGGTCGTAGGTAAAGGTGAGCTCAGCTATCTTGCCGTCCACATCGCCAGCGGCGGCGGCGCCCACGGTGATCTCGCCAGGCGCGGTGACGGCGGCGCTGACAAGGGTCTTGCCGGTGGGCTCTATGCCGGCGTAGTCAAGGACGTTGGCATTGTAGCTGACGGTGAACTTGCTGTTGGTGAAGTCAGAGACATACACCGGCAGGGTGAGGGTGTGGTTCTCGGTGTCCAGCTTGATGCCGGTGGAATCGTCCTCGGAGTCGACAGGCTCGGTGGGCAGGTCAACGCTGTTGAGGGTGCCGGTGGGAGCGGCGGGGGTACCATCCGTCTTCTCCATCTCGGCTGCCCTCTCGAAGTCCTCCGGGGTCAGGGTGACGGAGGATATCCTCTCGAGCTCCGCGGCCTCCGGGATGTGGAGGGCTCCGGCGGCGGCGCCGTTGACTTTGACGTCGAAGATGAATCCCGGCCACACGTCCCGGCCGAAGGTACCAAGGAGTTTCACATTGTAGATGTTCTCCTCCTCGTTGTAGATGAGCTGATAAAGCTCGTTCGTGTTGCCGGTCATGACGGAGAAGTAGAGGTTGCCGTCCTCGCCCACCACGGCGTTGGAGTACTTCACGTTGTCGATACCCACGGAGTAGGGGTCGAAGGAGACGTCGCTCTTGTACTTCGTAATAAGCGCCTGGGGGCCGTTCTCGTCGTCGTAGACGAGGAACTGGTAGACGCTGCCGTAGTCGGCGATGCCGTAGATGACGAGGTTGCCGGAGGCCGTCGCGATGTTGCCGTCATCGTCCTCGTACTCCGCCTCCCAGGGCTCCACCACGGAGGCCACGCCCAAGATGTAGGGCATACCGTTGAAGAGGAGGTCAAAGCCCTTATATGTGGGCGCGGCGGGGTTGTCGTGGACCTTCAGGAGGTACCGGAAGGACCAGTCGAGGCCGTACTCGGTGTAGCTCATACCCCAGGGCTTGCGCTCATTTATGTCCCAGCCCCAGGGGCCCTCAAGGATCTCGCCGGTCTCGGAGTCGGCGAGGTACATGTTGAAGTTCTCGTCGTCAAAGAGGTAGAAGGTGCCGTCGTGGGCGTTGGCCGCGTTGTCCGGCACAAGGGCTAGTTCCCCATACTTCCTCATGCCGCCTTCCTCCATGTTCCACTCGTAGAACATGGGGTCGCCGTTGGCGTCGGAGAGGACGCCGGTGATGGTGAGGGGCAGGGACTCCACATTCACCACGCACTTGGCGGCGAGCTGCGCTCCGGAGGCATCGGTGAGTTTCGTGGTGGCGGTTATAGTGGCGGTACCGGCGCGGTAGGTGGAGATAACGCCATTCTCGTCCACGGTGGCCACCGCCTCGTTATCGGAGCTCCAGGTGACTCCCCTGTCGGTGAGCGTCTTCGGGAGGACTGTGGCGGTGAGCTGCGCGGCGGAGCCCACGTAGAGGTCCAGTGCCTCCTGGGAGAGTTTGAGCTCCTCCACCGTCTCGGTGGGCTCCAAGTTCACGTAGAGCCTGTAGGTGGAGTAGTTCCCGGCGGTGTCCGTCACCTGGACGAGGTAGACGTCGTCACCCAGGTCGCCGGCGCGTCTGTTCCAAATGAGCTTGTCGTAGTAGTCCTGGTAGAAACTATCAAGGGCGTACTCGCCCTCCAGCTCCAGCGTCTTCTCCTCGCCGGGGGCGGTCCTTGCGAAGTTTATGACGTCATTTATGTCGTGGTCCTCAGGGCTGAACCTGTAGATCATGCTCTCGCCGTCATTTTTGAAAAACTCAACGCTGTATACGCCCACGTTGTCCTTGACGGTGGTGAGGATATGGTGAATGCCGTCCACGTCCTTCCAGTACGTCTTGTCCTGGCCGGTGACTACCTCCGGGGCGGTGTTATCCACCACGACCCGGGTGGTGAGGAACGCGCCCTCGCCGAGCTCACCGTTGGACTCGTCGCCGTCGGTGAGTTTCTCCCAGTCGTAATCATACTTGGCGTAATACTCCGGGGCCAGCACCAGGGAGATCTCCACCTCGGCGCCCTCCTCAAGGCCCAGGGGCGTCCAATCAAGCACAAAGGGGAGGTCCTGCTGCGGGTACTCCCAGAGCTCGTAGTTGTTGACGTATGTGGCATAGATGGGGCCCAGGTCCTCGGACCAGACAGTCTCCACGCCGCCGTCGGGCGTCTCATATCTCACCCTGAACGCGGCGTTGCCCGCGTTGCGGATGACGGAGGCCACATAGCGCTGTATGACGCTGTTCTCGGAAATGCCGTCGCCGTCAAAGACGTATGCGTCCCCGGCCACAAGGGCGTTGGTGACGTAGCCCTCCAGGGCGCTTGCGAGGTACGGGGGACGGCCGCCCTCAAACTCGCCGGCGCTCCACTCCTGGGCGTCGCCCAGGTCGAACATGGAGGATGCGCTCCAACTGCCGTAGAAACCAAGCACGGGTATGCTGAGTGCCGGGAGGACCACTCCCTCCGCCGTGGACTTGGGGACGGCGGAGATATACGCCTCAATGTAAGCGCCAGCAGGATTCTCGCGCTCCAGGCGCTCCTTCTCATTCTCATTGAGGGTGATGGTGACGGTGACCTCCACATCCTGGGCGCCCTCCATGGAGAGCTCGTTTCCAAGGAGCACGTGGACATCCCAGGTGTTCACCTTGCCGTCACCATTGACGTCCGCGTTACCGGAGTTTTTCTTGAGGGCCGCGCCGGAGGTGACGTAGTCCAAAAGCGCCTGGGCGTCGGTCTCGTCGAACTTGCCGTCGCCGTTGAAATCGTACTTTGAGTTGCCGGTGGGCACGGCGATGGCCGTTGAGTCGAACTTCACTGTGGCGCGCATGGGGCGGGTGGAGCCGGTGTAGACGCCCTCCTCCACCTCCTGGGTGAAGACGTCCGCATTGAGGACATAGTCCACCTTCTCGCCGGTGAGGTTGTGAATTGTGAATTTAAATGTGTAGACGCCATCCTTTGCGGGGTCGTCGCCAAGTTCCGCCTTAACCTTGCCGTCGGGCGT
Source organism: uncultured Oscillospiraceae bacterium (assembly GCA_947628185.1). Lineage (GTDB taxonomy): Bacteria > Bacillota > Clostridia > Oscillospirales > Oscillospiraceae > RUG626. The sequence continues at coordinate 3,564 of CANQYW010000031.1, forward strand.
GCCCTCCACGGTTATATAGGCGGGGCTGTCAATGGCGGCGGCCACATTCACAAGGCCGGCGCCCTGCCGGAATACGGGGTAGTACTCCCCGTCCGCGTCCACCATGGGCACGGCGGTGGACATGAGTAGGGACTGGGTGAGGGCACGGGTGGTGAGGCCCCGGGTGGACATGTCGTTATCCCGGAGGTAGCGCTGCACCAGGGCCGAGATACCCGCCACCTGGGGGGCGGCCATGGAGGTGCCGCTCATGACCTCGTAGGCGTCATGGGCGTCCGTGGGCTCGTCCTTGCCGGTATTCGCGCCCCAGACGGAGTAGATATTGCCGCCGGGGGCGGTTATGTCCGGCTTGAGGCTCAGATCCCCGGGCACGCCCCAGGAGCTGAAGGAGCTCATGGTGTAGTTGTCCGAGCCATAGAGGGCGGCGGAGGGCCGTCCGTTCACCTTTAGCGTACCGGTGTAATACCCGTCACCGGCGGTGGAGCTGGCTATGAGTTTCTCCCCGTCGCTCATGACGAGGCTCACGCAGGGGATCTCCGCGCCGCTGCCGGAGAGGTCCATCGATATGACCCCGGGGGCGTTATTTATGACGACGCATGCGACGCCGCCAACGTCCTCCACCGCCTTGTGCTTGGCGGCAAAGTCGCTGACGCCGCGCCTCACCATGACTATCCGGCCACGGGTGAGCTCGGCATATTCCTCAAGGAGGTTCTCGCCATCGTCATTGACGCCGGTGTTGTCGAAGATGATATAGGGGTACTCAGTGCCCTTCCCGGACTTATCGAGTGTGGCGACGGGGGCGTTGGTGTACTTCGAGGTCGTATTCTCGCTCAGGGCGAACTTGTGCCCGGCGGTCTCAAAGGTGGGGCCCACGAGGCCGTCATTGTCAACGGACGCCACGGTAAAGGCGTTCGTGAAGGAGCCGGGGGAGCCGACAGTGTCAAAGTTCACGCCGTCGCTGTAGAGCGCGCCGGGGGCGGTGCTCTCGGGCCAGGCTCCGGCATTTCCGGCGGATATGACAACAACGGTGTCGCTCTCCACCAGGGACTCCATGATGTCCTCATATGTCTCGCTGGCGACCATACCGGCGGCCGTGCTGCCAAGGGACAGGTTCACGGAGTCCGCCCCCAGTATGACGGCGTCCTCCACCGCCGCCAGGTAGTCGGAGTCGTAAGCGCCGCCCGCCTCGCCGAAGACCTTCATGACGATGAGCTGGGCGTCGGGGGCGTTACCGGCCATTCCCACCGCCTCTATGGCGTCCTCATAGGAGCCGTCGCCGTCGATATCCACATAGCGGTTGGCGGCGGCGATACCCGCCACATGGGAGCCGTGCTCGCCCTGGGTGTCGCTCATGTGGGTTATGTCGTAATTGCCATCTATGTAGTTATACCCGAAGGGCACCTTCGCGTTCCGGTAGAGCCCGGCTATGGTGTCCACGCCGTGGTCCTTATATATGTTGAGCTCCCGGAGGAGTTTCGCGGTGAGGTCGCTGCGCTCCATGAGGTCAACGGACTTATTCTCATCCCGGAGTTCACCCAGGGCGTACTCAAAGGCCGCCGGGTCGAAGGACAGGTGCTCAAGGTCGATACCCGTATCGATTATGGCGATCTTGGCCCCCGCTCCTGTGGCTCCGTCGAGCCAGGCGCTCTGAGCGCCGGTCATGGTGCCGGAGACCGCCACATTGGGCGAATCCTCCCCGCCGGCGATGACGGCCTGGGGTTCGTAGCGGGTCTCAAGGACCACGTCCTTCACGCCCTCCACCGCCTTGATAGCCTCAATCTCCCCGTATTTGACGTTCGCGGAGATTATGTTGGCGGCGAGGGTCAGGTTCCACTTCACATCGAGTTTCCCACCCTTCAGGGCATTTGCCTCTATCCTGCTCTGAACATCCGCCTGCTCACGCTTGAGGCCGTCCCTGTAGCTCATGGCGCTCGTGTTCGCCGCGATGTTCATGGTTGAATATCCGGCGTCGAGGGTGGATCTGCCGTCAAGCACTATGGAGACGCGCACCGTCTCCGCGGGGTCCGGCGTCTTTACAGGCGCCGCCGGGACCTTGGCCGAGACACCCTCTCCCACCTTCTCCGCTCTCACGGTCCCTCTCACGTTCTCTGCCGCCGAGACAGGTATTGTCATGACGCCTATCAGCATAATGACCGACAGCGCCACGGCAAGCGCACGTCTCAACGTTCCTGTGTTCTTCCGTCTTTGCATCTCTTACCTCCATATTTGTGATTATCTTATAACTTTAATACATTTATAGAGAAACGTCAAGCCATAGACTGGCTTTTGTTCTACCAATTTTTTGTCTTATTTATTTAAAAGGCGCATGACCTCCGACGCGGCCATTATGAATGGGCCCGCGCCCTTGCCCTCGTCGGGGAGGTAGAACTCCGGGAGCTCATAATTATTTCTGCCGTTGGCGGAGGCACGGAGGTATATGTCCGTGAGTCTCCCGCCCACAAGTTTCGTCTCCGTCAGCGCGCGAAAGGCCCGTAATGCCGCCTCCCGGTAGGCGTCCTCGAGCCACCCCAGGCGCACGCCCTTTAAAAATGTGTAGACCATCATGGCGGAGCCGCTGGTCTCGGTGCGGTTCGTGGCGGTCTCGTCTCGGTCCGCAAGGTTTGTCCAAAGGCCCCCCGGGCGCTGGTATCTGGCGACGCCCTCCGCGAATTTATTAAGCGCGGCGGCCCTCTCCCCCAGGTACTCCTCCGGCAGCACCTCCATCACGTCCACCATCGCCATGCCGTACCAGCCCATGGCCCGCGTCCAGTGATAGGGGCAGGCGTCCCCGGCGGCGCTGGCCGCGTGATAATATAGGCCGTTCGGCGCCAACATGACACCGGCGGCCCAGGAGAGGCGGGAGTTCACCCGCTCGAGCTCCCCGGCGTCTCCGGTGAGGGCGGCGTACCCCGCGAGGAAGGGCTGGAGCATATATAGGCCGTCGAGCCACACTTTATACTTAGGCGGTCTGTCCTTGGCCCAGGTGTGCCAGTAGTTCCACCCCAGGGATTCCTCCATGTACTCCCTCGCCACGATGTGGCCCGCGGAATTTACATGTTCCGGGTCCGTGAGGTCCCTATATAGCTCCCGGCAGATATCCATGTAGGCCCCGTCCATCTCCGCGAGCCTTAAAAGCAGCGCGGCGGTCTTGTAGCAGTCCGCGCCGTGGGAGTCAACGTACCCAGCTCTCTCCCGGCTGAGGCGGGGGCGGCCCTTCCCGTAGTCTATCATGGCGTCAAAGTACCTTCGGACGTAGTCTAAGTACCTCTCGTCCCCCGTAACCTTATATATATCGAATAGTCCCTCCATCACAACGCCGTTATAATAGCTCCAGTGGTAGAGGTACGGGGCCTCCGGCGTGGCGCGGTGCTCATTGTCCCAGGTGAAGAACTTATCCCTCCGGGGCACCACATCCTCCGGGGCGTTCTGGGGGTTATCTATGGTCAATGCATTCACGTACTCCATCGCCCGCTCAAACGCCGCCCTCACCGCCTCCATATCCATCTTGGCGCTCCCTCCTTTCGTGCGGGTAAAATCAGATAAGTTTCTTTATTAGCCGGGCCAGAAAGTAGGCCATCTTCGGCGGCACGGCGTTGCCGATCTCCCGGCAGATGGTGGTCCTGGGCCCGTAGAATGTGAAACCGTCCGGGAAACTCTGGAGCCTCGCGGCCTCCCGGGGCGAGATGGTGCGGTCCTCCTCGGGGTGTATGAACCGGCCCCCGGCGGGGGTGTCGAAACGGGTGGTGACTGTGGGCGCCGGAGCGTCCCATATGAGCCGCCCATACGCGCCGCTGTGGACGGAGTTTATCCGCTCCTCCAGGACCGTGAAATTCTCCCCGGCGGCGACCCGGCGCATCCTGTCCACCGCCAGGGCGGAGTGGTGGGTGGAGGTGTGGTTCATTATCGTCTCCCCGGGACTTGCAAGGTACCTCTGGTAGGCGGTCTCCGGCGTCGGATTCCCTATCTCCCCGCCCGGGGTGGTGGGGGGCATGTTGCCTATGGCGTCCCGGACGGTCACGGCGTCAAAAAACGCGGGGCACTCCGCCCTTATCTCCTCCGCCGTCTCCTCCCAGAGGGGGTCGAGCTCCGGCATGGGCTCAAGGGTCCCGAGGATCACCAGTCTCTCCCGCTTCTGCGGGACGCCAAAATCCGTGGCCCGGAGGACCCGGTGGGTGAGGTGGTAGGGCGCCCCCTCCAGGAGCTCCGGGTCTGAGAAGGTCCCCAATATCTCCTCAAATATCCGCCCGCCCTGCATGGTCATCATACCCTTCACGTTCTCCATGAGGAACACCCTGGGGCGGACAGAGCGTACAACGTTGAAGTAGTGCTTAAATAGGTAGTTCCTGGGGTCGTCTATGAACCCCCGGCGTATCCTGGCCCCGGCCATGGAGAACCCCTGGCATGGCGGTCCGCCGATTATGATATCCGCCTCCCCGGGGCGGAGAGCGCCGGAGGAATCAACATTCCTGATGTCATCTACAATGAGCTCGGTCCCCGGGTGATTGCGCCTATAGGTCTCCGCGATGGCGGGGTCAAACTCCACCGCCCGCGTTATCTGGAACCCGGCCTGCCGGAACCCCAGGGAGAGCCCGCCGCATCCGGCGAAAAGGTCTATGGCCCGCATCTACTTAGCACCCCCGCTCATCCTGTATCTGAGGGAGAAATTCTTGATGTACTCCCCCTCCTCCGCCGTTAGGCCGTAGAGGGAGTTAACGTAATCGTCAATGGCCCAGATCTCGTGAAGGCACTTCCTGTGCTTATACTCATACTCCGTCTGTTTCGTGCCCACGTAAGCTTTCGTCTCCTCAAGCCGCCCCTCCAGGGCCCCCAGGAGTCTTGCGGCCTTCGTAAAATCGGCGCTCTGCGGCGCCGGGAAACCCATGAGCTCCTTCTTTGTGATGTGCCAGCAGTCGGAGACGCATATCCAGTACCACCAAAATAGGGACGAACTCAGAAGGAGCGCGAAGTAGTCGCCCCTCCCCTGGTCCCGGAAGGTGAACTCCCGGTACTCCCCGCCGGTGTGGGGCGTTCTGAAGACCTTTATCCAGAATGTGGCCCGCATGTTGAGGTACGCCCTTCCGGGGCCCGGCGCGGAGAGCGAGCCCAGGGCCGGCGCGCCGGAATTTAAAAGCTTTTTATATATAGCCTCGTCTGTGGGCGTACCGAGTTTCGGTATGAAACCCGTCTCGGTGAAGCTATTTTTTATGACCTCCAGCCCGCGAAATAGTTTTGGACGCTCCTCCCGGTAGGAATACCTGTAGCCGGAGGTGTAGAGCGCCGGACCGCCGCGCCGCCGCCCCACAAGTATGCAGAGTTTCTGGTGGACGGAGTTAAATAGGCAGTCGGGCCTGTCGGAAAAACTCATCAGGTACTGCTCCGGCAGGGCCTTTGCCATCTCCCGGCGTATCCCGGACATCCTGGGAGTGGCGGCGTAGGAGAGCGGCACCACGAACCCCATGGCCCCGCCGGGGGTGAGGAGCGCCGATGCGTTTTTGAGGACGTTGGCGTATATGTTCCCGTACCTCTCCGGGAGGTCGAGGCCGCACCGGGAGTCCTCCACATAGGGCGGGTTTCCCAAGATGAGCTCATATTTTCTCTTAAAGTCCCCGCCCTCCGTCACGAAGTCCCTGGCGCTGAAATTCCCGTTCATGACCTCAGGGAGTCCCAGGCACCTCTCCGCTCCGAACCTATGAAGGGCGCAGAGGAACAGCCGGAGTTTCGTGAGGACGAGGGACTCACCGTTTATGTCGTTGCCGTGGATGGTGGACACCGCCCGCCGGATTTCCGCCTCCGTGGCCTCCCCGCCTAAGAGGGCGAATTTCATCTCCAGCGCCCCCAGCAGGAACTCCCCCGCCCCGCAAGTGGGGTCGAAGACTGTCATACCGGCGGCGAAGGGCTTGTACTCCTCACCCCTGAGGCCCTCCTCGCAGAGGTTCCCCGGCGTCAGGCGGCCCAGGGCCGCCCTCACCGTGGCGGAGAGGATGAACCTCACCACGTCCTCCGGCGTGTAGTAGACGCCCTTTGACCTCCTTATTGACTCCCGCTCGTTAAAGGCGGAGAGCTCCCCCTGCAGCGCCTCGTAAGATATTCTCCGGGGCGCCACCACCCCCGGGTCCTCAAGGCCCGTGAGGTCGAGGAGCGCCGCCCTCAGGCGGAGGAGGGTGTCGCCCTCATATATTGAGCCCAGGTACGATAGCACAAGGGCCAGTGCCGCTGATGTCATGGATCTCACCTAAATAAGCTTAAAAGTCTGTCTATCCCCATGAGCCGGTCGTACTCCACGCCCTTGGCCCGGGCCTCCCCGTAGGAGATGGATCTAAGCCGCTCAAGGTACCCGCGCTGGGCGTAGCCCTTCACTGTGGCGGACTCCACGCTGTCCCAGAGGATGAGTTTCCCGTCCCCCGGCGCGTCCTGGGCGGAGAGTTTCACCGCCACGTAGTAGTCCTTAGGGATGTTCGCAAGCTGTTGTTCGTTCACCAGGAGCCGCCGGTGGTTGGAGCGAAAGCCCGTCTTCACGTCTATGGACTCACCGCTGGGGAGGGCGAAGTCAAAGGAGTCGGTGTTCTCCTGGCCGGGGTAGACCTCAAAGAGGCCGGTGGTGTCGCACTCTATCCCCCGGTCCCGCAGCAGCGCCAAAAAGGCCAGCTCCCCCAGCTTTCCGGCGTATGTGCGCTGCACCTCAAGTTTCAGCCTCACCAGCAGATTCTCCGGCGTGAGCCGCCGGAGTCCCGGGGGAAGCAGGCGGGAGAACTGGTCGTCGTCAAGCTTTATCTTCGCCGCGAAGGCCAGAGCCGCGTCCCGCATGGGGCGCGTCACCTCCACCCGGTACTCATAGACGTCGTACCCCGCGTGCCGGGCGCTGACTTATTCTACCATCTCGCCGCCTCCTACACTAACTGTCGAAAAAGCCAGAAAACTTTTGTCTCAGAATATTATAGCATAAATTTTTCTCTAAAAGAATATCTATATTGAAATTCTTGGATTCACATCCTGTGAGGTGGCGTATGGAGGGGAGATTTTTTATTGAGCTGAGCCGCGCCGTCTGGGGTATGCCCATGGTGGCGGTGCTGATGGCCGGGGGGCTCTGGCTCTCCTGGTGCTCTGGGTTCGTGCAGATACGGCGTTTCGGCGCCGCCATGAAAAGCGCCCTGGGCGGGATGCTGAGGCCCCGCGGCGCGGGCGGTCTCAGCCCCTTCGAGGCCGTATGCACCGCCCTTGCGGGGACGGTGGGCACCGGGAACATCGCCGGCGTGATGATAGCCCTGACCCTCGGCGGGCCGGGGGCGGTCTTCTGGATGTGGGTCTCGGCCTTCATCGGCATGGGCACGAAGTACGCTGAGATAGTCCTCGCCATGCGCTACCGTGAGAGACGGGGCGGCGCGTATCTCGGCGGGATGATGTACTGCGTGAAAAACGGCCTGGGCCGGCCTTTTTTGTGGCTGGCGGTACTTTTTTGCGTCTTTGGCACGGCGGCGAGTTTCGGCATCGGGAACCTCATGCAAATAGGGAGCATAACCCGGGTGACGGGCGGGGCACTTGGCATACCCGCGCCACTCATGGGCGCCGCCATGGCGGCGGCAGTATATCTCGCTATACGGGGCGGGGCGGAGAGCCGGGGGCGGATCGCCTCGCTCCTGGTGCCGCTGATGGCGGGGCTCTACGTGGCGGCGGCCCTGACTGTCATCGGCCTCAACATAGATAGGCTCCCCGGGGCCATCGGCGACATATTCCGCGGCGCGCTCTCCCCCCGGGCGGCGCTCTGGGGAGGCGCCGGGGAGGCGGTGTCCTGGGGCTTTAAGCGGGGACTCTTCTCAAACGAGGCCGGCATGGGCTCCTCCCCCATGGCCCACGCCTCGGTGGGCGGCGGCTCCCCGGTGGAACAGGGGTACATGGGGATATTTGAGGTCTTTGCGGACACCCTGGTCCTGTGCACACTGACGGCCCTCATGGTGCTGTGCTCCGGCGTGCCCATCGTGTACGGCTCCGCCGGAGGGGCGGAGTACTGCGCCCTGGCGCTGGGGAGCGTCTTCGGCCAGCGGCTCTCGGGGCTCTTCATGGCCGCGGCCATGGGACTCTTCGCCTTCTCCAGCATATTGGGGTGGTCGCTCTACGGGGAGAGGTGCGTGGGGTTCCTCTCCGGCGGGCGGGGCGTGGGGGTCTACAGGGCCATATTCTCCGCCGTCACCTTCCTCGGGTCCGTCGTGGGGTTCGAGGCCGTCATCGGTATCTCCGACATCGCCAACGCCCTCATGATACTCCCCAACATGGCTTCGCTCATCCTCCTCTCCCCGGAGGTGCGAAAAATCACCCGGGGCAGCCCGGGAGGGACAGGGGCTGTCTCATATGAGAATTAATTTTTCAAAAATTGGCGATAAATTGCTTCCAGATGTTGACTTTTATTCAGTGCAGTGATACAATACTATGTTAGATTAGACGGATTTCGCGGCGACTCGCGCCGGATTGGAGGTGAACATTATGATGAAGAAACCTGCGAGACGCTTTGGTGACCGCAAGGACGGTTACCTCATTCGTGAACTTGACGCCATGCACTTTATCACCCCGCTCCTGTACCCCAACAGGTGCGACAACGAGGCATACATCTCTGAACGCATAGACCTCACCGCCATAAACGAGTACCTGCGCCGCAAGAACGAGGGGGAGACCGAGTTCCCCTACACCATGTTCCATGTGATACTTGCGGCCCTCGTGAAGACGGTGACTCTAAGGCCGAAACTTAACCGTTTCATCGCCAACAAGAATGTCTATCAACGCTATGAGGTGTCTGCCTCGTTCGTTGTCAAAAAACGGTTCGCGGACGAGTCGGAGGAAGGTCTGGCCTTTGTCCACTCCAAGGACGGGGACACCATCGACACCATCCACGACTACATAAAGAGCCAGGTGCTCTTTTGCCGCTCGGACAAGCGGGACAGGTCCTCGGACAGCATGGACATCTTCAACCGGCTGCCCAGGTTCGTCTCAAAGTCCGCCGTGGGCGCTGTGACGTTCCTTGACCGCCACGGCTGGTGCCCCAACGTGCTCATCGCCACGGACCCCTACTACGCCTCGGTGATAATCTCGAACCTCGGCTCCATCAAGCTCAAGAGCGGCTATCACCACCTGACCAACTGGGGGACCTGCTCCATCTTCTGCATCATCGGCGAGAAGAGCATGAACCCCGTCTTCCACGAGGACGGCACGTACGAGATGCGCGAGACGCTGGACCTGGGCCTCACCATCGACGAGCGCCTGGCGGACGGCTACTACTACTCAAAATCCATTAGGCTCCTAAAGCACCTTCTTGCCCATCCCGAGCTTTTGGAGCGCCCCATGACCGAGGAGGTTGATTACTGATGAGCGAAGTTAAGACGCCCTGGATAAAGAGCCTGGGGGACATGCCCTCCCACCTTGAGTATTTCCAGGGGTCAATGTACGAGATGGTGGAGAATGTCGCCAAGAAGTACCCGGACTACGTGGCCTTCGATTTTATGGGCAAGTCCACCACCTACAAGCACATGGTGGAGATGATAAACCAGTGCGCCAAGGCCCTGAGGACCATTGGCGTCCGGGAGGGGGACCGGGTGACCGTGGCCCTCCCCAACTGCCCCCAGGCGGTCTTCATGTTCTACGCCATAAACCGCATCGGGGCGATAGCCAACATGATCCACCCGCTCTCCAGCGAGAAGGAGATAGAGTTCTACCTCAATGAGTCCAAGAGCGTGACGGTCATAACCCTGGACCAGTTCTACCACAAGGTGGAGGCCATCCGCCAGAACACGAGCGTGGTGAACGTCATCATCGCCAGGATAAAGGACGAGTTGGCCCAGCCGCTGAAGACCGGCTACATGCTCACCGAGGGGCGGAAGATTGCCAAGATCCCCGCCGACGCCCCCATCATAATGTGGAACGAGTTCATAAAGCTGGGTAATGCGTGTTTCTGGAATTACGCCGTGAAGAAGGAGGCCCAGGACCCCGCCGTCATACTCTACTCCGGCGGCACCACCGGCACTACGAAGGGCATACTCCTGACGAACTACAACTTCAACGCCCTCGCCGCCCAGGTGGTGGCGGTGAACCCCATGTTCCGGCCCGGGGACAAGATGCTGGCGGCCATGCCGGTGTTCCACGGGTTCGGCCTCGGCGTCTGCATCCACACGATGCTTGCAAACGGCGGCAGGTGCCTCCTGGTCCCCAGGTTCACCCCCAAGAGCTACGGCAAGCTCATAATGAAGGAGCACTGCAACTTCATAGCCGGCGTCCCGACGCTCTTTGAGGCGCTATTGAGGCTCCCCAGCATGGAGAAGGCGGACCTCTCGTCGCTCAAGGGCGTGTTCTCCGGCGGTGACTCCCTCTCCATCGAGCTCAAGAAGAAGATGGACAAGTTCCTCTACGACCACAAGTGCGCCATCCAGGTCCGGGAGGGCTACGGCACCACCGAGACCGTCACCGCCTGCTGCCTGACTCCCCCGCACATAACGAAGGAGGGCAGTATCGGCCTGCCGTTCCCGGACACATATATAAAGATAGTGAAACCAGACACCGACGAGGAGCTCCCCTACGGCGAGGAGGGCGAGATACTCCTCTCCGGTCCCACCGTGATGCGGGAGTATATAAAGCACCCGGAGGAGACCGCAAAGACCCTCCGCCGCCACGCCGACGGCCTCACCTGGGTCTACACCGGGGATCTGGGCACCATGGACAGCGAGGGTTTCGTCTACTTCAAGGGCCGCAGCAAGCGCATGATAATCACCGCCGGCTACAACGTCTACCCCGCCCAGATCGAGAATATCATCGACGCCCACGAGCTCGTCCAGATGAGCTGCGTCATAGGCGTCAAGGACTCCTACAGGATGCAGCGGGTGAAGGCGTTCATCATGCTGCGCCCCGGCGTCCCGGCAAACGACGAGACGCGGGAGTCCATAATGGCCCACTGCCGCAAGCACATAGCAAAGTACGCCCTGCCCCGGGAGATAGAGTTCCGGGATGAACTTCCAAAGACTCTGGTGGGCAAAGTCGCCTACAGGGTCCTGGAGGAAGAGGAGGCGGCCAAGAGCGCCGCCGAGGATAATAACCCCTGAGACAGGGGCAAAAATACGGGAGGAGGAGTTTTTACATGAACAAGAACACCAAGCAGCCCAGGTATGACCTTTTGTACGAGGCCATTTTGAAACTCAAAACGCCGGAGGAGTGCATAAAGTTCTTCGAGGATCTATGCAGTATCACGGAGCTCCGGGCCATGGAACAGCGTTTTCAGGTGGCTGAGATGCTGCACCGTGGGATGATCTACAACGACATCCTGGAGAAAACCGGCGCCTCCAGCGCCACCATCAGCCGCGTGAACCGCAGTCTCCATTACGGCAGCGACGGCTACGAGATCGTCTTCAGCCGCCTCGACGAGGAGAAGGGTCAATGAGTTCCTACGGCGCCCTCGCCGGGTTTTACGACGAGCTCACCTCGGACGTCCCCTACCACCGGTTCGCGGATTTCTATGACCTCATATTCAAAAAATATGGGGTCTCCCCCAGCACCGTGCTGGATCTGGCCTGCGGCACCGGGACGCTGACGTGCCTCATGGCCTCCAGGGGCTTTGAGATGATAGGTGTGGACGCCTCCGGGGACATGCTCGCAATAGCCCAGGAGAAATCCTGCGAGGGCGTCTTTGATACCCCGCCCATGTTCCTCTGCCAGACCATGGAGGGGCTCGACCTATTTGGCACCGTTGACGCCGCAGTCTGTTCGCTGGACGGCATGAACTACCTCACGCCGGAGGCGGTGGGGCGCGTCTTTGGGCGTCTCCGCCTCTTTGTGGCGCCGGGCGGGGTCCTTATTTTCGACGTAAACTCCCCCGAGAGACTACGGGCCCTGGACGGCCAGGTCTTTCTCGACGAGCGGGAGGACGTCTACTGCGTCTGGCGCGCCGCCTTTGACGGCGCGTCCCAGGCCCTCACCTACGGCATGGACATCTTCTCCCGCGTCCGTGGGGACCTCTGGCGGAGGGAGTGCGAGGAGCACACGGAGTACGCCCACCCATCCGAGTTTCTAACCCGTGCCCTGAGGGACAACGGATTTGGGGACATCTCCATCTTTGGGGAGTTCCGGGACGAGCCGCCAATGGAGGGCGAGGAGCGATTATTTTTCGCCGCGCGGCGGCTGTGAGAATGACAAGTTATAAGAGGGATAAATCAAAATGGATAGGATAGTCAGAGCTATCTCCCGGGACGGGTTTGTGAAGATAACCGCCGTGGAGCTCACGGGCGCTGTGGAGCGGGCGCGGCAGATACACCGCACCCTCCCCGTTGTCACGGCCGCCCTGGGCCGCACCATGTGCGCCGCCTCCATGATCGGCAACTCGCTCAAGAGCGACGGGGACTCCATCACCGTGCGCATAAACGGCGGCGGTCCCATCGGGACCATACTCGTGGTGGCGGACAGCCTCGGCAACGTCCGGGGCTACGCCCAGAACGCCGAGGTGGACCTGCCGCTAACGCCCCAGGGCAAGCTCCCCGTGGGCGCCGCCGTGGGCCGGGACGGTATGCTCACCGTCATACGGGACCTGGGGTTCGGCGAACCCGTCAGCGGCAGCACGCAGCTCGTGAGCGGCGAGATCGCGGAGGACTTCGCCCAGTACTTCATCGAGAGCGACCAGGTCCCCACCGCCTGCGCCCTGGGGGTCCTTGTCAATAGGGACCAGTCCGTCTTGGCGGCGGGAGGGTATATAGCCCAGCTCATGCCCGGCGCCCCGGAGTCCGCCATCGACGCCCTGGAGGCCAACATCTCGGCCGCCGGACCCGTCACCGCCCAGCTAACCTCCGGCACTCTGGAGGAGATGGCCGGGCGTGTGCTGGCGGGTTTCGAGCCACAGTTCCTGGAGACCGACCCCGTGGAGTATCGGTGCACATGCAGCCGCGAGAGGGTCCTCTCGGCCCTTGCGGGCGTGCCCGAGGCCGACCTTCAGGAGATGATCCGCCAGGACGGGGCCATCGAGGTGAAGTGCCGTTTCTGCGACAAGGTCTACACATTCGGCGAGCCCGACATCGCCGAAATTAAAAATAAGTAATTTCTGAAAAAACTTCTTGACAAAATAGGCCCTTATGTGGTATCATCATCCTTGCCGCCAGGGAGCGGCAAAACCCCGGGGGCGTAGCTCAGCTGGGAGAGCGCCTGAATGGCATTCAGGAGGTCATCGGTTCGATCCCGACCGTCTCC
>CANQYW010000032.1 GCA_947628185.1 uncultured Oscillospiraceae bacterium
GGGGTGTTGGCGTCGCCGGGGGTGTTGTCATCGCCGGGGGTGTTGCTATCGCCGGGGGTGTTGGCGTCGCCGGGGGTGTTGGCGTCGCCGGGGGTGTTATCATCGCCGGGGTTATTATCGACGTTGCCGCCAATCAAATTTTCATCACTGTTATTGTTGTTGTCATCAATATTTGCGTTCGACGACCAGGGCCGCCAAATGAGGAGCGCCAGGATCACTATGATCACCACAGCCGCCACGGCGATGATGAGGCCGAGTTTCGACCGGCCCTCTCCTCCCGTGCGGGGCGTGGGGGTGTTGGGCGTGGGACGGGAGTCGCGCCGCGGCTCCGGTGTGACCTCACCTTTGCGGGGCTCCGTCCTCGTCCCGCCGCCCTCGCTGCCGCCCTCAATAGCGGACTTGCGGGGCTGGGTGCGGATGGCGCCGCCGTTTCGCTTTACGGTGTCAAAAGCCGCCGCCGCGGCCATGGCGCGCCTGGGCATGGACTTGCCCAGGTGGAGCTTTGAGAGCTCCACGCGCATCTGCGCGGCTGTCTGATAGCGGTCCTCCGGCTCGAAGGACACGGCCCTCTTTATGATAGCCGCGAGGCTGGGGTCCAGACCCCTTATATTGTCCGGATCCCTGTGGGGCGGCATGACGCACCCGTTTGCCACGTAGCACATGAGCATACCGAGGGCGTAGATGTCCGAGGCCGCTGTGTACTTCTTATCCTCCGTCAGGAGCTCGGGGGCGTCAAAGTCGCTCTCCCCCTCGCTGAAGATGTTGGAGCCCGTCTTCTCAAGGCACCTGCGGATGCCGTAATCCGCCAGGGCGAAACTGCCGGCGTCGGTGACCATCACGTTCTCCGGTTTCACACCCCCGTGGACCATGCCGTACTCCGTGAGGGCGTCCAGCGCTGCGGCCAGCTCGTTGCCAAGGCGCGCCGCGTCCTCCTGGCCGGAGGGGGCTTTCTGGAAGTAGGTGGACATGGGCGTATATATCCCAGTGCGGACGAAGGCCGTCCAACCGGGGCCCTGGGCGTCTAAGAACCCCAGGTCCTCGATTGAGACGAGGTACGGGGACTTCACCGTGCGGTACATGGTGAGATCCCAGTTTAGATCGGTCTTGAACTTCCCGAAGTAGGTGGTCAAGAGGTCCCGGCTTATGCCCATCTTCATGGCGTTGTCTATGGCCTCCCGCGCCGGCGGGACTTTTATTACCTTGGCGCAGGAGAACACAGCGTTCCCCTCCGTCTCGCTGCGGATGAGGTACGCCGTGCCGAAGGGGCCGGAGCCCAGCACGCCCTCCAGGCGCCACCCGGGCCAAATCTTACTTATGTCAACTTCACTCATTGAAAATCCCCCTCAGAAAAATGAAATCTGGCTCGTATCGGGCATGTCCCCCAGGGCGCCCATGGCCTTGAGCTGTTCGATGTGGTTCCGGGAGACCTTGGTGCAGCTCGCCGCGAACTCCTCCACCGACACGAACCGCTTGTCCTGGCGGTGCTCAACTATGTCCCAGGCGGCGGAATCGCCGAGGCCCGATATGGCCACGAAGGGCGGCCTCAGGGCACCCTCCTCCACCGTAAATTTTACAGCATCGGACTTATATAGGTCAATAGGAGAGAAATGGAAACCGCGCTTATAGAACTCCCAGCACGCCTCCAGCGTTGGGAGTAGGTCCTCCTCCTTGGCGGTGGAATCGGCGGAGTCCCGGATCTCCCGGATCTTCTTCCTGACTTTATCCTCGCCTTCGCACATGATCGAGGCGTCAAAGTTGCCCTTCTGGCTGCGGCGGTAGAAGTAGGCGCTGTAGAACTCCAGGGGCCTATGTACCTTGAACCAGGCGATGCGGAAGGCCATCATGACGTAGGCCACGGCGTGGGCCTTGGGGAAGAGGTAGGCTATCTTGGCAAGGGAGTCGATGTACCACTCCGGCACCCCGTGCTCCCGCATGGTGTCCACCCAGCCCTCCTGGAAACCGCCCTTCTTCACCCTGCCCTTGCGGACGGCCTCCATTATCTTAAAGGAGAGCTTGGGGTCCATCCCCTTTGATATGAGGTAGAGCATTATGTCGTCGCGGCAGCCCACGGTCTCCCGGACGGAGGCGGTGCCGGAGGTTATGAGGTCCTTGGCGTTGCCCAGCCACACGTCGGTGCCGTGGGAGAAACCGGAGAGGCGCACAAGGGTGTCAAAATCCTCCGGTTTCGTGTCCACCAGCATCTGCCGGGTGAAACTGGTGCCGAACTCAGGTATGCCGATGGTGCCGGTCTTGCCGATGATGGGGTCGTCGTCCGTGAGCCCCAGGGGGGCGGCGGACTTGAATATCCCCATGGTCTCCGGGTCGTCAAGGCGTATCTTCTTGGCGTCCTCGCCGGTCATGTCCTCCAGCATACGTATCATGGTGGGGTCATCGTGGCCCAGCTCGTCGAGCTTGAGGAGGTTGTCCTCCATGCAGTGGTACTCAAAGTGGGTGGTGATTATGTCGGTGCCCTCGTCGTCCGCCGGGTGTTGGGCGGGGCAGAAATCCGCGATCTCCATGTCCTGGGGTATGACCACGAGGCCGCCGGGATGCTGTCCGGTGGTCCGTTTCACCCCAACGCACCCCAGCGCCAGGCGCGTCTCCTCCGCGCGGCTCACCGTCTTGCCGGTCTTCTCAAGGTAGTGTTTCACATAGCCGTAGGCGGTCTTCTCGGCCACGGTGCCGATGGTCCCGGCCCGGAAGACGTGGTCGGCCCCGAAGAGCTCGTTTGTGTACTTGTGGGCGTTTGCCTGGTACTCGCCGGAGAAGTTGAGGTCGATATCCGGCACCTTGTCGCCGCCGAACCCCAGGAAGGTCTCAAATGGTATGTCGAACCCGTCCTTCACGTACTCCGTGCCGCAGACGGGGCAGAGCTTGTCCGGCATGTCAGCGCCGCAGCCGTAGCCCTGGTCCGTGACGAACTCCGTGTGGCGGCAGTTGGGGCACCTGTAGTGGGGCGGCAGGGAGTTTACCTCCGTTATCCCGGAGAGGAACGCCACGATGGAGGACCCCACGCTCCCCCGGGAGCCCACCAGGTAGTTGTGGCGGAGGGAGTCCTGCACCAGTTTCTGGGCGGACATATATATTACGTCGTAGTGGCGGGAGAGGATGTCGTGAAGCTCCTGCTCCACGCGGCTCGTGACCTCCTCCGGCGGCTCCTCACCGTAGAGCTCGTGCATCCTGCCGTAGACCAAGGATTTTAGCTCGTTTTCCGAGTTCTCTATCTTAGGGGGGTACAGTTTCCCGGCGGGCGGGAGGGGCCGCACCGTGTCGCACATA
Organism: uncultured Oscillospiraceae bacterium; assembly: GCA_947628185.1. Taxonomy (GTDB): domain Bacteria; phylum Bacillota; class Clostridia; order Oscillospirales; family Oscillospiraceae; genus RUG626. The sequence goes on from CANQYW010000032.1 coordinate 3,280, forward strand.
TTGGCGATGAGGTTCGAGTTCGTGACCACCACCTCCCGGGCGCGCTCCGGGCCGAGGTATGAGAACTCCTTTAGCATCTCCTCCGTTGTGCGAAAATAGATGGGGAGGGGCTTGTCCGCGTCCTCAAAGTCCTTTGCGCACAGGAGCACGTGGCGGAATATCTCGTCCTCCGGGTCGAGGAAGTGTACGTCCCCGGTGGCCACGCATGGTATCCCCAGCTCGTCCGCCAGCGCCAGGACGCGCCGGTTGAAGTCCCGCAGCTCCTCCTCGTCCTTGGCCCTGGGCTTGTCGCCCAGGAGCATGAAACTATTGTTGCACACGGGCATTATCTCCAGGTAGTCATAGAAGGAGGCTATGCGCCTCTGCTCCATGCGGCTCCTGTGGTCCACCACGGACTGAAAAACCTCCCCCGCCTCGCAGGCGGAGCCCACGAGTATCCCGTCCCGGTGCTCGATTATAACGGATTTCGGTATGATGGGGTTGCGTTTTAGGTGCTCAAGGTGGCTCTTTGTGACAATTTTATATAGATTCTTTATCCCAGCCTGGGTGCGGGCCAGGAGGATTATGTGCTGGGGCCGCAGCCGCCTGTGGGCGGATGCCTCCCGGCGGCGGGGAGCTACGTACTCCTCCACCCCCGCAAGGTCCCGGACTCCCGCCTCCTCCATATTTTTGAGGAAACGCATGAGTATGAGCCCGCAGGTGAGGGCGTCGTCCGAGGCCCGGTGGTGCTCAAAGTCCGGGAGGCCCAGCCGCGCCGCCACAAGGTCCAGCTTGTGGCTCTTCATCTCCGGCAATAATCCCTGGGCTATGGTGAGGGTATCCACAAACGTGGGCTCGAAGTCCATGCCGTATTTAAGGCACACCTCGGAGATGAACCCCACGTCGAAGGTGGCGTTGTGGGCCGCCAGGGGCCTCCCCCCGGCAAACTCCAAAAAGTCCCGCACGGCCTCCGCCGGTTTCGGCGCGCCGGAGACCATCTCATCCGTTATCCCGGTGAGTTTTGTGACGTCCTGGGGTATGTGGCGCCCGGGGTCCACGAATGTCTGGAAACGCCCTACCTCGCGGCCGTCCCGAAAGAGCACGGCGCCTATCTCGGTTATGCCGTCCCGCGTGGAGTCAAGGCCGGTGGTCTCCAGGTCGAAGGCCACGAACTCCCCCGTGAGGGGCGTGTCAGTCCTGCCCCAGACGGAGACGCGGCTGTCCACATCGTTTACATAATACCCCTCAATGCCGTAGATTATCTTTATCTTGTCCCCCGCCGCCTTCATGGCGTCCGGGAAGGACTGGCAGACCCCGTGGTCTGTGATGGCTATCGCCGGGTGGCCCCAGGCTATGGCCCTGTTGACGGCGGCCTTCGTGTCGGTGATGGCGTCCATGGCGGACATCTTGGTGTGGAGGTGGAGCTCCACGCGCTTCTCCTCGCTGCTGTCCATCCTCATGGGTTTCGCCGGGGCCGTGGCGATGGCCCTCGGGTCCAGCACCAGGTCGCCGTCAAAGCGGTTTATCGTCACCATGCCCTCGACGGTCAGGGAGACGCCGGGGGCTATCTCCTTGACGGCGTTCTTCGTAGCCTCGTCGGTTATGAACTTCGTGACCCGGACAGAGCCGGTGCCGTCGGTCATGTCAAAGGAGAGCACCATGGCCCCGCTGCGGGTGGACCGGGAGTTCACGGCGAAGACCTCGCCCGTCACCAGTACCTTGCCGGAGTCGAGATTCAGGGACTCCATCCTCACGGCGTCCCCGCGGCGTATCTTGCCGAAGATCGCCCGGCCAGAGGCGCGGTTGGCCTTCCGGCTCAGTTTCACCTTCCCCTCCAAGACCGGGTCGTTCGCGGAGATATGTACGTCCGCGAGCCCGTACTCCTTGGCTATTAGCCGCTCCAGCTCATTTATGTAAACCGGCGGCAGTACGTCCGTGAATTCCACCCGAAGTTCCATGGTTCGGGCGTCGGTATTCACGGTGACGTTGCCTATTTTCGCCCTATCGAGGGCGTTCATGGGGACGGAGCTCTCGGATAGGACTGGGAACATCTTTAGAAGTGGTATAGAGTTTTCCGATGGCATTGCTTACTCCTCTTGTTCTATGAGCCTCATCAGGCCGTCAGCCAGTTCCTCGTAGGGGAGCTTTTTGACTATTACGCCCTTTTTAAATAGTAGTCCCTCGCCAACGCCCCCGGCCACGCCGTAGTCGGCCTCCCGGGCCTCCCCGGGACCGTTGACGGCGCAGCCCATGACGGCCACAGTTATGTCCCGGTCTACTCCGGTAAGGCGGCTCTCCACCTCTCTCGCCAGGGACACGAGGTCGATCTTCGTCCTGCCGCAGGTGGGACAGGACACGAACTTCACGCCCCCGGAGCGGGCCCCGGCGGCCTTCAGTATGGCTATCCCGGCGGACACCTCCTCAATTGGGTCCGCAGTGAGGGAGACGCGGATGGTGTCGCCAATGCCCTCATTTAACAGTGTGCCTATGCCGACGGCGGAGTTTATGGACCCCAAATAACTCGTCCCCGCCTCGGTGACACCCAGGTGCAGGGGGTAGTCGGTGCGCTGGTGCATGAGCCTGTAGACCTCCACGCACCTTGTGACTGTGGAGGACTTCACCGAGACGCATATGTCCCCAAAGCCCACGTCCTCAAGGAGCCGGACGTGGCCCATGGCGCTCTCAAACAGCGCCTCCGCCGTGGGGCCGCCGTACTTCGCCAGGAGCTCCCGCTCCACGGAGCCGGAGTTCACGCCCACGCGGATGGGGACGTGCCTCGCCTCGCAGGCCCTTGCCACCGCCCGGACGTTCCCGGCGGCGCCGATGTTGCCGGGGTTTATGCGTATCTTGTCAACGCCCCCCTCCAGGGCCTCCAGGGCCAGCTTATAGTCAAAATGGATATCCGCCACAAGGGGTATGGATATCCTCTTCTTTATCTCTTTTATCGCCCGGGCGGCCTCCATGGTGGGGACTGCCACCCTTATTATGTCGCACCCGGCGCGGGTCAGCCCCTCTATCTGGCGGACCGTGGCCTCCACGTCCTCGGTGGGGGTGTTGCACATGGACTGGACCGTCACCGGCGCCCCGCCGCCTATCTTCACGCCCCCAACATCTATCTGCCTTGTCATACTCTACCTCACTATCCTAAGAATGTCGCTGACCATCAGCACCGCCATGAGTCCCAGCAGGGCCACCATGCCCGCGGTGTGGATGTAGCCCTCGTACTTCGGGTCAAGTTTCTTGTGGAATACCGTCTCAATGATGGAGGTGACGATGAGCAGAAATACACGCCCGCCGTCAAGGGCCGGGATGGGCAGCATGTTCATCACCGCGAGATTCACCGCTATGAATGCCACGAGGTACGCCACGCGCAACAGCGCCTCAGTCCGTGACTGCGTCACCTCCTGGACCTGCTGGCCCACGTCGTTTATCGTGCCCACGATCCCCACGACTCCCGCCATGTCGTCAAGGCCCACGGAGCCCCGCACCAGGTCCCCCAGGCTCATCCAGACCATCCGCACGAAGTTGTAGGCGGAATAGCCGGAGTATTTTATCTTCTCAAGCGTCGTGCCCTCCACGGCCCTGAACATGAGGCCGTACTTGAGCCCCTGGGACTCGTCATAGACCCGGGGCTGAAGTCCGTAGTCCTTGAGGGTCACTTTCTTCCCGTCCCGCAGGACCACCATGTCCACGGTGTCACCGGCCCGGTCCATGTACATGCTGAAGTCGGCGCTGTAAAACACCCTGTGCCCGTCGATGGAGTATATCCTGTCCCCGGCCTGGATGCCGTTCTCGGCGTAGGCGAACCCCTCCACCGTGGCCGCCACCTCGTTTGTGACGAAGTTGGGCCAGTTTGCAAAATAGCCCAGGAGTATAAGGAACCCCAGGAGGAAATTCATGGCGGAGCCCGCCACGAGGATGAGTATCCTCTTTATGGCCGGCTGACGGGTGAAACACCGCTCGTCGCCGGTGTCCTCGTCCTCCCCCTCCATGGCGCAGTATCCGCCGATGGGCAGCAGACGCAGGGAGTAGAGCGTCTCCCCGCCCTGATGGCTCACAAGTGCCGGCCCCATGCCGATGGAGTACTCGTTCACCTTGACGCCGCAGAGTTTCGCCACCACGAAGTGGCCGAACTCGTGGGCGGCGATGAGGATGCCAAAGGCTAAAATTGCAACTAAGATGTACATGCTCACCTGTCCTTTAATAGAAATTCCCTGGTCTCCGCGTCCCGCTCCAGGACCTCCTCGATGGAGCCCGCGGGCCTCTCGCCCAGCGCCTCCAAGGCGCCCTCCAGGACGCCGGGGATGTCAAGATACCTTATTTCGCCCCTCAGAAACATGCCCACCGCCACCTCGTTGGCGGCGTTCATCACCACCGGCGCGGCGTCCCGGCGTCCCGCCACGGCGAGGGCTATGGCGAGGCACCTAAAGCGCCGGAGGTCCGGCTCCAGGAACGTGAGGGTCCCGACCTTCGCAAGGTCGAGCTCCCCCACGGGGGATGTCACCCTATCGGGATACGTCAGCGCCAACTGTATGGGCAGGCGCATATCCGCCACCCCCATCTGGGCGATGACGGAGCTGTCTGCGAACTCAACGGCGGAGTGGAGGACGCTCTGGGGGTGCACTACAACCTTTATCCTCTCCGGCGGCACGGAGAAGAGGTGCATGGCCTCTATGACCTCCAGGCCCTTGTTCATCATGGTGGAGGAGTCGATGGTCACCTTGGCCCCCATGCTCCAGTTGGGGTGGCGCAGGGCCATCTGGGGCGTGACGCCCCCCATGTCTTCAAGGCTCATGTTTAGGAATGGCCCCCCGGAGGCGGTCAGGAGTATGCGCCGGACCTCCCGGGGTTTCCCGGCCATCAGGCTCTGGAATATGGCCGAGTGCTCGGAGTCCACCGGCAGGAGCTCGCAGCCGTACCGCTCTATGGCGTCGGTGAAGAGGTGCCCGGAGCACACCAGCGTCTCCTTGTTGGCGAGGGCTATCCGGCGGTGTCCCTCCTCAATGGCCGCCATAGTGGGCCTGAGGCCGGCCACGCCCACGAGGGAGGACTCCACGATGTCAGTCGCGAGTCTCGCGCACTCTATGACGCCCCCCTCACCCGAGAGGACCTTTACATCCGTGTCCGCGAGGCGGAGGCGCAGGTCATGGGCGGCGGACTCGTCGGCCATTGCCACGGCCTCCGGGGAGAGGCGCCGCGCCTGCTCCTCTAAAAGTTTCACGTTCCTATTTGCGGTGAGGGCGGTGACGGTGAAACCCAGCCTCTCCGCCACGTCCAGGGTCTGGGTCCCTATGGAGCCCGTGGAGCCCAGGACCGTCAGTCTCCTTTTTGTGATGTCCATAATTTCACCCCAATGCCGGGAAATATGTCACGAGGAGGTAGACGAGCGGGCCGGTGAATATCATGCTGTCAAACCTGTCCAGCACCCCGCCGTGGCCGGGGATGAGGTTCCCGTAGTCCTTTATGCCGTGCTCGCGCTTTATGACGGAGAACGCCAGATCCCCCACCTGGGTGGTGACGTTCCCAAGGGCCGCGTAGAGGAGGAGATAGAGATAGTTCACCGGTATGCCCACGGCTTTGTCCATTATTACTCCGAATATTATGATACCCAAAATTCCGCCAAAAAAGCTGCCGATAAAGCCCTCCAGGGACTTATTGGGGCTGCACTTTATTATCCCCCGGTGCTTGCCGAGGAACATGCCCCCGAAATACCCGCCGGTATCGGAGACCGCCGTTATGGCAAACGCCATGATGATGAGCTCCCCGCCGTGGTCAAGCATACGGAGCTGTACCAGCGCCCCCATGCAGAAGGGCACAAGTATCCCGCCGAAGAACCCCGCGAGGACGGTGGAGAACTTCACCGCGTCCTCGGAGCCGTATGTGAATATGGCCTCCCCGAAGAGCAGTACCATGAGCGCGGTGAGGCAGACCCTTATGACCGTCTCCCCAACACCAAAATATAGCCCCATTGGTATCGCGGCGGCGGAGAGGGCGGGCCAGAGGAAGTGCCTGGGCTTCTTTGTCTCCCCCACCGTCCTCATGAGCTCGTAGGCCCCGATGACCGCCAGCACCGCCACGGCCACGCCCACCGCCACCGGGGGCAGCCACAGCGCCAGCGCCAGCAGTGCCGCGATGAGCACCGCCGCCATTATGACTCTCGTTTTAAGCATAGTGACCCTCCAAATAACCTGCAAGTATCACTTGGCGCCGCCGTAACGGCGGTCGCGCTTTCTAAATTCCTCGATGGCCCTGTCTATGTCGCCGGTGGTGAAGTCCGGCCAGAGGACGTCGGTAAAGTAGAACTCCGAGTAGGCCGACTGCCACAGGAGGAAGTTCGATATCCTTATCTCGCCGCTGGGCCGGATGATGAGGTCCGGGTCCGGCATACCGGCGGTGTATAGGTACTTTGAGAGGACATCCTCGGTGAGCTGGGTACCCGGCTCCTCCGCCGCCCAGCGTCGCACGGCCCTCACGATCTCGTCCCGGCCGCCGTAATTTACGCAGAGGTTGGCCTGGGCCTTCGTGTCTATCTTGGAGCCTATCTCCTCCGTGCGGCGGATGAGCTCCTGTATGTCCGGCGAGAGGGCGGAGGTGTCGCCCAGGACTTTTATACGGACCCGCTCCCGCGTCATGGAGTCAACGGCCTCCTCCAGGTAGCGCCGCAGGAGGCCCATGATGGAGGACACCTCCTGTACGGAGCGTTTCCAGTTCTCAGTGGAGAAGGCGTAGACCGTCAGGTACTCGACGCCAATGTCCCGGCAATAGGTGGCTATCCGGCGGAATGTCTCCGCCCCGGCGGCGTGACCGGCAGTTCTCGGCAGACCCCGTTTCTTTGCCCAGCGCCCGTTGCCGTCCATTATTATCGCAATGTGGCGGGGCAGGAGGAGGTCCTGCCCCGCCGTCTTTTTGTTGTCGAAAATTCCCATACCGCCTCAGATCACCGTGAGTTCCTTCTCCTTCTTGGAGTTGGCCTCGTCAACCTTCTTGATGTAGTCGTCGGTCATCTGCTGAAGGTCCCGCTCCATGAGCTTGAGGTCGTCCTCGGTTATGTCGCTGGCCTTCTGCATCTTCTTGAACTTCTCCATGGCGTCCCGGCGGATGTTGCGCAGGGCGGTCTTGGCGGTCTCGGAGTACTTGCGGACGAGCTTTATGAGCTCGGCGCGGCGCTCCTCCGTGAGCTGGGGGAAGTTGAGACGGATGACGTTGCCGTCGTTCTGGGGATTTATGCCTATATCGGAGGCAAGTATCGCCTTCTCAATGGGCTTGAGGAGGGACTTATCCCAGGGCTGTATCACCAGGGTCCTGGGGTCCGGGGAGGAGATGGTCCCCACCTGGTTTATGGGCGTCGGCACGCCGTAGTAGTCCACCCGCAGGTGGTTGAGAACGGCCGCGTTGGCCCTGCCCGCCCGGACAGTGGCAAACTGGGACTCCAGTGACTCCAGGGTCTTTTTCATCTTATCGAGGTACTCTTTGAAAGCGACGTCGTCGGTGTACATAGATGCTGCCTCCTTAAATAATACTTAAAATTATGAGAAAACGCGCAATTCAGGCTGTAGCCATCACTATTAGCTTTAGCTTTACTTTACCACAGTCCCCACGTTCTCCCCCATTATGGCCCGCTTTATGTTGGCGGGGTCCTTCAGGGCGAAGAGGAGCACGGGGATGTTGTTGTCCATGGAGAGGGAGGTGGCGGTGGAGTCCATCACCGCGAGGTGCCTTGCCAGGACGTCGTCATAGGATATGGTGTCGAACTTCACGGCGCCCGGGTCCTTCTTGGGGTCGGCGCTGTAGACGCCGTCCACATTCTTAGCAAGGAGTATTACGTCTGCGTTTATCTCCGCCGCCCGCAGTACAGCGGCTGTGTCGGTCGAGAAATAGGGGCTGCCGGTGCCGCAGCCGAATATCACGATCCTGCCTTTTTTGAGGTGCTTGTCGGCCTTGAGCCTTATATAGGGCTCCGCGATGGAACTCATGGCCACGGCGGTTTGGACCCGCACATGGGCCCCCAGCTGTTCCAAAACGTCCGCCACAGCCAGGCAGTTCATCACGGTGGCCAGCATCCCCATGTGGTCAGCCCTGGTGCGCTCCATCTTGCCGCCGCCGTCCTTGACGCCGCGCCAGAAGTTCCCGCCGCCAATGACGATCCCGATCTCCACGCCCATGTCGCTGCACTCCTTGACCACGTGGCAGACCCTCTCGATGACGTCAAAGTCCAGGCCGAACCCCTTCTCCCCCGCAAGCGCCTCCCCGGAGAGCTTGAGGAGCACCCGCTTATATCTCGGTGTATTTTCCATAATTCCTCCACATCATTTTTATTCAGTTTCCTTTTTCCCTATTTTAATATATTTCCCCCAAAATTGGAATAGGGGATTTTGAATTTAACAAATTTTTCGTTTTTACTGCCAACACCTCCCGGTACTGCCACACATTTTAACTTTGTTTTTGACGGGCGCGGGGGTATAATCATCTCAAAGGATATTATCGCGCCGCCGGCGGCGCGGAAAACATAAGGAGGCGCGCTATGGAGGTTCAGGCCATAGGCAAGGCGGCTTTTACGGTTTACATAACGCAGAATGAGTTGGAGGCACGCAGTCTCGACCCCAGGAACATCACACCCGCCCAGGCCCAGGACCTGGTGAAGACAGTGGTGGACTGTCCCCCGCTGGGGGCGGTGAGCCTGGAGCTCTACCCCGGGCGGCACGAGCTCCTTATCTTCGTGAAACGGAGTTTCGGCGAGCCGGCCTTCTACCGTTTTGGGAAGTTGGAGACGCTGCTCTCCGCGCTGGAGGGCGCCGTCTCGGAGCCGCCCTCCTCCCTCTACCTCCTCGATGGGAGGTACTACCTCGTGGTGTGGAACTTCGAGGGCCAGGCGAGTCTCGGCTTTTCTGAGTTCGCCGAACCCCTGGAGCGCCCCACGGCGTATCTGCTCCATCTGCGGGAGCACGGCAGGACAATATGCGAGGCCGACGCCGTCCGCAGGCTCAGAGAGGCATTTTTCCCCGCAAAAAGCTGACATATCACATATTGTTCACCAATTAAGACTTTTATTTTCCATCCCGATGTGCTATAATCTCCCCATAAGATTCTGAACGCGGCAGCAGATGGGGGGTGCGCGCCATACCAAAGAAACTCGGTGTCAAGAGTATTGCCCAAAACCGCAAGGCATACCACGACTATTTCATCGAGGAGAAGTTTGAGGCCGGTATAGAGCTCTTCGGCACGGAGGTGAAGTCCCTGCGGGCGGGGCACGCCAACCTCAAGGACTCCTTCTGCGCGGTGAAGAACGGCGAGCTCTTCGCCTACGGCGTACACATCTCCCCCTACGAGAAGGGCAACATCTTCAACCGCGACCCCCTGCGCCCCAAACGGCTCCTGATGCACAAGAAGGAGATACGGCGTCTGGCGGCCAGGACCCAGCAGGATGGCCTCACCCTCATTCCCCTGTCGCTCTACTTCAAGGACTCCCTTGTGAAGGTGGAGCTGGGGCTTGCACGCGGTAAGAAACTCTACGACAAGCGGGAGGCCTCCGCCCAGCGGGACGCCCAGCGCGAGATCGACCGCACAATGAAAGAAAGGAACAGATAGACATGTCAAATCCAGTAGCCACCATAGAGATGGAAAACGGAAAAGTCATCCGCGCTGAGCTCTACCCCGATATCGCGCCCATAACAGTTGCCAACTTCGTGAGCCTTGCAAACTCCGGGTTCTATAACGGCCTCATCTTCCACCGGGTCATAAAGGACTTCATGATCCAGGGCGGCTGCCCCAAGGGCAACGGCACCGGCGGCCCCGGCTACACCATAAAGGGTGAGTTCTCCGCCAACGGCGTCGCCAACCCCTCAAGCATGAGCGGGGTGTCCTCTCCATGGCCCGCACCGCCGTCCCCGACTCCGCCGGGAGCCAGTTCTTCATCGTCCACGCCGATTCCCCACACCTGGACGGCCAGTACGCCGCCTTCGGGAAAGTCATAGAGGGCATGGACGTGGTGGACGAGATAGCCTCCGTCCGCGTTGACTACAACGACAAGCCCCGCCAGAAGCAGGTCATGAAGTCCGTCACCGTGGACACCTTCGGCGTTGACTACGGCGAGCCCAAGAAGGTCTGAGGGCTGAGATGAGAACTGCCATCATAACCGGCGCCTCCTCCGGCCTCGGGCGGGAGTTCGTCTTTCAGCTCACCTCCGCCTTCCCGGAAATTGAGCGGGTCATACTGATAGCCCGCCGCAAGGCGCTCTTGGAGGAGTTGGCCGAGGGCCTCAGTATCGAGGCCGAGTGCCTGCCTCTCGACCTCTGCAAGCCGGAGGACCTTGAGTCGCTGCGGGAGTACCTGGCGCGGGAGTCCCCCGAGGTGGAGCTCCTTATAAACTGCGCCGGCTGCGGGTACCTCTCCAACGTTGCGGAGACGGACCCGGCGCTCCTTGACCGGATGATAGACCTCAACGTCAGGGCCCTCACCGCCGTGACCCGCGCCGCCGCGCCGTACCTTGTGGAGGGCGGGCACATAATAAACGCCTCCTCCATCGCCTCCTTCTGCCCCAACCCCAGAATGACGGTCTATAGCTCCACGAAGGCTTACGTCTCCTTCTTCTCCCTGGGTCTCCGGGAGGAGCTCAGAAGTAGGAAGGTATCCGTCACCGCCGTCTGCCCTGGGCCGATGGACACGGAGTTCCTTGATATCGGCGGCATAACGGGCAACTCGCCCATGTTCAAGATGCTCCCCCACTGCGACCCCAAGAAGGTGGCCGCGGGTTCCTACACCTCCGCCAAGGCCGGCAGGGCCGTCTACACGCCCAAGGGATTTTTCAAGCTCTACAGGGCGGTGTCGAAAGTTGTACCCCTGACACTCCTTGTAAAAATGACAAAAACGTGATATTATAGCATAGCCTCGAGCTGGCGGGGGTCAGACTCCCGTCAGCTTGACCCCGGCGCTCTATAATTTTTATTCTATGGGGGCGTACTGGTTTCGACGGGGATGCGGAAATTCAAATAGCGGGCGGATGCGCCTGGCATCCTAAAAACGGGCACTTATAAATTAAAGAACGACGATAACGCTGTTCTTGCCGCTGCTTAAGCAGTGACCGTCCCACCCCGGAGGTCCACGGCCGGGGATGGGGCGTCGATCAGTGGAGAACGTGAGCGCGCAAAGCTTTGAGCGCGCCATGCACAATGAAGCTACTGACCCCGGGGGCGTGACGGTTTGCCCCCGGCAGAGGGAATGGGGCCCAGGCCCGAGATAACCGTCTGCGCCCGGAGAAGTTTGGACGGATGTGTTCTCGGACGCGGGTCCGACTCCCGCCGCCTCCACCAGCTCCAGAAAATGGGGCTGTGAAAAAACACGCCGACTGAGGCGTGGATTTTCGCAGCCCCGCTTTTTTGTGGAAAAAAACACAGTTTTT
>CANQYW010000033.1 GCA_947628185.1 uncultured Oscillospiraceae bacterium
CCCGGCGACGCCAACACCCCCGGCGACGCCAACACCCCCGGCGACGCCAACACCCCCGGTGACGACGACACCCCCGGCGATGATAACACTCCCGGCACTCCCGGCGACGTCAATACCCCCGGCGGCGATGAGGACCCCAGTGGCAGCAACACCCCCGATGACAGTCAGGACCCGGAGGGGGGAGAGTCCACCACCCGGCCTGAGGCCGTCAACAATGATGTGATCTTCCCCACGGACACCACCGCCATCACCACGGCGGACCTCGACAAGATGAGCCACGACGATACCTACATGGTGATAAACGAGATGTACGCCCGCCACGGCTACATATTCGGCAACGGCGGCTCCACCCAGCGGTACTTCAACTCCCAGAAGTGGTACACACCGGTGACGACGGACTCCGGCGCGGTGGTGAGTCAGTTCAACTCCATGGAGAATAAGAACCTCAGGACCATCGTGGACTACCAGCGGGCGAAGGGCTGGCGCGGCGGCTCCAGCTCCGGCGACACCGGCTCCGAGGGTTCCGGCGACACGGACGGGAAGGACAACACCTACATCTACCCCTCGGACACCCAGCTCATGCCCCGGGAGTACCTGGAGGGGAAGACCCGTGCCCAGAGCTACAGGCTCATAAACGAAATATACGCCCGCCACGGCTACATCTTCCAAAAGGGCGGGGAGGAGGAGGCGTACTTCACCTCCAAGGCCTGGTACACCCCGGTCACCCGCTCCGCCTCCAAGGTGGAGGCCCAGTTCAACGATATAGAGCGGGCGAACTGCGACACCATAATGCAGTACCAGCGGGACATGGACTGGCGCGCCCCGGTGACGGCCCCCTCCGAGCCCGATGAGCCGGCGGACCCCACCGTGCCGCCAAATAACTACTACATCTACCCCTCGGACACCCAGCTCATACCAGCCGAGTATTTGGAGGGGAAGACCCGGGCCGAGAGCTACAGGCTCCTCAATGAAATATACGCCCGCCACGGCTATATCTTCCAGAAGGGCGGGGAGGAGGAGGCGTACTTCAGCTCCCAGGCCTGGTACACCCCGGTGACCCGCTCCGCCTCTGATGTGGAGGCCCAGTTTAACGATATCGAGCGGGCCAACTGCGACACCATAATGCAATACCAGCGGGAGATGGGCTGGAGAAATTAAGTGATGCCGATATCAAGAAGACCACAATGGGCCCAGGCGGCGGTCTTCGCCGCCCTGGCCGCGTTGTACATCGCCGCATTCACAGTCATAAACTTTCTGGGGTTTGAGCGTTTCTGCACGGGGGATATGTACGAGGACACGTACGTCGCCCGGCTCATGTGGGAGCAGAAGACGCTCTTCCCCGCAAACTGGGTGTTTGGCAACCAGTACTACGTGATCGCGACGCCCGTGCTGGCGGCGCTCTTCTACGGCCTCACCGGCAGTATGAACCTCTCGATGGCCCTGGCCACCACGGTCATGACGGCACTGGTGCTCTCGACGCTTTGGTGGATGCTGAGGCCCTTCACCGGCGCGTCGGAGAGGACCTTGGGGCTCCTCCTCATGGCGGCGGCAGTGGTGGGGCCCAATATCGCCGAGACCATCGAGGGTCAGATCCTCTATCTGGAGGCCAGTTACTACGCCTGCTACGTCATAACGATATTCGCCGTCTTCGGGGACTACCTGAGGGCGCGGTTCATAAAGTCGCGGGGCTTTTTTACGGTCTCCCTGGCGGCGTCGCTATTCTTGAGCTTCTGCACGGGTATGCAGAGCCTCCGGCAGACGGCGGTGATGGTGCTGCCCCTCGCGGGGTTCGAGTTACTGAGCCTCGCGGCGGGGTATATCCGCAGCCGCAGGAAACCGGCGCGGGAGCGACTTCTTGTGACGGCCCGGGTGGGCCTCGTGTCAGCGACCAATATCGCGGGGTACGCCTTCGTCACATATGTCATTAGGCCCAGGAACACCACCATCTACGGAAGTCTCAGTTTCCTCACAAACGAAAACCGGTGGAGCAGTATATCCACAGGCTTTAGGGCGGTACGCAGCATAACGGGTATAAAATACCTGCTGGGCACCGGCGGCGCGGAGCGGAACGTATTTGTGGGCGCGGCGGCGCTATTCTTCCTGGCGCTGGTGCTGGCCGCAACTCTCCTCTGGCTCCGGGATAGGGGCCGGGAGGGAAACGCACTCTATGTCATCTTGTCCCTCTGTTGGCTCAGTTTCTTTGCGGTGCTATCTATAAATGCGGTGGTGGAGCTCTCCATACGCTCCATTTATCTCTTTATCTGGTACCCCCTGGTGGCGGTGTCCGGGGTTATTGTCTACCGGAACTTAAAGGCCGGCAGAAGGGCAATTTTCACCGGCATACTGTCACTTGCGGTGTTATGTAACCTTGCTGCCAGCTACGGAAATGAGGTTGACATAACGCTAAAGAACCCCCACAACAGCAGATCGGACGTGGTGGAGTGGATGGAGGAGAACGGCCGGGACATACTCTACGGCGAGTGGTACATGGCGGCGGAGATAGCCGCCTACTCTGACGGCTCAGTGACAGCCGGCGCCTGGAGCGGCACGCCATTTGAGATACTGCCCTACATAAACCCTGAGGGGATATACTCCGAGGCCGACAACGCCCGGGCCGCCATCGTGGTCATGGACTTTAACCGTGAGGCCGTCCTCTCCGCGGCGAGGGAGCGGGGAGCCCAGCTTAGATCCGCCGGCAAGTTCGGTTCATATGAAGTTTACATAAGTGATAAGCAAATCATGAGTTATAAGCAGTAAGTCATGTAAACTTATTTATGTAAACTTTAATTATGTCAACTATTAGGTGAGATATTATGTCAATCAATCTGTGTGCCCCGTGTCTATTCGGCCTTGAGGGGCCGCTCTCCAACGAGCTGCGCCACATGGGTATGGAGGAGGTCCGCGGCGAGAACGGCAGAGTGAACTTCAAAGGTCCCCTCGCCTCAGTGGCGGAGGCCAACATCCGCAGCCGTTTCGCGGAGAGGTTACTCATTGAGATGGGCCGTTTCTCCGCCCGGAGTTTTGAGGAGCTATTTGAGGGCGCGAGGGCCATAGCGTGGGAGGAGTACATCCCCCGGGACGGCTCATTCCCGGTGAAGGGCTACAGCCTCAACTCCGCCCTCCACTCCGTCCCCGACTGCCAGAAGATAATAAAGAAGGCCGTCTCAAAGCGCTTGGGGGATAAGTACGGTCTAAGCTGGCTCCCCGAGAACGGCGCGCTCTATAAAATACAGTTCTCCATAATGAACGATGAGGCGGTGTTGTACATCGATACCTCCGGCGTGGGCCTCCACAAGCGGGGATACCGTCCGGCGAACGTCTTGGCGCCCCTTCGGGAGACATTGGCCGCGGCCCTCGTTGACATAGCGGGTTACCGTGGCCGCGGCGACTTTGCGGACCCCTTTTGCGGCAGCGGCACCATAGCTATCGAGGCGGCCCTCGCGGCCCGGGGCAGAGCCCCGGGGCTGTCGCGGGACTTCTCAGCTGAGCGCTGGGGAGTATTTGAGAAGGGCGTATGGTCCCGGGCCCGTGAGAGCGCGAGGGCGGCTGAGTTCCACCGGCAGTACAGCATTTTCGCCTCGGACATTGACGGCAAGGCCGTGGACATCTCCCGCGCCAACGCGAGACGCGCCGGCGTTGACGATCTCATAACTTTTGCCCAGGCCGACGCCACAGCGTTCTCCCGGCGCACGGAGGCGGGCATCATTGTCACGAACCCGCCCTACGGCGAGCGGATGATGGAGCGGCGCGACGCCCAGCGCCTGGCCTCCGGTTTCGGCAGGGCGATGGCCGCCCTTGATAACTGGCAGGTAAATATAATTTCATCGGACCAGGAATTTGAGAGATTTTACGGCAGACGCGCGGCGAAGACCCGCAAGCTATATAACGGGATGATACGCTGCGAATATTATATGTTTAAGAGCAGGGGATAGGTATGAGGCATCTTTTCATAGTGAACCCGGTGGCGGGAGGAAAGCGCAGCGACCCCAAGGGGACGATAGAGAGAATAGAGTCCTTCATGGCTCCACGGGGTGAGGAGTACGAGGTGTATGAGACCGTCGCCCACATGGACGCCGCGGAGAAGGTGAAACGCGAGGCCATAAAGGGCCGCCCACTGAGGGTCTACGCCTGCGGCGGGGACGGGACACTGTCCGAGTGCGCCCACGGCGCGGCGGGGTACGGCAACGTGGCCGTCACCCACTACCCCTGCGGCACGGGGAACGACTTCGTCCGGGTGTTCGGGGAGGACGCGGCGCTCTTTAGGGATATAGGCGCACTGGTGGAGGGCGACGTCCAGCCCCTCGACCTCATCGACGTGAACGGTCGAAAGAGCGTCAACATAGCCTCCGTGGGCATTGACGCCCGCGTGGGCACCGACGTACACAAATACTCAAAATTCCTGGGCGGCGCCGGCGCCTACTGCATGTCCCTGGCGGTGAACCTCCTCCACGGTGTGAACCGTCAGTTCACCATCACCACGGACGTGGGCGTCTACGCCGGCCTCTTCACCCTGGTCTGCGCCTGCAACGGCCAGTATTACGGCGGCGGGTTCAACCCCGTGAGGGAAGCCCTGCCCGACGACGGCGCCATCGACTTTTTGCTCGTTGGCAAGACGAGCCGCCTCACTATTGCGAGATACCTCAAAGACTACGCCCGAGGCGATTACGCCAAGTACCCCAAACTAATAAAGCACATACGCGGACGCCACCTCAAGATAGAGGGGGATGAGGAGTTCGTTGTCAGCATCGACGGCGAGGCCCTTTACGCCAAGAGCGTCTCCATGCGCCTCATACCGGGCGGGGTGAACTTCATCCGCCCCAGGGGCTGCCGTCCCGCGGCCCCACGGGAGGCCGCCGCGGGATCGTCGGTGTAAATCGACTAAAAATGGTCAATTTGTACAACTAAAAACCCATAAAAATGTGCAAAATAACTATTGCCAAAAGGCGGTAACTGGTATATTATATACCATGTTAGCACTCAGACCCGAAGAGTGCTAACGGAACAGGCTAAGACAATAGCTAAACCAATTTATATAGGAGGCATAAGCAAAATGACACTGAAACCCTTACTGGACAGAGTTGTGCTTCGCCGGGTCCCCGCTGAGGAGACCACGAAGAGCGGCCTTATACTCACCAGCTCCGCGCAGGAGAAACCCCAGGTCTACGAGGTCGTGGCCGTGGGCCCCGGCGGATTCGTTGACGGCAACGAGGTGGAGATGGAAGTCGAGGTGGGTGACCACGTCCTCACCGGCAAGTACACCGGCACCGAGGTGAAGGTGGAGGGCGAGGAGCTCACAATAGTCCGTCAGAGCGAAATTTTAGCTATCGTGGAATAATTAAGGAGGCAGTTATTTATGGCAAAGCAGATAATCTACGGCGAGGAGGCCCGCCGCTCCCTGGAGAACGGCGCCAACAAGCTGGCCGATACCGTTAAGCTCACTATAGGCCCCAAGGGTAGGAACGTTGTCCTTGACAAGAAGTTCGGCTCCCCCCTCATCACCAACGACGGCGTGACCATCGCCAAGGAGATAGAGCTTGAGGACCCCTTTGAGAACATGGGCGCGCAGCTCGTCAAGGAAGTCGCCTCCAAGACCAACGATGTGGCCGGCGACGGCACCACCACCGCCACCGTCCTGGCCCAGGCCATGACCCACGAGGGCATAAAGAACGTGGCCGCCGGCGCCACCCCCATGATAATGAAGAAGGGCATAAAGAAGGCCGTTGACGCCGCGGTCGCCGCCATCCGCGCCAACTCCCAGCCCGTCACCGGCACCGCCGACATCGCCCGCGTGGGCACCGTGTCCTCCGGTGAGGAGTCCATCGGCACCCTCATAGCGGAGGCCATGGAGAAGGTGGGCCAGAACGGCGTCATCACCGTTGAGGAGTCCAAGACCGCCGAGACCTACTCCGAGGTCGTTGAGGGCATGCAGTTCGACCGCGGCTACATCACCCCCTACATGGTCACCGACACCGACAAGATGGAGGCCGTCTACGAGGAGCCCCTCATCCTCATCACCGACAAGAAGATCTCCAACATCCAGGAGATCCTGCCCCTTCTTGAGCAGGTCATCCAGGCCGGCAAGAAACTCGTCATCATCGCCGAGGACGTGGAGGGCGAGGCCCTTGCCACCCTCATCCTCAATAAGATACGCGGCACCTTCAACTGCCTGTGCGTAAAGGCCCCCGGCTTTGGCGACAGGCGCAAGGAGATGCTCCGTGATATCGCCGCTCTCACCGGCGGCCAGGTGGTCTCCTC
This sequence comes from uncultured Oscillospiraceae bacterium, assembly GCA_947628185.1. GTDB lineage: Bacteria > Bacillota > Clostridia > Oscillospirales > Oscillospiraceae > RUG626. Next base: position 6,256 of record CANQYW010000033.1, read on the forward strand.
CGAGATCGGCATGGAGCTCAAGGACACCACCCTCGATATGCTGGGCTCCGCCCGTCAGGTGAAGTCCACGAAGGAGAACACCCTCATCGTTGACGGTGCCGGGGACAGCGAGGAGATCGCCGCCCGCGTCGCCCAGATAAAGAACGAGTACGAGGTCTCCACCTCCGACTACGACAAGGAGAAACTCCAGGAGCGTCTGGCGAAACTGGCCGGCGGTGTTGCCGTCATCAAGGTCGGCGCCGCCACCGAGACCGAGATGAAGGACAAGAAACTCCGCATCGAGGACGCCCTCAACGCCACCCGCGCTGCCGTTGAGGAGGGCATAGTTGCCGGCGGCGGTACGGCTTACGTAGTTGCCGGCAAGGCCGTTGAGTACCTCCTGAAGGAGACCACCGGCGACGAGAGGACCGGCGTGGCCCTCATCGCCAAGGCCCTCGAGGCGCCCATCAAGCAGATCGCCACTAACGCCGGTCTCGAGGGCGCAGTCATCCTCGACAAGGTGAAGAGCAACACCAACGTGAACTTCGGGTTCAACGCCGCCACCGAGGAGTATGTCAACATGATAGAGGCCGGTGTGGTAGATCCCACCAAGGTGTGCCGTTCCGCCCTTGAGAACGCCGCCTCCATCGCCTCCATCGTCCTCACCACCGAGTCCCTTGTGGCCGACATCCCCACGCCTCCCGCCCCGGCCCCCGCTGCCCCCGACATGGGCGGCATGTATTGAGCCGGAGACCGGAGTTGACATCCGACATATTATAATGTATAGCGCCGCCGCTGTCCTGAAATTGGACAGCGGCGGATCACATTTAGGGGAGTTGATAATATGGCAAGCAAAATAGACCTGCACATGCACAGCACCGCCTCGGACGGCACCGACTCACCGGCGGAGCTTGTGAGGAAGGTGACGGCGGCGGGCATACGAGTCTTCGCCCTCACTGACCACGACACGGTGGCGGGGATCGAGGAGACCGCGGCGCTGGTGCCGGAGGGGGTGGAGTTCATACCCGGGGTGGAGTTCTCCTGCCGGGCGCTGGCGGGGAAGTGCCATATATTAGGGTACGGCTGCGACACCTCCGGCGGCGAGTTTGAGGGTTTACTCCGCCGGGTCTCCGAGAGCCGCAAAAATAAACTTGCGCGGCGTTTGACAGCACTCAGGGAGGAGCGGGGCATAACATTTCCCGAGGTAGAGGTGGAGCGGCTTTCCCAAATCCCCAGCGCCGGGAAACCGCACATCGCGAACCTCCTGGTGAAGTACGGCTACGCTGAAAACGTGGGCGAGGCCATAGGCGGGATCCTTGATAAGCTCCACTGCGGCTCCGGCAGGTTACCGGCGGATGTGGTGATAAAGGCGATACTCGCCGCCGGGGGCACGCCCGTCTGGGCCCACCCGCTGGGCGGCGTGGGGGAGAGGGAACTTGATGAGACGGAGTTCCAGGCCCTCCTTGGGGAGCTCATGGGTCACGGCCTGGAGGGGCTTGAGTGTTACTACTCAAAGTATCCCATTGAGCGCTGCCGGGGCCTTGCGGAGACGGCCCGGGAACATGGGCTTTATATCTACGGCGGCAGCGACTACCACGGGCGCAATAAGAGTATCGCCCTGGGGACGCTCAACGCCGGGGACGTCGAGATACCAGAGTCCGAGCTCTCATATAGGTGAGCTTAGATTATATATAAACCACAATTTAATATTTTTTCGGTGGCATGTACACCGAAAGAGCGACTTGCGACTATGCAAAGACCGCAAAGTCCTTGCCTCGTAGCGATTCCCCTGCGGAGGGACAAAATCATCCTTGACCGTCGCGAGATGAGGGTGATATAATTAGCAAAAATGGCGTTGCTCAATGGGGCCGCCGGGAGTAAAGTGCCCCCACGGCAGCCCCTATATCAAAGCAGGCCGGCGCCGCCCCGCTATTTAATCTTATGCCGCCGGCCCAAAATGAGTTACGCGGGAGAGTGTGATTATGGTCAAGATAGCGCCGTCGATCCTCGCGGCAGATTTCCTCAATTTGGGCAGTGAGATAGAGTCCATCTCCACTGCGGATTATCTACATTTTGACGTGATGGACGGGGTGTTCGTGCCGAATATCTCCTTCGGACTGCCCGTTATAAAGGCGGTCAAGCGGGTCTCCAAACTCCCGCTGGACGCACACCTCATGATAACGAGACCCATAAAGTATGTGCGGGCGTTTGTGGAGCAGGGCGCGGACATCGTCGTCTTTCATGTGGAGGCGGACGAGCCCGAGGGGATAAGGGGCGCCATCGACGCCGTGAAGTCACAGGGAAAGAGCGTGGGGCTCTCCGTGAAACCCGGCACGCCGGTAGGGGAGCTCATGCCATATCTTGATACGCTCGACATGGTCCTCGTCATGACCGTGGAGCCCGGTTTCGGCGGACAGAGTTTCATTGAGGGCACGCTCCCCAAGATAGCCGCCCTCCGCCGTGAGATCGATAGCCGCGGCCTCACCACGGAACTTGAGGTGGACGGCGGCATAAACCCGGAGACCGCGAAACTCTGCCGTGACGCCGGCGCCACGGTGCTTGTTGCCGGAAGCGACGTATTCCGCAGCCGTGACCGGGCGGGACAGATAGAAATTTTGAGGGGTAACATATGAATCTCTTTCCTTCAGCCCTTGACGAGCTTGTTGAAAAATTTGCCTCCCTGCCGGGGATAGGTTTCAAATCCGCCCAGAGGCTGGCGTTCTATATCCTCTCCCTGCCTGAGGAGGAGGCCCGGAGTTTCGCCGGGGCCATAATCACCGCCCGGGAGAACGTGCGCCCCTGCCGGGTCTGCCAGAACCTCACCGACGCCGAGGAGTGCGCCATCTGCCGCAGTACCACAAGGGACGAGGGCGTAATATGCGTGGTGGCCAGCCCCAAGGACGTGGCCGCCATAGAGCGGGGACATGAGTACAACGGGAAGTACCACGTCCTCCACGGCGTCATATCCCCCATGAACCACATAGGCCCCGACGACATAAAGGTGAAGGAGCTCGTGGACCGGGTTGCCGGGGGCACTGTCCGGGAGGTCATAATGGCCATGAATCCCGACACCGAGGGGGAGACTACGGCGAAGTATATCTCCCGCCTTTTAAAACCCTTCGGCGTGCTCGTGACGCGCCTCGCCTACGGCATACCCGTGGGCGCCAGCCTTGAGTTCGCCGACGACGCCACTTTGATGCGCGCCCTGGAGGGCCGCCAGGAGATCTGACACACTGCGGTACGCACTTTCCATGTGTGTACCGCGGTTTTTTTGCTGGATGGGCGGAAAATTGTTGGGAGTCTCGTGATTTCGCCTGTTCTCTTCCTATCTAATATTTTAGACCGGAAAATATTGATAATGCTTAAAATCTATGGTACAATGTTTCCATAGTTGTGCCTAATACCGGTGGTGTTTATGCTGGACTATCTCATCGGCCGGGCACAAAATACGCGCCTGAGGTGTTGCAAATGAAGAATTTTGAAGATTACAGTGACGCCAGCCGCAAAGAGGGACTGTCCCTCGACTCCAAGGTAGTACACGGGGCCTCCGGGATCGACCCGGTCACCGGGGCCATTAGCTTTCCCATATACCAGGCGGCCACTTATAGGCACCCATCTATAACCGACAGGACGGGCTACAACTACTCCCGGTGCATAAACCCCACCCGGGAGGAGCTGGAGCGCACCATGTGCATCCTTGAGGAGGGGGCCAGGGCCTTCGCCGTGAACTCCGGCATGGCGGCGATAATGCTTGTCCTCTCCATACTGAAACCCGGGGACCACGTAATAATGTCCGACGACGTCTACGGCGGGACCTACAGGGCGGTGAAGGAGGTCCTTCTCCCCATGGGGGTGGAGAACGACAGCATCGACCTCTCCGACCTCCAGCGCTTTAAGGAGACCATCCGCCCCACAACGAAGATGGTACTTGTGGAGACCCCCACGAACCCCATGATGAAGGTGGCGGACATCGCCGCGATAGCGGACATCGCCCACCGGAACGGCGCCCTCGTGGTGGTGGACAACACCTTCCTGACGCCCTACTTCCAGCGTCCCCTGACGCTGGGGGCGGACATAGTGGTCCACAGCGGCACCAAGTACCTGGGCGGCCACAACGACGTGGTTGCCGGGATAGTCGTGCTGCGGGAGCCGGACATGGGTCAGTGGTATGAGATACGCAATAACGTAAACGGCGCCGGCCTCGGGCCCATGGACTCCTGGCTCGTGCTGCGGGGCCTCAAGACCCTGGCTCTGCGTATGCGCCGTCACAACGAGAACGCCATAAAGGTGGCCGAGTGGCTGCGCCGCCACCCAAAGGTGGAGAAGGTCTACTTCACGGGCTTTGACGACCACCCGGGGCGGGAGGTCACCCGCCGCCAGGCCACGGGTTTCGGCGGCACGCTCTCATTTAGGGTGGACAGCATGGAGACGGTCAACAGGATATTGGAGCGCGTGCGGCTCATAACGTTCGCCGAGAGCCTGGGGGGCGTGGAGTCCCTCATAACCCACCCCGTTAGCCGCACCCACACGGAGATCGCGGAGTCCGAGCGGCTCTCCCTTGGCATAACCGACACGCTCCTCAGGATATCCGTGGGTATAGAGGACGGGGATGACATAATAGCGGACCTGGAGAACGCCCTGGGCTGATGTACTTGGCCGCAAAGACTCTTTAATTGAGGTAGCAGAGATGCGATTTACAAAGATGCAGGCTTACGGCAACGACTACGTGTATATTGATGCCGTGAACCAGAAAATAGACAACCTGCCGGAACTGGCCCGGTTTTTGAGCGACCGCCACTTCGGCGTGGGCTCCGACGGCATAGTGCTCATATGCCCATCTGAGCTGGGGGATTTTCGTATGCGGATGTTCAACCCCGACGGCACGGAGGGGGAGATGTGCGGCAACGCCCTCAGGAGCATGAGCATGTACGTCTACGAGCACGGCATGACGGAGAAGACGGACCTCACCATCGAGACGCTGGGCGGGATGCAGAAGGTGCGTCTCTTTGTGCGCGGCGGGCACGTCGTGAACATCGAGGCGAACATCGGAAGGCCCGTCCTTGACACCCGCCGCATACCTGTGCTCACGGACGAGCCGGAGTTCATTGAGCGGCGGGTACACGTCCTTGACCGGGACTTTGACATAACAGCCGTCTCCTGGGGCAACCCCCACTGCGTCATGTTCATTGACGATGTGGACGGTTTTGACGTGGAGCGGTACGGCAGGGCCATCGAGCACATGACGGAGCTCTTTCCCAATAAGACGAACGTCACATTTGCCGAGGTTGTTGACCGGAACAACATAAAGATACGCGAGTGGGAGCGGGGCACCGGGGAGACCATAGGCTGCGGCACCGGCTGCTGTACGGCAACCGTGGCCGCCGTCCTCACGGGCCGCACAGAGAGGCACGTGAAGGTGCGGCAGATCGGCGGCGTCCTGGACACCCTCTGGGACGAGGCGGAGGGCGTCATGTATATGCGTGGCCCCTCCCACACGGTCTTCGAGTCCGAGATAGACGTGGAGAACATAATAGGCCGGGCGAGAAAGCTCTCGAATCTCTTGGAGGGGGTGGACTACACCCTCATAAGGGGCAGTCTCGACACCGAGATACGCGATATTAAGTATGACTCCCGCTACGTGAGCGCTGGCGACCTATTCGTGGCGCGGGTTGGCACAAGTTCCGACTCCCACGAGTTCATAGCCGCCGCGGTGGAGCGGGGCGCGAAGGCGGTCATTATAGAGCGGGACGCGCAGGTCCCGGGGGAGGCCGCCGTCATAAGGGTGGAGTCCTCAAAGCGCGCGTTGGCGCTCATGTCCGCGGCGTACTTCGGCCACCCCGCCCGGGAGCTCACCACCGTGGGCATCACCGGCACCGCCGGTAAATCCAGCGTCTCATTCATGCTCAAGGCCATGATAGAGAGCGCCGGACACAGCGCGGGGCTCATCGGCACGGTGGGCGCGGACATAGCAGGCCGCCACGTGGAGCTCCACAACACCACCCCCGAGAGCTATGAGATACAGAAGCTCCTGCGCGAGATGCGCGACGCCGGCTGTGAGTACGCGGTGATGGAGGTCTCCTCCCAGGGGCTCAAGATGAACCGGGTGGATGGCATAGAGTTTGACTGCGGCGTCTTCACAAATTTATCCCCGGACCACATAGGTCCCACGGAGCACGCCGACTTCGAGGAGTACATGAGGTGCAAGAGCATGCTCTTTAGCCGCTGCAAGGTGGGCGTCGTGAACGCCGACGACCCGCACCTCCCGGAGATCCTGAAGGGCGCCACTTGCCGCGTCGCCACCTTCGGCATGTCTGAGAGCGCCGGCACGAGGGCGGTGAACGTGAAGTTCATCCTCGATGACGACTTCATGGGCGTGGAGTTTGAGACCCAGGGCGCCGTCACTGGCCGCTGGCGCACCCCGATACCGGGGCGTTTCACGGTTTACAACAGCCTCTGCGCCATCGCCGCGGCCCGGGAGCTGGGCATCGGGGAGGCGGACGCCCGGAGGGCCCTGGCGGGCGTCAAGGTGCCGGGCAGAATGGAGCTCGTGAGCGCCGGGCACGGCTACAAGCTCATCGTGGACTACGCCCACAACGCCCAGGAGATGAATATGCTCATGGAGACCGTGGCGGAGTACCACCCCCGGCGCATAGTGTGCATATTCGGCGGCGGCGGCAACCGGGCCCGGGACAGGCGGATCGACATGGGCGAGATCGCGGGCCGCTGCGCGGGGCTCAGCATAATAACGGAGGACAACCCCCGCTTTGATGACTTGGAGTCCATAAACCGGGACATAATATCCGGCCTTGATCGGAGCGGCGGGAAATATATAGTTATAGACGACAGGTACGAGGCCATAAAGTACGCGATAAAAAACGCCGCCCAGGGTGACGTCATACTCCTCATCGGCAAGGGGCATGAGCAGTACCAGGAGATACGCGGCGTCAGACACTACTGGGACGAGCGGGAGGCCGTGTACCGGGCGGAGCGGGAGCTCGCGATGTGAGGGCATATGGATATCGTAAGCCGTAAAAACGAGCGGGTGACGCACTTTAGGAAACTCGCCTCCTCCAGGGAGTATAGATATTCCTGCGGGGAGTACCTGTGCGACGGTGAAAAACTCTACCTCGAGGCCGTGAAGTGGCGGGCCGGTATCCGGGAGGTCATGACGGCGGGGGAGCTGCCCTGCGCCGCGCCCCCGGGGGCCCGGGTGTACACCGTGACCCGGGAGGTCATAGAGGCGGCCTCGCCGCTCAGAACTCCCCAGAACATCGTCTTCACCGTCTCCATGCCGGAGGAGCCGCCCCTTGACTCTATTCGCGGCGCCGTGATACTTGAGAACACCCAGGACCCGGGGAACGTGGGCACCATGATGCGCACCGCCAACGCCCTGGGGGTGAGGGCCCTCGTCCTCACGGGCGATTGCGCCGACATATATAATCCCAAGGCCGTCAGGGCTTCCATGGGGGCGGTATTCCGGGAGAGGGCCGTTAGAGTTAGCCTTGATAGGTTGGCGGAGCTTGCCGGGGAGACCCCAATTTACGCTGCGGCCCTGCGCCGCAACGCGCAGGATATAAGGCGGGTAGATCTCAACGGGGCGGCGGTGGCCATCGGCAACGAGGGCTCCGGGCTCAGCGACGGGATCCTGCGCATATGCGCCGGGAGTATCATCATCCCCATGCGGCCGGAGTGCGAGTCGCTTAACGCGGCGGCGGCCGCCGCCATAATAATGTGGGAGATGGCGAGAGACAATATTTAGGATCAAGAGAATGGGGTGAGGGCGTGGCTGAACTTAAATATTGGCTGTGGCTGGCCGGTATGCACCGCGCCGGGATACGCAACCAGCTCGCCCTCCTTGACCACTTCGGCTCCCCGGAGGAGGTGTTCTTCGCCTCCGACAGGGAGCTTGAGACCGTCCTGGGGCCGGACGCGGCCCTCTTTCGCGACCGGGAGCTCAAGAGCGCCACGGAGACGCTTATCCGCGCCCGGGAACTGGATCTCAATATACTGACCCTCCGGGACGCCTCATACCCCGAGCGATTGCGGAACATATTTGACCCGCCCCTGGTGCTATACGTCCGGGGACGCCTCCCGGATATGGACGAGGAGACGGCGGTGGCGAT
>CANQYW010000034.1 GCA_947628185.1 uncultured Oscillospiraceae bacterium
TCAATCTCAAGCGGAAGAAGTGCGCCCTATCCCCGGCTTATCTCCTTAAAGTATTCGCCTCGTAGGCGATTCCCCTGCCCGGGGTTTACGAGGAGATTTGAAATCCGAACTCCACACCCGCTTGAGTGTTCCGCGCAAAGCACTTGCCGCCGTGGAGCTCGATGATACTTTTAACTATTGCGAGCCCCAGGCCCGTGCCGGCGCCGGAGCGCGACTCGTCGGCCCGGTAGAAGGTGTCCCAGACACGCTCCAGGGCGTCGTCCGGGAGAGGCGCGCTGTCATTCTCCACGGAGAACCGGACCTCCGCCCCCGACCGGCGCAGGGACACGCCTATGTGCCCGCCCTCGGGCGTGTACCTCACGGCGTTGGAGGCGAGGTTCTCTATGACCTGGGCCATCCGGGCCTCGTCGGCGGTGACTGTCAGGTGTTCCGGGAGGTCAAGCTCCACCCTCAGTTCTCTCTCCCGCGCCGAGGGGCTAAACTTCCCGAATACGTGCCTTGTCAGCTCCGCCAGGTCGAAGTCGTCCCGGGAGAGTTTCACCTTCCCCGCCTCCAGGCGGGAGAGGTCCAAGAGCTCCATGACGAGGGCGTCGGTGTGCCGCGTCTCGGCGAGGATGATGTCTAAATACTTATCCCTCTTGTCCTCCGCGATGTGCTCCTTTAGTCCCTCCGCGCAACTGTGTATCACGGCGAGGGGCGTCTTTAACTCGTGGGCAACAGCGGAGGTCATTTTGCGGCGGTTCTCCTCCGCGGCCTCGGCGTAATCGAGAGCGGCGTTGAGACGCGCGATCTCATTGTCCCTCATCCGCCGCCGGTCCCGCTCCTCATTGAAGGCGGCCACGATCCTGGAGACCTCCGCCCAGAGTCCTGGCCCCCTGTCCCGGTCCGGGAGGGGCCCCCAGCCGCCCTCCGCTGAGTCCGCCAAATCGTTGAGGGGTGCCGCCAGACGCCGCTTTATCGTGGAGCGCGCCATGAGCACCAGTGCCAGGGCGAGGGCGGCTGTGAATACGTAGACATGGACGAGCTCCCTCACTGCGGTGGCCCAGGGGTCACAGTACACAACGCTCACCGTGTAGAACTGCAGCTCCTCGCCCTCAGTCCCGTAATACCTGGGGGTGTATAGAAGTTCCCCGTCCTCCCTGACACAGTAACTGACGCTGGGAATGATGAGGTCCATGCCCTCGTAGCGCGGGAGATCCTTCGGTCCATTAGAGAACTCCGGCCCCAAACGCTCCGCCAGCGCCGCGGTGTCCCGGTACCGCGTCCCCCGGTAGCGAAATGAGGGCGAGGCGTCGTAATAGCACACATCGAACCAGTCGGAGTACAGCGTGACGGACTCCTCCGGCGGTGTAGCGCCGGGGTCATCGTAGAGAGGCTGCCACTGAATGCCGCTATCCCCCACCACGCCCGAGACCGTATTAAAATTCGTCCAACCCTTCTCCTGGAGGGCTAAATCGAAGTCCTCATAGCTCACGTACTCGATACTGCTGGGGACAAAATTCACGCCGTCAAAGGCGCCCTCAAACCGCAGAGCCCGCATCTCTAACCCCACGGCGCTGTCGCTGAGCATACTTATACCATCCTCAGTCAGCTTTGTCCGGTCAATGTAGGCCCTGGCGCAATTGGCGGAGCGGCCCTCCCCGGCGGCCCACTGCTCCGGCGTCAGGTACTCAAAATAGATAAAGTCCCGCCAGCCGCACTCCATGAGCCCGCCCTGGGCGTCATATATCGCCGTGACGGACCAGACCCTGTCGCTCTCAAGGCGCTCAAAGAACAGCCGCCGGCCCCCGGCGGACGGGCTCTCGAGGTCAATAAAGCTGTCCGCGAGGCCGCCGGCATCCACGGCCTCCCACATGAGGTTCAGGTCGTAGTTCTCATACTTTTGGGAAAGGCCCTTGCCGTACCAGTGGTAAAAATCCCTGTTGGCGATAGTGGTGGCGAAATCCCCGTAGGCGCTCATGTACCTCTCTCCGGCGTACTCGGCGGCGACGGAGGTGACGCAGAACATGGAGCCGCCCCAGACAGCCGCCGTCAGCAGTACCAAGAGCCAGGTCATGGCCGTGATGGAGCGCGGCTGCCGTTTCTCTCTCCGCCGCATAGTCACCCCTCCAGCTTATACCCGGCCTTGATGACCGTCTTTATGCACCCGGCGCGGTCGCCAAGTTTCTCCCGGAGGCGCTTTATGTGGGTGTCCACCGCCCGGGACTCACCCTCGTAGTCGTATCCCCAGCACTTAACGAGCAGCTGTTCCCGGCTCATCACCATGTTCCTGTTGCGCATGAGGCACAGGAGCAGGGCGTATTCCTTGGGCGTCAGGGACACCTCCCGCCTCCCCGCCCAGACACGGCGGGAGGAGAGCTCCAATGTGATACCCGCGGCCTCAAGTCTGTCGCCGGTGAGGATGTTTCCCCGGCTCCGCTTTATGAGCGCCGATGTCTTGGCGTAGAGCACCGAGAGGGAGAATGGTTTTGTGACGTAGTCGTCCGCCCCCAGCTCGTAGCCCAGGAGCTTGTCCTCCTCGTCGGAGAGTGCCGTGAGGAATATGACCGGCACGTCGCTCTCACGGCGCAGGGCGCGGCACACCGAGCGCCCGTCGAGCCCCGGCATCATGATGTCGAGGAGAACGGCGTCGAACTCCTCCGCCTCCAGGAGCTCCAGCGCCCGGTTCCCGTCCCCCGCCTCCACCGGGATGTCCCCCCGGCTTTTGAAGTAATCGCAGAGGACCTCCCGGAGCCGCGCCTCGTCCTCAACGATGAGTATCCTGCTTTTCATGTTTCTTCCCCCCTTTCGCCTCAATTATATACGCTCGATTTGTATTTTCTGTGTCGATGGGGGCGTTAATTTAGATTTTTTGAAAACCAGTCCGCCATCTCCCCCGTGGCTTTATAGTAGCTGAGTGCCTCGCCGCTGTAGACCCAGCCACCCTCCGCGTCGAACTCAAGGCAGAAACGAAACCCCTTGGCTGTCTCCAACATGATCGTCACCTTGTTCTCACTTGTCCTCTCATATGCTTTCAGTAACTCCTCCTCCGTGGCGATATGGCCGTAGTTAAGCTCGTGGTATTCGTCATTACTATAGTCCTCCAGGGCAAGGGAGGCGGAATAGAACCCGGCTATCGCGCCGGCGTCAGTTAGCTCCGCTCCAATGATATTCTTTTTAAACCAGCCGTCAACCACCGATATGGAGGAGATGTCCGAGGGGCCCTCTATGCCGTAGAGTTCATATAGTCTCGCAAGGGGTATAGATCCGCCGCCCGTCACCACAAAATTGCAAAATACCGCCGCGTCGTACTCGCCGTTATCGCAGATGACATAGACTGCCCCGCAGGGCGCGGCCGCGTAGGAATAGAGAATAATATCCCCCGGCTCCTCCGCCGGGATATACTCACTTTGTCCATCCGGCGTCTTTTTCGTCAAATACGCGACCACCTCCCCCGCGTCTTTTTCGGTGATGTCCGCGTCTATGCCCAGTCTCTCCAGTATTTCGCCGTCCTTGCACACCTCATAGTAGGCGCCGTTAAAGTCGATCCTCTGAATACTATCCGTGGGGGATCTGTCCTGTGTCACTTTGAAAAACGGTATGGCGACGGCAATGACCGCAACTAAAGAGGCCGCGACAGCGCCCCATTTGAGCCAGAGGCGCCTTTTTGTCCTCCTTTTGTAGCTAATGGCCTCGTCTACGTACTTGGTGTCCAGCTCGCCCAGGGCGTCAGAGAACTTCGCTGTGTTCATATAAAAACCTCCCTCTCAGTCAGGTATTCTTTTAGTTTCCCGCGGATACGTGTCAGCCGGACGGAGACGTTTTTCTCCGAGAGCCCCATGAATTTGGCTATGTCCCTGTGACTCTCGGCGAACCAATAGCGGCGCATGAAGATAACGCGGTTCTCCCGCGTCAGCGTGTCAAGAAATTCCCCGATGATGCGGGCCAACTCCCGGGCCTCCATCTCTGTCTCCACCGTGTTCGGGTCCATAACGCATGTCTCGATCTCCTCCAAGGCGAGCGCGTAACTACTATTTCGTTTCGCGCTCCCCCTTCTCCGGCAGTTTTTCAGCGAGATGTTCCGAACTATCTTCAGGGTGTACGAGAGCAGCGGGTTTGGTCTTGCCGGGGGGATGGCGTTCCACGCGCCGAGATATGCGTCGTTGACGCACTCCTCCGCGTCCTCCCTGCTGCCCACGATGTTGTAGGAGAGATCGCGGCAGATCTTACCGTATTTGATATCCAGCTCACGTATGCCCCGCTCTGAGCGCTCAAAAAACATCTCTATGATCATTTCATCGTCCACCATCACACCGCCCCCTTCCGGTCTCACCTATATACTACCTTTTTACCGGGAGATACTACAGAGATTCAGGAAAAATTTCAAAAAATCCGAATAGTGCATTGTGTTTAATGGTAAATAATACTATAATACGGTCAGATAGACACATTGTACCGTCATTTACCGAAGAATAATTACATTTAGAACGTCAGAGGTGCGGAGAATGAAGAAGAAAAGCATTATCATAGCGGCGGTAGTCGTACTGGTGATCGTCTGCTGCGGGTTTTATTTTGCTGGGAACAGGGGTATCACCGTGGAGGAGATCAATTCGGAACAGATGAAGACTGTTTCCTGGGACGTGCATGATTACAGCGTGGTCGGCGCCTCCGATGAGGAGACACTGTACGCCGGCGTCATGTACATGAATGATTTTTCTGACGCCAAGTACTTCATCTACATAAAGAAGGATGGTCTTCCCCGGGGCTGGCACTTCCTGCGGAGCGGAAGTCTCACCAAGGTTGACGGTATCAGGGCCTTTGACTGCGGCGAATACGGAAATGCCTATGTGGCTATAAATAGTGACGGTACCGTCCAGACAATGGAGTTTGAGGACGGGAGAGAGCCCTCCAGGACTGAGAACGTGGGAAGTATCATCTGTGAGCGGTCACAGGACCCCATCCACTTCTATGACGCGGAGGGAAACATACTTGAGTACACTACGCTCAAGGTTTTGGACTGAGACGCCCGGTGAGTTCCATTTTTACGTCTTCAAATCTATAATAAGAATCGAAACGGCGGTGTCCGGGCTAAAACCGAACGCCGCCGAAAGTTTGACCGGCAGGAAGTCCGGTCATTTTTTAACTCTCCCTCTTTATCTCCTTTATGCCCCGTTCGGCCTTTGAGCGGGTGTTCATTATCTCCCGGCCGCACCCCAGGCACCGGAGGCGGAAGTCCGCCCCCACCCGCAGCACCAGCCACTCCCTGGAGCCGCAGGGGTGGGGTTTTTTCATGACTAAAATATCTCCGACCCGCACGTCCATCAGTGTTCACCCCGGATAAGTTCCCAATATCTCTTGGCGGCCTGCTCGGTCTTGTTATCGCCGTACTCATAATACTTCGTCCCCACAAGACTATCCGGCAGGTACTGCTGGGGCACCCAGTGGCCGGGGAAGTCGTGGGGGTACTTGTAGCCCTGCTCCCGCTCGAAACCCGTGCCGTCGGCGTGGACGTTCTGCAACTCCCTTGGTATTGGTCCCGCCTTGCCGTGCTCCACGTCGCTCATGGCGGCGTCTATGGCCATGACCACGGAGTTCGACTTGGGCGCTGTGGCCAGGAGTATTACGGCCTCCGCCAGCGGCAGCTTTGCCTCCGGCATACCGAGCTGCAGCGCGCTCTCCACGCAGGACTTCACTATCGCCGCCGCCTGGGGATAGGCAAGGCCGATGTCCTCACTGGCGGAACAGAGTATCCTGCGGCAGGCACCGGCCATATCCCCCGCCGCCAGGAGCCGCGCAAGGTAGTGGAGGGCCGCGTCCGGGTCCGAACCCCGGAGGGACTTCATGAGGGCGGAGACGGCGTCGTAGTGCTGGTCCCCGTCCCTATCGTACCTCATGGCGTTCTTCTGGGCCACGAGGCGGGCGTCCTCGGCTGTCACGAGGAGACGGCCCTCCGGCCCCCTCTTTGCTGCCGTAAAGAGGAGCTCCACCGCGTTCACGGCTTTACGCACGTCCCCGCCGGAGGAGGACGCTATGTGCTCCAGGACGCCGGGCTCTATGTCCGCCTCCCCGAAACGATCCTCCGCTATGGCCGCGGCGCGGCGCAGGGCCATCAGCACGTCCTCGGAACTTAGTTCCTTAAACTCAAACACCGTGGAGCGGGAGAGGACGGCGTTGTAGACGTAAAAGTACGGGTTCTCCGTTGTGGATGCTATGAGCGTTATCTTGCCGTTCTCTATGAACTCCAGCAGCGACTGCTGCTGTTTCTTGTTGAAGTACTGTATCTCGTCGAGGTACAAAAGTACGCCGTTGGGCGCGAGGAACGTGTCTAACTGGGCTATTATGTCCTTTATATCCGCCAGGGACGCCGTGGTGGCGTTGAGACGGCGCAGTTCCCGCTTCGTCTCCCGGGCTATGATATTCGCCACCGTGGTCTTGCCGGAGCCGGAGGGGCCGTAGAATATCATGTTCGGGATCTGCCCGCTGGATATTATCCTCCTCAGCAGCCCATCCTCCCCGAGGATGTGGCGCTGACCATACACCTCGTCCAGGGTCTTCGGCCTTATCTCGTCAGCCAGCGGCCTGTACATATCGTCGCCCCCTTCTTAAAAATACCTCGTCCTGCCGAGTTTCATGTCGTACCTATTGGTGAAATATTCTATGTCCACGCCCCGGCGCAGCTCGTCGATGAGGAGGAGCGCCGCGGCGCGGCTGTCGCTCCCCGCCCGGTGGTGGTCGAGCTCTATGCCCAGGTGCTCCGTCAGGGTGTTTAGCTTGTGGTTGGGCAGTTCCGGGTAACAGCGCCGGGCCATCCGGCATGTGCAGGCGTAGGGCGCCAGCTCCAGCCAGTCTATCCCGTAGTGCCTCAGGCACTTCGAGAGGACGCCCATGTCAAAGGGTGCGTTGTGGGCCACGAGGACGCCGGAGGAGAATATGGGCTCCAGCCTCCCCCAGACCTCGGGGAACGGCGGCGCGGCCTTCGCGGCCTCGGGGGTTATGCCGGTGAGCTCCACGTTGAAGGCGGAGAAGAAGGTCTCGGGGTTCACGAGGGTCTCGTATGTATCACTAATCTCCCCGCCCTCCACCACCGCCACGCCGATGGCGCTCATTCGGTCGTTTTTAAAGTTGGGCGTCTCCACATCAAAGACGATATATCTGCTCATATCTCCCTCTCTAAACGTATCAAAATTCCCACCTTGACAACCCCGGCTCCATCGAGCATAATATTCAAAAAGGGGATGGGATAATGGATAAAAAGACCTCGGATGAGATAGTCGCGCGGCTGGAGCGGGAATACCCCCTGGCTCCCTGCACGCTCGACTTCAACGGCGCCTACGAGCTGGTGGTGTCGGTGCGCCTGGCGGCCCAGTGTACGGACGCCCGTGTGAACCAGGTGACCCCGGCGCTCTTTAAGCGTTTCCCCACCGCGGCTGACATGGCCGACGCCGATGTGGCGGAGGTGGAGGAGTACATACGCTCCTGCGGGTTCTACCACGGGAAGGCACGCGACATCATGGGCGCCGCCAGGATGATAACTCAGGACTTCGGGGGCCGGGTGCCGGACAACATGGAGGACCTTCTGCGGCTGCCGGGCGTGGGGAGGAAGAGCGCCAACCTCATCTTGGGGGACGTCTACAACGCCCCCGGCGCCGTGGTGGTGGACACCCACTGCATAAGGATCACGAACCTCCTGGGGTATGTGGACACGAAGGACCCCGCCAAGATAGAGCCCATACTCCGGGCCATATTGCCGCCGGAGAAGTCAAATGACTTCTGCCACAGGATGGTCATGCACGGCAGGGCCGTCTGCATCGCGAGAAGGCCCCAGTGCGATCGCTGCTGTGTGGCGGACCTCTGCCGCCACCACATAGAGGAGTCCCAGGTCACTTCACTCTGAGTTTTTCAGCCAGCTCCCCGTCGGGCACAGCGGCTACGGTCTTGTAATCGGTGTAGATTACCATTCCGGGCCGGGCCCCGGCGGGTTTTTTTACGTGTTTCGCGAGAGTTATGTCAACCGCTACCTTGCCGGAGTCCCGCCCCTGGGAGTAGAAGGCCGCGAGGGACGCCGCCTCCGCCAGGGTCTGGCCGTCCACCTCCGCGCCGGCGGCGGAGATTATGACGTGGCTTCCGTGGATCTTCTGGGTGTGGAGCCAGATGTCGCCCCGGCCGGCGGACTTCGTCAGGGCGTCGTTCTGGGCGTTGTTCCTGCCCACTCGTATATCAAAGCCCGCGGTGGAGCGAAAACGCATGGGCGCGGAGGCGGCGCGTCTCTCCCGCTTATCCCGGGAGGTGGCGCGGATGTAGCCGCCGTCCCGGAGCTCGGCGCGTATCTCAGCAAGGTCCCTCGGGTCCTCCGCCCGGGCGAGCTCATCTAATACGCTCTCCAGATACTCAAGCTCCTCCTCCCCCTGGGCGATGAGCCGGGTTAGGTGGACCTTGGCGCTCTTTAGGCGGTTATAGTCCTTATAATATTTAGCGGCGTTCTGCTGGGGCGTCTTGCGGGGGTCCAGGGGTATGGACCTCACGCCCCCGGTCTCGGAGTAGAAGTCCTCCGCCTCCAATACCGCCGCGCCCTTACGCATGGCGTATATGTTGGCGGTGATGAGGTCGCCGCACTCCCTGAACCACTCCCGCCTCTCCGTCTCCCCCAGTTCCTGCCTCTGGGCGGCGAGACGCCGGGCCACCCTGTCCCGGGCGCTGCGCACCGTGCGGGTGAGCTCCCGCGCCCGCTGGCGGCGCCGCTCCTCGCTGTCCCGGCGGGTGTAAAAGCCGTCCAGGAGTTTTGAGAAATTCCCGGCGGTCTCGTTTACATAATCCACGCCGTACTGGGAGACCGGCATGTAGGAGAAGTCAAAGGGCTCCCCCTCCCGGTCCCGAATGAGCGTGGGTGCGAATCTGCCCTCATGAACGAGCTCCGCAAGTTTACATAACTTATCTATAATGGCTTCCAGGCCGTCTATCTCCCGGGCTCCGGCGACCCTTATGCCGGTGTCCCCGTAGGCGAGGTAGGCAAGCTCCCGGGCGATGAGGGGCGATATGCCGAGGAACGACCCGAGGACTGCCCTGTCAAGTGTCCTCTCGTCACTGGCATTTTTATTGGCGCTTTTGAGGACGCCCCCGATCTCATCCCTTGTGAGGGAGAGGAGATCCGCCTTATCCTGCATCGGCGGCAGACGGTATTTAAGACCCGGCAGGACCGCTCGCTCGGACTGGGCGCTGCCCGTGCGGTAGAGGCAGTCGGTTATTATGCCCTCGCCGTCCGTCAAGATCATGTTTACCGCCCTGCCGAAGAGCTCCACGTGGAGGTAACGCTCCTCCCCCTCCCCGAACATCCCCGGGGCCGTGAGGCGCAGCGATACCACCCGGTCGAGGGCCGGCTGTGTCACGGAGATTATCCTCGCGCCGGTGAGGTGCTTTCTCAGGAGCATACAGAACATGGGAGGCTCCTGGGGCCGCTCAAAATTGGCCTCAGTCAAATGTATCCTCGGCGAGCCGGAACTGCCGCCGATAAAGAGCTCCACGCGGGAGCCGGCCTTCACGGTTAGCACCACCGTGCCCCTGGCGGGCTCGTTTATCCTCTCTATCTTGCCGCCGGTGAGCTTGGCGGAGAGCTCCCCCACCAGGCCCTTTAAGAAAATCGCGTCAAGCGCCATCGCCGTTCACCATGGCCGCAAAGAGGTGATTTAGCCTCTCCAGCCTTCCTTTCAAGTATAGATATCCGAAAAGCGTCTCCAGCGCCGTGGCCGTGTGATAATCGTTTATGGATGAGGCGTGGTGCACGCCGTGGACCTTCGCGTTACGTCCCCGGCGGAATACCTCCCTCTCCTCCTCGGTGAGTTCCGGCAGTACGCGCTGGGCGTAGGACGCCTGCGCCCCGGCGGTGACCATGGCCACGGTGGCGTTGTGGAGGCTCCTATTTGTCTCCCGGCCCCCCAGGGCCAGGTACGTCCTGCACATCAGTTCAAAGACAGCGTCGCCCACGTGGGCAAGCCCGAGGTTCGACAACGCCGACAGCTCCGCATCATCCATATTTACCGAGAATAAGTCCATATCGTTCCCCCAGATGATTACTCATAGCAATTTTACCATACACTCGAGAGAATTTCTACTCTTTATATCTGTTTTGCCATTTGACTTATGAAAAAAACCTAATTATAATATGTCGTATCCGACGTAGATAGGTAGCTCTCTACATATTATTTTAGTGTTCCAAAGCAAATCGGTCTTTCAATCAAAAGGAGTGATCACATGGAAAACAGTTGCTCGCGCGCCGACCGGGTCGGGGCAAAGATAAAGCTCATCGCCAACAGCTTTCAGAGGATAGCGAACTCCTCCACGGCTGAGATGGGCATCACGGCCTCACAGTCCTTCCTTCTGGGGTACCTCGTACGGCTCAAGGAGAATCCCCCCTGCCAGCATGACATTGAGGTCCGCTTTAACATAAAGCACCCCACCGCCACGGGACTCTTGAACCGGCTCAAGGAGAAGGGATACGTCACCTTCGCCTCGGACAGTTACGACAAGCGCATAAAGCGGGTGATCATCACCTACGCCGGGGAACAGGCGGCGGAGAAGACGAAGGTCTGTCTCGACGAGTTGGAGGAAAAACTCCTGAGCGACTTCACGCCCCAGGAGGTGGCGGAACTGCACCGGCTCCTCAATAAGCTGGTGGACAACGCCTGGCCGGGACACCACTGTTTTGACCGCGGCGACGAAGAGGACGGTGACGGCGAGGACTCCGACGCCCAGAGCGGCGGAGAGGACGGAGAGGACGATGAATAGATCCGAAAATTGAGTATAGAAGTATAGCAAATAATCAGTTTTGTGCAAGTTTTGTTTAAATGTTGTGTAAATGTGAGGAGATCAAGTAATGATAAGAACTCTCTTAGGATGCGTGAGAGAATATAAGCGGGAGACGATAATGACGCCAGTCTTCGTGCTGCTGGAGGTCATTTTCGACTCCCTCATCCCCCTTGTGATGGCGAAACTCATAGATTACGGCATAAAGGCTGGTGATCTGAGCTACACCATCTGGGCGGGCGTCGTCATGCTGGTGCTGGCCGCCTTCGGCATGGTATCCGGCGCCCTGGCCGGCAAGTACGACGCCATAGCCGCCGCCGGATTCGGCAAGAACCTGCGGCACGACGTCTTTCACAAGATACAGGACTTCTCGTTCACGAATATCGACAAGTTCAGCACCGGCGGACTGGTGACGCGCCTCAACACCGACGTCACGAACGTCCAGATGGGTTTCATGATGATGATCCGCATGGCGGCGAGGGCCCCCCTCAACATAATAACCGCCCTTGTCATGACACTCACCATCAGTTGGAAACTCTCGCTCATCTTCCTTTTCGCAATGCCGCTCCTCTTGACCGTGCTCCTCGTGATAGCCAACCACGCGAGACCCGTATTTGAGCGGATGTTCAACGCCTACGACAGGCTCAACAGCATCATACAGGAGAATCTTCACGGCATAAGGGTGGTCAAATCCTTCGTCCGTGAGGACCACGAGCGGGAGAAGTTCAACGACAGCTCCTCCGAGATACTGGGCTACTCCCTGAAGGCCGAGCGTCTGCTGGCCTTCAACCAGCCGGCTATGCAGACCACGGTCTACCTCTGCATGCTGCTCATATCCTGGTTCGGCGCTCAGATAATAGTGAACTCCGGTGGGACCGAGCTCTCCACCGGCAACCTCTCCAGCATGTTCACCTACGTCATGCAGCTCCTCATGAGCCTCATGATGCTCTCCATGATATACGTCATGGTGACGATGGCCAGCGCCGACCTCAGGCGTATCTCGGACGTCCTCAACGAGGAGCCCACCATCGAGGAGAAACCGGACGCCGTCCGCCAAGTCCCCGACGGCTCCATCCGTTTTGAGCACGTGGACTTCAGCTACAAGGGCGACAAGAATAAACTCTGCATGATAGACGCCGACTTCTCCATAGCCCCCGGCGAGGTGGTGGGGATAATCGGCGGCACCGGGTCATCAAAATCAACACTCGTCCAGCTCATCCCCCGGCTCTACGACGTCACCTCCGGCGCTGTGTACGTCGGCGGCGTGGACGTGCGGGATTATGACGTGAAGGTCCTCCGGGACTCCGTGGCGATGGTCCTTCAGAAGAACGAGCTCTTCTCCGGGACGGTGAAGGAAAATCTCCGCTGGGGCAACGAGAACGCCACCGACGAGGAGCTGGTGGAGGCCTGCAAGCTTGCCCAGGCCGACGGGTTCGTCCGCGAGATGCCCGACGGCTACGACACCCACATCGAGCAGGGCGGCCGGAACGTCTCCGGCGGCCAGAAACAGCGGCTCTGCATCGCGAGGGCGCTACTTAAAAAACCGAAGATACTCATCCTCGACGACTCCACCAGCGCCGTGGACACCAAGACCGACGCCCTCATACGCGCCGGGTTCAAGAGCTACATCCCCGAGACCACCAAGATAATCATAGCCCAGCGCGTCAGCTCCGTCCAGGACGCCGACAAGATAATCGTCATGGACGGGGGCCGGGTGGACGCCATCGGCACCCACGAGGAACTCTTGAAGACCAACAAGATCTATTCCGAAGTCTACAACTCCCAGGTGAAAGGAGACGAGGAGAATGCCTAACAACAAGAAAGGGCGCGTCGGTATGCGGGGCGGCCGCGGCGCCAAGGACGCCAAGGGCACCCTCGCGAGGATCCTCCGCCTCATGTGGCATGGCAACGAGCTGCGGCTCATAATCGTTGTCATATGTATAGCGATTTCCGCCGCCGCCGGCGCCGCAGGGTCCGTCTTCCTAAAGCCCCTCATCGACGACTACATCGAGCCGCTGCTCACAGCCGGCAGCCATGACTACTCCGGGCTCTTCAAGGCGCTGTGCGTCATGGCAGTCATATACGTGGCGGGCATACTCTCCACCTTCGCCTACAACCGGCTCATGATAACCGTCTCCCAGACCCTTCTCCGGGACATAAGGGACGACCTCTTCGGCCACATGCAGGGCCTGCCCATAAAGTACTTTGACACCCACACCCACGGCGACATCATGAGCACCTACACAAACGACATTGACACCCTCCGCCAGCTCGTGAGCCAGTCCATACCGAGCCTCATAAACACCGTCATGACGATACTCGTGGTCTTCGTGAGCATGGTGGTCATGTCCTGGCACCTTACTTTGGTGGTGCTGGTGTTCCTCGTCATCAAGTTCACATTCGTTGGCAACATCGGCGGCAAGAGCGGCCTGTACTTCGTGCGTCAGCAGCAGTCGATAGGTAAACTCAACGGGTTTGTGGAGGAGATGATAAACGGCCAGAAGGTGGTTAAGGTCTTCAACCACGAGGACAAGGCCAGGGATGAGTTCGACCGCCTCAACGAGGAACTCTGCGAGAACTCCACCAAGGCCAACGGCTACGCCAACATCCTCATGCCCATCATGGCGAACTTAGGCCACCTCCTCTACGTCACCTGCGCCATCGCCGGCGGCGCGCTGGCCATCCACGGCGTGGGCGGCCTCACCCTCGGCGATATAGTCTCCTTCCTACAGCTCACCCGGAACTTCAACATGCCCATAAATAACGCCGCCCAGCAGGTGAACTCCGTTGTCATGGCCCTGGCCGGCGCGGAGCGTGTGTTCCGCCTGATGGATGAGCCCTTTGAGACCGACTCCGGGGACGTGACGCTCGTGAACACCCAGAAGGACGACTCCGGCGCTCTCGTCGAGAGCTCCTCCCCCACCCACACCTGGGCCTGGAAGGTCCCCCAGGAGGACGGCTCCACGGTCCTCGTGCCCGTCCACGGCGACGTGCGCTTTAACGAGGTGGACTTCGCCTACGTGGAGGGCAAGACGATCCTACACGACATAACCCTCTACGCAAAACCCGGTCAGAAACTCGCCTTCGTGGGCGCCACCGGCGCGGGCAAGACGACGATCACGAACCTCATCAACCGTTTCTACGACATAGAGGACGGCAAGGTGACTTA
>CANQYW010000035.1 GCA_947628185.1 uncultured Oscillospiraceae bacterium
CCGGTGCGGCGGGTGCGGCGGGGGGAACGGGGGCAAGGGCCTCGTACTCGTCCACCAGCATGGCCTCGCCGTGCTCAACCTCGACCTCGTAGGTCCTCTGGCCCAGCGTTACTTTATATTTCATGTCATTTGACCTCCTTAATAGAAATGAACCTGAGCTCGTTCAGGGGCGCCCCCATCTTGTCCGCGACGATCGCCATTATCATAGCGGCGACCTCAGGGGGAGTGTCATAGAGCTTGAGATCTCCGGCGGAGCCGGGGGCTGCGGGGGCCTTGGGCGCCGCGGGGGCAGGTGCCGGAGCCGGTGCCGGGGCGGGTGCTGCGACAGCCGCGGCCTTCGCGCGGGAGTACATGAACTTGCCCATGACGGTCACGACGATTATGAGCAGCACGATCCCCAAAAACACGACGCCGTAACCCAGAACCGCGGTCACAAGGGCATCAAGTATATTCATAGGGCCCTCCTCTTCACGCCTCGGTGATGGAGTACTTCATGTGGTGCTCCTCCTCGGCTCTGCGTTCCTTGAGGAACTTCACAGTCTGGTCAGGGAAACAGATGTAACTCATTATATCCTCCTCGGTGCGGGCCAGATCCCCCAGGGCGGCCTTGGCGTCCGCGAACTCCTGGCCGGTGCGCTTGGAGTCCTCGATGCGGCAGTCGGTGGGCTTGTTGCCGGCGCCGATTATCTTGTCCTGGAGCTCCTGGCTCACCGGGGCGGGGGCGATGCCGTACTCGCCCTTGAAGTAGTTCTTGATCTCCTTGGAGATCTGCTTGTAGCGCTCGCCCATGAGGACGTTCACCACCGCCTGGTTGCCCACCATCTGGGAGAGCGGGGTCACGAGCGGGGGATAGCCCAGGTCCTTGCGGACGTTGGGGATCTCAAGAAGGGCCTCGTCGAACTTATCCATGGCGTGCATATCCTTGAGGTTCGCTATCATGTTGGAGAGCATCCCTCCGGGGACCTTGTAGACAAGGGCCTGGGAGTCGGTGGCCATGCTCTTGGGGTTTATGAGGCCGGAGTCGATGTACTTCTGCTTTATGGGCTTGAAGTAGTCGTTCACCTTGTTGATGACGTCCTCGTCAAGGCCGGTGTCATAACCCATCTGGGTGAGGGCGTAGTAGAGGGTCTCCGTGGCGGCCTGGCTGGTGCCGTTGGAGAAACAGGAGGTGGCGGTGTCGATGATGTCAACGCCGGAGTCGATGGCCCTGAGAAGCGTCATGTAGGCCATGCCGGTGGTGCAGTGGGTGTGGAGGATGAGGGGGATGTCGCCCACTGCGTCCTTGATGCCCTTGATGAGGCCCTCGGCCTCGTAGGGGCTCATGGTGCCGGCCATGTCCTTGAGGCAGATGGTGTCAAAACCCATCTCCTTGAGCTCCTTGCACATCGCCACGTACTTCTTGACGGTGTGTACCGGGCTCTGGGTGTAGGAGATGCAGCCGGAGGCCACAGTGCGGGGTGTGGCGTACTTCCTGGTGGCCTCGAGGGCTGTCTTTATGTTGCGGAAGTCGTTTAGGGCGTCGAAGATGCGGATGACATCGATGCCGTTCTTAATGGAGAGCTCCACGAACTTCTCCACCACGTCGTCATGGTAGTGCTTGTAGCCCAGAAGGTTCTGGCCGCGCAGCAGCATCTGAAGGCGCGTGTTGGGCATGTTCTTGCGGATGTTGCGGAGCCTCTCCCAGGGGTCCTCCTTCAGGTAGCGCAGGCAGGAGTCGAAAGTCGCCCCTCCCCAGCACTCCACTGAGTAGTAGCCCGCCTTGTCCATGGTCGGCAGGATGTCCGCGTAGTCTGAGTACGGGAGCCTCGTGGCCATCAGGGACTGATTGGCGTCACGGAGCACCGTCTCGGTGAACTGGACCTTGTTCATGATTGATTCCTCCTGAATAATATTATGCGCAAAGCGCTGAGAAACACTTCGATTGAGGGGGAAAACTAAACTATTCCGTAGTTTCACCCCCCACAACCCAACATATAATATAACACCAAATTCCTGCAAATGCAACATATACTGCCTCTAAAATCTGCCCAAAATCCGTGAGAAAATAAATAATATTTGTAGTTGACAAACGGAAAGATTTTTGGTATCATATCACTTGCTGATGGCACGGAATGCTGGTGTAGCTCAGCCGGTAGAGCAGCTGATTTGTAATCAGCAGGTCGGGGGTTCGAATCCGTCCACCAGCTCCAGAGCGTCGTCGCTGAAAGCGCGCAAATTAAATCCCGCTGAGACCGGCGAGTAAATTTAATATGGATCAATATGGAGGAGTTCCCGAGTGGCCAAAGGGGACAGACTGTAAATCTGCTGGCGATGCCTTCGGTGGTTCGAATCCACCCTCCTCCACCACGTCGTCGCGGAAACGGCGATAGTTCCTCAAAGGGCAGACGCTTTTGGCGCCTGCCCTTTGACTCACTCGCCCGTTTCGCTCCTCCTCTCCCCACGCAATCTTCGATTGCGCGGGGGCCCCATTTGCGCGGAACAGGCGGGGTGTTCTCGAGGGGGCCTTTTTTATTCCTCTCATAAAGTCACTGATTCGATGACTTTATGGTATATGCAGGCTAACACTCGCTCTTTAAGGAGGCGGTCCAATGCGCCTGAAGAATATTATAGCTTACGAGAAGGAACAGATGCTGCCGCTGAATTTTACGATGTCCTACATATTGACGCCCATTTACTTAGGGGCCTCACTTCTGCTGATCGCCGCCGGTGCCGTTTTGCTGGGGATCGACGATGAGGTGTACCTCGTCCCGGGGCTCCTGTGTCTGGGGGCTTTCGTGCTGATCAGCGTCGCCTTTCTGGCCGCCGTGCCCGCCGTGCGCAAAAGGGCCATCGAGGCCGAGCTCGCCCGGTACGATTTTGACACCTCAAAAATAGAGGCGTCCGACACGTGGGACTTTTCCTCCGAGGGATATGACCTGAAGTTCGACGAGTACGGCATGCGCATAGACGGCACACTACATTATTATAATCATCTGCTAAAGCGGGTGGTGACCAGCAACCGTTACAAGCGGGTCGGGCTCTATCTGATGTTCGGGCTTTCGCCGGAGCAGAACGTGGTGCTGTACGTGACCCCCACCACGTTGAAAATGCTGTCCTGTCTGAACATCACCCTGGACAACCAGCAGACCTTGGACTATATCCTCTCCAACAAGCGGGAGGCCTTCCGGCAAATCTACGTCAAGGGCCGCGTCACCCCGCCATCGAATGGCGACCGCCGGCGTTCAGACCGTTGACAAATCACAATGCGTGGCTCCGCTTGGGGCCACGCACTTTTTTACGCCCCGGGCCCTCCGGCAGATTCGACCAATATGGCGGCCTCGAACCGATTTCAATACGGCAAAACATAAAATCATAAATTAGCAAAAGAATTGTGTTGACATAATTAGCCCGATTTGATAGAATAAGATGTAAAGTAGTAAGCGGGCGAAGAAAGTCAAAAAGATCCCGCAAGGACACAAGTGAAAGGGGCTGACAGTTTTGAAAAATTTGAAAAAGAAGAGTCATATGAGAAGGGCAGTATTGCTGGTTGCGGCGCTGTCGCTCCTGATGCTCACCGGCTGCGGCGGCTCTGGGGCGGGGGAGGAGCGGAGCATCGACGCCAAAAGATCTTTCATCCACCAGACGAGGTTCTCGATGTACGCCGCGGACACCGAGGACACGCTCTATTTTGTGGCTCCCTATGGGAACCGCCTAAGTTATGTGGACAAGGAGACGGGGATCGGCGGGCCGCTCTGCGGAAAGCCGGAGTGCGACCACAAGGGGAAGGACTGTAACGCATATGTGTACGGGTCCATCCAGACCCTCTTTGTGGACGGCGACAGGCTCTATTGGATAGGCCGTCACTACCCGGCCTCGCCCCAGATGGCCAGCTCCCTCTTCAGCACCGCGCTGGACGGCACTGACAGGCAGGAGGTGGAGCTGGCCGTGGACATTGATTTCAACGGTTCGGTGAGTCCCATATGGTACATCGCGGAGGGACGCCTCTACATAAGCCGTCTCCAGGAGGAGATCGAGGACGGAGTTGACGTCATGTACCAGAAGATCATGACGCTGGACCTTGACGGCGGCGCCAGCATGGAGACGGTGCTCGATGAGCGGCTGGACATCAACGCCAACAGCATCCCCATGCAGTTCTACGGCGGATGGCTCTACTTCATGACTTGCGAGGACCTGCCGGAGCCCAGCGAAAAACATTTCCGTCTGCGCAGATGGAGCCCCGAGACGGGCGAGACCGAGACGCTCTACGACGAGACGAACAGCGAACGGATGACGTACACCACGGAGATGTGGGTGGGGGACGAGGACGTCCTGTTCACGGGCTACAGCAGCAATACCAAGAGGATGGGGCTGTACCGTTATAGCTTTGAGAGCGGCGGCATTGAGCTTATCTGCGATTCCGGCGTCACCGGCACGATTGCCGGAGGGCTCGGCGACGGGATCATCACCGGGTTCACCCAAGAGAGGGGCGACGAGAAACACGATTTCCACGTGGTGATCAGGGATTTCGAGGGGCAGACGATCTTGGATGAGACGTATGAGCTCGACCTGCAGGAGATCGGCCGCCAACAGATGGATGAAGTGTTCGGCGCCGGCTCATGGCCGGATGAGGAGGGCTTTTATTGGAGTAGCTCTGGATATTTCCTGGGGAGGGACGAGAATAACGCCTACTACTCCGTCGACGCCACCTACCCCAAGAACGGCGCTCTGGAGTACGCGATCTGCTCCATCATCCAGGTGCCCCTGGACGGCAGCGGCGCAAAAGTGCTGTGCACGACGCGCAGCGACCTATGACGGACTGGGATACATGTGAAAGGGGCTGACAGTTTTGGAACTGGAGATCAAAAACCTCACAAAGCGCTATGGCGACAACGTGGCGCTGCGTGATTTCACGATCACATTTGAACCGGGGATATATGGCATCCTGGGCGCCAACGGCGCCGGGAAGTCCACGCTCATGAACCTGATAACCGACAACGTCAAGCGGGATGGGGGCTCCATCCTCTATGACGGGACGGACATTCTTGAATTGGGCGACAAATTCCGCGCGCGGCTGGGTTTCATGCCCCAGCAGCAGGGCATTTACGACCAGATGACGGCGGAGAGCTTTTTGAGTTACATGGGCCGTCTCAAGGGTATCCGGGGCCGGGAGCTGCGGCAGCAGGTGGGGGATGTGCTGGGGCTCACGAACCTCGCAGACGTGCGCCACAAGAAGGTGGGCGGTTTCTCCGGCGGCATGAAACAGCGCGTCCTGCTGGCCCAGGCGCTCATGGGCGACCCGAAGGTGCTGCTCTTAGATGAGCCCACGGCGGGCCTCGACCCCAGGGAGCGGGTGAGGATACGCACGTTCATAAAGGAGCTCTCCCAGGACATGATAGTCCTCCTGACCACCCACATCGTCACGGACATCGAGTCCATCGCGGACCAGGTACTGCTCATTAAAAAGGGTGAACTTTTGAGAGTGGACACACCCCACGCCCTCATCGAGTCCCTGCCCGCCGATTGGAGACCCGTGATGGGGATCCCCAGCCTGGAGGACGTGTATATGTACTACCTTGGTGAATGACATGAACGAGTGGAAGAGAGTTTTCTTGAGTCCGAGGCGGCTGGGGCTGCTCATTCTGACCGCCCTATTGTGTGTCGGTTTCTTTATGGCGGCCGTGCTTGACAGCACGCTGGACCAGGAATATAACTATTACACCAATGTGTCCCTGGACGACCTCGGCAAGGCGGCGGCCGCCAGCGACTATAACGCCGCCCTCACGGAGCTTTGGAGGGACAAAACTCCCCAGGAGATCGCCACCCTCGCCCAGGACAAAGAAGACAAGCTGGAAGGCGCGGACATGTGGTTCTACAACTCCGAGGACATTCTGGGCATTGGTTTCAGCTCCGAGGAGGAGGCCCTCGCGGCCATTTCTGATATGCCGGCGCTCCTGGAGGCCCTGCAAAACGGTGTCGACAGGGAGTTTTACATAACCCTCACGGGGTATTATAACGTCCTGGACGCCATCCTGGAGGACGCCGAGTATCTCGCCGGTTACAGCGAGTACCTGGAGGGGATACAGTCCCGGGCGGCGATCCAGTCCCAAACGAGCCTCTTCGGCAAACCCGGGAGCTTTGCGAGGAGGAACCTCGCCAGGACCGCGGAGGATTTCGCGAAGATCCTGGGCGTCCAGGTGGAGTTCGGCAATAGCCGGGGCGTCGAGCGGTGGCTTGACTTCGAGCTGGGCGATTACTTCCATCTCATCGCCATCGCCGTCATCGTGATGTCCTTCCTGGAGGAGCGGCGGCGCGGTTTCTGGCCATTGGTGCGGGCCACCCGCGGGGGCCGGTGGAGGCTCGGCCTCACGCGGTTCGGCATCCTCTTTGTGGGCTCCATCCTGGCCACGTTCCTCTACTCCTTCCTGCCCTTCGCGGTATCCATGTGGTTCCACGGCGGCTGGGGAGATTTGGGCCGGGCCCTACAGTCGGTGGCGGTATTCAAGACCTGTCCCCTGAGAATAAGTATCGCCCAGTGGCTCGTCCGGTTTTTCGCCATGAAGGTCCTCTCCGGCGTGCTCATCGGACTCTTGCTGTGGTGTGTGCTGGGCTCCATCACGAATCCCCAGTTCTCCGTGGCGGTGCTGGGGGTGACCTTGGCGGCGGAGTTCGTGCTCTATGAGTACCTGCCGGTGCAGAGCATCCTGAACGTATTTAAATACTTCAACATCTTTGCCTACGTCCACACCTCCGCGCTCTACACGAACTACTTAAACGTGGACCTCTTCGGTTTCCCGATGGGTATCCGGTCAGTCGCGCTGTGGGGGCTCGTTGTCGTTGGGGGCCTCGGCGTACTTTGGATGATTCTCATCCAGCTAAAGCGCCGTCCCGAGGGCAACCGGGACCATCTGAGCCGCGTCTCCGTCACGGTCAATAAGGTGCTGGACAGGGCCCGGGGCCGGCTCTCCATCGGCGGCTGGGAGGGGTATAAGACCCTGGTGTACCAGTACGGCGTCCTGCTGTTGGCGCTGGTGTTTGTCATAAGCGGGGAGCTGAGCTATTTGCAGTCGGACATAACGCCCCAGGTGGACCATAAATATGAATCCTATTTGAGGGACATGGCGGGGCCCATCGACGAGAGCACCGACGACTACTTAGAGCATGCCCGGGAGTCCGCCCAGGGGAACCCCGACGGCGCCGCGCTTTTGCAGGCCCTTGACAGGGTGGAGCGCCGGGTGACGGAGCTGCGTGAGCGGGCCGCGGAGGGCGGCTACCAGCCCTGCGTCATAGATAAGTATAATTACGACATCGCCTACGGCTCCGAGAGCCAGAACCAACAGCGGCTCAACGCCTCCATCGCCGTCATCATGACGGCCATCCTGGCCGCCTCACTGTGCGCCTTTGAGCGCCAGGCGGGGGTTGTGCCCATGGTGCGCTCCACGTCCCGGGGCCGGGGGCGGCTCTTCCGCAGGAAGGTTCTGATGGCGGCGCTCTTGGCCGTCTTCGTGTGGGCCTGCGTGTACATCCGGGAGTTCCTCTACGTGCTGCGCGAGCGACAACTGGCATCGACACTCTCTATACCCGCGAGGAATATTGACCCCCTGGCGCGGTTCCCACTGAACCTGACCATGGGGCAGTACCTGGCGGTGCTCTACGCCCTGCGGCTCCTGATGCTCATTCTCACGGCGGAGGTCTCCCTGGCACTGGGGTCTCTCTGCTCCAACGTCCGCACGGCGTACCTCACCTGCGCGGCGATCCTGGGCATCCCGGGGCTCCTGTGCGCCATGGGGGCGGATATTTTCAAGTGGGTCTCGCCCACCGTCCCGGTCTCCTCGGCGGAGCTCATGTGGGGCATGGGCAGCGGAAACTATGTGTATCTCATCCCCTGGCTCGCGTGGCTGTGCGTGTCCGCCGCCGCAATTTTGGCGATGCGTAAAAAGTGGGTTCGAGGGTGATAGGAAAGAGCTCATAAAAATAGGAACTGCAGCGTAGATTTCTCATTTCGCTGCAGTTCCTTTGTTTTGGCACACAGTGTGTGCCACTTTGGGAACATCCCTCTACTCCCTCACGCTGAAATGGCCGCACTCGTCTGTCATGTCGTGCAGGGTCAGGCCGTTTTCGCGGACGTATCTCTTCGTCCACAAGAGCGCCAGGTCACGGTACCTGAAGAGTCTGTCCCCCGAGGGATCCCCGTACAACTTCGCAAGCTCCGCTATCGGGGGGACCGCGGCGTAGAACGTGTCGTCCAGCGACTCCAGCTCGCCCACGATCTCCTCCGCGGACATCCCGCTGTACCGCTCGAAATTCTCCGGCGTCAGCGAGAGCGTGAGGTAGCGCTTGTCCGGCTCCGGGAACTCGTCCTCAGAGAGCCACTGGGCCTCGCTCTGGGTCTTCACCTTCGGCATATGCGCCCGCACAGACATCGGCAGCCGCTCCAAGGTGGCTTTGGTCAGCCTCCTCGGCTCCAAAAACCAGCCCCGCCCCTTGGAATGGGGCAGGAATAGGCTCAGACTCTCCGTCTTGTACCCCGAGAGGAGCTCAAAAAGGCCCTCGAGCTCTCCGGCGTTGTCCTCGGTGATGGAGGCGCTGATGTGGACGGGGAGCCCGGCCCCGTTGGCGGCTGTGAGCATTTTGATAAGGAGTTGAAAATCCCCGCACCTTCCGGCAAAGGCGTCGTGGCGCTCCGGGAGCCCGTAAAATGTGAGGTCGATGAGCTCCACGCCGGCGTCTCTTATCTGCCCCATGAGGTCCCGGAACTCGTCATGCGGCCTCTCCCGAAAGCCGTTCATCTGCAAAAACTGCCCGCCGGGCGACCCGATCTCCCGGCAAAAGGCGATGTAGTCGAAGAGCGCCGGCGTGTCCATGCAGTAGCCGATGTAGTAGGAAAACTCTACCGGGGACCCTGCGGCGAGCCTCCGGGCGAGAGCCTTCCCCTGTTCGTACCCGGCGCCGATGGTGTTGCCGTCGTACCCTAAGAGACAGTGCCTGCACCTGCAGGCGCAGGGGACGCAGAGATTTTCCACGCTGAATGAAATAGTCTCCACAGCAAATCACCTCTCCGGCATAATACCACACAAACGGGAAAAAGTCCACCGCGCGGTGGATTTCTTACCATTTCAATGGTATAATGCTGGCATACGGAGCAGATGGAGGGGCGTATGGAGAGAGTCACGTTGAAGGAGCTTGGTTTCAGGACCCGGGATGAGGCGCTGGGTTTCCTCAAAAAACTGTGGGATCAGCAAAAAGCGCGGTGCCCAATATGCGGGACCGAGCTTGAACCGCTGCACAAAAAAGCGAAGAAGAGCGATTGCGACTGGCAGTGCAGGAACTGCGGTAAGACATACAAGACGCTCCACCTGCTCGATGAGATAAACGAACAGTTCTCGGGCAAATGAGAGCGCCTTTTGCGTGACCAAAATTACGGCGGAGGTGTTGAGCTGTGGGCGTGATGAAGTACATAGACGGGCTGCCATACGTCCCTGTGACGTTCCCGGCAAACAGGGCCGACGGCGATCTAATGTTTTCCTGATGAGAGGGCAGAGGCATTACGGCCTCTCAGGGACAGGGACATGCCGAAGTGCGATTACGTGCGCGGAAATGAGGATATAGAGCTGTGGAGGAGATGCGAATAGGGCCGGATTTGGCGATGATCCGACTGCGCAAAACTTAATTGTGGTTTACCTACAAGCAAAGGACGACTCTATTTTGGAGAATCGTCCTTTGCTGCTTTCTGGGCTATTCCTCCAGCGTGAATTCCGCCAGGGGGTCAATGTCGTGGAAATGCTGCTGCTTATAATCCAGCAGCATAGCCGTGCAGTTGGGGCAGTTGTTCTCCGTCGCCAGGCGTATGAACTCCATTATCTGCGCCGCTGTGAAACTGACAAGCACCTCCCGCACGGACACGTCGTCCTTGAGAATGCGGCCCACAGCCGTCCAGCGGTCCAGCAGCGCCACTATGTGGTTCACCTGGCGGGCGTACTTATCGAAACTGAACTCGCCCAAGGTAAAAGTCTCGTCTTTCGCGATCTCGTGCCGGTGCCAATTTGTTCGCTTGTAACCTATCGAGCACCCCTCCAACCTGAAATTGATTTGGTCGTGGAAATCCTCATCGTAGAAGGTGATACCGTGTTTCTCCATGTGCATGAACCGGAACACGGACACCTCCACCCCCCCTTGTACCTGTCAGGCCGGATAGTCTTGGGGTCGATGGCCGGCTCCCAGACCTGCTCAAAGGGCTGCTTGAGGCCGTTAGATACAAAATACCTCTGCCAGGCGGCGATATCAGCCGGTTTCATCTCCATGGGGTGGGCGACAAAGATGGGAGCGTCCGTCACGACGTACTCTGAACCGTCGCTCCGAATGAGACCGTTTGCGCCGAGAGTGAAGGTGGTCCCGTCCTGCTGCCACACCACGAGCCTGGCAAGGCCATGCAGGATGGGGTTACCCATGTAGAGCGGCGTCCACTTTTCGGCGTCCTGCCGCTCGCCGCTCAGGAACATCTCAAGGAGCGTGTCGCTGCGAGCGCGAGCCACTTTTTTGATGATCTTTCTCATATCTGCCAGATCAGCGGCCGACGCCGAAAACTTGTCCGGGTCAGCACCCTTTTTAGGCAGGGATCTCACCGGTTTGCCGGCGGTCTCGTCGTAGAGCACAACATTCAAATTCGGCCCGATTTTTCCGCAGTTTCGGCATCTCAGATATGAGGCGTGCGGCCTCCCCTTCTCTACCGTACCTGGCCAGAGCCCCGAGACAGCGGCGGGCGCCCTTCTCATATACCAGCTGTTCCAACAGTTTGAGCAGTGCCGCTCTATCCAGCGCCTCCGCCACCTGATTGAAAGACTGTTCGCGCTCTTGGGCCGTATCGTATGCCGCGCACACGAGGATCACCGCCTGGGCCGTAGACACATCATCTGACCCGGCGTAGGGGACGCCGCTCTTGATCACCCGCTGCAGTGCCTTTACCGTGTCATTAAACACCCAGTTATCGTGTACGATTTCCTCAATCGGGTTCTTGCTCTTCTGCCGGCTGCTCAAAAGACCGCCGGCGGCCGGGTCGTTTCGCAGTTTCTCCAGCGCCGTTTTGTATTTCTTCTCCTCCAGCACTTTCGCCAGCGCCTG
>CANQYW010000036.1 GCA_947628185.1 uncultured Oscillospiraceae bacterium
AACCCATCCCCTTTCATTGTTAATAGGTTAACATAATTTTCGCTCCTCTGCAACTATTTCTTAAGCGATTCCCCTGAGTAATGCGCCGTGCTCCTTCTACACGCGCCTTGCGAACTGCATTTCCCCCACCCTTGAATATATGGCAAAAGTATGATATAATACCGCCATGTGGGCAAATGTGCCCGGGAGTGACTCTTCTACTATTTTGGAGGTGATCCTTTGCCTATAGGGCCTGAGGATTCTATGAACAAGCGGCTGGCGGTGCTCATTGACGCTGACAATGTGCCCCGGGGGACGCTTTACGGCATTATGCAGGAGCTGGCGATATACGGCACCCCGACCATCAAGCGGATCTACGGGGACTGGACCAGCCCGAATATCGCGGGGTGGAAGACCTCGCTCCTGGAGAACGCGGTGACGCCGGTCCAGCAGTACAGTTACACCACCGGCAAAAATTCCACGGACTCCGCCATGATAATCGACGCCATGGACATACTATACACAAAGAACGTGGACGGGTTCGTGCTCGTCTCCAGCGACTCGGACTTCACGCGCCTGGCCATACGCCTGCGGGAGGCCGGCATGACGGTCATCGGCATCGGGGAGAAGAAGACCCCCGCGCCATTCATCGCCGCCTGCGAGAAGTTCATCTACATCGAGCTCATCAACAAGCACATCGCGGAGAGAGCCGCCCACGCGGAGACACCCGCGGACCAGGAGAAGAAGAGCAAGCGGAGCGACAGGCTGCCAAAGAGCGTGGTGAAACTCATCGCCGAGTCCATCTCCGACATCACCGGCATCACCGGGGGCGAGGGCTTTGTGTACATGGGCGAGCTGGGCAATCTGCTCCTCAAGAAAAAGCCGGATTTCGACTGCCGCAGTTACGGGTTCAAGTCCCTGAGTTCCCTCATCAAATCTATCGACAGGTTCGAGGTGGACTTCCGCCCCTCCGGGGACCCCAACATAAAACACCCCTACGTCAGGGACAAGGAAGCATAGCATGAGGAAGAGGAAGAAACACAGATTGATTTGGGTACTTCTATTTCTAATTCTCGCGGCCATATGGATCGTCTATGACGGCAACACCCGCATAGTCACCGACGAGTACAGTCTCGGCAACGGACGCCTCCCGGAGGGATTCGAGGGTATGCGGGTGGTCCAGCTCTCCGACGTCCACGCCGCCGTCTTCGGCCGGGACAACGAGCGGCTTTATAACGCCGTGAGGGCGGCGAGGCCGGACATCATCGCCGTCACCGGCGACCTTGTGGACGATCCGGAGCAGCTCGACTACGCAAGGGAGTTCTTCGACGCCGTCACGGCCATAGCCCCCACGTACTACGTCAGCGGCAACCACGAGTGGGCCTGCGGGTGCGCCAGGGACGTATTCAAGATAGCCGAGGCCGCGGGAGCCACGGTTTTACGCAACAGGTACGTCACCCTGGAGCGGGGCGGCGACAGGATAGTCCTGGCCGGGGTGGACGACCCCAACGGCCTCCGGGACCAGAAGTCCCCGGCGGAGGTGGTGGCGGACATCCGGGAGGACTACCCCTCGGATTACGTCCTCATGCTGGCCCACCGGGACACGGAGCTCGACATGTGGGCGGATCTGGGCGTTGACGCCGTCCTCTGCGGCCACGCCCACGGGGGGCTCGTGCGCCTGCCGTTCACTGACGGCCTCGTGGCGCCGGGCCAGGGGCTCTTTCCCACCTACACGTCCGGCATATACACCCAGGGCGGGACCCAGATGCTTGTCTCCCGGGGGATAGGCGGGACCCACGGTCTGCCCCGGATATTCAATAACCCCCAGGTGCTGGTGGCGACTCTGACCGGGGGTTCGTAGCGCGGCTCATCGCGGCGCGGTTCTATATGTCGATGTATCACCGGCCTCTTTTCCGCATATAATGGTATGTATATCATTTTTGCGAAAGGGGTAGGGATATGACAAATTCCGACGTGGTGCGGGAGCCGAAACCTGACATTGACGAGCTCATCTTTGGGGATAAGCCCCACACTCCCAGCGAACGATAAGGCCGCCGGCCTACATAATTTACAAAGGAAGATTTGAATAAAGGAAGATTTAAACAAAGGAAGATTTAAACAAAGGAAGATTTAAATGATAGTTGAATACGAGGATTACAAAGTAAAACTTAACTCCATGCGGCCCCAGATCGAGACGCTCCGCAGGGCCCTCAAACTTGACGAGGCGGCGGAGGAGATAAAGAAACTGGAGGCCGAGAGCGAGAGCGATGGTTTCTGGAGCGACCAGAAGAACTCCCAGAGGGTGCTGCAGCGGCTCAAACAGCTCAGGGCCAAGAGGGAGAAATTCGCGAAACTCCAGGGACGCTATGACGACCTCGTGACGCTCTGCGAGATGGCCATCGAGGAGGACGACCCGGCGCTGCTGCCGGAGCTCCAGGAGGAGTTTGAGAGTTTTTCAAAGGACCTGGAGGAGTCCCGGCTCTCCACCATGCTCTCCGGGGAGTACGACGGCTCCAACGCCATACTCTCCTTCCACGCCGGAGCGGGGGGCACCGAGGCCCAGGACTGGACAGAGATGCTCTACCGCATGTACACCCGCTGGGCGGAGCGCCACGGCTACAAGTACACCATCCTTGACTACCTGGACGGCGAGGAGGCGGGGATAAAGTCCGCCACCATCAAGATAGACGGCGAGAACGCCTACGGCTACCTCAAGAGCGAGAGCGGCATACACCGCCTGGTGAGGGTGTCGCCCTTTGACGCCTCAGGCCGCCGTCACACATCCTTCGCGGCGGTGGAGGTCATGCCGGAGATAACCGACGACAGCGAGATCGAGATCCGCGAGGAGGACATCGAGATGCAGGTGTACCGCTCCTCCGGCGCCGGTGGGCAGAAGGTCAACAAGACCTCCTCCGCCGTGCGGCTCATCCACAAGCCCACGGGCATTGTGGTGTCCTGTCAGGTGGAGCGCAGCCAGTTCCAGAATAGGGACAGCTGCATGACGATGCTCCGGGCGCGCCTGGCGGAGATAAAGGAGCGGGAGCACCTGGAGAAGATAGAGGACATCAAGGGCGTCCAGATGAAGATAGAGTGGGGCAGTCAGATACGCTCCTACGTGTTCATGCCCTACACCCTGGCAAAGGACCACCGCACCGGGTTTGAGAACGGCAACATAACGGCGGTGATGGACGGGGACCTGGACGGTTTCATTAACGCCTACCTCACCATGAAGGCCGAGGCGTGAGCCCTCCGGGAGTCCGGCAGTAGGGGATATCATTAATAATAGCAAATAAGCGGGGCGCGGCGTCCATGAGTTTTGGGCCGTGTCCCGCTGGCTTTTTGTAAAACACCTTGAAAAGTTATCACTATGGGTGTAAAATGGTGTCAACAACTTCTTCAAGGAGGACCGTAAGATGAAAAAATCAGGTATTAGGGCGTTGGCGCTGCTCCTCTGTCTGCTGATGGCCCTGACATTCGTCCCGGTGACCACCGCCGAGGCGGCGGGGGAGAACGGCAGCGGCGGCCTCGAATTCCCCAAACTCACGAAGGGGGAGATAGTGGAGCTCTTAAAGGAGAACCCGGAGTACACCCCGGACGATCCATTTGAGGTCGAGCCCTCCGTCAGGGCCCCCTACTCCCAGGGCAAACTCACCGCGGAGGCTTTGCAGTACGCCGTTGACCGTCTCTCGGCGCTGCGGCGCATAGCGGGACTGCCCG
The DNA here is from genome assembly GCA_947628185.1 of uncultured Oscillospiraceae bacterium. Classification (GTDB taxonomy): domain Bacteria; phylum Bacillota; class Clostridia; order Oscillospirales; family Oscillospiraceae; genus RUG626. The sequence goes on from CANQYW010000036.1 coordinate 3,697, forward strand.
CCGTCGAGGCGAGCTGGGACCTCTCCGATAACGCCCAGTACGGCGCGGTCCTCCTGGCATCGGGGGTCAGTTTCGGCCACTACCCGCCCAAACCCTCCGACATGAGCCAGGACTTCTACGACAAGGGGCGCGAGGCCACCAGCAGCAGCAACATCTACAGCGGCCCCGCCCTCACGAGCACTGTGGACGGCTTTATGGACGACCCGGGCAGCACGAACCTCCCCATGCTGGGACACCGCCGCTGGCAGCTCAACCCCACAATGGGCAAGGTGGGGTTCGGATACGCTGTCAACACTTCCAGCCGTTACACCTGCGAGAAGGTCTTCGATAGGAGCGGCTCCGGCTGCGATTACGACTACATAGCCTGGCCCGCCTCCGGGTATTTCCCGGTGAACCTCTTTGAGGGCAACACCGGCAGGTACAACGTGGCCTGGAGCGTCACCCTAAACCCCGAGAAGTACGAGGAGCCGGATCTCAGCGATATAACCGTGAAACTCACACGCAGGAGCGACGGCGCCGTCTGGACGCTCTCCGGGAACAGGACGTACACCGCCCGGGACGAGGGCGAGTACCTCAACGTGGATCTCGCAAGTTACGGCGTCCCCAACGTCATCGTCTTCCGCCCGAATAACAACAGGGCGAAGTACGAGGGCGTCTACACCGTGGAGATCACGGGACTGCGCTCCGTGGGCGGCGGCTCTACGTCGCTTAAGTATGACGTGGAGTTCTTCGATGTGGACACCTACGTGGACGAGACCCCCCACGCCATAACCGTCGCCGCCAGCACCCACGGCTCCGTCACCGCCAACGCCACCAAGGCCAGTGCCGGGACCCAGGTGACGCTCTCCGTGGCGCCCGAGGAGGGGTACAAGCTCTCCAGCCTCTACGTCACCGGCGGCTCCGGCGCGACTGTGCCGGTGAGCTGGCTCAACGACACCACAGCCGTCTTCGTCATGCCCGCCGAGTCCGTGACGGTCAGTTACACCTTCGCCAAGTGGCTCCCCTTCGTGGACGTGCCGTCGGGGGACTGGTGCTTTGAGTACGTCTGGTACGCCTACAACCACGACCTCGTGCGGGGCATTGACCCAACCCACTTCTCACCCTACACCCCCGCCAACCGGGCCATGGTGGCATCACTCATATGGCGTCTGGCCGGCAGTCCCACGCCCTCGGGGGAGTCGCCGTTTGTGGACATCCTCCCCGGGCAGTACTACACTGACGCCGTGAACTGGGCCTATGAGAACGGGATAATCTTTGGCATCAACGACACCCACTTCGACCCGTTCTCGCCCGTGAACCGCGAACAGCTCGTGGCGATGCTCTACCGCTACTACGACCCCGCGGAGGGGTACGGCGACGGCGTTCTCGAGGCGTTCACCGACGAGGATATCGTGGATCCCTGGGCCTGGGAGGCCATGAAGTGGGCCGTCAGCAACGAGATAATGGCCGGACGCGACAGCGGCGCTATAGACCCCTGGGGCAAGACCATGAGGGCGGAGCTGGCCACCTTCTTCACCCGCTGCGACCAGAACCTCTGAGCTCAACGGGAACTGAACACACAAGGGCTGCCGGGAGAGTTGAGATGCTCCCGGCGGCCTTTTTGCTGGTTTTCCCCAAAATGCCGCCCAGGCTATTACACGGCTTGCAGACTAACTCTCCGAGGCTTTATGACTATTCCCTCAGGCTCCGAGACTAACGCCAAGACGTTATTAGCGTCAGAAAATAAAAATATAATATTATTTTTTATTATTTTTTTATTTATTTTGTCCTTAGTCCCTCTACCTTTGTCCTTTGTCCTTAGACCTTAGTCCTTAGTCCTTAGTCCATAGTCCTTGGCTTTTTCGGGTTTTCAAAAAAAGCGGTGGGTTTTTTGGGTTTTCACTTTTCAGTTTTCAAGGCGCAACTACTTCGGAATACTTTATAACCATATTATATACGAAGTATTCCGAAATATCAAGAGCAAATTCGCCGTCATAATAGACAAACTTTCGGGGGCGTATTTGGTGAACCTGACAAAGAAGCAGAGAACTGAGAATATCCAGACTGTGGGAAAAACACGAATTCACAATAATTTAACATTTAAGCCGCCGGGATTTCTCTCGGCGGCTGCTTGAGTATTCAGCTTGATAATAGCGGCTATATCGGTGACTCACTGAAGAATATTGTATTGGCTTACTCGATTTGACTTGACAAATACCCCGTGGGGGTATATTATATATCACGAAAATACGGATAGGGGGTATATGGATGGTTCCTGACTGCCAGTGCTGTCACAAGACGAAGGAGCGGAGCGAGGCGGAGTACAATAGCCTCATAAACCGTCTCAGCCGCATCGAGGGGCAGGTGAGGGGCATAAAGGGGATGGTGGAGCGTAGCGCCTACTGCGCCGATATCCTCATGCAAGTGGCGGCGGTGAACGCGGCCCTCAACGCCTTCACCCGGGAGCTTCTCACGAACCACATAAAAACCTGTGTCGCCACGGATATACGGGAGGGGCGGGACGATACTATTGACGAGCTGACAAATCTCCTCCAAAAGCTGATGAGGTGATGAGAGATGGAACAATATAACGTCACAGGTATGAGCTGCGCCGCCTGCAGCGCCAGGGTAGAGAAGGCGGTGCTGAAAGTTCCGGGCGTCACCGCCTGCTCTGTGAGTCTGCTGACGAACTCTATGGGCGTGGAGGGCACGGCCCCGGCCGAGGCCATAATAAAGGCGGTGGTGGACGCGGGCTACGGCGCCTCGAAAAAGGGCGGCGAGCGAGTTTCATCCGCCGGGGACGACGCCGGCGCGCTGGAGGACCGGGAGACCCCGGTGATACTCCGGCGGTTCGTCTGGTCCGTCGGCTTTACGCTGGCGCTCATGTACTTCTCCATGGGCCACATGATGTGGGGCTGGCCGTTGCCGAAGTTCTTTGAGGGCAACCACGTGGCCGTGGCGCTGGCGGAGATGGTCTTGGCGGCGATAGTCATGGTCATAAACCAGAAATTCTTCATAAGCGGCGTGAAGGGCGTGCTGCACCGGGCCCCAAACATGGACACGCTGGTGGCGATGGGTTCTGCCGCGTCGTTTTTGTGGAGCCTATACGTGCTCTTTGAGATGACAGCCGCCGTGGCGGCGGGGGACCATATGCTCGCCCACCAGCTCATGATGGATGACCTCTACTTCGAGTCCGCCGCCATGATCCTGGCCCTCATAACTCTCGGCAAGATGCTGGAGGCCCGTAGCAAGGGCCGCACCACGGACGCCCTCAAGGGACTCATGAGATTGGCGCCCAAGACGGCGAAGGTCGAGCGGGACGGACGGGAGATAGAGGTGCCTGTTGCCCAGGTGCGCCGGGGCGACGTGTTCCTCGTGCGTCCCGGTGAGAGCATCCCGGTGGACGGTGTGGTGCTGGAGGGCGTCAGCGCCGTCAACGAGTCCGCCCTCACGGGTGAGAGCATCCCGGTGGACAAGGCGGCGGGCGACGGCGTCAGCGCCGCCACGGTCAACCAGTCGGGGTTCCTGCGCTGTGAGGCCACGAGGGTGGGGGAGGACACCACCCTCTCCCAGATAATAAAGATGGTGAGCGACGCCGCCGCCACAAAGGCCCCCATCGCCAAGATCGCCGATAAGGTCTCCGGCGTCTTTGTGCCGGTGGTCATATCCATCGCCGCCGTGACGGTTGCCGTGTGGCTGCTCTTGGGCGAGAGCGTCGGTTTCTCACTGGCCCGGGGCATATCTGTACTCGTCATTAGCTGTCCCTGCGCCCTGGGACTTGCCACGCCTGTCGCCATAATGGTGGGCAACGGCGTGGGGGCGAAGAACGGCATACTCTTCAAAAACGCCGAGGCGCTGGAGGAGACTGGCCGCGTGGCTGTGGCGGCCCTTGATAAGACGGGCACGATCACGAAGGGCGAGCCCACGGTGACGGACATTGTCCCGGCCTCCGGCCACGGGGAGGCGGAGCTCCTTAATTTCGCCGCGTCCCTTGAGAGCCGCAGTGAGCACCCGCTGGCCCGGGCCGTCACGAAACTTGCGGAGGACCGTGGGGTCGTCCCCCAGGGCGTTGAGGACTTCAGGGCCCTGCCGGGCAACGGCCTTGAGGCGCGCCTCGCGGGGGCAGTCCTCGCCGGGGGGAGCCTTAAATATATAAGCTCCATAGCAAAGGTGCCCCGTGAGGTGGAGCAGGCCGCCGGGGAGTGCGCGGGCCAGGGCAAGACGCCCCTCCTCTTTGCCCGTGACGGCGAGGTGATCGGCCTTATCGCCGTGGCGGACGTAATAAAAGAGGACAGCCGCGAGGCCATAGCGGAGCTCAAGAACATGGGCATACACGTGGTGATGCTGACGGGCGACAACGAGCGCACTGCCAAGGCGGTGGGCGCGGAGGCCGGAGTTGACGAGGTCATAGCCGGGGTCCTGCCGGACGGCAAGGAGAGCGTCATACGGCGCCTCCAGGCCCGGGGCAAGGTGGCCATGGTGGGCGACGGCATAAATGACGCCCCCGCCCTCACCCGTGCCGACATCGGCATAGCCATAGGCGCGGGCACGGACGTGGCCATAGACTCGGCGGACGTGGTGCTGATGAACAGCCGCCTCACCGACGTGCCGGCGGCCATCCGTCTGAGCCGCCGGACGCTCAGGAACATCCACGAGAACCTATTCTGGGCATTCTTCTATAATAGCATCGGCATACCGCTGGCGGCGGGGGTATTTGTGGGCCTGGGACTCAAGCTCAACCCCATGTTCGGCGCGGCGGCCATGAGCCTATCATCGTTTTTTGTGGTGACGAACGCGCTGCGGCTCAATCTTGTCAATATCCGCGATACAAAGCGTGATAGAAAATACAAAATCAAAGTAAAGGAGCTAAAAACTATGGAGAAGACAATGAAGATCGAGGGCATGATGTGCGGCCACTGCGAGGCCCGGGTGAAGAAGTGCCTGGAGGCCATCCCCGGCGTTGAGTCCGCGGATGTGAGCCACGTCTCCGGGACCGCTGTCCTGACGCTCAGCGCGCCTGTTGAGGACGCGGTGCTCAAGAAGGCCGTGGAGGATCAGGGCTACGACGTAGTCGGCTGAGCAAAAAGCCAAATATTTTTCCGATAGCCTATAGACAGCCTTAGCCCCGCAGCCGTCCAAAACGCAGCTGCGGGGCTACACGTCATGTTCAGTTATCAAGCCGATCAATGCTCCTTCCGGGTCTCCTTGGCGCTCCACTCTTTTCACTCAGCCTGCGCAGCAAACACATCTCACGGACACCACCGCATAGGTACTGGGGTCTGCGCTCTAAGAACAAAACACCGAGGACAGGCTCATTTTTCCGCCTGGGGAACGGGTTCCGAAGGCGGAGCCGTGGTCCAAAACCACCGCGTCAGCCGTTGGAATCACTTCCCTTGCTGTGATTAGAATATAACATATTGAACACAGAAAGTCAAGCGGGGATATGTGTTTTCGGCATTTTGACGCCGTTTTTCACCTTCCAAATTTTGATGGTCTCGATACGGACACTAAGGAGGTATCAAAGCCTATATAGGAATTGGAGATAAAATTGAAAACATGGGGGATATCTGGATTTAGATGTCGTCTTAATAAGTGAGGGCCTTCAAAATCAAAATCTTAGGGAAGGGGGGTAGGAATGGAGGACTCGGAGATCGTGGAGCTGTATTTTAGCCGCGACGAGAGGGCGATAACGGAGACGGAGGCTAAATACGGCGCCATTTGAGACCAATTTCGACCTGGTTTAATACCCTGTCATCTTTTATCTTGAAACTCTTTACTTTTGGCTCACTTTTGGATATAATAATAGTGACATCAAGTTTTCTTTAGATTTCAAGAATGAAAGGGTGGGTTCGATGAATTTAGCTAAAATTTCCTCCAACGGCCAGATCACGGTACCAGTGGAGATCCGGCGTCTGCTGGGGCTCAAGTCCGGTGATAAGATCCTGTTCTTCCAGAACCAGAACGGGGAGATCGTTGTAAGCAACGCCTCCGCGCAGGCCATCCGCAGGGCCCAGGCCGCGTTCTCAGGCGCGGCGGAGACGATGGGTCTCTCCGACGAGGATGACGTGCAGGCTTTGGTAAACGAAGTGCGGCACGGAAGGGCCTGAAACTATGCGGATATTGGTCGATACGAATGTCCTTTTTTCCGCGCTTGTATTTCCAAACTCCAAGCCTGCCCGGGCCCTTTTGCACGTTGCGGACGATCACGAGATGGTCCTATGCGACCGCAACATTGCCGAGATCCGGGAGATATTGAAACGGAAAGCGCCTCGATTTTTGCCCGACGCGGAGGTGCTGCTTGCCGAGATGTCGTACGAGCTGATCCCGGCGGTGGACCACGCGGAAAAGCTGATACGCGACGCCAAGGATCAGCCGATTCTCAACGCGGCCATTGTGTCCGACGTGGACGTCATCCTCACCGGGGACAAGGATTTTCTCAGTCTGGACATGGACCATCCCAGATGTATGACCGTAGCGGAGTTTTTGGAGTATGAGGGCATAGAGGAATAGAGAACGGGCCGGGGACTCATTATGGAGCCTCGGCCTTTGCTTTGCAGTCACGCGAATGTGATGACTGTAAGGGGCTGTGAAAAAACACGCCGGCTGAGACGCGCAAGCGAGGGCCTTGATACGCCGCTGGACGCCGCTGACGCCGTCTGTGAGCATCTACCCGGAGGGTTTGACATCCCCGAGGAGGAATACTATTGCCGCCTGACCGCCGGTGAAATAATCGCCCTCGCGGAGAGCGGGACGCACTGTCTGTACATCGGCTCTGGCAAGGGCGATTATAAGGATATGAATTGGGACACCAGGGAGGGTATAGACACCTACTGCGAGCGTAACGGGGACATGTACGTCTTCGCCGCCGGAGGCATAGAAAGTCATCCCGATATCGGCGTGGAAGAATAGAATATATTGCGATAAAAATATGGGGCTGTGAAAAAACACGCCGACTGAGACGTGGATTTTCGCAGCCCCGCTTTTTTGTGGAAAAAAACACAGTTTTTTGCACAAAAGGGCACACCTCCCCCTTACCCCCATGAAACTTGTCCGGCTTTTTCTCACGCCGTTTCCAGGAGACGCCTGCGCTTGTTGTGAAATTTGTAGAGGTCAAAACCTATAGACGCAAGTATGACCTCG
>CANQYW010000037.1 GCA_947628185.1 uncultured Oscillospiraceae bacterium
ACGGCTACGCCTACAACATGATGTTCGTGGGCCCCGGCTGGATGAACAAGATGGGCCGCTGGGAGGCCCCCTACGAGCTATTGAAGAAGTCCTATGAGGACGGCTGCGCCTACTACGGCAATCTCAAGAAGGAGGGCAAGCTCCTGGACATGACCATGAGCGAATTCGCCGACTTCTACCGGGAGAAGAAACACTACACGGAGCCCGAATGCGCCCTGTGGCGGGACATCCTCTACGGCAGCGACAAGCAGCTATTCTGGTACTGCGACCCCTACATGCGCGCCTGCGTCAACATGGACCAGGGCGGCGCGATAGTGGACCTGCGCCCCTACGCCGCGAAACTTGAGTGGCCCGTGGGCATCGGCACAGCGCACATCCAGGACGCCAGCTACCCCTTCCTCATCCAGGAGAAGTACCGGGCCGGGTACTTCACCCACTACGCCGGTGAGGGGACCATACGCTCAGCGAAGATCTCCTGGAACGGCGAGGAGGTGGACCTCTGCCTCTGCCGTACCCACGCCCACTTCAGTCAGGAGGGCGGCGACAGGGTCCTGACCCTCGACCCCGTGGACATCGAGTTCGACGGCGGGCTCACCGTGAAACTCCAGACCGTCATCACCTTCCCGGAGGGGACGGGGGAGATAAAGACCGAGCGCCGGATACTCAGCATGAGCGACCCGGAGGCGGAGGTGGGCATCCAGGAGTACATGGTGGGCTGTTACGGCACCACCGAGTACACGGAGGATATGTCGAGCCTGCGGCTCTACGTGGACGCCGGCGAGGACTCCGCCGAGATACCCTATGAGTATAAGTGCCGGGAGGCCGCGGCCCGGGACGCCCAGAGCGTCCGGTGCGTGCTGCCGCCCATCAAGACTGAGGTCACCCTCCGGGCCCAGGGGTCCCAGAAGGCCGGATTCGTCCGGGAGGGTTACGCCTTTAGCCCCATGTTCACCCTGGGCTATACGGGGAAACTTCACGATAAGGAGGTCTTTGCCACATGGCTCAAGGTAGAAAGGGCAGATTGAACTACCGGTGCCCCGCCTGCTTTATGCGGGACCTGGACATCGACATGTTCTACGACCGGGACAAGGACGAGTACTACTGCCTCCGGTGCCAGTTCACCGGCAAGGAGGAGGACGTGCTCGCCATGAACGAGCAGATAAAGAAGAAGTACAAGGTGATGCTCAGGCGTGTTGAGAGCCTTGACGATTTTGAGAAGTTCGGAGACTAACGTTAATGGCTGGCACACATGGGTACATAAAGGGCGCGGACGTCTCATCCCTGCTTGAGGTGGAGGACCACGGGGGCAAGTTCTACTACGCCTACGGCGCCCCCGGGGACGCGCTGAAGATACTGCGGGACAACGGGGTGAACCTGGTGAGGCTGCGCCTCTGGAACGACCCCTACGACCCGGACGGCACCCCCTACGGGGCGGGCACAAATGACTTGACGCACACGGTCATCCTGGCGCGGCGGGCGGTGGAGCTGGGCTTTGACTGGCTCTTAGCCTTCCACTACTCCGACTTCTGGGCCGACCCCGGAAAGCAGATAACGCCCAAGGCCTGGCAGGGGCTCTCCGGCCCCGCCCTCGCCTGGGCAATATACGACTACACCCTCGCGACCCTCAAATTCCTCAAGGCGGAGAACCTCCTCCCCCGGTACGTGGCCGTGGGCAACGAGCTCTCCAACGGCCTCCTCTGGCCTGAGGGGCGCTACCCCAACTTCCCGGCGATAGCCCACTACGTCAGCGCCGGGATACGGGCCGTCCGGGACGTGGACCCGGACATCCGGGTGATGGTGCACCTCGATAACGGCGGCAAGAACTCCCTCTACCGGGAGTGGTTCGATAACTACTTTGCCTGCGGCGGGCTGGACTTTGACATCATCGGCATGAGCTACTACCCCTTCTGGCACGGCCCCATGGAGAATCTCAGGACGAACATGGTAGACGTGGCGGAGCGCTACGGCCGGGACATAGTTGTGGCGGAGACCAGCATGGGTTTCACCTTGGAGGACTACGCCCGTCTTGAGGGCCTGCCCGAGGGGCGGCGCAAGGGCATGGCGGCCACGGCCCGCCTCGCCGAGAGGATAGAGTACCCCATGACCCCGGAGGGGCAGAGCGACTTTATGAAGGACCTGCACGCCGCCATTCAGAGCGTCCCCGGCGGCCACGGCGGGGGATTTATCTACTGGGAGCCCGCCTGGATACCCGTGCCAGGCGTCGAGTGGGCCAACGAGGCGGCCCTTCGCTACACCGGCGAGCACGGCCCCGGCGGCAACGAGTGGGCCAATCAGGCGCTATTTGACTACAGGGGATGGGCCCTTCCGGCCCTCGGCACTATCCGCTGGCTTTGAGAGGTGGTACTTTGGCAGATAACAAAAAGAAGACCGTCCACCAGGACGCCCCGGAGCGCCTTGACGCCAAGAGGCTCACGCTGAGGGAGAAGATGCGCCTCCTCCGGTTTGAGATGAGCAGCGCGAACCTCAAGATCTACGGCTGCATCACGGCCTTTTTCTACACGCTAAGTTTCACCGTCATCCAAAACGGCCTCATACACGTCTGGGACTACGGCCCGGGGGAGCTGGCGGAGGCCATGGCGAGGGACCCGAACCTCATGATGCTCTCCACCTGGGGCACGGTCTTTCAGCTCATCGGCGGCCTCTCCATACCCGTCTTCGCCTTTTTGCTGGTGGAGGGGTTCGTGAGGACCCATCATCTCAGGGCGTACTTTCTCCGGGTGCTCGTTTTCGCCATCATAAGCGAGGTACCCTTTGACTTTGCCATGAGCATGAGACCATGGGACCTGAGCGGGCAGAACGTGATGTTCACCTATCTATTCTGCCTCGTGATGCTCTACGGGCTCCGGCTTTTTCGGGACCAGAAGGGTTTCCGGTTCTGGGTCGTGAGGATACTCATAATTCTCGCCACAATTTTTTGGTCAATTTTAATAAATTCACAATTTGCACTTGCAACTATACTGCTTTGTGCTGTATACTATATCATGTACGACAGCAAGGGCATGAGGCTCGTTGTGGGCGCCGCCGTGGGGCTCATGTACATAACGGCGCCGCTCTCCACCTACGCGCTCTGGAAGTTCAACGGCGAGCGCGGCAAGGTGCGGAACAAGTACATTTACTACGTTCTCTACCCAGCGCATCTTCTCATCCTCGGTGTCATGGCCCGGTGGATGTCAAGATAAATATTTTATTTTATGGCGGTCCTGCCACTCCACTTTCCTGGTAGGCCCGCACAGAAAAGAAGGAGGAAATCCCCGTGCGTTCCGGGTGCGGCAGTGTGGAGACCTGTCGTAAGGCCGCCGCGATAAGGCGCGTGGCGGCGAGGCGTATCTGGAGGAGTCCGGTGCGCTTGAACGCGAAGCGATGTCTGAGGTATTGTTAAAAGGTCTGAAGAAAGTCTATGACGGCGGCGTCACCGCAGTTCACGATGTGAACCTTGCCATCAAGGACAAGGAGTTCATCGTGCTTGTCGGCCCCTCCGGCTGCGGAAAGTCCACCACCCTTCGTATGGTGGCCGGCCTCGAGGAGATCAGCGACGGCGAGCTCTACATAGACGGCAAGCTCTGCAACAACGTGGAGCCGAAGGACCGGGACATAGCGATGGTCTTCCAGAGCTACGCCCTCTACCCCCACATGAGCGTCTATGACAACATGGCGTTCGCACTCAAGCTCAAGAAGGTACCCAAGGCTGAGATCGACAAAAAGGTTCGGGAAGTGGCACAGATCCTTGATATCACCCAGTACCTTGAGCGTAAGCCGAAGGCTCTGTCCGGCGGTCAGAGACAGCGTGTGGCTATCGGCCGCGCGATGGTCCGTGACCCCAAGGTCTTCCTCATGGACGAGCCTCTGTCCAACCTCGATGCAAAGCTCCGTAACCAGATGCGTGCTGAGATAATCAAGCTCCGTCAGCGCATCAACACCACCTTCATGTATGTTACCCACGACCAGACCGAGGCCATGACCCTGGGCGATCGTATAGTCATCATGAAGGACGGCTTTGTCAACCAGATCGGCACCCCTGTCGAGGTGTTTGACAAGCCGGTCAACCTCTTCGTGGCAGGCTTTATCGGAATGCCCGTCATGAACTTCTTCGATAACTGCAAGCTCCTCTTAGAGGGCGGCAAGTATTATGCCCAGATCCGCAACGCCAAGTTCCTGCTTGATGACTTCCAGCAGAAGGCACTCAAGCAGAACGGCCAGCAGCCCTGCGACATAGTTGCCGGTATCCGTCCCCAGCACATCAGTGTTGGCGCCGGCGAGCTGAAGGCAGTCATCGAGGTCAACGAGATGCTGGGTTCCGAGGTGAACCTCCACGCCCGTTCCGACAAGGACGAAGTGGTCATGGTTATCCCCACCGTAGACCTCACCGTCGACGTCAGCATGGGCGCCAATGTGAACTTCACCACTCAGCCCAGGCTCATCCAGCTCTTCGACAAGGCCAGCGGCAACAACCTTATCTGGTACGATAAGAAGTCCGCCGACGCCTGCGCCCCCGTCTGCAAGAGCTACAACTTCTAATTCCCAGATTCTAATTCCCCAGTTCTAATTCCCGCAAAACCGAAAAACTCCCGTCCCATTGCGGGGCGGGAGTTTTTTTGAAAAAGAGGTGCTAAATTATGGACATAAGTAAACTTATTGACGATGTGAGGGGCGGCGAACTGGACGGCGAGCTCAAGGGGCTCTACGTCCCCAAGGACGACGGCGCCCTCGGCGCGGCCCGGGAGCGGTGCGTGGAGGTCCTCACCGGACTTCGGGACCGTTACGGCGAGCACGAGTCCGCCGGGCTCTTCAGCGGCCCCGGCCGGACCGAGATAGGCGGCAACCACACCGACCACCAGCACGGCCGTGTGCTCTGCGGGAGCGTGAACCTCGACATCCTGGCCGCCGCCGCCCCAAATGGGGAGAGAGTCATTCACGTCTCATCCGAGGGGTACCCCGAGGTGACGGTGGACCTTGAGGACCTGGAGCCCAAGGCAGATGAGCAGAACACATCCGCCGCCCTTGTGCGGGGAGTGGCCGCCGGGATAAAGGCCCGGGGGCTGGAGGTCCGGGGTTTTGACGCCTACGCCGTCTCCGGCGTGCCGGCGGGGGCGGGACTATCCTCCTCCGCCGCCTACGAGGTGCTAATTGGGAACATCGTGAACGCCCTCTTCTGCGGCGGGAGCCTCACCGCCACGGACATAGCGGAGATCGGCCAGTACGCCGAGAACGTCTACTTCGGCAAGCCCTGCGGCCTCATGGACCAGATGGGCTCCTCGGTGGGCGGGGCCGTGGCGATAGACTTTAAGGACCCCTCCGCGCCCGAGGTCACAAAAGTGAGTTACGACTTCGGAGACTCAAAATATCACCTCGCGATAATCGACACCGGCTCCTGCCACGCGGACCTCACCGGGGACTACGCGGAGATAACCCGGGACATGGGCGCGGTGGCCCATCACTTCGGGAAGGAGTTTTTAAGGGACGTGCCGGAGGCGGAGTTCCGGGCGAGTATCCCGGTCCTCCGGGAGGAGTGCGGCGACAGGGCCGTTTTGCGGGCCCTCCACTACTTCAATGAGGACCGGCGGGCGGCAATCGAGGCGGAGTGCCTTAAAAAGGATGACTTCACCGGATTTTTGAGCGTGGTGAACGCCTCCGGCCACTCCTCCGAGCTCCTTCTCCAGAATATCTGGCCCTCCGCGGACACAGGCAGCCAGGCGGTGACCCTCGCCATCGCCCTGGGGCGCGAGATCCTTCGGGGCCGGGGCGCCATCCGCGTCCACGGCGGCGGTTTTGCCGGGACGGTCCAGGCATTCGTGCCGGAGGACCTCTTAGAGAGTTTCAGGCGCGGCATGGAGGCCGTCTTCGGCGAGGGCAAGTGCCATATCCTGAGCATAAGACCAGTCGGCGGCTGGGCGCACCTGTAAGCTGCCGGTAAATAAATAAAAAAGGAGTGAATAAAATGGTAGACGACGCAGTATCTAAACTCGTGACCTACGCCCTTCGATGCGGGCTCATCGAGGAGTGCGAGACGGTCTGGGCCGTGAATAGGATATTGGAGGTACTGAAACTCGACACCTTCACCGCCCCGGAGGGGAAGTGGGGGGAGATAGACCTGGCCGCCACCCTGGGGGAGCTGACGGACGACGCTTACGCCCGGGGCGTCCTCAAGGAGAACTCCGTGGTCTACAGGGACCTCTTCGACACCGCCATAATGGGGGCGGTGACGCCCCAGCCCTCCATCGTGCAGAAGAAGTTCCTGGAGCTCGCCTCCCGGGACCCCGCCGCCGCCACGGACTGGTACTATAAGTTCAGCCAGGACACGAACTACATCCGCCGGGACCGTATCGCCCGGGACATGAAGTGGGTGTCCCACACGGAGTACGGGGACCTCGATATAACGGTGAACCTCTCAAAGCCGGAGAAGGACCCCAAGGCCATCGCCGCCGCGAGGAATCTGCCGGCCTCCAACTACCCCCGGTGCCTCCTCTGCGTGGAGAACGAGGGCTACGCCGGGCGGGTAAACCACCCCGCCCGCCAGAACCACCGGGTGGTGCCCATCACCATAAACGGCTCCCCCTGGTTCCTGCAGTACAGCCCCTACGTCTATTATAACGAGCACTGCATCTGCTTTAACCGGGTCCACACCCCCATGAAGATAGATAGGGCCTGTTTCGGCAAGCTCCTCGACTTCGTCCGTCAGTTCCCACACTACTTCGTGGGCTCCAATGCGGATCTGCCCATCGTGGGTGGCTCCATCCTGGCCCACGACCACTTCCAGGGCGGGCGGTACACCTTCGCCATGGAGCGGGCTCCCATCGAGACGCCCTTCACCTTCCGGGGGTTCGAGGACGTCCGCGCCGGCATAGTCCGCTGGCCCATGGCGGTGGTGAGGATAACCTCCCCCGACCCGGAGCGGCTGGTGGAGCTGGCGGACCGCATACTCACCGCCTGGCGCGGGTACACCGACGAGTCCGCCGTCATTTACGCTAAGACCGACGGCGAGCCCCACAACACCATAACGCCCATCGCGAGGCGGCGGGGCACCGACTACGAGCTCGACCTCGTCCTCCGCAACAACCTCACCACCCCGGAGCACCCCCTGGG
>CANQYW010000038.1 GCA_947628185.1 uncultured Oscillospiraceae bacterium
TTCTTCATGGTAGACACCCCTTACAGTGAATTTTATCATTCACTCTTTCGACTGTCCACTTTTACTATACAACTTTCAGCTTTCTTTATTACGCTCGCGCTCTACGAGCAGTATCGTCACGCGGCCGGATTTAACCACACAAAGATGCCGATCGCCACGAGCGCCGCGAGACAGATGATGGGGATGCACCAGAGACCCTTCAGATGTTTCTTCTTGTCCAAAAGGCCCGCAAGCAGCAGCGTCAGGGCGCTCACTCCCCCCACGGTGGAGAGATTGAAAATCAGGAAGTCCACTATGGAGGCGGAGGCCTTCGCCATTGAGATATTTATATTCAGCAGCGTAAACACTGCCACAAAGACGGCCAGCACCGCGAGGACGTTGGCGTATATGCTCTTTTCAAGGGATTCCAGGTCCTTCACCTTGCCGTCCAGGGACTGTATCTGGCGGATGTACTCGGATCTATAGTCGGCGAGGCCCTTGAAGGAGAACTCCTTCTGGAACGCCCCGTCATAGGGTCTCTCGGGCTCCTCGCTGAGCTGTTCAAAAATGAGTGTCGCGTACTTTTGGCCCTTCTCAAGCCCGATTATGTCCTTCGATATGTTCGTCAGACGAAAATAGATCTTCGTCGTGTGGCCCGGCTGGTACGTGGGGGAGTCGAGCGTCAGGCCCATGCGGAGCCGGCTATTCTTCAGGGAGACACGCCCAACAGTCAGATTGTCAAACTCCACCGTCTCCACGGACTCCACAAACACGGACTCGCCGGGGTTGAGCGCACACTCGTCCGCCATCTTCCCGTCAATGGCAAACTTCCCAGCCACCAGGTCGTAGCCGATGTTCGTTATGTTCTCCTGCGCCCCTTCGATTATCGCTGTCTCTCCCTCGTGCCGATGAGTCCCGTTCGCCACAAACACTTTTATGTTTTTGTCCACGAGTATCACGGTCATCACCCCTTGTGCTCAGAGTTCTCGGAAGAATACAATATATTGTAGCACATTGGCATGAATTATACAATAGCAAGTTTGAAATTTGCTCATCCCTTCCTGCCACGGCCAGTTTTGGCGCGGACGCGGCTCAGGTACCTGTAGACGCTGGCGTGGGAACAGCCCAGCTCATCCGCCACGTACTGGATGGAGCCCTTGAGCCTAAATATCCCCCGCTCCTCCAGTCGCCCTATGAGCTCTAAACGCTCATCCGAATTCAACCGGTCCGGCGGCACCTGCCAGGGGCTTGCCGCGTCCTTGAAGATGTCCCGGATGAGGGAGGAGACCTCGTTGTGCATGGACTCCGTGCCGTCCCGCGCGCCAGCAAAGGTCCCGCCCCAGTACTCGCTTATGTAGGGCTCCGGGTGGATGGCCCTCACCAGCGCCCCGCAGATGGCTTGAAACCGGGTGTCGTCAAAACTGATGCCCAAGAGCCCCACGGGTTCGCCATCGTTCCCGCGCAGCAGCATCACCGAGGAGCGCACCGTGCCGCCGTTGGAGAGACGGCTCGTGAAGTTCGCCGCGCTGTCCCCGGCGGAGTCGCCGCAGAGGAGCATGTCGAGCGCCGCCGTCAGCGTCCCCTCCATGAGCTGCCCGCTCACCCGGCCGTTGGCTATCGCCACCAGCTCCGGCGGCGAGGGCTCGATGTCATAGAGCGTCACCTCGTAGTCCGGGCCCAAGGTCCTGCCCAAGAACTCCACAACCCCCGTGAACTGCTGAAATACATCCTCTCTCATCCCGCACACCGCCTTTCTGCCCCATTTTATCACATCCTCCACTTTAGCGCAATGAATTTAATTGACATTTGATTATCATTATGATAAAATTTTCTCAACGGAATCACCAAATTTTCGTCAAGGAGGAGAAAATGATGGGCTACGAGCTTGATATCCCGGCGCCGCGCTCCAACACCTACGTGGTGAGGAACATCCCCGAGGTGACGGCCGCCCAGCGGGAGCGGGCCTTGGCGGCCACCCACTTCAACGAGTTCGCCTTCCCCGCCGGTATGCTGACGGTGGACATGCTCTCGGACTCCGGCACCACCGCCATGACGGACCTGCAGTGGGCCAGCATGTTCCTGGGGGACGAGTCCTACGGCAGAAACAAGGGCTACTACGTCCTGCTGGAGGCCTTCCGGGACGTATTCGAGCGGGGCGGCGAGAAGAACTGGAAGAGATCTATCGACCTCATCCGCACCGGCTGCACGGACATCGAAAAACTCATGGACGAGCTCTACCTCTGCGAGTACGAGGGCGGCCTCTTCAACGGCGGCTCGAAACAGTTGGAGCGCCCCAACGCCTTCATCCTCCAGCAGGGGCGGGCGGCGGAGTCCGTGCTATTTGAATTGGTGCGGGACATAATGGGGCGGCGCTACCCGGGCCGGGTCTTCACCATCCCCTCCAACGGCCACTTTGACACGACGGAGGGCAACATAAAGCAGATGGGCTCCATCCCGCGCAACCTATATAGTAAGGACCTCCTCTACGAGGTGCCGGAGGGGGGAAAGTACCCCCGCAACCCCTTCAAGGGGGACATGGACGTAAAAAAGCTCCGGGAGCTCATCGAGACCCTGGGCCCGGAGAACGTGCCGCTCATCTACACCACCATCACCAACAACACCGTCTGCGGGCAGCCGGTCTCCATGGCATCCATCCGCGCCACCGCCCAGATCGCCGCGGAGTACGATATACCGCTGATGTTCGACGCCGCCCGCTGGGCCGAGAACTGCTGTTTCATAAAGCTCAACGAGCTGGGCTACGAGGACAAGTCCATTGCCGAGATCGCCACGGAGATGTTCTCCTACTGCGACGGTTTCACCATGTCCGCCAAGAAGAACGGCCACGCCAACATGGGCGGTATGCTGGCCTTCCGGGATAGGGGCCGTTTCTGGCGGAAGTTCTCGGACTTTGACCCCGACGGCACCGTGAAGACGGACGTGGGCGTGATGCTCAAGGTGAAACAGATATCCTGCTACGGCAACGACTCCTACGGCGGTATGTCCGGCCGGGACATAATGGCCCTGGCTGCGGGACTATACGAGGAATGCGACTTCAACTACCAGAAGGCCCGCATCGACCAGTGCGAGTACCTGGCCCAGGGGTTCTACAGGGCGGGCGTCAGGGGCGTCATCCTCCCCGCCGGCGGCCACGGGGTCTACATAAACATGACGGAGTTCTTTGACGGCAAGCGCGGCCACGAGACGTTCGCGGGACAGGGGTTCTCCGTGGAGCTCATCCGCCGCTACGGCATAAGGGTCTCGGAACTTGGCGACTACTCCATGGAGTACGACCTCAAGACCCCGGAACAGCAGGAGGAGCTCTGTAACGTGGTGCGTTTCGCCGTGAACCGCAGCCAGCTCAGCCGGGAACACTTAGATTACGTCATCGCCGCCGTGAAGGCCCTCTACGAGGACCGGGAGAACATACCCAACATGTGCATAACCTGGGGCAGAGACCTGCCCATGCGCCACTTCCACGCCTTCTTAGAGCCCTACAGGAATGAGTGAACATACATTATACATTATAATAAATGTATTAGCGTCTAAACTCTATACCCTCCAGCTTTAAGAGCTCCGCCTTCCGCCAAACTCCCCCGGCGTAACCGGTGAGGGCGCCCCCGGCGCCAAGCACCCGGTGACAGGGCACGATTATGGAGACGGGGTTGCGTCCAACCGCCCCGCCCGCGGCCCTGGCCGACGTCCGGCGGCCATCTGGGGAGGCCGAGAGTTTCCCCGCCAGGTCCCCGTATGTGACGGCGGCGCCGTAGGGGATGGCCGCGAGGAGCTCCCAGACGGCCCTCCTAAATTCGCTGCCCCGGAGCTCGAGGGGCGGGGTGAAACCGGGTATATTGCCGGAGAAGTAGACGTCCAGCCATTGGGCCGTCATGCGAAAGACAGGGAGGTCCGCAAGTTCCGCGCCCTCACCGGCGTTTTCCCCGTGCCGCTGTCCCAGGAACCCGAGGTAGTTGAGGGCCCGGCCCTCCGAGAGCATCACCATCTCCCCCAGGGGGGAGGAGTAGAGAGATCTATACTCCATAGAATATCTCCGCTTGCGTACACACTATAAAATATTAGCCAATGCTGTAAACTCCGTCCTCCTCCCGATAGACGCAGGAGTAGAACTCGGTCATGGCCCGGATGAGGTGGTCGGTGTCCTCCACGCCCCCAGTCTCAAAGACGGAGTGCATCGCCAGCTGCGCGAGGCCGATGTCCACCGTGGCCACGGAGAGGTGGCTGTCGGAGGCCAGACCCAGAGTGCCGCCGCCGGCCAGGTCCGAGCGGTTGGCGAAGTGCTGTACCGGCACGCCGGCCCGGCGGCAGACCTCGGTGAACACCGCCTGGGAGGCGCCGTCCGTGGCGTAACGGGGGCCGTGCTTTATGACGACGCCGCCGTTAAGTAGCACCCTGTGGCTGGGGTCCGAGAGCTCCGGGTGGTTGGGGTGGACGGCGTGGGCGTTGTCGGCGGAGACCATGAATGTATTTGAGAGCATGGTGGCCCTGTCCTTGCCGAACCCGGCGCAGATGCTCTCCACCACGTCGGAGAGGAAGGTGCTGTCGGCGCTCTGCTTTGACTGGTTGCCTATCTCCTCGCCGTCCAGGAGCGCGTAGATGGGGACGCTCCCGGCGTCCCTCGCCCCCATGAACCCCATAAAGCACCCGAAGGCGCACTGGAGGTCGTCGAGCCTGGGGGAGGAAATGAACTCGCTGTGGGCTCCCCAGATGACGGGCTTTTGACGGGAACAGAGGTAGAGGTCCGAGCCCAAGATGTCCTCCGGCCGGCACCCCACGGCCTCCGCCACGAGGCGCTTTAGCTCCCCCGGACCCTCGCCTATGCCCATGAGGGGCACGAGGTCGCACTTGGGGTCGTACTTGTAGCCGTTGTTGGCCTCACGATTGAGGTGTATCGCAAGGTTCGGGATGAGCAGGAGGTCCCGGTCTATGTAGGCAAGGCGGGACTCAATCTTGTCACCGGTCTTCACGAGCACCCGGCCCGCCACGGAGAGGGGCCTATCGAGCCAGCAGGCGTTTATGAGCCCGCCGTAGCGCTCCGCGTTTATGCGGACGTACCCCGTCGCCGGGTCCACCAGCTCCGCATTCTCCTTAATGTGGAATGTGGGGGCGTCGCTGTGGCTGGCGGAGACCATGAACCCATCAAAATCCGGGTCGGGTATCCTGAATGCCGCGATGGCCGCGCCGCCGCGTATGACGTAGTACTTGCCCCCGGCCCTCAGCGCCCAGCGCCGGCCCTCGGTGAGGCGCACGTAACCGGCCTTCTCGAGCCGCTGCCTTATGCCCTCCACCGCGAAAAAGCGGCAGGGGCAGTTCACAATAAATTCCGCAAGATCGTTCATATGTCGTTCCTTTCCGACTATCTATATATTAGTAGGGTAATTGTACTATCAAAAGTTGGGGCTGTCAAATGATTTGTAACAAGTTATTCATACTTTCGCGGGGAACATTTGGTATAATACCTCAGATATCGCGAAAGTAAAGGATGGTCCATACTATGGATATGCTCGTTGCGGTGATGCTCTTTGCCGTGGGTCTCGTGTGCCTCATAAAGGGCGGCGACTGGTTCGTGGAGGGCGCCACGGGCCTCGCCCGGCGGTTCCATCTGCCGGAACTGCTCATCGGGGCGACGGTGGTCTCCATCGGCACCACGCTCCCGGAGGTTATGGTCTCCACCACGGCGGCCCTCCAGGGGAACGGCTCCATCGCCTACGGCAACGCCATAGGGTCCGTCATATGCAATACCTCCCTCATCGCGGCCATAACCCTCTCGGTGCGGCCGGCGAAGGTGGAGCGGAGGACGCTCCTGACGCCCGTGCTGTTCTTCTTCGCCGCCGCCATATTTTACGCCGCCGTGGCCTACACCACCGGCGAGTTCACCCGCCCGGTGGGCGTCATACTGCTCTGCGGGTTCGTGGTCTACATGGTGCTGACAGTCATACAAATGAAGGGCACGCCAACGGAGTCCGAGGAGGCCCTTGATGAAAAAGAGCGCTCCTTCGGCATGAATATAACGCTGCTCATCGTGGGCGCGGCGCTCATAGCCGTGGGCGCCCGGCTGCTGGTGGATAACGGCACCCTCATCGCCCGGGGCCTCGGCGTGCCGGAGACGGTCATAGCCCTCACATTCGTGGCGCTGGGCACGTCGCTGCCGGAGCTCGTCACCGCCATCTCCTCCCTCATAAAGGGCCACGGCGCCCTCTCCCTGGGGAACGTCATCGGGGCGAACCTATTTAACCTGGTGCTGGTCTCGGGCGTGGCCGTGACGGTGGGACCCTTCCACATCCCGGAGGCCGCCCAGATATTCGGTAGGAACGCCTCGCTCGTCATGGAGATACCTGTGATGTTCACGGTGATGCTCATCCTGACGCTCCCGGCGCTCATCCGGGGTAAGCTCTCCCGGGTGCAGGGGATAGTGCTCCTTTGCATCTACGCCGCCTTCTGCGCCCTGCAGTTCACAATGTGACACGAAAAATAGTGACAGCCATATCGGGACGAAGAGCCCGGTATGGCTGTTTGTGTACTTCATACTAATATCTATTTAAAGGGAGACACCGAGCGGCGAGAATTTTTCATAGAAAGTTGTATAGTAAAAGTGGACAGTCGAAAGAGTGAATGATAAAATTCACTGTAAGGGGTGTCTACCATGAAGA
>CANQYW010000039.1 GCA_947628185.1 uncultured Oscillospiraceae bacterium
ATTTAGGGATGTCGCCAAGTGGTAAGGCACAGGACTTTGACTCCTGCATTCGTGGGTTCGAGTCCCGCCATCCCTGCCATGACCCGGTAGCTCAGTAGGCAGAGCACCTGCCTTTTAAGCAGGGTGTCCGGGGTTCGAATCCCCGCCGGGTCACCAAGAAAAGTTCCTGATTTTTAAAAAATCAGGAACTTTTTCATTTGTTTATGTTAAAAAAGTTATTTACAATTTTCAGGAAATCTGTATTTGTTAGTAATTTGCTAGTAACCGCAAAAAAGCCCTGATCCGTCAGCACATTATATGCGCCCCGCCCCCAAGACGCCAAAGGCCCCGCTCCGAAAAATGGAGCGGGGCCTTAAATGACTTAATTTACCTATCGTTATCTCACTCTTATATCTGCGGTGTAGGATACGCCGTCCACGGTGACTGTCACCTTCTCGTCGCCGACGGCTATGCCCGTCACCGTAGCGGTGAGGCCGTCGGGGCCGTCAGGCACCACGGCGAAGACGCTCTCGTCCGAGCTCGTCCACACCGGCACGGAGGTAGTGGCGTCAGAGGGGGTGATTATGCAGGTGAGGGTCTGCTTCTCGTTTACGCTGATGGTCATGTCAAGGAAGGGGTCGGCGTAGTTGCTCTTCAGGGAGACGCTCGTGACCTTCGTGGTGTTGTCCGGCGTCTGGCCGTTGCCGTCTCCATCGCCATCGCCGTTGCCGTTGCCATCGTCGCCGGTATTGCCGTTGTTGCCGTCACCGGTATTACCGTCGCCGGTATTGCCGCCGCTGGGCGTGTTGCCATCGGGGTTCGTGCCGGGCTTGTTGTCCACGTTGTCGTGTTGGGAGTATCCGGGCTTATTGCCGTCGTCGTTTGGCGTCTCATCCGGCTTATCGTTTAAGGAGGTGACGACTATCACCAGCACCGCCGCTATGAGCACCACTATGAGCAGCACGCCGATGATGAGTTTCCAAGTGGCGTTATCGCCGTCGGAGACCCGCTTGCCCTTCTTGTGGCGGCGAGTCCCGCAATAGGGGCACCGGCTGCGGAGCCCCGAGTATGTCCTGTCGCATCTGCTGCATTTTGTCTGGGGTATGAGTCCCATATCGATCCCTCCGTAAAGGCACTTCGGTATACTGTGGCAATATACAGGTATTTTACATCATTTCATTTTTTTCGTCAAGAGCACAATGGCCCCGGCGCGCAAAAAAACAATGGCCCCGGCGCGCAAAAAATCACGCGGGGTCAAATTTTGCCCGGGTCGTGAAATTATCCTTGTGATATCCCGGGATATTTGCTATACTATCGTTACGAATTTTAGGTGATAGGAGATCTATATGTCCAGACTACCAGAAATCTACGGCAGCAAGGTCTTTAACGACTGCGTGATGCGGGAGCGTCTGCCCGCCGCCACGTACTCCGCCCTCAAGCGGACCATAGAGGAGGGCAACCACCTGGACCCCGCGGTGGCGGACATGGTGGCCCAGGCCATGAAGGAGTGGGCCGTGGAGAATGGCGCCACCCACTACACCCACTGGTTCCAGCCCATGACGGGCGTCACCGCCGAGAAACACGACTCCTTCCTCTCCCCCCAGAAGGACGGCTCCGCCATCATGCGTTTCACCGGCCACGCCCTCATACAGGGCGAGTCAGACGCCTCCAGTTTCCCCTCCGGCGGGCTCAGGGCCACATTTGAGGCCCGGGGGTACACCGTCTGGGACCCCACGTCCTACGCCTTCATAAAGGGCAACACCCTGTGCATACCCACGGCCTTCACCTCCTACGGCGGCGAGGCCCTGGACCAGAAGACCCCGCTCCTGCGCTCCATGCGCGCCCTGGACGACCAGGCCATGCGTGTGCTGCGGCTCTTCGGCACGAGGGCCAGTCACGTGGTGCCCACCACCGGCGCGGAGCAGGAGTATTTTCTCATCGACCGGGCCTCCTACTACGCCCGCCGGGACCTCATGTACACCGGCAGGACGCTCTTCGGCCTGCGTCCCCCCAAGGGTCAGGAGCTGGACGACCACTACTACGGCATGATACGCCTCCGGGTCCAGGACTACATGAAAGATTTGGATGAGGAGCTATGGCGCATGGGCGTCCCCGCCATGA
Organism: uncultured Oscillospiraceae bacterium; assembly: GCA_947628185.1. GTDB lineage: Bacteria > Bacillota > Clostridia > Oscillospirales > Oscillospiraceae > RUG626. The sequence continues at coordinate 2,101 of CANQYW010000039.1, forward strand.
CGGAGCACAACGAGGTGGCCCCCGCCCAGCACGAGCTCGCCTGCAACTACGACACCTCGAACCTCGCCTGCGACCACAACCAGTTGGCCATGGAAGTCATGCGAAAGGTGGCGAAGCGCAACGGCCTCACCTGCCTCTTCCACGAGAAACCCTTTGAGGGCGTGAACGGCAGCGGCAAGCACCTCAACTGGTCCCTGGCGGCGGACGGCAAGGTGAATCTACTGGAGCCCGGCAGCACCCCGGCGGACAATCTGCAGTTCCTCATATTCTTCTGCGCCGTCATAAAGGCGGTGGACGACTACCAGGAACTGCTGCGGGTCAGCGTGGCCTCCAGCGGCAACGACCACCGTCTGGGCGCAAGCGAGGCGCCCCCGGCCATAGTCTCCGTCTTCGTGGGGGACGAGATGGAGGCCATACTCTCCGCCATAGAGTCGGACTCCAGCTACAGCCGCCCCTCCGGCATTGAGATAAAGCTGGGCGTGGAGGCCCTGCCCTCCATCCCCAAGGACTCCACGGACCGGAACCGCACCTCTCCCTTCGCCTTCACCGGCAACAAGTTCGAGTTCCGTATGCCCGGCGCAGCCGCCGCCATAGCCGGGGCCAACACCGTGGTCAACACCATCGTGGCGGAGTCCCTACGGCAGTTTGCGGACGAGCTGGAGGGGGCCCAGGAGTTCCGCCCCGCCGTCCTCGCCCTCATAAAGCGCACAGTGCGGGAGCACCGCAGGATAATATTTAACGGCAACGGCTACGGCCAGGAGTGGCTCCAGGAGGCCCAGCGCCGGGGCCTCGCGAATCTCCCCTCCGCCGCCGAGGCGATACCCCACCTCCTGGATAAGAAAAACCTGGATCTCATGGCCCGCCACGGCATATACACGAAGAAGGAGATGGTCTCCCGGGCGGAGATAATGCTGGAGTCCTACTGCAAGACCATAAATATCGAGGCCCAGACCATGCTTGAGATGGCCCGGTCCGACATTCTCCCCGTTGTCATAAACTTCTCCGGCCAGGTGGCCTCCGCCATAAACGCCAAGAGGGCCGTGGCGGCGGACATCCCCTGCGGCGCGGACCTCGACCTCTTGAGGTCCGTCTCCGGCCTCTCCGACGAGCTCCACACCCGCATAGAGGCCCTCGACCGGGCTCTTAGCGTGGGACGCGGTTTCCCGGAGCAGAAGGAGCCCCAGCACGCCATGTACTACCGCCAGACGGTCCTCCCGGCCATGGACTCCCTCCGCGCCGCCGCCGACAGCCTGGAGGCCCTTCTCCCCACCAGCCTCTGGCCCTTCCCCTCCTACGGCCAGATACTCTTCAAGGTGTGATAAAAGCCGTAATTTAGACCGAATATATTGATCCCGCCGTCCCGAAAATCGGGGCGGCGGGAATTTTATTTATGGCGCGGGCTCCTCGGGAGCGGGTTCCTGAGGGGTAGGTTCCTCAGGTGCCGGTTCCTCGGGGGCCGGTTCCTCGGGCGTGGGCTCCTCAGGCGTGGGCTCATCGGGGGCGGGTTCCTCGGGCGTCGGCTCCTCAGGGGTCGGTTCTTCAGGGGCTGGCTCCTCGGGTGTGGGTTCCTCCGGCGTGGAGGGTATTGGTATGTCCGCCACGGCGCACCTTATCCAGCTCACCCACAGCGGGTAGTACCGGGCGTAGAGGTGGCAGCCGTCCCCGGAAAAACTCTCCGGCAGATACCCCTCGGAGTCCGCGAAGAGCTCGTTTACGTCAATATAGAATACCCTGGAGCCGTCCGCGAGGGCGGCTATACGCCGGTTTATCTTATTGAGGTTCGCGGGACCGTAGCAGATGTTCTCCGCCTCCTTGGAGTGGCTGGTGGTCATTATGGCCTCCAGGATCACAACGGCCCCGGGCTGTTTCTCCCGCACTGTCCTGAGGAGTTTCGCGTATGCCGCCATTATGGAGTCGTGGTCGCTGCCGCACTCGTTTATGCCCAGGCCAATGAATATCTTCCCGTATGTGCGGCTATCCAGCAGCGACTCCAGCGTCTGGGAGGAGAAGTTTTGGTCGGAGCACTTCTTGCTGAGCACCGTGAAGACATTGAGGCCCGTGGAGCAGAAGTAGTCCGCCCCGCCGACGCGGGAGTAGAGGCGCAGGCCGTCGGTGCGGGAGTCCCCGATGAAGAGGGCGTCGTCGAACCAGTCCTCCCCCACCTGGGCGCCGGGACTGAACTCCCCGGCGGTACCCCGGGTAACCTCCCCGGTGTCCTCCGGCGTGGGGAGTAGGACCTCACCGCCCTCCTCCGGCGCGGCCTCACCGTCACCGGCGGCGTTGTCGCCGGTGGATTTCGTACCGTCCTCCTCCGGCGTCTCGGAGGAGTCCGGCGAGTCCACTATTATCTCCTCAAAGACGGGGCGGCGGCCCGGCCGCAGGGGCGAGACGCGCTGTGGCCTCTCCGTCCGGGATGGGGTATCTGGGGTCTCGGGAGTATTATCCGTCGTATCCGGGACCTCCGGCGTATCCTGTGTGTCCGGCGTCTCGGGGGAGGACGCCAGCTCCCGGGCTATGTCTATCCTTGAGCGGAGCTCCTCATCAAATATGAGCCTGAAGGGCGTCTCCACGGGGTCTATGCCATCCTCAAGCGACAGGGGCCGGAGGGCCCTCTCCCGCTCAATATTCCCCACCACCAGGAGGGACGCGAGGCTCAGCGCCACAGCCGTACCCAGCCACCAGTATCTCAGTTTCACTTAAACCACCACCGTCGATCAGAAGTTAAAATAAATAAAGGGGTCCTGGGCCGACGTGGCCATGAAGTATAGGCACACCCAAAAGAGCACCAGGAGCAGGGCGTCTCCGTACCACTTGCCCCGGATCCTCCCCCAGAGGAGTTTAGGGAGGGGCGTGGCGCACAGGACACCCGCGCCCACGAGAAAAGCGTACTTCGGCGCCCAGTAGAGGAAGTCTCCGGCGCTCCCGGCGCCGCCGACGGCGAATAGCCGCCCGTAGACCGTGAGCGCCACCTGGACGCTCCCGGAGGCGAAGGGCACCCAGCTCAAAAGTATAACTAAGGGGAGATAGACGTGCGCGAGCCACCGGCTCCGCCGCAGATGCTCCCCCAGCCATAGCCGCTCCAACACTATGAACGCCAGGAGGAATCCCGCCCAGAGCATGTATCCCCCGCCCACGCCGTGCCAAAAGCCCGTCAGGGCCCAGACCGCCGCGAGGTTCAAAATAGTCCTCCCGGTGCCCCGCCTGCTGCCGCCAAGGGGTATGTAGATGTAGTCCCTGAACCACCGGCCCAGGGTGACGTGCCAGCGGCGGTAGAACTCGGAGACGGTCTTTGCGCTGTATGGCTCCAGGAAGTTCACAGGCAGGGCGTACCCCATCATGTGCCCCAGTCCCAGGGCCATCATGGAGTAGCCGTAGAAGTCAAAATAGAGCCTGAGGGCGTATGTCACGATGGCGAGCCAGGCGTATGGCGTGGAGACGGCCTCAAAGCCCACCACGTTCCCCTGTGCCCAGACGCCCCCCAGCCTATTTGCCAGAATTACCTCCATCCCCAGCCCTAAGATGAACTCCTGTAGCCCCAGGTGGAAGGCGGCGGAACTCCGCCGGGGCCGCCGGGCGTCCTCAATGAGGCGCGGGCTCTCCCCGATGGGTCCCGAGAGGAGTTTCGGGAACATCACCACGGCGGCGGCGAAGACGGAGCCGTCCCGTTCCGCCGGGAGCCGCCCCCTATATACGTCCGCGAGATACGCCGTCAGCTGAAAGACGTAAAAACTCATCCCCACCGGCAGCAGCGCCCCGCCCCGGTAGAGCTTGAAGAATATAAGGCTCCCCGCGATGGGCGCCACGAATGACGCGAGGACCCAGCCCTCCCGCCGTCTCGCGAGGGCCAAGCCCCCCAGGTACCCCGCCGCCGCGGTAATAGCCAGCAGCCCCATGGGCAGCGCTCCCCAGCCGGTGGAGATGCCGTAAAATACCGCGCTCCCCGCCAGCATCACCCAGCGGCGAAACCTCTCCGGGACCAGATGGTAGGCCGCCAGGAACGGCGGCAGAAAATATACTATGAACTCAATTGAATTAAACTGCATAATATCACTCGCGATAGGTATCTAATACTAGGGCTTGTTTGAAAAATAAATGTTGCACAAGCGGGGAAAAAGATGTAAAATATACATATGGGTACAAGAAGATATGAACTCACAGAAAGTGAGTGGAAACGAATCGAG
>CANQYW010000040.1 GCA_947628185.1 uncultured Oscillospiraceae bacterium
CGTTGGCCTGATGGACGAGCCCCGTGAGACCACCGTCACCGGTATCGAGATGTTCCGCAAGCTCCTCGACTACGCCGAGGCCGGCGACAACATCGGCACCCTTCTCCGCGGCATCGCGAAGAACGAGGTGGAGCGCGGCCAGGTCCTTGCTAAGCCCGGCTCCATTCATCCCCACACCAAGTTCCGCGGCCAGGTCTACGTCCTCTCCAAGGAGGAGGGCGGCCGTCACACCCCCTTCTTCAACAACTATCGCCCCCAGTTCTATTTCCGCACCACCGACGTCACCGGCGTCATAACCCTCCCCAAGGACGTTGAGATGTGCATGCCCGGCGATAACGTTGAGATGGACGTTGAGCTGATCACCCCCATCGCCATCGAGCCCGGCCTCCGTTTCGCTATCCGTGAGGGCGGCCGTACCGTCGGCTCCGGCGTCGTCACCGCCATCAACGAGTAATTTTGACCTCCCGGTTCCAAGCCGGAGGGAATAAGCAAAGCTAAAGCGCCCCGCCCCCGCCGGCACCATCGGTGCCCCGGAGGGCGGGGCGTTCCGCGTATGGCGGCGCATTATTTTGGCCTCCTCGTCATACACTTCTCTGGGGGTGATAATGTGCAGTGCAGGATAGGGGACCTCAGGTGCAAGGAGGTCATAAACGTGAATACGGGCTTTCGGCTGGGGTTCGTCTCGGACGCGGTGTTCGACCTCACCACGGGGCAGATGGTGTCCATCGTGGTGCCGGGGGAGTATAAGTATCTGGGCATGTTCGGCCGGGGGGACGACTACGTCATACCCTGGGAGTCCATACGGCGCATAGGGGACGACATAATCTTAGTGGACGCCGAGGTCCGGGAGCCGAGAAATGGGAAACAGAGATATGAGCCAAATTCCAAAGGGAAATATTAAAAATTCTTCTTGCATATTGGAAAAAGGTTTGGTATAATACGAAAGCCCCTGTGGGGTATTACGCACACGGGAGGACTTCGGGTCTGGTGCTTTTGGGCTGGCCCGGGGGTTGAGGACCGTGGAGGTAAGAACTTAATTTTAAAGGAGAATAGTAAAATGGCAGTAGTAACAATGAAACAGCTGCTGGAGGCAGGCGTCCACTTCGGACACCAGACGAGGCGCTGGAACCCCAAGATGGCCCCCTACATCTACATGGAGCGCAACGGCATCTATATCATAGACCTTGCGAAGACAGTGAAGAAACTGGAGGAGGCCTACAACTTCGTCCGTGACACCGCGGCTGAGGGCGGCACCATCCTCTTCGTCGGCACCAAGAAGCAGGCCCAGGACGCCATGCGCGAGGAGGCCAGCCGCGTCGGCATGTACTATGTCAACGCCCGGTGGCTGGGCGGTATGCTCACCAACTTCAAGACCATGCGCACCAGGGTCGAGCGTCTTGCGCAGCTCAAGAAGATGCAGGAGGACGGCACCTTCGACATGCTCCCCAAGAAGGAAGTCATGAAGCACATGGGCGAGATGGCAAAGCTCGAGAAGTACCTGGGCGGCGTCAAGGACATGAACCGCCTCCCCTCCGCGCTCTTCATCGTCGACCCCCGCAAGGAGCGCAACGCCATAGCCGAGGCCCGGCGCCTGGGGATACCCATCGTGGCCATCGTGGACACCAACTGCGACCCCGATGAGATCGACTACGTCATACCCGGCAACGACGACGCCATCCGCGCCATCAGGCTCATAGCCTCCACCATGGCCAACGCCGTGCAGGAGGGCCACCAGGGCGAGGACTCCGCCGAGGCCAAGGCCGAGAACGAGGCCCTTGAGGACGCGGAGACCGCTGAGTGATATATTACGAAAGATCAAGATTAGGAGGAAAGTTTTATGGCAATCTCTGCCGCTGATGTTAAGAACCTTCGCGAGATGACAGGCGTCGGCATGATGGACTGCAAGAAGGCCCTGACCGAGTCCAATGGCGACATGGATAAGGCAGTCGAGTGGCTGCGTGAGAAGGGCCTCGCCGCCGCCCAGAAGAAAGCCGGCCGCACCGCCGCCGAGGGCATGGCTTACGCCGCTGTGATTGACGGCGTGGGTGTCTGCGTCGAGGTCAACGCCGAGAGCGACTTCGTGGCGAAGAACGACGTCTTTGTGGACTACGTCCACGAGGTGGCCGCCGTTGTGGCCCACGAGGACCCCAAGGACCTGGACGCACTCATGGAGTGCAAGTACCCCGGCAGCCAGCTCACCGTCAAGGAGACCCAGAACGAGAAGGTCCTGGTCATCGGCGAGAATATACACGTGCGCCGTTTCACCCGTTTCGGTGAGGGCGTCTCCGTGGCGTACGTCCACATGGGCGGCAAGATAGGCGTCATAGTGAATTTAGAGACCGACCTCAAGCCCGAGGCCGTTGAGACCATAGGCAAGGACGTGGCTATGCAGATAGCCGCCCTCAACCCCCGTTTCTGGGACAAGAGCCAGGTCACCCAGGACGTCCTTGACGAGGAGAAGAAGATACTCCTGGCCCAGATGGAGAACGACCCCTCCATGGCCAATAAGCCCCAGCAGGTCCGCGAGAAGATCGTCATGGGCAAGCTCAACAAGTTCTACGCCGAGAACTGCCTCCTCCAGCAGGAGTTCGTGAGGGACAACTCCATGACCGTGGAGAAGTACATTGCCAGCGCCGCAAAGGCCCTGGGCGGTAACGTGAAGTTCTCCAATGCCGTCCGCTACGAGAAGGGCGAGGGCATAGAGAAGAGACAGGACGACCTTGCGGCCGAGGTCGCAAAGCTCGTGAAGTGATCAAATAATAGCGTGTGCATAGGCGCTCCGGTGTTCCCGGGGCGCCTATTTATTCCAGCTTGACGGTGCAAATTTCTCTAAGGCGGAAAATTTTATTAATAATGCGGTGTACTTTTGCGTGATTTGATGTTATAATTACGCATATTTCTTTTTTTGGGGGGATATGCATGGGAGATTACGTACTTCTCACCGACTCGTCCTGCGACCTGCCCGCGGGCCTCGCGGAGGAGCTGGGTGTCCGGGTGCTGCCGCTCTCGGTTAGCCTTAACGGAAAGACATATAAAAACTATCTGGACGAGCGGGAGATAAAGCTCACGGACTTTTACGGCGCCCTGCGGGCCGGGGGAGAGGCCTCCACCGCCGCGCTGAACCCCGGGGATATAATAGAGTACCTGACGCCGGAGCTTGAGGCGGGGAGGGACATCCTGTACATCGCCTTCGCCTCGGCGCTCTCCAGCACATACCATAACGGACTCATAGCCGCCCAGGAGCTCATGGATAAGTACCCGGGGCGGGAGGTCATATGCCTCGACTCCAAGTGCGCCTCCCTGGGTCAGGGGCTCCTGGTGTACTTGGCGGCAAAGAGGCGGGAGGAGGGGGCGGACATCCACGAGCTGCGGGACTACGTCCTCGCCACGGTCCCCTATGTCTGCCACTGGTTCACGGTGGACGACCTATTCTTCCTAAAGCGCGGCGGGCGGGTCTCCGCCGCCACCGCCGCCGTGGGCACGCTCCTCAATGTTAAACCCGTCCTCCATGTGGACGACGAGGGCCGGCTCATAAATATGCTGAAGGCCCGGGGGAGACGGGCGGCCATCAGGAGCATATACGATAAGTGCGCCGTCACCTCTGAGAACCTGGAGGACCAGACGGTGTTCATAAGCCACGGCGACTGCCAGGAGGACGCGGACTACTTGGCGGGCCTCGTGCGGGAGAACCTTCGTCCCCGGGAGATAATAGTGAACCCCATAGGGCCCGTCATCGGCGCCCACTCAGGCCCCGGGACCCTCGCTATATTCTTCTTGGGGCTCAAGAGATAGGTCGTTTTCACAAAAGTGCGCCGCCGGCGCGGCGTCTTTTGCGCGATTTTGGCGGCTCAATAGGCCAATCGCAAAAATAATTACTTTTTTTCAAATTTTCTATTGACAATCAGCGCTCTTTTTGCTATTCTATCAGGGCGACTGTGGGAGAGCTGTGCCCGCGGCGCAACTGCGATGATCCGGGAGATTGCTCGCGAGGCGAGGTAACTTCCGGGGAGTATGTCCGGCCGGCACTGGGGACCAGCCGACGACCCGGCATTTAGCCGGGGAGGGGCGGCGGACTCGGCGGCGGCGAGAATCGGGCGGCTGAAAGATTACTGTGCTTGCGTATATCGCCGGCGCAGGTGAGCGGCCGGAGTCATCCGGCTGCTTTTCTGGGGCGGAGTGATACGCACGGATGTGTGTACAGAAAATTTTTCACCGAACGGAAAAACTTTATATAACGTTTGGAGGAAAAACGAATGGCAGCAGCTAAGAAAATGATCCGCATAAGACTCAAGGCCTATGACCACCAGCTCATAGACCAGACGGCAGAGAAGATAGTCGAGACAGCCAAGCGCACCGACGCCAAGGTCTCCGGCCCCATCCCCCTGCCCACCAAGAAGGAGGTCGTCACCATCCTCCGGGCCGTCCACAAGGATAAGGACTCCCGTGAGCAGTTCGAGCGCCGCACCCACAAGCGCCTCATCGACATCATCAGCCCCACCCAGAAGACCGTGGAGGCCCTGATGAGCCTGGAGCTCCCCGCGGGCGTGGAGATCGAGATAAAGCTCTGATCCGCGACACTCATTATATATTCAATTCGTTTTCACCCGTCGCGCATGACTTGCGTTAAGTGCGCGGGGTCAAGTCGCCGGGAGGCCCCGAGGTTGCAGGGGCGTACCCGCCGACCAATAACCTATTATGGAAGGAAATAAAAGCTATGAAGTTGCAAAAATGCATCATCGGCAAAAAGGTCGGCATGAGCCAGATCTTCGATGACGCCGGCAAGGTGGTACCCGTCACCGTGATCGAGGCGGGCCCCTGCGTCGTCACCCAGGTCAAGACCGCTGAGAAGGACGGCTACGACGCCATCCAGCTGGGTTTCGGCGCGGTCCCCCAGCGCAAGCTCTCCAAGCCCGAGCTCGGGCACCTCAAGAAGGCGGAGGTCGAGCCCGTCAGGCACCTCAAGGAG